>JBAYSY010000024.1:0-45335 GCA_041675885.1 Gemmobacter sp. | reverse complement strand
TGCGTCCACCCGTCGCCGGGACTTCGACGGGTTTATCTGACGGATTCGACCCTGCCTTCCTGACCGGGATCGCGTGAGCCAGCCAGCCGAGGTGGGAGCACAGAAGTATGTCGAAGGCGCGCATATCGCCTCCCTGACGCCCGTTCTCATCGCGCAACTCGCAGATGACGCGCTCGGTTTCGGCGCGGATGTCGTCGGCCTCCAAGGCCCGGCGCATGATTTCGTCCATCGTCGGCATCACGCGGCCTCCTCTGATTTCGGGGGGCGCGGGATGTCGCGGGGCCATTCAAGGTCGGTGGGCCAGTGGTCGGAGAACCACTGCAAGGTCCGCGCTGCCGTTTTGGCTGTGCAGCCCCCGCCCTTGCGGAGCCGCGAGAAGAACTGGCCATCGCCGCGGACCCTGAATGCCACGCGCCAATGGCTGACGTTCGTGTGGCTCGCGAGCGCATCACAGAGCGAAATGAGGTGCTGATAGGTGTCGCTGTGCATGGCGCCACCATGTCGGATTATCTTATCTTGTGCAAGATAAAGTTATCCGTATCCGAATCATTGAGATAAGTTTATCTTGCGCCGGATGATTGACTCCTTGGCAGATAAGAAGGCGTTTACCGCTGACCTGCTGGCGCGCCTTGAGGCGCGCGCAGAGGCCGCCGGAGAGAGCGAAGCGCAGTTCGCGCGGCGGTTGGGCAGCAGCGAAGGGCTGTTCAAGAATTTGAGAAAGGGGAGCTTGCCCACGGCTGACCGGCTGGACGTGCTCCTGGCAGAACTTGGTCTCTCCCTCACTTTGGGCAAGCCGGTCGATACCGGCAGGGTCACGAACGTAACTCTTCGCGGGGCGGACTTCGCCGACATCCCTCTGCACGAGGTCATGCTGTCCGCAGGTGGTGGGGTAGAAAACAGTTCAGAGGAGATCGTCGGCCACCTCGCTTTCCGGCGTGACTGGCTAAAACGGATCAGGGTATCGCCATCCTCTGCCCGGCTGGTGCGCGCCTGCGGGCTGAGCATGTGGCCAACAATAGATGATCGTGATCTTCTTCTGGTCGATACATCTAAGCGCGAGCCGCCGGTAAGGCGACGGGGGGCATCGGACCAGCGTCGAGCGCCGATCTTTGCCCTCATCGAAGATGGCGAGGCACGGGTGAAGCGGATCGAGCGACCGGAAACGGGCGTGTTGATGCTGATCTCGGACAATCTAGAATTCGCCCCGGAAGTTCGCACTGGTGCCCAGATCGAGGCGATCGATATCATCGGCAAGGTGATGTGGTGGGGGCATACGGTAAAGGAGTGATGCCGATGCGGGCGGGGTATGTGCTGGCGCTTGCTCTCGTGCTCGGATGGACGCCGTTGCCGTCCTCAGCACAGGGACAAACATGGAATTATTCAAACAAGGCCGATCCGTTCACGGATGTGCTGGAGCATGGCATTTCGATTTCCAACCGTAGAACCGTACTCATGTTCCTTTGCAGGGAAGGCGAGCCTCTTCGCGCTGCGCTCATCTGGGCGGGCGTGCGCCTGGGCGCGCGTGGAGATATTGTCGAAGTCGAGTGGCGAGCGGGGCGCGCGCCCTCGGTTAAGTCTGACTGGAAGATTCCATTCACCGGAGGGGTGGTGGAGTTTGATCGTGGGCGCGAAGTGGTCGCCACAATCCTCTCGGAAGAGGCCACTTCGAGCGTCTTTGTGGCCCGTAGTGGCGGCTATTTCATGGAGTTCGATACCAGCGGGCTCGCCCAGGCGTTAGAAGAGATCACGCCATATTGCACCTGAGTTCCGAGGAGGAACCATGCAACGCACACAACCCCCTCGGGAACGCGCAGCGCGGGCGCTCTGCCGTCTCGCTGGCAACCCCGAGAACACCCGGTTCGAGGGCGCGCCGATGTGGCGATCCTATCTGCCCGAGGTCGAAGCGGTTCTCCAGGCGGCGCTGACCCCTGAAGAACTGCAGCGCCTCGACGGGGTCGACCCCGACTGAACACGGGGTTCGTCCCCTGCCTGAACGGGTATCATACCCGCTCTTGTTCATGCTATGTTCCCGATGCCTGTTGTTCGCAACAGGTTCCCCGGAACAGCAGGAACACCCCCGTGAACACCCCTTTAACCCCCGTTGAACCGATCGCGCCCATTGCCCCATGGCTGGGTGGCAAGCGAAACCTCGCCCGCCGAATCTGCGCCCTGATCGACGCCACGCCCTGCGTGACCTATGCCGAACCGTTCGTCGGTATGGGAGGCATATTCCTGCGCCGGGCGGCTCGGCCGAGGGCCGAGGTGATCAACGACAAGGGCCGGGATGTCAGCAACCTGTTCCGCATCCTGCAGCGTCACTACCCGCAGTTCCTGGACACGCTCCGGTTCCAGCTGACGACGCGGGCAGAGTTCGAGCGCCTGGTCAGGACAGACCCCGAAACGCTGACCGATCTGGAGCGCGCTGCGCGGTTCCTCTACCTCCAGCGGACGGCGTTCGGGGGCAAGGTCAGCGGGGCCAACTTCGGTGTGACGAAGGAGCGGCCCGCCCGCTTCAATCTCACCACGCTGGAGCCGATGCTTGAAGACCTGCACACCCGCCTCGCTGGCGTCGTCATCGAATGCCTCGACTGGTCGGACTTTCTCCGCCGATACGACAGCCCGGACACGCTGTTCTATCTCGATCCACCCTACTGGGGCTGCGAGGACGACTACGGCAAGGCACTTTTCGCACGCGAGGATTTCCGGCACATGGCCGAGCAACTCGCGGCGGTCCAGGGCCGGTTCCTGATGTCGATAAACGATGTGCCGGAGATCCGCGACCTTTTCGCCTGGGCGCACATCGAGCCGGTCCGTGTCACCTACAGCATTGCCAAGCGAGCGGGCTCCGGCCGGGCCGGTGACTGGGGTGAGCTTCTGGTCTCGAATTTCGACCTCTGACGGGCCCTGTAGGCGAAAATCAGTTGCAGGTTGGAAGTGTCGGGGTCTGACCTCTCGATGTTCCTAAGTATATGTTTCATCGCGTGAATTCGCCAACCTGCAACTGCTATTTCAACATGCAACCCGATTTGCAGGTTCCGGGAGCCTGTCAGGCCGCCCCGGCGCTCGGACTTCCGGTATTCGCAGCCCGTTTTTCCTTTGTTTACGGATGGTTAAACGGTCCTCGCCCGCACATACCCTTTCCGGCCCTCGGGGCGCTCAAACCACTCTGGATGGCCATTTCAGGCACATGTGCAAGACTCTCCAGCCCCTCACGCGCCCACCCGCCCATCCCCTCTAAGCCCCTGTATCGTCGCCGGTTTTCACCCGTTCCCGGCTTTTCCCACCTGATCCCGGCTTACTGCAGATATCTTTGTCAACGTTCACTGGCTGCAAGTTGACAGAGATATCTGCACATATACGGGATCAGGTGGGAACTGCCCGGAAGACGTGAAAATCGGCGACGATACAGGGGCTTGGCAGGAAGGGACGGGCGGGCGCGTGAGGGGCTGAAGAGTCTTGCACATGTGCCTGAAATGGCCATCCAGAGTGGTTTGAGCGCCCCGAGGGCCGGAAAGGGTATGGTCCTGGGCGACGGGGCTGCCGGTGACGACCGCCGCCCGGTCTCGACCACGCCACCCGCCAGCCTGTGCCGCTGACCGAGGCCGTGCGCCTGTCGGATTGCGCCCCCGGTGACCAGAGGTGCAGGCGTAGCGAGGACCGCGCCGCCTGTCCCGTGCCTCTGCCCCAGTGGCGCGCCGGTGACTATCGGCCGGGGCGTGGTGAGACTGCCGCCGGGCAGCTCGTCGGCGCCGCCCGCCCCGCGCCCGCCGCCAGCGGCCTGTGTCCCCTGCGTCGCGGGGAGCAGGATACCATCCACGAGGGCGTAATGCGTCGCGGTGCCGGTCGCGGTCACGGTGCCGGTGGACGTGGCGACGGGTGCGATGATGACGGCCGCCCGTCCGGGGTGCCGACCGCCGGGGCCGGGACGGTGGGGAACGCGATCACGCCCGGCGACAGCGTGTCGGTGGCCTGGGCATAGGTGGACGCGCCGCGCTACAGATGTGCAGAGCGTCCGCCTCGGTGGTCAGCACGTTGAGCCCGAGGTCGAGCACCCGGTCGTTGAGGTAGGCCATTGTCAGTCTCCTTGGTTTGGTTGAGGTGGTGGGCCTCGTCCAGGAGCAGCGGACGGCCGCTCTCGCCGAGCGCCTGCGCCGCCTGGTCAAACAGTTCGGGCTGGGTGCGTGCGGGCTTCAGCCCCAGTTCCCGGACGATCTCTACCAGCAGCATCTTCGTGGTCCAGAGTGCTTTGGCCTCGACATGGCAGGTGTCGCAGGTATTGATCGAATAGGTCGCGGCCGTGGTCTTGCCGTAGCCCGAGGGGCCGTAATAGGCCGCCGTGGCGGGTCCGACGTTTACTCATGCCCGGCCTCCTTCGCATCCGGCGCAGGTCGCGCGGGCGGATGGCGGCGCTCGCAGCCGGGGAGCACATACTGCCAGCCGATCTCGGTCATCCCGACCGGCCAGGGCCGCGATGAAGCCCCTCCCCCGAAACTTCATGCTGTCCGTCATGGGCCTGACCTTTGCCCGCCGCCGGGGCGGCACCCGTATGGCGACCAACCCCCTCGCCATGCGCCCGATCGGGGCGCGCGGTCGCGGATCGCGAAGGAAGGAGGCTGGCCGGGTTCATCCGAAAATCCCCGCCATCAGCAGACTGGCCCACAGCAGGAAGAACATCCACCTCATCAATGGCGCTCCGATGGCAGCTCATGAAGCGGCTGGGGCAGGGCCGGTTCGTCTGGCCCTCGGCCAAGGAGGGCAAGGTGGCGCTGACGCCCGGACTGTTGTCCCTGGCCGGCTGCTGCCCTCTGTTGCGATAGATTGCCCCGGCTAGCTATACCGACCAGCACGGCCAACAGACACCGCCTTCAAAAGTGCCGAAAAACAACGACTCCCCGTCAGAACCGGTCCAGCAACCGGCGCAGGTAGTCGAGTTCGGCTTCGGGCCGGGCCTGCTCGCCCGAGCGGCGGCGCAGTTCTTCCAGCAGATCCTGCGCCCGGCGATAGACGTCTTCGCCCTGCAACATGTCCTGATCGGTGCCGAGCCGCCCCATCTGGCCCGGCTCGCGCCCCAGCGGGTCGCGCGGCGCGGGATCGGCGCGGCCGAACTCGGTGCCCTGCTCGCCGCCCTCGCGGCGCATCTCCTCGGCCAGCGCCTCGCCCAGATCGCGCATCCCCTCGCGCAGGGCCTCCATCGCCTCGGCCTGCCGGTCGAGCGCCCCGGACATGTCGCCGTCGCGCAGCGCGCGTTCGGCCTCCTCCATCGCCTGGCCCGCCCGGTCGAGCGACCGGCGCCCGGCCTCGCCGCGATCGGTGCCCTCGCCGGGCAGCGGGCGGCCGTCGAAGTCGCGCAGCCGGTCGCGCAGCTCGCCCTGCCGGTCGGCAAGACCCTGCCCGCCCCCGCCTTCGCCCTGCCCGCCTTCACCCTGCTCGCCTTCCTCGCCCTGCCCCTGCTGACCGGGATTGAAACGGTCCTGCAATTCGCGGAAGGCGTCGTCGGACAGCCCCTGCTGGTCGCGCAGCGTCTCGGCCAGGTCGCGCATGGCCTGCTGGCCCTCGCCGCCGCCCTGCCCGCCGGGGCCCTCGGTGACCTGCATGTTCTCCATGAGCTGGCGCAGCATCTCCATCAGCTCGGCGGCCTCGGCCATGCGGCCTTCCTCCATCAGCCGCTGCAATTCGTCCAGCAGGTCCTGAAGCTGGTTGCCGGTCATCTCCATGCCCTGCAACTCGGACATGTCGCGGTCGGAATCGCGCGATTCCTCGGCAAGCTGCCGCATGTAGTTGTCGAGCGCGTCGCGCAGCTCCTGCATCAGTTCGGCGATTTCCGAATCGCTCGCGCCGTTGCGCATCGCCTCGTCCAGCCGGTCCTGCGCCCGGCGCAGCCGCTCCAGCGCCGAGGCCAGATCGCCGCGCTCGACCATATCGGCGATCTCCCACAGCGCCTCGGCCAGTTCGTCGCGCAGTTCCGGCGACAAGGCGGGGTCGAGCGAGGATTCCAACTGCCGCAGCGCCACCCGCAGCCGCAGGAAGGCGCGCTCGTTGCGGATGAAGCCCTCGGGCCGGTGGGTGATCGCCCGCAGCACCTGCGCCACGCGGCGGCCGTTGCCGGTGGTCCAGAGCAGATCGCGCCGGGCCTCGATGATCGCGGTGGCAAGCGGGTCGAAGAACCGCCGCCCCGGCAGCGGGGCCAGGATCGGCGCCGATTCCCCGGTCTGGCCGATGGCGTCCTCGGCCATCAGCCGGATGACGACCGGCAGGTTGGCCCAGGGGTGTTTCGACAGGTCGTCGATCAGGGTCTCGGTGAATTCGGTCCGGTCGCCGGTGAAGGGCATGGGCAGGTCGAGCGCGAAGGGCGCGCGCGGTTCGGGTTCGGCCACAAGGCCATGGCGGCGGTCGAGCGACGGCAGGTCCAGCGTGACCTCGGCCCGGCCCGCGACCACGCCGTAATCGTCGTGCGCCTCGAACGCCTGCCGCATCCGCCCGTCGGCCTCGCGGCCGATATCGCCCAAGGGTGCGATCCGGGGCGGCAGGTCGGGCAGCAAGGCGATCTCCCAGCCGCGCCCGCCGGGGCCCTCGATCTCGATCCGGCCGGGGCGGGCGATCTCGAATTCCGCGCCCTGATGGGCGGCCTCCCGGCCAAGCGGCGCGTCCGAGACCGTCTCGGAGATGGCCAGCGCCCCCGGCTCTCCGTAAAGCCGCAGGATCACCCGGCTGCCCTGCGGCAGCGACAGCACGCCCGCGCTGGCGTCGTTGAGATAGACCGCCGGCCTGCCCGTGTGGCCCGGCGGGCGGATCCAGCCCTCCCACACCGGCCCGGCCGCCAGCGCCGAAGCCCCGCCGGGCGCCAGCCCCGGTACTTCGGAAACCCGGCCCAGCGTGCCGAATAACAGCGCCATGGCAAAGGCGGTCAGCGCGATGTAGCGCAGCGCATAGGGGTCGGCGCGGGCGATGCGCAGGTCGGGCGCGGGGGCGCGGGCCTGCGCCGCGCGTTCGGCCATCCGCGCCACATGCGCCTGCCAGACCGTGACCGAGGCCGCATCGCCCGCCCCGATCGCTTGGGTATCCTCAAGCGCCGCCAGCGGCCGCCCCGGCATGGTCGCGTCGAGCCGCGCCATCGCCTCGGCCCGGCGCGGCCAGCGGAAACGCAGTGCGCCGCGTATGGCGAACCCCAGCGCAGCCAGCACCACCGCCGCCGCCACGACCAGCGCCACGGCGGGCGACACCATGTCCTGCACCCCGAACGAGAGCGCCGCCACCGCCGCGAAGACCAGCGTCCAGACCGGCCAGAACGCCCGTGTCGCGCGTTCGACCACCAGCCCGGCGCGGGCCAGCCTGACCTGCCCGCGCAACCGCCAGAGCGTGCGGCGCCTTGTCCTTTCGGTGGTGTCGAACTCCGTCATCGGACCTTTCCGGCGGCGACCGGAGCGGTCACAGCCATTCGGGGATGGTATCGCGTGCAAGGATTTCGTCAAATGTCGGACGCGCCCTTATGACCGCAAAGTGATCGTCCTTCACCAGAACCTCGGGCACCAGCGGGCGGGTGTTGTATTCCGACGCCATCACCGCGCCGTAGGCCCCGGCGGACCGGAACGCCACCAGATCGCCCGCCGCCAGCAGCGGCAGTTCCCGCGCCCTGGCGAAGGTATCCCCGGTCTCGCAGACCGGCCCGACCACATCGAAGGCGCGGGTCGGCGCGCCGGCGGGCGGCGCGGCCACCGCGACGATATCGTGATGCGCGCCATACATCGACGGCCGCAGCAGGTCGTTCATCGCCGCGTCGAGGATCAGGAAATCCCGCTCCTCGCCGTTCTTGACATAGATCACCGAGGCGACCAGCAGCCCGGCGTTGCCGGAGATCAGCCGTCCCGGCTCGATCACCACCTCGCAGCCGAGATCGCCCACCGTGCGCTTGACCAGCGCGCCGTAATCCGAGGGCAGCGGCGGCACCTCGTTCGAGCGGGTATAGGGGATGCCGAGCCCGCCGCCGAGGTCGAGCCTGCGGATGTCGTGCCCCTGGCCCCGCAGCGCGCGGGTCAGGTCGGCCAGTTTGCCATAGGCTTCCTCGAAGGGCGCGAGATCGGTCAGCTGGCTGCCGATATGCACGTCCACGCCCACGACCTCGATCCCCGGCAGGGCGGCGGCAAGGGCGTAGACCTCGCGGGCGCGGGAGATCGGGATGCCGAACTTGTTCTCCTTCCTGCCGGTCGAGATCTTCTCATGGGTCTTCGCATCGACATCCGGGTTGACGCGGATCGCCACCGGCGCGCGCAGGCCCATGCCATGGGCGATCTCCGACAGCGCCTCCAGCTCCGGCTCGCTTTCCACGTTGAACTGCCGGATACCGCCTTCAAGTGCGAGGCGCATCTCCCCGCGGGTCTTGCCGACGCCGGAAAAGACGATCCGCTCGCCCGGCACCCCCGCTGCCTGCGCCCGGCGGTATTCGCCGCCCGAGACCACATCCATCCCGGCGCCAAGCCCGGCAAGCACCCGCAGCACCGCGAGGTTGCTGTTCGACTTGACCGCGAAACAGACCAGATGCCGGAGCGGCGCCAGCGCCTCGGTGAACAGACGGTAATGCCGGGTCAGCGTGGCCGTGGAATAGACATAGAACGGCGTGCCCACCGTCTCGGCAATGGCGGGGATCGCCACGCCCTCGGCATGAAGCACCCCGTTGCGGTAGAGGAAATGATCCATCGGCCCTGACCCTGCGCGAAACCCTTCGACGCTCTTAACAGACGGGGGGCGCGATGCAATCGGCGCGGGGGAAGGCGGGAAGGGCCGCGCCCTGTGGCTGGCCGGGCAAGGGGGGCCGTCTGCCCCCTCTTGGCCGCGTTCCGCGCCCAATTGTTCGCCGCTGAAAGCCTTTCTTAACGCGGCTCACCCCCGAGAGTATTTCCGGCAAGATGAAGATCATCAAGAGCGCAGCTGTGCTTCATCTTGCCCCAACTACTCCCGCCGGAGGCGCGCCGCGCGGAAGCGCGGCGCCGGGCCCAACGCTTTGTCGCGCGCGAAAGCGCGCCACAAAGGGGCGGGAGCCCCCCTCCCGGGGGGCGCCGGTCAGCCGCCGATCGCCTCGGCCTGCCGGACGATGCCCTCGGCCTGGCGGATCGAGGCGATGTCCACCAGTCGGCCCTTGTAGACCGTGGCGCCTTCGCCGCGCGCCTTGGCGGCCTCCATCGCGGCAAGGATTTCCCGCGCCTCGGCCACCACCTCGGCCGAGGGGGTGAACACCTCGTTCGCCAGCGCCACCTGCTTCGGGTGGATCGCCCACTTCCCCACCATCCCCAGCGTGGCCGAGCGGCGGGCCTGCGCGCGGAAGCCCTCGTCGTCCGAGAAGTCGCCGAACGGGCCATCGACCGGCAGCACCCCGTGGGTGCGGCAGGCGGCGACGATGGCGGTCTGCGCCCAGTGCCAGGGGTCGGACCAGTGCCGGGCGCCCTCGTGCAGCATGTAGTAGTTTTCCTGCGTGCCGCCGATGCCGGTGGTCCGCATCCCCATCGAGGCGGCGAAGTCGGCGGCGCCGAGGCTCATCGCCTGAAGCCGGGGCGAGGCGGCGGCGATTTCCTCGACATGGGCGATGCCGGCGGCGGATTCGATGATCACCTCAAGGCTGATCGGTTTCGCCCGGCCCTTGGCCCGCTCCACCGCCGTCACCAGCGCATCGACCGCATAGATATCGGCCGCGCAGCCCACCTTGGGGATCATGATCTGGTCGAGCCGGTCCGAGGCGCGTTCCAGCAGATCGACCACATCCCGATACCAGAACGGCGTGTCGAGCGCGTTGATCCGCACGCTCAGAAGCTTGGTGCCCCAGTCGATGTCATGGGTGGCGGCGATGACGTTCTCGCGCGCCTGATCCTTGTCGCCGGGCGCCACCGAATCTTCCAGGTCGAGGTTGATGACGTCGGCCGCGCCCGCCGCCATCTTCTCGAAGATCGCCGGGCGCGAGCCGGGGCCGAACAGCTGGCAGCGGTTCAGGCGGCTGGGCGCGGGGGGCTGGATGCGAAAGCTCATGGCGGCAGGCTCCGGGTAAGGATATGTCGTGACTGTCGGTGACTTGGTTAGATTATTGCGCTCCTCGGTTCAAGCCGCGATTCTGCACCTGCGAGATCGCGGGGGGCAGTGCGGTGCGGTGGATGGGTGGGGGCCGCGGTGACGGGCCTTGACGGGCCGCTTCTGTTGGTCGAAGACCGGGGTCACGCGCTTTGTTTCGACGCGGCCGGGGTGCATCCGCCGGAACCCGCGCGCCTTGGGGCAAAGCCCGCCACAACGGAAGGGACCGAGATGAGCCGCATTGTCCACGTGAACGGCGACTGGCTGCCCGAGGAAGAGGCCAGGGTCTCGGTCTTCGACCGCGGCTTCCTGATGGCCGATGCGGTCTATGAGGTGACAAGCGTGCTGGGCGGCGGCAGGCTGATCGACTTTCCCGGCCATTGCGCCCGGCTGGCCCGGTCGCTGGCCGAACTGGAGATGGAAAATCCGCATACGGACGGGGAATGGCTGGCGATCCACCGCGAGATCGTGGCCCGCAATGGCGTCGAGGAGGGGCTGATCTATCTTCAGGTCACGCGCGGTAACCCCGGCGACCGCGACTTTGCCTTTCCGCCCGAGGGCACGCCGCCCACGGTGGTGCTGTTCACCCAGTCGAAGCCGGGGCTGGCCGACAACCCGGCGGCGAAGCGCGGCTGGAAGGTGATCTCGATCCCCGATCTTCGCTGGGGGCGGCGCGACATCAAGACGGTGCAGCTGCTGTATCCGTCCTTGGGCAAGATGATGGCGAAGAAGGCGGGCGCGGACGATGCTTGGCTGACCGAGGACGGGGTGGTGACCGAGGGCACCTCGAACAACACCTATATCGTCAAGGGCGGGAGGATCATCACCCGGCAGCTTTCCAGCGACATCCTGCACGGCATCACCCGCGCCGCCGTGCTGCGCTGTGCCGCCGAAGCGCAGATGGAGGTCGAGGAGCGCCCCTTCACCATCGCCGAGGCCCAGGCGGCGGACGAGGCTTTCGCGACCTCGGCCTCGGCCTTCGTTATGCCGGTGGTCGAGATCGACGGGCAGGCGCTGGGCGACGGCACGCCGGGGCCGGTGGCGCGGAGGCTGCGGGAAATCTATCTGGACGAGAGCTTGAAGAAGGCGATCTGACGCCTGCTTCAGCCGAGATAGATCTGCCCCGCCGGATAGCGCACCCGCGGCGCGATCCGGGTGGTGAGGAAGAAGCCGAGCGTCAAGGGTCCGATCCGGCCGACGAACATCAGCGCTATGATCACTGCCCGGCCGAAGCCGTCCAACTCGCCGGTCAGCCCGCGCGACAACCCGTTGGAACCGAGCGCGCTGGCCACCTCGAACAGCACGTCGAGGAACGAACCCTGATGCGTCGCCACCAGCAGGAAGCTGCCGAGGAACACCAGCATCAGGCTGATCGCCGTCAGCGCCATCACCTTCAGCACCTGTTCGAGCCCGATCCCCCGACCGAAGGCGCGCAGCTGCTCCTGCCGGCGGAAGAAGGCGATGGTGGCCAGCAGCACCACGATGAAGGTGGTGATCTTGATCCCGCCCGCGGTCGAGGTCGGCCCGCCGCCGATCAGCATCAGCGCGATGAACATCAGCGCGGTGCCGTCCTCGATATCGCCGATGCCCACAGTGTTGAATCCGGCGCTACGGGTGGTTACCGCCTGGAACCAGCTGACTGCCAGCCGGTCGGCGATGCTCCCGTGCCCGCCCAGCGTGGCCGGGTTCGACCATTCCAGCGCCACGAAGCCCGCGACCGAGACCGCCAGCAGCGCCGCCGTGCCCGTCAGCATCAGCTTGCTGTGCAGCGAGAACCGCTTCCAGTGGCGCACCGTCAACAGGTCCGAGAGCACCGCATAGCCGAGCCCGCCGACGATCACCGTCAGCGGGATCGCGACATTCACCAGCGGATGCGCCGCCAGCGGCACCAGCCCGCCGGGCAGCGTCGTGAATCCCGCATTGTTGAAGGCCATCACCGCATGGAACACCGCATGCCACAGTCCCGGCCAGAACCCGGCCTGCGGCATGAACACCAGTACCAGCGCCGCGGCGCAGACCGCCTCGGCCAGCAGCACCACCCGCAGGATCACCCGCACAAGGTCGAGCAGCCGCGCCACCGAGACCTGTTTGAGATCGTCGCGCAGAAAGATGCGCCCGGTCATGCCCATCGGCAGTCCCAAGGCCGCGAGGATCAGCACCGCGAAGGTCATGATCCCGAGGCCGCTGACTTGCACCAGCACCAGAATCACCGCTTGGCCGAACAAGGTCAGTTCCGCCGCAATGTCGATCACCGAAAGCCCGGTGATGGTGACGGCGGACCCGGCGGTGAACAGCGCCTCCATCCAGCCGAGCCCACGGACCGAGGCGAAGGGCAGCATCAGCGCCCCGGTGCCCAGCACGATCATCGCCGCATAGATCAGTGCCAGTGCCACCGGCGGCGGAATCCGCGCCAGCCGCCGCAGCGAGGGGCGGATGCCTCTCATCGCCCCGCCCCGGTCAGAGCGAGTCGCCGAAGCGGCGCAGGTCGGGGCGGCGGCCCAGCACCAGCAGCTTGTCGTCCTTGCGCAGCAGCAGGCCGGGCGTATCGCAGGCCAGATAGTCCGGCCCCCGCATCAGGCCGAGCGGCTGCAAGGCATGGTCCTCGGCCATGCGCAGCGCGGCGGCGGGGCGGCCGTCGAGCCGCTCGGGCACGACGATGTTGACCACGTGGAAGCCGTTGCCCAAGCTTACGTAGTCGCGCACCGCCGGGTTGTGCAGCATCTGCGCGACATGCTGGCCGATCTCGTGCTCGGGCTGGATCACCCGGTCGGCCCCCAGCCGCAGCAGGATGCGGTGATGCACCTTGCTGTGCGCCTTGACCCAGACCTGCTTCACCCCCACCATGGTCGCATTCATGGTGCAGAGCACGCTGGCCTGAAGATCGCGCCCCATGGCGATCACCGCCACGTCGTATTGTTCAAGCCCGATCTCGCGTAGCGCCGCCTCGTCGGTGGCGTCGGCGATCCGCGCCTCGGCCAGCGTGTCGGCCATCTGCGCCACCCGGCGCTCGTCGAGATCGATGCCGATCACATGGTTGCCGAACCGGGCGAGTTCGGAGGCCACAGTGCCGCCGAAGGCCCCGAGGCCGATCACGGCGAAGCTGCGGTTGGTGTCCGGCATGGTGGCGGCTCCCGGCTGACGGCCTGCGGGGCCAGCATAGGCGCACGCGTGGGAATGTCGAGAACCGGCCTCAGCCGTGCTTCCGCTCCGGCGCGCTGGCGAAGGCTTCCGCCCCCTTGTCCGCCGTGGTCGCGGGGTCGAGCGGAACGCGGGTATGCAGCGCGGCGCGGCCGAGAAGATGGGCCGCGACCGGGGCGGTGGCGAGCATGAACAGGACAACGAACAGCGGTTCGATCAGTTCGACCGGGCGTTCGGCCTTGATCATCATCGCGATGCAGATCAGCAACAGCCCCATCGTTCCCGCCTTGGTGGCGGCGTGCATCCGGCTGAACACATCGGGCATCCGCAGGATGCCGATCCCGGCGACAAGGCAGAACCCGGCCCCGGCAAGCAGGAAGAGTGCGGCGATCCAGTCAAGCATGGGGCCCCCCGTGCGCGCGTTCGATGTAGCGGGCGAAGGCCACGGTCGAAAGAAAGGCGATCAGCGCCAGCGCGATGGCGACATAGATATAGGCGCGCACCCCGCTGGCCAGCGAAAACACCACCAGCAGCACGATCAGATGCACCGCAAGCAGGTCGGCGGCGATCACCCGGTCAACGCCCGTCGGCCCGCGCAGCAGCCGCCAGACCGTCGCCACCAGCGACACCAGCAGCATCAGGGCAGCGATCCCGATGGCAACGCCCAGTACCCCGCCCACTTCGGTTGCGATCGGCGTCATCGCGTCATCCTCAGCACCCGCGGTTCGATTTCATCCAGCACCCCGGCACGGGTGCCCTCGCTGTCATCGCCGCCGGTCAGATCATGGACAAGCAGCACCGGGGCGTCAATCGACGGGTCATACACGGCATCGACCGTCAACGTGCCCGGCGTCAGGGTGATATAGTTGGCGACCATCGTGATCTCGGCCGGGCTGTGCGAGGCAAGCGCCACGGTCACGAACCGGGGCCGCACCAGCGCGCGCGGGCCAAGCACCACCTTTGCCACCGAGATGCTGGACAGCGCGATATCGAGGATCAGCCAGCCGAACAGCATGAACCCGGCGGGGATGCGGCGCAGAATGCTCATGGCGCGGCCCCTACCACCTGCAGCCCCGTGCCCGCCCCGTCTGCCCCCGCATGAAGGCCCAGCGCCTCGACCGCCGCCAGATAGGCCGCCGGGTCGAGGATCTGTTCCGTCGCCGCCATGGCCGCGGTCACGAAGGGTTCGGCATGAAAACCGATGATCAGCGTCATCGCGGCCAGCGACAGGATCGGGACCAGCGCGGTCCAGCCCACCCGGACCGGCGCGGGATCGTCCCCGGGATGCGACTTCCAGAACGCTTCCAGCCAGATCTTGGTCATCGAATAAAGCGTGAGGATCCCCACCAGCAGCACGATGAAGGCGATCACCCAGCGGTTTTCCTCAAGGCTGGCCTGAAGGATCAGCAGCTTGGCCCAGAACCCGGACAGGGGCGGCACCCCCGCCAGCGACAGCGCCGGGATCAGGAACACCACGCCCAGCCACGGTTTCCGCCGCCACAGCCCGCCGATCTCGCGCAGGTCTTCGGACCCGGCCTGACGGCCGATCACCCCGGCGATCAGGAACAGGTTGGCCTTTACCACGATGTGGTGGAACAGGTAGAAGATCGCCCCCAGCAGCCCCAGCGCGGTATGGATCGCAAGGCCGAGGATCATGTAGCCGATCTGGCTGATGATGTGGAACGACAGGATGCGCCGCACCTCCATCTGTGCCGCCGCGCCGAGGACGCCCACCACCATGGTGATCGCCGCGCCCCAGATCAGCACCGGCTGGATCGCCGGGTCGGAACCGTCGAACACCAGCGTGAACACCCGGATCAGCGCATAGACCCCCACCTTG
Source organism: Gemmobacter sp. (assembly GCA_041675885.1). Taxonomy (GTDB): domain Bacteria; phylum Pseudomonadota; class Alphaproteobacteria; order Rhodobacterales; family Rhodobacteraceae; genus JBAYSY01. Next base: position 30,307 of record JBAYSY010000024.1, on the reverse strand, counting down.
GTCAGCAGCCCCGAGAACAGCGCCGAGGAGGTGACCGAAAGCGAGGGGTAGGCGGCGGGCAGCCAGAAGAACACCGGAAACAGCGCCGCCTTGGCGGCAAAGGCGAACAGCAGGAGCGCCGCCGCCCCCAGCACCGCCGTTTCGCCCATCCGGTCGGCAAGCACCAGATGCAGGTCGGCCATGTTCAGCGTGCCCGTGGCGCCGTAAAGCAGCCCGACCCCGGTCAGGAAGCACAGCGTCGCCACCAGATTGAGCCCGACATATTTCAGCGCCCCGTCGATCTGCGCCCTGCGGCCGCCCACGACCAGCAGCCCGAAGGAGGCGATCAGCATCACCTCGAACCAGACATACATGTTGAAGATGTCGCCGGTCAGGAAGGCGCCGCAGACTCCGATCAGCAGCGCATGGGTCAGCGCGTGCTGGCCGTTTCGCGCCGCCGTCTCGGTGATGTCGTGGAAGCCGTAGACCACCACCGCCACGGTGATGATCCCGGTGATCAGCACCATCGCGGCGGAAAGGATGTCCGCGACCATGGTGATGCCGAAGGGCGCGGGCCAGCCGCCCATCTGCGCCGCCTGCGGCCCGTCGCGCAGCACGGCCACCGTCAGCACGACCCCGGCGGCCAGCAGCAGCACCGCGCCGGTCAGGGAAATCCATTGCTGCACCCGGGGCGACCGCCATGCCAGCTGCGCGGCGATGGCGGTAAGCATGGGAATGACGACCGGCCAGACCAGCAGCATCAGATGCCATCCTCGGGTGGTTCGGCCAGCCGCATATCGTCCATCCTTGTGGTGCGCATCTCCTGCCAGCTCCGGAACGCCAGCGCGAGGGCAAAGCTCATCAGCCCGAAGCCGATCACGATGGCGGTCAGGATCAGCGCCTGTGGCAGGGCGTTGGCGACCAGCCCTTCGGGCGCGGGGCTGCCTTCGGGCACCAGCGGCGGCCGGGCATAGGTCAGCCGTCCCGAACCGAAGATCACCAGATTGCCTGCGTTGCTCAGCAGCACCAGCCCGAAGATATAGGGCAGCAGCCGCCCCGCCATCATCAGATAGGCGCCACAGGCCACAAGCAATCCGACGGTGACGGCGATCATGATCTCCATGCTCAGCCCTCTCCACCGTCGGTGGCGGTGTTTTCCACCTCGTCCTCGATCGCCTCTTCCAGCGCGAACAGGATGCCGGTGATGCCGCCCAGCACCACAAGGCAGACGCCGAGATCGAACAGAAGGATCGAGCCCACCGGCCAGCCGCCGGTGCCGCCTTCGGGCAGCGGGCCATAGAACGGCCAGACGCCCTTGAGAAAGGCACCCTCCACCAGCCCGCCCCAAAGGCCCGAGACGGCGGAGCAGGCAAGGCCGGAGGCGGCGATGCTCAGCGGCTGGAAGCGCAGCGCCTTGCGTGCGGCCTCGACTCCTTGCGACTTTTCGATCAGCGCGAAGGCGACCGCCGCCAGCAGCCCGCCGATGAAGCCGCCGCCCGGTTCGTTATGGCCGCGCAGCAGGATGAACACCGCCATGGCCAGGATGACCGGCATCAGCGCCCTTGTGCAGGTGGTCAGGATGATCGAGTTCACTTCCGCACCTCCCGCCCGGCCCGCAGCGCCGCCACGGCGGCGATCCCGGCGATGACCACCACGGTGATCTCGCCCAGCGTGTCGAAGCCGCGGAAATCGACAAGGATCACGTTGACGATGTTGCGGCCGAAGGCTTCGGGATAGCTTGCGGCCTCGAAAAAGTCGGTAAGCCGCCGGTCCATGCCGGTTCCCAGCACGGCAAGCATGACCGCGGTGACACCCAGCCCCAGCACCGTGGCGACCACGGCATTTCCGGGCCGGAACCGCACCCGCCCGGCCGAGGGCAGCCGCACCATGACGATGGCGACGAAGACCACCACGAGGATCTCGACGAAAAGCTGGGTCATGGCCACGTCGATCGCGCCGTAAAGGACAAAGATCATCGCCACTCCGGCGCCCACCCCGCCCAGCGCGGTGATGGCGGCAAGCCGCGATCCGGTGCGGACGACGGCAATGGCCGATGCCATGATGATCCCGAGGATCACGACCTCGATCAGCGACAGGCGCGGCAGCGCGTCGGGCCATGCCCCCTGTCCAAGCAGGATCGCCCCCCAGATCAGCGCGGCAAGCGTGATGAACGACACCCGCAGGTAGCGGGTCATCCGCCCGCTCTGGATCACGCCGGTCTGGAGGCGGGCGATGCGCACCAGCCCCTCCATCATCCCGTCATACCAGCCTTCGGTGCGCGGCAGCCGCTGCGCGGCCCGGTCCAGCGCCAGCCGCAGCCGGTCGAGCCGCAGGAACAGCAGCGCCCCCAGCACCCATGTCAGTACCCCGAGCGCCAGCGCCGTGTTGAACCCGTGCCACAGCACCAGGTGTCCCTCGAACTCATGCCCGGCCGAGCGGATCATCGGCGCGACGAGGTAGTGCTCCAGCACTCCGGCGAACAGGCCGGACAAGAGCCCCAGCACCGCAAGCACCATCGGCCCCAGCCACAGCCCCCAGCCGGGATCGGCGGGGGCTTTCGCCGCCCGCACCCGCGCGCCGAGGAAGGGCCGCAGTGCCACCGCCCCGGCCGCCACGACCATCAGCGCGTTGGCCAGAAGCAGCGCCACGACAGCGATGCCCCCGGCCGAGGCATAGATCAGTTCCTTGCCGATGAACCCGATGAAGGGCGGTATGCCCGCCATCGACAGTGCCGCCAGCCCGATTGCCGCCGCGCTCATCGGCATCACGCGCAAAAGCCCGCCAAGCAGGGGATATTCCCGCGTGCCCGCCCCCTTGTCGATCAGCCCGACCCCGAGGAACAGCGACGCCTTGTAAAGTGCGTGGACGATCAGGAAGGCCATCGCCGCCGTCACCGCCGCCGCGCTGCCGAGACCCAGCAGCAGCACCAGAAGGCCAAGCGCCATGACCGTGGTATGCGCCATCAGCAGCTTGAGGTCGGTCTGTCGCAGCGCCCAGACCGCGCCCAGCAGCATGGTGGCCCCGCCGAACAGGGAAAGTGTCCAGAACCACGCATCCGTGCCGCCCAGCGCGGGCGCAAGCCGGGCCAGCAGATAGACCCCGGCCTTCACCATGGTCGCGGAATGGAGATAGGCCGAAACCGGCGTCGGCGCCGCCATCGCGCCGGGAAGCCAGAAGTGGAACGGGAACTGCGCCGACTTGGTGAAGGCCCCCAGCACGACAAGGATGAAGATCGCCGGATAAAGCGCATGGTCGCGCAGCATGTCGCCCGAGGCGACGAGTTCCGACAGCCGCCAGTTGCCGGTCGCGCCCGCCATCAGCACCAGCCCGGCCAGCAGCGCCAGCCCGCCGATGCCGGTGACAAGCAGCGCCTGAAGCGCGCATCGCCTCGCATGGGGCTTTTCGTGATCGAACCCCACCAGCAGGAAGGAGGCGATGGTCGTCGCCTCCCAGAACACGAACAGGGTCATGAGGTCGTCGGCCAGCACCAGCCCCAGCATCGAGACCGCGAACAGCACAAGCAGGATCAGCAGCGACCGCACCCGGGTGTCGGTGCGGAAATATTCGGCGGCATAAAGGAACACCAGCGCCCCGATCCCGCAGATCAAGAGCGCGAAGGCCAGCGCAAGCCCGTCGATGCGGAAGGCGAGCTCGATCCCCATCGAGGGGATCCAGGCGATGCTCCAGTCCAGCGCCTGTCCCGCACCGTCCGGCCCGAGAAAGCCGCAGAACCACAGGAACGCCGCCAGTGAGACGAGGGCGGGGGCGAAACGCCACGAGCCCGCCCGGTATCCCTTGCCGTCGTCCTGCTGCATCCTGCCCCCCTGTTACGCCTCGTTTTAACGCCCCGCCCACGGGGTGCAACCGAAATCCCCGCCGCGCAGATGCGGCTTTCGCTCGCATCCTCCGGGCAGCCCGTGCCCGGTCCGTGCCCGGAAAGGGCAGCCGGGCGGGCCGGAAGACCGGCTCGACGCAGCCCCGCCCCGCCCGCTATGCTGCGCCCGATCCTACCATCAGGAGGCCCGCATGACCCTGCCCGACCTGCCCTTCGATTCCGACGCGATGCTTGACGGGCTGCGGCCCTGGATCGAATGCGAAAGCCCGACATATGACGCTGCGGCGGTCAACCGGATGATGGACCTTGCCGCCCACGACCTTGCCACCGCCGGGGCCATGATCGAGCGTATCCCCGGCCGGATGGGCTTCGGCGATTCGGTCCGGGCCCGGTTCCCGCACGCGCAGGCGGGGTGGCCCGGGGTGCTGGTTTCGGGGCACCTCGACACGGTGCATCCGGTCGGCACGCTGGAAAAACTGCCGTTCCGGCGCGAGGGCGGGATCTGCCACGGCCCCGGCATCATGGATATGAAGGGCGGTATCTACGCCGCGCTGGAAGCGGTGCGCCAGCTTGCCCGCGCCGGGCTGGAAACCCCGCTGCCGGTCACCTTCCTGCTGACCCCCGACGAGGAGGTCGGCACCCCCTCGACCCGCGGGCTGATCGAGACCGAGGCGGCGCGGTCCCGCGCCGTGCTGGTGCCGGAACCCGCCTGCGCCGACGGCGGTGCGGTGATCGGCCGCTACGCCATCGCGCGGTTCGAGCTGAAGACCACCGGACGGCCCAGCCACGCCGGATGGGCGCTGTCCGAGGGGCGCCCGGCCATCGCCGCCATGGCCCGCAAGGTGCTGGAGATCGAGGCGATGACCACCGCCGACTGCACCTTTTCCGTGGGCGTGATCCGCGCCGGGCAATGGGTGAACTGCGTGGCTTCCGAATGCGCCGCCGAGGTGCTGAGCATGGCCAAGCGCCAGCAGGATCTCGACCGCGGGGTCGAGGCGATGCTGGCGCTTGCGGGGGATGTGGGCGGCGAGGTGGTGCTGGAGGTGAAACGCGGCGTCACCCGCCCGGTGTGGGAGCCGGACCAGCCCGGCACGATGGAACTCTACGGTCTGGCAAAGGAGATCGCTGCGGAGATCGGCTTCGAGTTGACGGGATCCAGCGCGGGCGGCGGGTCGGACGGGAATTTCACCGGCGCGATGGGCATCCCCACGCTCGATTCCATCGGCATGCGCGGCAAGGGGCTGCATACGCTGGACGAACATATCGAGGTCGCAAGCCTTGCCGAACGCGCCCGGCTGATGGCCGGGCTGTTGCTGCGGATCGACTGACGGCGCCCCCGCTTTGCATCCGCCGCGCCATGCTGTAGGGGGGCCGGACCGACGAGATGGAGTCCCGACGATGCCCGCCCCGAGCGATCCCGCCCGCCGCATCCCCCTGCTGATCGCCCGCGACATTTCCGCCCGGCCCGAACAGGCGGCCGCCGCCATCGCGCTGCTCGATGAGGGTGCGACGGTGCCCTTCGTCGCGCGCTACCGCAAGGAGGCCACCGGCGGGCTGGACGACACCCAGTTGCGGATGCTGGCCGACCGGCTGTCCTACCTGCGGGAACTGGAGGCGCGGCGGGAAACCATCCTCGGTTCGATCCGCGATCAGGGCAAGCTGACCGCCGATCTGGAAACCGCCATCGCCACGGCCGAGACCAAATCGGCGCTGGAAGACATCTACCTGCCCTACAAGCCCAAGCGCCGTACCAGGGCGATGATCGCGCGGGAGAACGGGCTTGCGCCGCTGGCCGAGGCGATCCTTGCCGACCGCGCCACGCCCCCGGCCGACCTTGCCGCCGGTTTCGTCACAGAGGCGGTGCCGGACGTGAAGGCCGCGCTGGACGGCGCGCGCGACATTCTGGCCGAAGGTCTGGCCGAGAACGCCGACCTGCTTGCCCGTCTGCGCGACCACCTGCGCCGGAACGCCCGCGTCACCGCACGGGTGATCGACGGCAAGGAGGCCGAGGGCGCCAAGTTCTCGGACTATTTCGACCATGCCGAGCCCTGGGCCGGTCTGCCCGGTCACCGGGCGCTGGCCATGTTCCGTGGCCGCAACGAAGGCATCCTGTCGATGGATATCGAGGTCGATGCCGACGCCGCCCCCGGTCAGGGCCGGGCCGAGGCGATGGTGCGGGGCACGCTCGGGGTGCAGGGCAGCGCACCGGGCGACCTGTGGCTGGCCGAGGTCGCGGGCTGGGCCTGGCGGGTCAAGCTGCGGCTGTCGCTCAATGTCGATCTGTTGATGGAACTGCGCGAACGCGCCGAGGAGGAGGCGATCCGCGTCTTCGCCCGCAACCTGCGTGATCTGCTGCTGGCCGCCCCCGCGGGCGGGCGGGCGACCATGGGGCTCGATCCCGGCATCCGCACCGGGGTCAAGGTCGCGGTGGTCGATGCCACCGGCAAGCTCCTGGACACCGCCACGGTCTATCCGTTCCAGCCGAAGAACGATCTGCGCGGTGCGCAGGCGGAACTGGCCGCGCTGATCCGCCGCTACGGGGTCGAGCTGATCGCGATCGGCAACGGCACCGCCAGCCGCGAGACCGAGCGGATGGTGGCCGAGATGCTGGCGCTGCTGCCCGGCAAGCGGCCGATGAAGGTGGTGGTGTCCGAGGCCGGGGCCTCGGTCTATTCCGCCTCGGCGCTGGCGGCGGCGGAGTTTCCGGGGCTGGACGTGTCCCTGCGCGGCGCGGTCTCCATCGCCCGGCGCTTGCAGGATCCGCTGGCGGAACTGGTGAAGATCGAACCGAAGTCGATCGGCGTCGGCCAGTATCAGCATGACGTGAACGAATACCGGCTGGGCCGGGCGCTGGACGGGGTGGTGGAAGATGCGGTGAACGCCGTGGGGGTCGAGGTGAACACCGCCTCCGCGCCCCTGCTGGCCCGCGTCGCCGGGATCGGCCCGGGGCTGGCCGAAGCCATCGTCGCCCATCGCGACGCGAACGGCGCGTTCCGCAGCCGTCGGGAACTGCTGAAGGTCGCCCGCCTCGGCCCCAAGGCGTTCGAGCAATGCGCGGGCTTCCTGCGCATCCGCGACGGGTCGGAGCCGCTCGACGCCTCGGCCGTCCATCCCGAAGCATACGACCTCGCCCGCCGCATCACCGCCGCCTGCGGCCGCGACCTGCGGGCGCTTGCGGCCGATCCATCCGCGCTGCGCGGGCTGGATGCGGCCGAGTTCACCGACGACCGCTTCGGCCTGCCCACGGTGCGCGACATCCTGTCGGAACTGGAGAAACCCGGCCGTGACCCGCGGCCCGAGTTCCGCACCGCCAGCTTTGCCGAAGGGGTGGAGACCATCGCCGACCTGCGCCCGGGGATGCTGCTGGAAGGGGTGGTGACCAACGTCGCCGCCTTCGGCGCCTTCGTCGATATCGGCGTGCATCAGGACGGGCTGGTGCATGTCAGCCAGCTGGCCGACCGTTTCGTGAAAGACCCGCATGAGGTGGTGAAGGCGGGCGACGTGGTGAAGGTGCGGGTGGTCGAGGTCGATGCCCCGCGCAAGCGTATCGGCCTGTCGATGCGCCGTGACGGCGGGCGGGACGGGGGCGGGGCGGAACGCCCGGCGGGCAAGGACAAGACCGCCCCGCGCGGCGCAGGCAAGCCGCAGGGGCGTGGCGGCGCGAAACCCGCGCAACCGGCGGACTCCACCGGCAGTCTGGGGGCCGCGCTGCTCGACGCGCTGAAACGGCGCTGAAACGGCGCTGATCCCGGGGAGGGTGCGCCGAAGCGCACCCTGCATGTGTGGGAGGGGGAGCGTCAGCGCCCCCTGCGGCCGGGGTCAGTCCGGCTCGACCGCTTCGACCCGCACCACGGTCAACTCGCGGGTTTCACCGCCGCGGGTCTCCCACGAGAACCGCGCCCCCGCCTGCAACCCGATCAGCGCCACCCCGATGGGCGTCAGCACCGACACCTTGCCGGTGTCGATATCGGCCTGTTCGGGCAGCACCAGCACCACTGACTGTTCCTTGCCGGTGGTCTCGTCGCGGAAGGTGGCGCGGTTGCCGAGGCAGATCACATCGGCGGGCATCTTTCCGGGTGGCAGGATACGCGCCCGCGACAGTTCGTCGAGCAGCCGGTCGGCCAGATCGGGGTTGCGGCCCAGCGCGCCCTGCGCCAGCCGTTCGAGCGGTTCGAGTTGCGTCTGGTCTATCGTCACTCGCGGCGGGCCGGATTTTCTGGTCATCGGCGGTTCCTTGGATTGCGGAGCCCGGCAGAAGCCGGGCGGGGCGGAAGGGGGGTGGCGCTGGAAGGAAGGTGCCCCGGGCCGCAGGTTCAGCGCAAAGACGCCCCTGCCCGGGGCAGAGTGCGCGTCAGCAGCGAACCGGCGGTGATCCGGAACCTGCGTCTGGGGACGAAGGCCAACATTCCGCCACGCTAGGCCCGTTGCGGCGGCGGGTCAATGCCGGGTGCGTCCGGGCACCGCACCCCTGCGGGGTTTCCGGGGGGGTGACAAGGGGGTTGTGCAGCGGTGAGGCGCTGGACCCGGGCCGGGACACCCCCCGCCCTGTGCCGCGCAACCCGTATGCTCCATCCGGCACCCTTCCGGCACGGCTTGCGGGCGGCCCGCTTTTTTGATGGACACCACACACCCCGGCAATGCTAGACCGGGCAGCGGCAAAGGAGGCACGGATGCAGACGGCAGCAGGGGCGGCGACCATGGTTTCGCGGGTGATCCCGGTCGATGTGTTCGACCTGGTGGTGTTCGGTGCCACCGGCGATCTGGCGCGGCGCAAGATCCTGCCCGGTCTCTACCGCCGGTTCTGGGCCGGGCAGGTGCCGCCCGAATCGCGGCTGATCGGCGCGGCGCGGTCGGACATGGGCGTGGCGGGCTTTCGTGCCTTCGTCGCCGCGGCAATCGCCGAATTCGTCCCCGCCGACAAGCGTGAGGAAGGGGCGCTGACCGCCTTCCTCGACCGGCTCGACTATGTGGCGGTCGATGCGCGCGGCGAGGCGGGCTGGGAGGAACTGGCGGCAAGGATGGCCGGGGGCCGGATCCGGGCCTTCTATTTTTCGGTCGCGCCGGGCCTGTTCGGCGACATCGCCGAACGGCTCCAGCGTCACGGCATCGCCGATGCCGACAGCCGGATCGTGGTGGAAAAGCCCTTCGGCAACGATCTGGACAGCGCCCGCAGGCTGAACGCCACCCTTGCCCGGCATTTCGACGAAAGCCAGATCTATCGCATCGACCATTATCTGGGAAAGGAGACGGTGCAGAACCTGATGGCGGTGCGTTTCGCCAACATATTGTTCGAACCCCTGTGGAACGCGCAATATGTGGACCATGTGCAGATCACCGTGGCCGAGACCGTGGGCATCGCCGGCCGCGCGGCCTATTACGACGCCGCGGGCGCGATGCGCGACATGGTGCAGAACCACCTGATGCAGCTTCTGTGCCTGATCGCCATGGAGCCGCCCTGGCATTTCGACCCCGACGCGGTGCGCGACGAGAAGCTCAAGGTGATCCGCGCGCTCGATCCGGTCGCGCCGGGGGATATCGTGCGGGGCCAGTATCTTGCGGGCGCGGGCCTGCCCGGCTACAGCGAAGATGCGGGCAACCTAGACAGTGCCACGGAAAGCTTCATCGCGCTCAAGGTCCATGTCTCGAACTGGCGCTGGAAGGGCACGCCGTTCTACCTGCGCACCGGCAAGCGGCTGGCGGCGCGGGCGTCCGAGGTCGCCGTGACCTTCCGCGAGCCGCCGCATTCGATCTTTGACGATGCGCCCGGCTGGCGCGAGAATGTGCTGGTGATCCGGCTCCAGCCGAACGAGGGGATGAACCTGATGGTCATGATCAAGGAACCCGGCCCCGGCGGTATGCGGCTGGTGCAGGTGCCGCTGGATATGTCCTTCGCCGAGGCGCTGGGCGAGGACGGCTCCGACATGCCCGACGCCTATGAACGGCTCATCATGGACGTGATCCGCGGCAACCAGACCCTGTTCATGCGCGGCGACGAGGTAGAGGCGGCATGGGCCTGGACCGACCCGGCGATCGCCGGATGGGCCGGGGATGCGGCCCCCCGGCCCTATGCGGCGGGGTCAAGCGGACCCGAGGAGGCGCTTGCGCTCATGCAGCGCGACGGCCGCCGCTGGCGGGAGATACGCGAATGAAGCTTCAGGACTATCCCGACCGGGAACTGATGTTCCTGTCGCTGGCCGACCGGATCGCCGGGCAACTGGCCGATTTCCTGCGCCGCGAGGGGCGGGCCTCGCTCTGCGTGCCCGGGGGAACCACGCCGGGGCCGGTGTTCGACACGCTTTCGGGCGTCGATCTCGACTGGGCGAATGTCGCGGTCTTTCCGGGGGATGAACGCCGGGTGCCCGAGGATGACCCGCGTTCGAACGCCCGGCTGATCCGTGGCCGACTGCTGACCGGCCCGGCGGCGGCGGCGCGGTTCGTGCCGCTCTCCCTTGCCGCCGATGCGCCGCAGGATGCGGTGGCGGGGCTGGCCGAAAGCCTTGCGCCGCATCTGCCGATCTCGGTGCTGCTCTTGGGGATGGGCGGGGACATGCATGTCGCCTCGCTGTTTCCGGGGGGTGACAACCTGGCGGCGGCCCTTGCCGCCGACGCGCCCGTGGTGTTGCCGATGCACGCGCCCGGCGTGGCGGAACCCCGGCTGACCCTGAGCGCCCGGGTGCTGGCGGCGGCGATGCATATCCATATCCTCATCACCGGCCCCGAAAAGCGCGATGCGCTTGAACGCGCCGCCACCCTGCCGCCGGAAAAGGCCCCGGTGCGCGCCCTGCTCGACAACGCGACCGTGCATTGGGCGGAATAAGCGGGAATGGACAGCGAAACCCTCTGGGCCGCACTTGCCGCCCGTCATGCACAGGTCAGGGACCGGCCGATCCTGTCGCTGTTCGACGATCCGGCCCGGACCGGGGCGTTCTCGGCAAGCCTGCCCTGCGTGGGCGGTGAATCGGGGCGGTTGTTGCTGGATTTCTCCAAGACCAACATCGATGCCGCCACGCTGGCGCTGCTGATCCGGCTGGCGGAAAGCGCCGGGATCGGCCCCCTGCGCGACGCCATGTTCGCGGGCGAGCCGGTCAACAGAACCGAAAACCGCCCCGTGCTGCATATGCTGCTGCGCGGCTTGGCGGGGCCTGAAGTGCCGGCAGAGTGGGTGCGGGAGACCGGGGCCACCCTCGCCCGGATGCGCAGTTTCTGCGAAGCGGTCCGGGCGGGCAGGTTCCGCGCGCCGGGCGGGCCGGTCACCGATGTGGTGAGTATCGGCATCGGCGGTTCGGACCTTGGCCCGGCCATGGCCACGCTGGCGCTGGCGCCGTATCATGACGGGCCGCGCACCCATTTCCTGTCGAACATCGACGGTGCCCATGCCGCCGACACGCTGCGCGGGCTGAACCCGGCAACCACGCTGATGGTGATCGTCTCCAAGACCTTCACCACGCAGGAAACCATGACCAACGCCGCCACCCTGCGCGACTGGCTGGCGGCGGGGGCGGCCGATCCGTCGGCGCAGATGGTCGCGGTGTCCTCGGCGGTGGAACGGGCGGCGGAATGGGGCATCCCGCCCGAGCGGGTGTTCGGCTTCGGCGATTATGTGGGCGGGCGTTATTCGGTCTGGGGTCCGGTGGGGCTGGCGCTGATGCTGGCCGTGGGGCCGGAACGGTTCGACGCCTTCCGCGCGGGCGGCGCGGCGATGGACGCGCATTTCCGCACCGCGCCTTTCGCGGAAAACCTGCCGGTGCTGCTGGCACTCACCGGCCTGTGGCACAATCAGGTCTGCGGCCATGCCACCCGCGCGGTGCTGCCCTACGGCCAGCGCCTTGCCCGCCTTCCCGCCTATCTCCAGCAGCTTGAGATGGAGAGTAACGGCAAGGGCGTGGCGATGGACGGCAAGCCCCTGTCCCGCAATTCCGGCCCGGTGGTCTGGGGCGAGCCCGGCACCAACGGCCAGCACGCCTTCATGCAGCTTGTGCATCAGGGCACGCGGGTGATCCCCTGCGAATTCCTGATCGCCGCGCGGGGGCACGAACCCGGGCTGGCCCACCATCACCGGCTTCTGGTCGCGAACTGCCTCGCCCAGTCCGAGGCGCTGATGCGCGGGCGTTCGCTCGACACGGCGCGGGCGATGCTTGCCGGGCGTCATGAGGGGGCGGAGCTTGAACGGCAGGCCCGTCACCGGGTGTTTCCGGGCAACCGCCCTTCGGTCACCATCGCAATTCCGCAACTCACCCCGGCCACGCTGGGGATGCTGGTCGCGCTTTACGAACACCGGGTGTTCGTCGAGGGCGCGATCCTCGGCATCAACAGCTTTGACCAGTGGGGGGTGGAACTGGGCAAGGAACTGGCCGAGACGCTGGTGCCGCTGCTTGGCCCCGACGCGCCGGAACCGGAGGGCCGCGACGGCTCGACCCGGATGCTGATCGGATATCTGCGGGGCTGATCCCCCCGTTCTCCCGCACGGAACAAGGCCCTCGGCGCTGCCGGGCAGCGGCCGCTGCCCCTGTCGCGCAATCTCGGTTGTTGACACGAATCGGCTTTCGCATTAGCAATACCTGAAACATGAATCATACGTCATGTTGTCAGGGAGGATCGCATGAAACTGAACCTTGCCGCCGCCGTGGCGGCGTTTGCCGCTTTCGCGGCCCCGGCGGTGGCGGAAATCCGCATCGCCCATGTCTATGACAAGACCGGCGCGCTGGAAGCCTATGCCAAGCAGTCGCATGACGGGCTGATGATGGGGCTCGAATACGCGACGGACGGCACGATGGAGATCGACGGCCGCAAGATCGTGGTGATCGAGAAGGACAGCCAGCTTCGCCCCGACGTGGGCCGCGCCCTGCTGGCCGAAGCCTTCGGCGACGACGACGCGCATCTGGCGATCGGGCCGATCGGCTCGGGCGTGGCGCTGGCCATGCTGCCGGTGGCCGAGGAATACGAGCGCATCCTGATCGTGGAACCCGCCGTTGCCGATTCCATCACCGGCGAGGCGTGGAACCGCTACATCTTCCGCACCGGGCGCAACTCCTCGCAGGATGCGGTGTCGAACGCGGTGGCGCTGGGCCGCGAGGGGGTGAAGATCGCCACGCTGGCGCAGGACTACGCCTTCGGCCGTGACGGGGTGGCGGCGTTCCGCGACGCGCTGGCCAATACCCCGGCCGAGATCGTGCATGAGGAATACGCCCCCATGGACGCCACCGACTTCACCCCCTTCGCCGAGCGCATCTTCAACGCGATGGCCGATGTCGAGGGCGAGAAGAAGATCTACGTGATCTGGGCGGGCGGCGTCAGCCCGCTGAGCCGGATCCAGTCGATGGACCCGTCGCGCTTCGGCATCGAACTGGCCTCGGGCGGCAATATCCTTGAGGCGATGAAGGCTTACAGGGAGTTCCCCGGCATGGAGGGGGCGACCTATTATTACTACGAAATCCCGCAGAACCCGGTAAACGACTGGCTGGTGGAACAGCACTTCGCCCGCTTCGGCACGCCCCCCGACTTCTTCACCGCGGGCGGCATGTCGGCGGGCCTCGCGGCGGTCGAGGCGATCCGGCGCGCGGGCGGCACCGACACCGAGGCGCTGATCGAGACCATGAAGGGCATGGAATGGGAGACGCCGAAGGGCACCATGCGCTTCCGCGCCGACGACCATCAGGCGCTGCAAGCGATGTATCACTTCAAGATCCGCGTCGAGGATGGCGTGGAATGGGGCATCCCCGATCTGGTGCGCGAGATCGGCATCGACGACATGGATATCCCGATCCGCAACCAGTGACCCGAAATCGGGGGCGGCTGGTCCGCCCCCCCTTTGCAAACGGACCCCCCCATGACACCCGGACCCTCGCTGGAAACGCGCGGCCTGACCGTGCGCTTCGGCGGCCATGTCGCGGTTGATGGCGTCACCTGTGCCTTCCGCCCCGGCGAACTGACCGCTATCGTCGGCCCGAACGGCGCCGGCAAGACCACCTGGTTCAACCTGATCTCGGGCCAGATCGCCGCCAGCGCGGGCAGCGTCCTGCTGGAGGGCCAGGACATCACCCGGCTGTCGGTCGCCGCGCGCACCCGGCGCGGGTTGGGGCGGGCGTTCCAGCTTACGAACCTGTTCCCCGGCCTTTCGGTGCTGGAGAACGTCCGCCTCGTGGTGCAGGCCCGGCGCGGGCGCGGCTTCAACCTGTGGTCGGTGGCGGCCTCGCATCGCGACCTGACCGAGGCGGCCGAGGCGGTGCTGGACCGGGTGCGGCTGGGGCCGCAGGCGCACCTGGCGGTCTCGGCGCTGTCGCATGGCGACCAGCGCAAGCTGGAGGTCGCGCTGATGATCGCGCTCGAACCCAGGGTCTTCATGTTCGACGAGCCCACGGCGGGGATGTCTGTGGATGAGGCCCCGGTGATCCTCGACCTCATTGCCGAGATCAAGGCCGACCCCGCCGCCACCGTGCTCCTGGTCGAGCACAAGATGGACGTGATCCGGTCCCTCGCCGACCGGATCGTGGTGCTGCACAACGGCGCGCTGGTCGCGGACGGCCCGCCCGCCGAGGTCATGGCCTCGGCCATCGTGCAGGAAGCCTACATGGGCAAGGAAATCGCCGATGCCTGACCCGTTGATGCCTGACCCGTTCCTGACGCTTGAGGGCGTGAAGACCGACATCGCCCAGTATCACATCCTGCACGGGGTCGATCTGACCGTGCCGCGCGGGCAGGTGACCATGCTTCTGGGCCGCAACGGTGCGGGCAAGACCACCACCCTGCGCACCATCATGGGGCTGTGGAAGCCGCGCGAGGGGCGCATCCTGCTCGACGGCGCCGATATCGCCGGGCTGGCCCCGGCGGCGATCGCCCGCAAGGGCGTGGCGATCGTGCCCGAGGACATGGGCATCTTCGCCAACCTGACGGTCGAGGAGAACATGATCCTCGCCGCCGCCTCCGGCCCGTTCGACCGCGAAAGGCTCGACTGGCTGCTGGGCGTGTTCCCGCCCTTGCGCACCTTCTGGAAGATGCCCGCGGGCAACCTCTCCGGTGGGCAGAAGCAGATGCTGGCGACTGCGCGGGCGATGGTCGAGGAACGCGCGCTCTACCTGATCGACGAACCCTCGAAGGGCCTCGCCCCCGCCATCGTCTCGACGCTGGCCCGCGCGCTGCGGGAACTCAAGGCGGCGGGCGCGACCATCCTGATGGTGGAACAGAACTTCGCCCTTGCCCGCGCGCTCGGTGACCGGGTGGCGGTGATGGACGACGGCCGCATCACCTGGGCCGGCGCCATGGCGGAACTGGCCGCCGACCCCGCCCTTCAGGAACGCCTGATGGGCCTGAGCATGGAGACCGCCCGATGACCGCGGCCCCCGACCATACCCCGACCATGACCCGGCTGCCGCTGATGGTGCGGCTGGAACCCTGGCTGCCCGCGCTTCTGGTGCCCGCGCTGGTGCTGCTGGGCTGGCTCCTGATCCCCTATCAGTCGTCCTGGCTGACGCTGACCGTCTCCGGCCTCGCCATGGGGATGATGATCTTCGTCATCGCCTCGGGCATGACGCTGATCTTCGGTCTGATGGATGTGATCAACTTCGGCCACGGGGCCTTCATCTCCTTCGGGGCCTTCGTCGGGGTCTCGGTGCTGCTGATGCTGTCTTCGCTCACCGGCGCACCGTCCTTGATGCTCAACCTGCTGGCGCTCATTGCCGCGGTGATCGGGGCGATGCTGGTCACCGGCGGGCTGGGATGGGCCTTCGAGCGGGTGATCGTCCGGCCGGTCTACGGCGCGCACCTCAAGCAGATCCTCGTGACCATGGGTGGGCTGATCGTCGCCGAACAGATGATCTACGTGATCTGGGGCCCGCACGAGATCTTCATCGCCCGGCCCGAGGCGTTCAAGGGCGCGGTCACCTTCGCCGGCGCGGCCTTGGAGAAATATCGGCTGGTCGCCGTGGGCTTCGGCCTTGCGGTGTTCCTGGCGATCCGCTGGGTGCTGCGCAGCACCAAGGTCGGGCTGATCGTCCGGGCGGGCGTGGAAAACGGCGAGATGGTGCAGGCGCTGGGCTACCGGCTGCGGCTGGTGTTCGTCGGCGTGTTCGTCGCCGGATCGGCGCTGGCGGGGCTGGGTGGCGTGATGTGGGCGCTCTATCAGGAGATGATCACCGCCCATATGGGCAACGAGATCATGATCCTCGTCTTCATCGTCGTCATCATCGGCGGGCTCGGCTCGGTCGAGGGGGCCTTCATCGGCGCGCTGCTGGTGGGCCTGTTGCAGAACTACACCGCCTTTCTGGAACCCAAGCTGGCGCTGGTGTCGAACATCGGGCTGATGGTGGCGATCCTGATGTGGCGACCGCAGGGCATGATGCCCGTGATCAAGGTGAAATGATGGTCAGGCTGTTCCTTTCCGGCGACGGGCCGCGTTCGGCGATCCTCGGGGCGATCCTGTTGATGGCGCTGTTCGCGCTGGCCTTCGCGCCGTTCATCTTCCCCGGCTCGCGGGCGCTGGAGACCGCGGCGCGCATCTGCATCTTCATCGTGCTGGTGGCGAGCTACGACCTGCTCCTGGGCTACGGCGGGATCGTCAGCTTCGCCCATACCATGTTCTTCGGTCTCGGCGCCTACGGGGTGGCGCTGGCCACGGTGCATCTGGGCCGGGGCTGGGACGCGCTGGCCTTGGGGACGCTGGCCGGGACCGGGATTTCCGTCGTGCTCGCCTTCGTGATCGCGCTGTTCAGCTTGCGGGTGCGGGCGATCTTCTTCGCCATGATCACCCTCGCGGTGGCTTCGGCGGTGGCCGTGCTGGTGTCGCAGCTTTCGTGGCTGACCGGCGGCGAGGACGGGATGAACATCCAGATCCCGCGCGAACTCACCCCCGCCTACCGCCCCTTCGAGGAACCTGTGCTGGGCACCCGCATCACCGGGCGCATCCTCAACTATTATCTGGTGTTCTTCGCCAGTCTCGCGCTGTTCCTGATGCTGCTGCGGGTGGTGAACTCCCCCTTCGGCCGGGTGTTGCAGGCGATCCGCGAGAACGCCTTCCGGGCCGAGGCGGTGGGCTACCGCGTGGTGTTCTACCGCACCGTGGCCACCTGCCTGTCGGCGGCGGTGGCGGCGCTGGCGGGGGCGCTGTTCGCGATCTGGCTGCGCTATGTCGGGCCGGGCACCACCCTGTCCCTGGAAATCATGATCGACATCCTGCTGATGGTGGTGATCGGCGGCATGGGCACGATCTACGGCGCGGTGATCGGGGCAACGCTGGTCATTCTGGCGCAGAACTACCTCCAGAACCTGATGGGCCGGGCGTCCGAGGCGACGTCCGGCCTGCCGCTGATCCCCGACCTGCTCAGCCCGGAACGCTGGCTGTTGTGGCTCGGCGTGCTGTTCATCCTCTCGGTCTACTTCTTCCCCACGGGAGTCGTCGGGCGGCTCCGGGGCCGGGCTTGACGGTGCGGCCGGTTGTCTTCCTCCACGGCTGGACGATGGCGGGGGACGTGTTCGCCGACGCGGCGGCACGGCTGGGCGAGGGCTTCGCCTGCCATGCGCCGGATCTACCCGGCCACGGCGCGGCGCGCGGCTGCCCGGCGGGGATCGAGCGTTCCGCCGAGGCGGTGGCGGCGCTGCTCGACGACAGCGACCTGCGGGATGTGCTGCTGGTCGGCTGGTCGATGGGGGCGACGGTGGCCTGGCGCTATCTGGAACGCTTCGGGCACGCGCGGGTCGCGGGCATGGTCAGCCTCGACATGAGTCCCTGGGTGCTGAACGGGCCGGATTGGTCCTTGGGCCTGATGCGGCAGGGTGCCGGGGGCGCGCGCGCCAAGGTCGGCTGGTTCCGCGACTGCTGGCCGCAGGCGGCGGCGATGATCGCCGGGGGGATGTTCGCCGGGGGCGGCGACGCGCCCGGCATGACGCGGGCCGAGGCGGAGGCGCGGATCCTGGCCAATGACGCGGCGGTGATGGCCGGAATCTGGGCCTCGCTGATCGAGGCCGATATGCGCGAGGCGGTGCGCAGGCTGCCGGTGCCGATGCTGGCGATCCACGGCGCGCAAAGCCGACTCTACCCGCCGGAAACCGCCGCATGGCTGGCGCGCGAGGCTCCCGACGCCCGTATGCTGTGCTTCGAGCACTCGGGCCACAGCCCGCATCTGGAGGAGCCGGAACGCTTCGCGCGGGAGATCGCGGAGTTCGCGGCGGGGTTGTAGGCTCCCTTGCCCGGAATCAAGGCGCGCCAGCGCCGCCGGGCAGCGGCCGACCGCCTCCCGGGCGGCCGCTCCTGCAACGTTGCGACATGCCCTGAGCAAGGGGTATCCGGCGCCATAAACTGCCAATCACAATCGGTGCAGCGGCCCCCCGCGGTCGGCCGCTGCCCTCTGTCGTGTCTGTGTCATGGCCTGTTGCCGCACCCCCCGTTGCCTCCGCGCGCCCCACGGCATAGAACCGGGCGCATCCGAGCAGACGAGGCCCCGATGACCCCGACACACCCGCGCCCCGTCGTCCTGTGCATCCTCGACGGCTGGGGCCTGTCGGCAGACCGCAGCGCCAACGCCCCGGCGCTGGCCGCGACCCCGGCCTTCGACCGGGTGATGGCGACCTGCCCCACGGCGCGGCTGGTCACCCATGGCCCCGACGTGGGCCTGCCCAGCGGCCAGATGGGCAATTCCGAGGTCGGGCACACCAATATCGGCGCGGGCCGGGTGGTGGCGATGGATCTCGGCCAGATCGACCTCGCGATCGAGGACGGCAGCTTCGCCGCAAACCCGGCGCTGGGGGATTTCATCGCGGCCCTGCAAGCTTCGGGCGGCACCGCGCATCTGATGGGCGTGGTCTCGGACGGCGGCGTCCACGGCCACATCCAGCATGTCCTTGCCGCCGCCCGGGCGGTCGCGGCGGCGGGCGTGCCGGTCGCGATCCACGCCATCACCGACGGGCGCGACGTGGCGCCGACCTCGGCCATCACCTTCATCCGCGAACTGGCCGAGGGCCTGCCCGAAGGCGCGACCATCGCCACCGTGATCGGCCGCTACTGGGCGATGGACCGCGACCACCGCTGGGACAGGGTCGAGCGCGCCTTCGCCGCCATGGTCCGGGCCGGGGGCCTGCGCGCCATCGACCCGGCCCGCGCCGTCGATGCCGCCAGCCAGCGCGGCGAGACCGACGAGTTCATCCAGCCCACGGTGATCGCGGGCTACGAAGGCGCGAAGGACGGCGACGGTTTCTTCTGTCTCAACTTCCGCGCCGACCGTGCGCGAGAGATCCTGCTGGCGCTCGGCCAGCCCGGCTTCGACGCCTTCGCCACCGGCCCCCGGCCGCAATGGGCGGCGCTCTTGGGCATGGTGGACTATTCCACCGAGCACGACCGCTTCATGACCGCCGTCTTTCCCAAACAGACCATCGTCAACACGCTGGGCGCATGGGTCGCGGCGCACGGGCTGCGGCAGTTCCGACTGGCCGAGACCGAGAAATACCCCCATGTCACCTTCTTCCTCAATGGTGGCCGCGAGGCGCCGGAGGACGGCGAGGACCGCCATATGGCCCCTTCGCCCAAGGTCGCGACCTACGATCTGCAACCGGAAATGGCGGCCGGTGAGGTGACCGACCGGCTGGTGGCGGCGATCGGCGCGGGCTACGACCTGATCGTGGTCAACTACGCCAATCCCGACATGGTGGGCCATACCGGCAGCCTGCCCGCCGCCATCGCCGCCTGCGAGGCGGTGGACCGGGGCCTTGCCCGCGTCCTGCCCGCGCTGGAGGCCGCCGGGGGGGCGATGCTGCTGACCGCCGACCACGGCAACTGCGAGATGATGACCGACCCGGCCACCGGCGGGCCGCATACCGCGCATACGACGAACCCGGTGCCGGTGGCGCTGATCGGCGGCCCGGCAGGCGCGCGGCTGCGCGACGGGCGGCTTGCCGATATCGCGCCGACGATCCTTGCCCTGATGGGCCTGCCGCAGCCGCCCGAGATGACCGGCCAGAGTCTGATTGGCCGGAGCCTGATCGAGCGATGATCCGCCGCGCCGCCCTCGCCCTTTGCCTGACTGCCGCGCTCGCGACCGGCGGACGGGCGGACGAAGGCGGCCCGGCGGAACGCGCCCGCGCCGCCGCCGGGGCGCTGGCCGGGGCCATCGCCGCGCTCGAATCCGCCACCGGCGGCCGCGATCAGGTGGCCGCGCTCAGCCGCACCATCCTCGCCTACGAGGAGGGCATGGCCGCGCTGCGCGACGCGCTGCGGCAGGCGACGATTCGCGAAACCGCGCTGACCATGCGCTTCGAGGCGCGGAGCGAGCGGGTGTCGCAGCTTCTGGGCGTGCTTTCGGGGATCAGGGCCGATCCGGGGCCGCTGCTGCTGTTGCACCCCACCGGACCGCTGGGCACCGCGCGGTCGGGGATGATGCTGGCCGAGGTCACCCCCGCGCTCCAGGCCGAGGCCGACACGCTGCGTGCCGAGTTGCAGGAGGTCGCGGCGTTGCGCGAAAGCCAGGCGGCGGCGGCGGCGGCGCTGGAACGCGGGCTTACCGCCGCGCAGCTGGCCCGCACCGCGCTGTCGCAGGCCATCGCCGACCGGGGCGAACTGCCGCGCCGCTTCATCGACGACCCCGAGACCCTGCGCGCGCTGGTCGAGGATGTCGACACGCTCGACACCCTGACCTTCGCGCTGCGCCCCGATCTCGACGCGGCGCTGGGCGACGACAGCGTGCTGGACTTCGAGGGCGCGCAGGGGCGGCTGCCGCTGCCGGTGTTCGGCACCCTGCTGCGCCGCGCGGGCGAAGCCGACGCCGCGGGCATCCACCGCCCCGGCCTGGTGATCGCCACCCGGCCCCATGCGCTGGTCAGCGCGCCCTGGGCGGGCACGATCCGCTATCGCGGCCCGCTGCTCGACTACGGAAATGTGATGATACTCGAACCCGGCGCGGGCTATCTTCTGGTTCTGGCCGGGCTCGGGACGGTTTACGGTGAGGTCGGAGAGGTGGTCGCGCGGGGCGCGCCCCTCGGTCTGATGGGCGGCGTGGAGCCGGGCGCGCAAGAGTTCTGGGACGATCTGCGAAACGGGACTGGCGCGAGCGGCTCGGAAACGCTTTATATCGAGATCAGACAGGGTGCGGAGCCGGTGGACCCTTCAGGGTGGTTCGCCGGAACGCGGGAACAGGGCGGGGAATAGGACGGGACCATGAGGAAATTCGTGATGGCCGCGCTGGGCGGCACCGTGGCCGGGGCACTGATCGCGACACAGGTGGCGGGGCCGCTGATCGCGCAGGAGACGGCGCGGAACGCCTCGGTCTACCAGCAGCTCGACCTGTTCGGCGACATATTCGAACGCATCCGCGCCCAATATGTCGAAGAGGTGGAGCCCGCCGACCTGATCGAGGCGGCGATCAACGGGATGCTGACCTCGCTCGACCCGCATTCCGCCTACCTGCCGCCCAAGGCGTTCGACGACATGCAGGTGCAGACAAGGGGCGAGTTCGGCGGCCTCGGGATCGAGGTCACGCAGGAAGACGGTTTCGTCAAGGTGGTCTCGCCGATCGACGACACCCCGGCCGATGCGGCCGGGATCGAGGCGGGCGACTTCATCACCCATGTGGACGGCGAATCGGTGCTGGGCCTCACGCTCGACCAGGCGGTCGAGATGATGCGCGGCCCGGTCGGCTCCGAGATCGTCATCACCGTCGTGCGCGAGACCGAACCCGAACCCTTCGACGTGTCGATCATCCGCGACACGATCAAGCTGACCGCCGTGCGCACCCGGGTCGAGGGCGATACCGTGGTGCTGCGCGTCACCACCTTCAACGACCAGACCTATCCGAACCTTGAGGCAAGCCTGAACGAGGCCATCGAGGAGGCGGGCGGGCTGGACAGCATCAACGGCTTTGTCCTCGACCTGCGCAACAACCCCGGCGGGCTGCTGACGCAGGCGATCCGGGTGTCGGACGCTTTCCTCGAACAGGGCGAGGTCGTCTCGACCCGTGGCCGCAATCCGGGCGACGGCGAACGTTTCAACGCGCGGCCCGGCGATCTGGCCGAAGGCAAGCCCATCGTCGTGCTGGTGAACGGCGGCTCGGCCTCGGCCTCCGAGATCGTCGCGGGCGCGCTTCAGGACCACCGCCGGGCCATCGTCGTCGGCACCAAGACCTTCGGCAAGGGCTCGGTCCAGTCGGTGATCCCGCTCAGGGGCGACGGGGCGATGCGGCTGACCACCTCGCGCTACTACACGCCCTCCGGCCGCTCGATCCAGGCGCTGGGCGTCACGCCCGACATCATCGTGCAACAGCCGCCGCGCCGCGCCGCCGAGGCCGAAGACAATGGCCCCCTCTCCCGCGGCCGGTCCGAGGCCGAACTGCGCGGCAGCCTGTCGAACGAGGCGATGACCGAGGACGAGCGCCGCCTGATGGAGGAGGAGACCGAACGCGCCGAAGCCTCGGCCCGGCTGCGGGAAGAAGACTACCAGCTTGCCTATGCCATCGACATCCTGCGCGGGCTGTCGGCCATCGCGCTGCCGGCGCAGCAGTGACGGGGATGGAGGCCGGAGACCTGCCCTACCGGCCCTGCGTCGGCGTGGTGCTGATCAACCCCCGGGGGCTGATCTTCGCCGGGCAGCGCCGCGACACCGCCGCCCCCGCCTGGCAGATGCCGCAGGGCGGGATCGACCCGGGCGAGAAGCCCCGCGCCGCCGCCCTGCGCGAATTGCGCGAAGAAACCGGCGTGCCGCCCGAGGCGGTGGAGTTCCTGGCCAAGGCGCCGGACTGGCTGGTCTACGACCTGCCGCCCGAACTGATGGGCAAGGTCTGGAAGGGGCGCTACCGGGGGCAGAAGCAGAAGTGGTATCTCTATCGCTTCACCGGCGACGACGCGCTGATCCGCATCGACACCGACCACCCGGAATTCTCGCGCTGGCGCTGGATCGGCCCCGACGAGATGCTGGCCAGCATCGTGCCGTTCAAACGCGAGGTCTACGCGAAGGTGATCGAGGCGTTCCGGGGGTATCTGGCGTAGGCGGGCCACCCTGTCCCAGGCGCGAGATATGTGAGAATGATTCATGATCAATGGGTTGGGCGGCGGCATTAAGGGTTTGTCAGGGATTGGAAAGGCCCCCCTGTGCATCATTGCACAGCCCCGGTGCGCGGGCGGCGGTTTTCCTGACGGTCCGGGAGGGCGATCTGATCGGTTGACGGCGGACACATCCGCCCCCCGCAATCAACAGGACCGACCCATGACCCATATCCTGCGCATCGACACCTCCATCAAGGGCGAGAACTCGGTTTCCGCCGGACTGCTGGACCGCATAACCGCCCGGCTGACCGCCCAGGGCGGGGCCACCGTCACCACCCGCGACATCTCGGCCGGGATGCCGCTGATCGATGGCGGCTGGATCGGCGCCGCCTTCACCCCCGAGGCCGACCGCGATCCCGGCCAGCATGAGGCCCTCGCCCTTGCCGACACCCTGCTGGCCGAGGTGCAGGCCGCCGACGTGCTGGTGATCGGCCTGCCGATCTACAACTTCGGCGTGCCCGCGCAACTGAAGTCGTGGTTCGACCACCTCGCCCGCAACGGCCTGACGTTCCGCTATACCGAAGCCGGTCCCGAAGGGCTGATCAAGGGCAAGCGCGCCATCATCGCGCTGTCCTCGGACGGCACCAGACTGGGCAGCGAGGTGGATTTCGCCTCGGGCTGGGTGCGCCACATGCTGGGCTTCTTCGGCATCACCGATGTGCGGTTCGTCGCCGCCGACGCCATCCTGTTCGACCGCGAAGGCGCCATGAACCGGGCCGGGGAGCAGGTCGAGGCACTGGCCGCCTGAACCTGCCATCCCTGTGCAAACGCGAAATGCGCGGCCGGGCCCCTTGCCCGGCCGCGCCCCGCCGGAGGCTTGCCGGAACCTGTTCCGGCAAACTGCCGCACGCTTTCGCCCGTACGCTTTTTCTTGACTCCGTCCCCCATCCCCAATATCCGCACCCCCGATACCCGGAGGCGTCACACCTTCCGGTCCCCGCCGCGTTGCGGGGATCGCCACCCGTCAGCGATGATTCGCCCACGGGTGTGATCGGCATTAGGGCGGCCCCCATATGGGGTCGGTGGGCACGGCAGAAGGAGGCCACGCGATGTTCGAGAA
Organism: Gemmobacter sp.; assembly: GCA_041675885.1. Lineage (GTDB taxonomy): Bacteria > Pseudomonadota > Alphaproteobacteria > Rhodobacterales > Rhodobacteraceae > JBAYSY01. The sequence goes on along the minus strand of JBAYSY010000024.1, from coordinate 6,419 downwards.
CCTGTCCGAACGCCTTGGCGGCGTGTTCGACCGGCTGACCAGACAGGGTGCGCTGACCGATGCCGACGTGGCCACCGCCCTGCGCGAGGTGCGGGTGGCGCTGCTGGAGGCCGACGTTTCCCTGCCCGTGGCGCGCGACTTCATCAAGCGGGTGCAGGACAAGGCCACCGGGCAGGCGGTGACGAAATCCATCACCCCGGGCCAGCAGGTCGTCAAGATCGTCCATGACGAGCTGATCCATGTGCTGTCGGGCGACACCGACCCCGGCAAGCTCAAGATCGACAACCCGCCCGCGCCGATCCTGATGGTGGGCCTGCAAGGCTCGGGCAAGACCACCACCACCGCGAAACTCGCCCGCCGCCTGACCGAGCGCGAGGGCAAGCGGGTGCTGATGGCCAGCCTCGACACCAACCGCCCGGCGGCGATGGAACAGCTTGCGATCCTCGGGACGCAGATCGGGGTGGACACGCTGCCGATCGTCAAGGGCGAATCGGCGGTGCAGATCGCGAAACGCGCGAAGACGCAGGCCAGCCTCGGCGGCTACGACGTCTATCTGCTCGACACCGCCGGGCGGCTGCACATCGACGAAGTGCTGATGGATGAGGTGCAGGCCGTCCGCGACGTGGCCAACCCGCGCGAGACCCTGCTGGTGGTCGACGGCCTGACCGGGCAGGACGCGGTGAACGTGGCGGCGGAGTTCGACGGCAAGGTCGGCATCACCGGCGTCGTGCTGACCCGGATGGACGGCGACGGGCGCGGTGGGGCCGCGCTGTCGATGCGCGCCGTCACCGGCAAGCCGATCCGCTTCGTCGGCCTCGGCGAAAAGACCGATGCGCTGGAGCCGTTCGAACCCGACCGGATCGCGGGCCGCATCCTCGGCATGGGCGATATCGTCGCGCTGGTGGAAAAGGCGCAGGAGACCATCGAGGCCCAGCAGGCCGAACGCATGATGAAGCGGTTCCAGAAGGGTCAGTTCAACATGAACGACCTGCGGATGCAGCTTGAGCAGATGCTGAAGATGGGCGGGATGCAGGGCCTGATGGGGATGCTGCCCGGCATGGGCAAGGCCGCGAAACAGGCGGAAAGCGCGGGTTTCGACGACAGGATGATCCGCCGCCAGATCGCACTGATCCAGTCGATGACCAGGAAGGAGCGCGCCAGTCCCGACCTGTTGCAGGCCAGCCGCAAGAAGCGGATCGCGGCGGGCGCGGGCCTTGACGTGGCGGAACTGAACCGGCTGCTCAAGATGCACCGGCAGATGGCCGACATGATGAAGAAGATGGGCAAGGGCGGGATGCTCAAGCAGGCGATGAAGGGCATGCTGGGCAAGGGGATGCCCGACCCGTCGAAGATGTCGCCCGAGGAGTTGCAGCAGCTTGCCAAGGGGATGCAGCAGGGTGCGGCCACGGCGGCGCCGATGGCGATGCCGCGCGGCATGTCGCTGCCCTCGGGGCTCTCCGGTCTGGGGTTCGGGAAGAAGCGATGATCGCGCCGCACGAGATCCCCATTCCCGGCCCGGCGGCGGCGTTCGCCGACCGGCTCGCCGCGCAACTGCCGCGGCTGGAGACGGCGCGGCTGGTGCTGCGCGGGCCGCGGCTCGGGGATTTCGAGGCATGGGCCGCGGTCCTGACCGATGCCCGCGCAGTGCATATGGGCGGCCCGTTCGGCCGCGACGACGCGATCCGCGAATTCGCTGCCGCCACGGGCGTCTGGCTGCTGCGCGGCCACGGCTACTGGACGGTGGAGCACCGCGACGGCGGCGAGGTGGTCGGCTTCACCGGCGTCGGCTTTGAGCCCGGCGACCGCGAGCCGGAGCTGGGCTGGTTTTTCCTGCCCGGGGCCGAGGGGCAGGGCTACGCGACCGAGGCGGCGGCCGCCGCCCGTGACCACGCCATCGGCCCGATGGGCCTGCCCGCGCTGGTGAGCTACATCGACCCGCCCAACACCCGCTCGATCCGGGTCGCCGAGCGGCTGGGCGCCCGGCGCGAGGCCGACCTGGCCGACGCCTCGGGCGACATCTGCCAGGTCTGGCGCCACTGGCCGGAGGCGGCCCGCCCGCCGCAGCCCCATGGGAGGCCCGCATGACCGATACCAGCACCCGCGCCGCCGACCTGCTCAAGGATCATCGCGAGAGCATCGACCGGCTCGACGCGATCCTCGTCTATACGCTGGCCGAGCGCTTCAAGCACACGCAATCGGTCGGGCGGCTCAAGGCCGCGCACGACCTGCCGCCCTCGGACCCGGCGCGCGAGGCGCGGCAGATCGAGCGGCTGGAACGACTGGCCGAGGAAGCCGACCTCGCGCCGGAATTCGCCCGGAAATTCCTGAACTTCATCATCTCCGAAGTTATCAGGCACCACGAGAAACTCAAGCAATGACCGGCATTTGCCCGGCAATCAGCCATCCAGAGGAGTAACCGAAATGGCCATGAAGATCCGTCTTGCCCGCGGGGGTTCCAAGAAGCGTCCGTATTACTCGATCGTCGCTTCCGACTCGCGCATGCCGCGCGACGGGCGCTATCTCGAAAAGCTGGGCACCTACAACCCGCTCCTGGCGAAGGACAGCGAGGACCGGGTGAAGATGAACCTTGAGCGCGTGCAGCACTGGCTGTCGCAGGGCGCCCAGCCGACCGACCGCGTGGCGCGTTTCCTCGAAGCCGCGGGCCTGCGCACCAAGCCCGAGCGGCAGAACCTCAAGAAGGGCACCCCCGGCAAGAAGGCGACCGAGCGCGCCGCCGAGAAGGCCGCCAAGGTCGAAGAGGCGGGCGCGGCGGAATGATCCGTCGCGGGCGGGCGGCTCCCGCTGCCCGTCGCCGGACGGTTGCGGGGGCTGGCGATGACGGATGAGAAGCCCGATCGGGTCTGCGTCGGCGCGCTGGCCGGGGCCTACGGGGTGCGGGGCGAGGTGCGGCTGAAAAGCTTCTGCTCGGACCCTGCCGCCATCGCGGATTACACCCCGCTGTGGTCCGGGGACGGTTCGCGCCGCTTCGACGTGGTGCTGACCGGCCGGACCGCGAACGGGCTGACGGCGCGGCTTTCGGGCGTGGCGACCAAGGAACAGGCCGACGCGCTCAAGGGCCTTCAGCTTTACGCCGACCGCGACCGGCTGCCGACGCTGCCGGACGACGAATATTACCACGCCGACCTGATCGGGCTTGAGGTGGTCGATACCGGCGGCCTTGTGCTGGGGACGGTGCGCGCGGTGCACAACCATGGCGCCTCGGACCTGCTGGAGATCGCCGGGCCGGGGCTGGCCGCGCCGGTGCTGCTGCCGTTCACGCTGGCGGCGGTGCCGACGGTGGATATCGCCGCGGGACGGATCGTCGCCGACCCGCCCGAGGGGCTGATCGGGTAGGCGCCTCCGCCCCGGGGTGGTGCGGGTGGCACTGTCGAATGAGTATTTTCGGCAAGATGAAGGGCCGGGTCGGAGAAAGGGAGGGCGCGGGCGATGGGTGACGGACCGGCGAAATCCCACGGGCGGCTGAGCATCTCGGCCTCGCTCAGCCCCCGCGACCTGATGGCGGAGCGGCCGCGGCTCCGGGGCGCGTGGTGCGCCAAGGTCGTCACGCTGTTTCCCGAGGCGTTTCCCGGGGCGCTGGGCCTGTCGCTGACCGGCAAGGCGCTGGAGGCCGGGCTCTGGGCGCTGGAGACCATCGACCTGCGGCCCTTCGGCGAGGGCAGGCACCGCAACGTCGATGACACCCCGGCGGGCGGCGGCGCGGGCATGGTGCTGCGCGCCGATGTGGTCGGCCGCGCCTTCGATCAGGCCGCCATCGGCACGCCTGCCGACCGGGCGCGCTGGCCGGTGATCTATCTGTCGCCGCGCGGGCGGCGCCTCGACCAGGCCATGGCGCGGCGCTTCGCGGCGGCCGGGGGGATCACGCTGCTGTGCGGCCGGTTCGAGGGCGTCGATGAGCGGGTGCTGGAGGAATACGCCGTCGAGGAGGTCAGCCTGGGCGATTTCGTCCTGACCGGGGGCGAGATCGCCGCAATGGCCTTGATCGACGCGACGGTGCGGCTTATACCCCGCGTGCTCGGGAATCAGTCGTCCACCGAAGAGGAAAGCTTTTCGGAGGGGCTTCTGGAGTTTCCGCAGTATACCAGACCCGCCCTCTGGCAGGGCCGCGCGATACCGGAGGTTCTTCTGTCCGGCCATCACGCGAAGATCGCCCTGTGGCGGCGGGCAATGGCCGAAAGGCTGACAAAGGAACGCCGGCCTGATCTCTGGCGGGCTTACCATGCGGCGCATGGTGGGAACCCGGATGAAGACCAAGAGCTCTGAGGCAGCATCATCTTCGCGGGCAAACCGCGAGCCAGTGAAAGGACCAGGGCCATGAACCTGATCGCCCAGATCGAGGCGGAGCAGATTGCCGCGCTCGGCAAGACCATCCCGGATTTCAAGGCCGGCGACACCGTGCGGGTCGGCTACAAGGTGACCGAGGGCACCCGTTCGCGCGTGCAGAACTACGAAGGCGTCTGCATCTCGCGCAATGGCGGCGGCATCGGTGCCTCGTTCACCGTGCGCAAGATCTCCTTCGGCGAAGGGGTGGAGCGGGTGTTCCCCCTCTATTCGACCAATATCGACTCGATCGAGGTCGTCCGCCGCGGCAAGGTGCGCCGCGCCAAGCTTTACTACCTGCGTTCGCGCCGCGGCAAATCCGCCCGGATCGCGGAAATGTCCAACTACAAACCCAAAGCCGACGCCGGGGCGTGAGGAGCGGACCGATGAAAAAAGACATCCATCCCGAGTATCATCTGATCGACGTCAAGATGACCGACGGCAGCGTGTTCCAGGTGCGTTCGACCTGGGGCAAGGAAGGCGACCAGCTTGCGCTGGAAATCGACCCGCTGGCGCATCCGGCCTGGACCGGCGGCAGCCAGAAGCTGATGGACACCGGCGGCCGCGTGTCGAAGTTCAAGAACAAGTACGCCGGGCTCGGTTTCTGAACGCTTGGTGCTTCCCTTGCGGGGGTCCACAACATATAGTGCTGGCGCGCCGGGTCTCTGGCGCGCCTTTCGATTCCGGGCGGGGTGACGGTCGTGGCGCATATCATCGTTGTGGGTAACGAGAAGGGCGGATCGGGCAAATCGACCACCTCGATGCATGTCGCCACGGCGCTGGCGCGGATGGGCCACCGGGTCGGCGCGCTCGACCTCGACCTGCGGCAGCGGTCGTTCGGGCGCTATGTCGAGAACCGCCGGGCCTTTGCCGCGAAACAGGGGCTCGACCTGCCGATGCCGGACCTGCGCGACCTGCCCGAGGTGGATCGCGACCGCATGGGGCCGGGCGAAAATCCCTATGATCACCGGCTTTCCGCCGCCATGGCGGGGCTGGAGACCGCAAGCGACTTCATCATCATCGACTGTCCCGGCTCGCATACCCGCCTCAGCCAGCTGGCCCATTCGCTGGCCGATACGCTGATCACGCCGTTGAACGACAGTTTCATCGACTTCGACCTGCTGGCGCGGGTGGATGCCGAGACCGGCAAGGTTCTGGGCCCCTCGATCTATTCCGAGATGGTCTGGCACGCCCGGCAGTTGCGCGCGCAGGCCGGGCTGAAGCCGATCGACTGGATCGTGCTCAGGAACCGGCTGGGCGCGCAGCAGATGCACAACAAGAAGAAGGTGGGCAAGGCGCTGGAAGACCTGTCCCGGCGGATCGGCTTCCGCGTCGCGCCCGGGTTCTCGGAACGGGTGATCTTCCGCGAGCTGTTCCCGCGCGGGCTGACGCTGCTGGATCTGCGCGACGTGGGGGTCGAGAACCTCAACATCTCGAACATCGCCGCAAGGCAGGAAGTGCGCGACCTGATCAAGGAATTGCGCCTGCCCGGCGTGACGGCGAATTTCTGAACCGGGGGAGGGCGCGATGGCGGGCACGATCTTCATTCTGAACGGCCCCAACCTGAACCTGCTGGGCCAGCGCCAGCCCGAGATCTACGGGCATGAGACGCTGGCGGATGTCGAGGCGGCCTGCCGGGCGGCGGCGGGGGCGCACGGGCTGGCGCTGCGGTTCCACCAGTCGAACCGGGAATACGAGCTGATCGACTGGATTCACGAAGCGCGAAATACGGCGGCGGGAATCGTCATCAACCCGGCGGCGTTCACCCATACCTCGGTGGCGCTGCTGGATGCGCTCAACGCCTATGACGGGCCGGTGATCGAGGTGCATGTCTCGAACATCCACAAGCGCGAGCCGTTCCGGCATCATTCCTACGTCAGCGCCCGCGCCGACGCGGTGATCGCCGGTTGCGGCGTGCAGGGCTATGTGCTGGCGGTCGAGCGGATGGCGCGGCTGACCGGCTGAGAGCGGGCGGCCATGGCGGTTGACGCGCCCGCCCCGTGCCCGATAAGCCCGGGCCTGAAGCGATTTCGGAAAAAGCCGACAGGCTTTTCCGGTTCGGAATCGCGAAGAACAACAGC
>JBAYSY010000023.1:0-45978 GCA_041675885.1 Gemmobacter sp. | reverse complement strand
CGGGCGAATGCGCGACAGAGGGCAGCGGGGGGCCGCTGCCCGGCGGTGCCTGCGCCCGTTGATTCCGGGCATGGCACTCGGGGCGGAGGCTGCACGTCCATCCGATTCGTTCGACGAAACTGCCGGAAATGAAGTTCCGGCATAAATTTTTATTTTAGTTTTCAATTGCCTGCACGCATATCCCAACATAAAACTGAAAATTCCGCCGCGGTTAACCGACTGGTAACGATCCCGGATGCAGAGTGCGACTTGCGAATGAGGCGAGGCGACGATGGCAAAGGGTTTGTTTTCTTCCACCACACCCTTCACCCCACCCACCACGGAAGACGACAGACTGTCGTGGCTCCGTCTCATTCGTTCCCGGCGCGTGGGTCCGGCGACGTTCCACCGGCTGATGGCGGAACACGGCACGGCGGCACAGGCGCTGGCGGCGCTGCCCGCGGTGGCGCGGGCAGCGGGGGTTCAGGAATACGAATGCTGTCCCGAAGGCGTGGCCCGCGCCGAACTGAAGGCCGCACGGGCCGCCGGGGCTGTGATGCTGTGCCGGGGCGATCAGCATTATCCGGCGGCGCTGGCCCGGCTGGCGGATGCGCCGCCGCTGCTGTGGTGCATGGGCGATCCGGCGCTGCTCGCCCGGCCTATGGTGGCACTGGTGGGGGCGCGCAACGCCTCCAGCCTCGGGCTGCGCATGGCGCGGCGGCTGGCGGGCGGGCTGGCCGGGGCGGGCATCGCCGTGGTCTCGGGACTGGCGCGCGGGATCGACGCCGCCGCGCATGAGGCCGCGCTTGCGGGCGGCACGGTGGCGGTGCAGGCGGGGGGCGTCGATATCGTCTATCCGTCGGAAAACGCCGCACTGGCGGCGCGGATCGCGGCCGGGGGGCTGCGCCTGTCCGAACAGCCGATGGGCGCGGCGCCGCAGGCCCGGCATTTCCCGCTGCGCAACCGCATCGTCTCGGGCCTGGCACTCGGGGTGGTGGTGGTCGAGGCGGCGGCACGTTCCGGCAGCCTGATCACCGCGCGCGCCGCGCTCGATCAGGGGCGCGAGGTGATGGCGGTGCCCGGCCATCCGATGGACGCCCGCGCCGGGGGCTGCAACCTGCTGCTGCGCGACGGGGCGGTGCTGGTGCGCGGGCCCGAGGATGTGCTGGAAGCCCTCGGCCCGGCGCTGGCGGCGGGAAAGGCCACGGCGAACCGCACGGCACGGCACGGCACGGGGCCCGGCGCCGCTGCGCCCGCCACGACGATCCCCGCCGGGCCGCCGCCGCGCAGCCGGGCCGAAACCGGGGCGCTGCACCGCCACATCCTCGACCGGCTCGGCCCCAGCCCGATCGCCGAGGATCAGCTGATCCGCGACCTCGACCTTCCCGTCGCCCGGGTGGCGCCGGAGCTTCTGCGGCTCGAACTCGACGGCCGGGTCGAACGACAGCCCGGCGGCATGATCGCCCGGCGGGCGTAGGGCGCGGCCTGCCCGGCGGATGGGCTGCCCGGACCGCTTCTCGGCGCATCCGGGCAAGGGTGGGTTCACGCGCACCTCCCCGGTTACCCGTCACAACAGAGGGCAGCGGCCGACATCGTGCCGAAGGCACGCCTTTGGCGTGACGGGGGGCCGCCGCGACGATTGTGATCTGGCAGTTTATGGTGCCGAATACCCCTACGCCTGTGCCTGCGGAAACGTTGCAATAGCGGCCGCCCGTGCGGGCGGTCGGCCGCTGCCCGGACCGCTTCGCGGCGCATCCGGGCAAGGGGGATTTCCGGCAAGGGCGCGCAACCGCCCCGCCGCCCGCCCAGCCCCCGCATTGACAATCCCCGCGCTTCCGCCCCATGGTGCCGCGCCGCGCAGGCGGCGTCGAGAGGAAGTATCCATGCCCGTAGTTGTCGTCGAATCCCCGGCCAAGGCCAAGACAATCAACAAGTATCTGGGGTCCGACTATACGGTTCTCGCCTCCTACGGCCATGTGCGCGACCTGCCCGCGAAGGACGGCTCGGTCGATCCCGACAACGATTTCGCCATGACCTGGGAGGTCGCCTCCGACAGCAGGAAGCACATCCGCGCCATTGCCGAGGCGCTCAAGTCCGACGACGAACTGATCCTCGCCACCGACCCGGACCGCGAGGGCGAGGCGATTTCCTGGCACCTGCAACAGGCGCTGGCCAAGCCGATCGGCAGGAAGAAGGTCAGCCGCGTCGCCTTCAACGCGATCACCAAACCCGCGATCCTCGAGGCGATGAAGAACCCCCGCGATATCGATACCGCGCTGGTCGAAGCCTATCTCGCCCGCCGCGCGCTGGATTATCTGGTGGGCTTCACGCTTTCCCCGGTGCTCTGGCGCAAGCTGCCCGGCGCGAAATCGGCCGGGCGGGTGCAGTCGGTCTGCCTGCGGCTGGTGGTCGAGCGCGAGATGGAGATCGAGGCGTTCCGCGCCCGCGAATACTGGACGGTGACCGCCACCCTCGCCACCCCGCGCGGGCAGGAGTTCGAGGCCCGGCTCACCGTGCTCGGCGGGCAGAAGCTCGACAAGTTCGACATCGCCACCGCCGAGGCGGCGGAACTGGCGGTCGCGGCGATCACCGCGCGCGACCTGACCGTGGGGTCGGTCGAGGCCAAGCCCGCCGCGCGCAACCCCTCGCCCCCGTTCATGACCTCGACCCTCCAGCAGGAGGCCAGCCGCAAGTTCGGCATGGGCGCGAAACAGTGCATGAGCGCGGCGCAGCGGCTCTACGAGGCCGGGCAGATCACCTACATGCGGACCGACGGCATCGACATGGCGCCCGAGGCGGTGATGGCCGCCCGCGACGCGATCAAGGCCCGGTTCGGCGCCGATTACGTGCCCCCCAGCCCGCGGATGTACAAGAACAAGGCCAAGAACGCGCAGGAGGCGCATGAGTGCATCCGGCCCACCGACATGGCCCAGTCGCCCGACCGGCTGCGGATCACCGATACCGACCAGCGCCGCCTCTACGACCTGATCTGGAAGCGCACCATCGCCAGCCAGATGGCGGCGGCAAGGCTGGAGCGCACCACGGTCGAGATCGCCAGCGCCGACGGCCAGGTGGGAATGCGCGCCACCGGCCAGGTGATGCTGTTCGACGGTTTCCTCAGGGTCTACGAGGAGGGCCGCGACGACGACACCGACGAGGACGGCGCCCGGCTGCCGCAGGTCATGCCCGGCGAGGCCGCAGCGGAACGCGCGGTCGCGCCCGAGCAGCATTTCACCCAGCCGCCGCCGCGCTATACCGAGGCCACGCTGGTCAAGCGGATGGAAGAACTCGGCATCGGCCGCCCCTCGACCTATGCCAGCATCCTCGCCACGTTGCAGGATCGCGAATATGTCCGCAAGGACAAGAACCGGCTGATCCCCGAGGACAAGGGGCGGCTGGTCACCGCCTTCCTCACCAACTACTTCCGCCGCTACGTCGAATACGACTTCACCGCCGACCTGGAGGGGGAGCTTGACGACGTTTCGGCGGGCGAACGCGACTACAAGGCGGTGCTGGCACGGTTCTGGCGCGATTTCTCGGCCGCGGTGGCGGAAACCGCCGATCTGCGCATCGGCGAGGTTCTGACCACGATCAACGATGTTCTCGCCCCGCATCTCTATCCGCCACGGGCGGACGGGGGCGATCCGCGCGCCTGCCCGCTGTGCGGTGCGGGTCAGCTGCACCTGAAGACCGCGCGCTCGGGCGGGGCCTTCATCGGCTGCGGCAACTATCCCGAATGCCGTTACACAAGGCCGCTCTCGGCTCCGGGCGGCGACGATGGCGCACAGGCGCTTGACGGCACGGTGCTGGGCCATGACGAGGACGGCACTCCGGTCACGCTGCGGATCGGCCGCTTCGGCCCCTATGTGCAGAAGGGCGAGCCGACCGAACAGGCCCCGAAACCGCCGCGCGCCAGCCTGCCCAAGGACTGGGCCCCCGAGACGATGGATATCGAGCGCGCGCTGATGCTGCTGTCGCTGCCGCGCCCGGTCGGCCCCCATCCCGAGGACGGCGTTCTGGTCGAGGCCGGGATCGGCCCCTACGGCCCCTATGTGAAACACGGCCGGGTCTATGCCAACCTTCCCGAGGTCGATGAGGTGTTCACCGTCGGCATGAACCGCGCGGTCGAGGTGCTGGCGCAGAAGGCAAGCCGCGGCCGCGGCCGCACCGCCGCCGAACCGCTGCGCACCCTGGGCGACCACCCCGAGGGCGGCACGATCACGGTGATGCCCGGCCGCTACGGGCCTTACGTGAAATGGGAAAAGGTGAACGCCACCCTGCCCCGCGGGGTGGAACCCGAGGCGATCACCTTCGACGAGGCGCTGGCGCTGGTGACGGAGAAGGCCGCCAAGGGCGGCAAGGGCACGCGGCGGAAGGCGGCGGCGAAACCGGCCGCCAAGAAGCCGGCGGCGAAGAAGGCCGCCACGAAAAAACCGGCCGCGGCGAAGAAGACCGCCACCGCCACGAAACGCCCCGCGAAGGCCGCCGGAAGCTGAGGCATGAGCCGGCAGGAGGTCATCGACCGCAACGTGCTCAGCACCCGCCTGCTGCAACTGGGCTACAACGTCTTTCTTCCGGTCTATGACGAGGGGATCGACCTGATCGCGCATCGCGAAAGCGACGACGACGTGCGGCTGATCCAGCAGAAATCCCGCTGGGGCATCTTCCGCAAATACATCGGCCGCAACATCTGGCCGGCCTTTCCCGATGGCGGGGACTGGTATCTGGTGCCGCATGACGCGATGCTGGACTGGCCCGAGGTCGCCGGGTTCCTGAACACCCCTTCGTGGTGCGACGGCGGGCAGTATCACCGGGTCCGGATGTCGGCGGCGCTGCGGGCGCGGTGCCGGGCCTATATTATCTGACCGCGCCGCGGCGCGGCGATTGACTCGCCCCGCCCCCCGCGCCACAACACCCGGAACCGACCAAGGGGGAGAGGACGAACATGAAGAAAGTCTATGGCTCGGCCGCCGAGGCACTGGACGGGGTGCTGTTCGACGGGATGACCATCGCCGCCGGGGGCTTCGGCCTGTGCGGCATCCCGGAACTGCTGATCGCGGCGATCCGCGATGCGGGCACCAAGGATATCACGGTCGCCTCGAACAACGCCGGGGTGGACGGCTTCGGCCTCGGGGTGCTGCTGGAGACGCGGCAGATCCGCAAGATGATCTCCTCCTACGTCGGCGAGAACGCCGAGTTCATGCGCCAGTATCTGAGCGGAGAGCTGGAACTGGAGTTCAACCCCCAGGGCACGCTGGCCGAACGGATGCGCGCGGGCGGCGCCGGTATCCCCGGCTTCTACACGAAGACCGGCGTCGGCACGGTGATCGCCGAGGGCAAGGACCACAAGGAATTCGACGGCGAGACCTATATCCTGGAGCGCGGGATCGTCGCAGACCTGTCGATCGTCAAGGCGTGGAAGGCCGACCCGACCGGCAACCTCGTGTTCCGCAAGACCGCGCGCAACTTCAACCCGCCGGCGGCGACCTGCGGCAAGGTCTGCGTGGTCGAGGTCGAGGAGATCGTGCCGACGGGTTCGCTCGATCCCGACACGATCCACCTGCCGGGCATCTACGTGCATCGCCTGATTCAGGGCGAACACGAGAAACGCATCGAAAACCGCACCATCCGCGCCGCCTGAAGGAGGATCACGACATGGCCTGGGATCGCAACCAGATGGCGGCGCGCGCCGCGCAGGAACTTCAGGACGGCTGGTATGTCAACCTCGGCATCGGCATCCCGACGCTGGTGTCGAACTACATCCCCGAGGGGATCGAGGTCACCTTGCAGTCCGAGAACGGGATGCTGGGCATGGGCCCGTTCCCGACCGAGGACGAGGTGGACCCCGACCTGATCAACGCCGGCAAGCAGACCATCACCGAACTGCCGCAGACCGCCTATTTCGATTCGGCCCAGAGCTTCGCGATGATCCGCGGCGGCAAGATCGCCATGGCGATCCTCGGCGCGATGGAGGTGGCCGAGAACGGCGACCTCGCGAACTGGATGATCCCCGGCAAGCTGGTGAAGGGCATGGGCGGGGCGATGGACCTCGTGGCGGGCGTCGGCCGGGTGGTGGTGGTGATGGACCACACCAACAAGGCGGGCGAATCGAAGGTGCTGCGCGAATGCACCCTGCCCTTGACCGGCAAGGGCGTGGTGAACCGGATCATCACCAACCTCGGCGTGTTCGACGTGGTGGACGGCGGGCTGAAGATCGTCGAGACCGCCGATGGCGTGACCGAGGCCGAACTGCGCGCCGCGACCGAAGCGACCATCGTCGACTGAACCGGACCCCGCCCGGAAGGGCGGGGGCATGGCGGAAAACATCGGGGGCTGCCCGCCGGGCGGCCCTTTATTTGTGGCAGGTGTCCGCCTGGCGCGCAACACCAGCCCGGAACAGCCGCGTCAGCGGCCCGCTCAGCGCCCGCGCCGGGCGATCATCGCCCCGGCGGCGAAGATCAGCACCATGCCGGCGATCGCCACCGGACCGATCCGGTCGCCCCAGATCACCCAGGACCACAGCGCCGAGACCGGCAGGATCACATATTCGAAGATCGCCACCCGGCTTGCCTCGGCCATCTGGTAGCCCCTGACCATCAGCCCCACGCCGACGACCGATCCCACCGCCTGCACCGCCGTCCAGAACAGGAAACCGCCGTCCGGCCGCACCCAGCCGCGCAGCACGAACCCGGCCGCGCCCCCGGGCACCGGCTGCGGCGCCAGCGCCAGCACGACGAGACCCAGGGCCCCCGCCAGCCCCAGCGCCACGAAGAACCCGAGCGTCAGCGTCACCGCGCTTTCCCCCATGCACCATTCGCGGGTGGCAATATTGCCCATGGCGTAGAAGGCGCCCGCCACCACCGGCAGAACCATCACCGCCCCGGGCACCTCCACGCCGCCGATCCCGCCTTCCAGCGCCGGGGACAGCACCAGCACAACGCCGAAAAAGCCGATCCCGGCGGCGGCGATCCGCGCCGGTCCTAGCTTGTGGCCATAGACGAAACGGGTGATCAGCAGCACGAAGATCGGCGCGGTGAACAGCCCCGCCGCCACCTGCGCCACCGGCAGGAAGGCGAGACAGCCGAAATAGATCATCAGCGCCACGCCGTGCAGCGCGCTGCGCCCCGCCACCGCCCGCAGGTTGCGCGGCCGCCACACCAGCGCCAGCGGCCCGGCCAGCAGCCCCGCCAGCGCCAGCACCATCGCCGTACGGACAAAGTGGAACTGCCACAGCCCCGCGTCTTCCGCGATCAGCCGCACGTAATTGTCGGTGAAGCCGATGATCACCGCATAGCCCAGAACCGCCGCGGCGGCGGCAAGGGTGCGGTTCGGGGCCACGGGGGCGGGGGCGGCGCTCAGGCTCATGTCGATCACGCGTCCTCTCTTCCAAACCGCGCCATATCCGGCCAGTATGGGCCGTCACAAGCGGCGTTTGAAGGGGAGGAATCCGCATGGGCTGGCTGCGCGATGAAACGGGTCTGGAGAAATGCGCGGCGAACCACGTGCCGCTTACGCCGCTGTCGCATCTGAACCGCGCCGCCGGGATCTTTCCCGACCGCGAGGCGGTGGTTTACGGCACGCATCGCACCACCTACCGGCAGTATCGCGAACGGGTGACGCGGCTGGCCTCGTCCCTTGCCGCGCGGGGGGTGCGGCCCGGGGACGTGGTGGCGACGCTGATCCCGAACCTCCCCGCCCAGGTCGAGGCGCATTTCGCCGTGCCCGCCTGCGGCGCGGTGCTGAACACGATCAACATCCGGCTCGACGCCGAGACGGTGGCCTATACCCTCGGCCATGGCGAGGCGCGGGTGCTACTGTGCGACACCGGCTTCCTGCCGCTGGCCGAGGCGGCGCTGGCGCTGATGGACGGGCCGCGCCCCGAACTGATCGAGGTGGCCGACCCGCAGGCCGGGTTCCCGGCCACCGGGCGGTATCCGGAATACGAATCGCTGGTCGCCGCGGGCGACCCGGCGTTCCGCTGGATCATGCCGCAGGACGAGTGGGAGAGCATCGCGCTCAACTACACTTCGGGCACCACCGGGCGGCCCAAGGGCGTGGTCTATCACCACCGGGGCGCCTATCTTTCGACCATGGGGCAGGTGATCAGCTGGCGCATGGTGCTTTACCCGCGCTACCTGTCGATCGTGCCGCTGTTCCACTGCAACGGCTGGTGCCACGCCTGGATGATGCCGGTGATCGGCGGCATGCTGATCTGCTGCCGCGACATCACCGCCGCCGCGATCTACAGCGCCATCGCCGATGAGGGCGCCACCCATTTCGCCGGGGCGCCGATCGTTCTCAACACCATCGTCAACGCCAAGGACGGGGAACGGCGGCCGTTTTCCCACACCGTCGAGGTGTTCACCGCCGGTGCCCCCCCTCCGGCGGCGGTGCTGGCGGCGGTGGAGCCGCTCGGGTTCAACGTCACCCAGGTCTATGGGCTGACCGAGACCTACGGGCCGATCACCGAATGCACCTGGCACGACGGCTTCGACGCCCTGCCGCCGGACGAACGCGCCGCCGTCAAGGCCCGCACCGGCGTCGCCATGCCCTTCGCCGAAGAGGTGACGGTGATGGATGACGACCTGCGCCCGGTGCCGCATGACGGCGAGACCACCGGGCAGGTCATGCACCGGGCCAATGTGGTGATGAAGGGTTACTACAAGAACCCCGAAGCCACGCGCGAGGCGTTCCGCGGCGGCTGGTTCCATTCCGGCGACGTGGCCTTCCGCCACCCCGACGGCTATATCAAGATCACCGACCGAGCCAAGGACATCATCATCTCGGGCGGTGAGAACGTGAGTTCCGTCGAGGTCGAGAACACGCTGGCGCATCACCCGGCGGTGGCGCTTTGCGCGGTGGTGGCGAAGCCGGACGACAAATGGGGCGAGGTGCCCTGCGCCTTCGTGGAACTGAAGGCCGGGGCGGTGGTGACCGAGGGCGAGATGATCGCCTTCGTCCGCGCCCGGCTGGCGGGGTTCAAGACCCCGAAACGGGTGGTGTTCGAAGACCTGCCCAAGACCTCGACCGGCAAGATCCAGAAATTCGAGCTGCGCGCCCGGGCGAGGCGGCTTTGAGGGGATGGCGCGGGCGGTGCGCTGAAGCGCACCCTACGGGTCGGCGCGGGGTGTAGGGTGCGCTTCAGCGCAGCGCCCCCGGCCGCAGCTGTCGCAACACAAGGGCAGCGGCGGCAGCGGCCGCTGGCGCGGCTGTTCCGGGCAGCGGGAAGAACGGAGGCCGCGCCCCGGACAATCCCCCGCCGACCGTCATCGCCATCGTTCAACGCGCCGCGGCCCTGTCGGGCGCCTTCCCTGCCCCCTTCTCCGCCGCCTTCGCCTTGGCCGCCAGATCGCGGGCGATGGCGAAACCGCCGCGGATACGTTCGGCCCCGCTGTTCCAGTCGGCCCTGAGCACCACCTTGTTGTCGCGGATCCGCGCCCGCCCGCCCTCGGCCTGAAGGAACTCCACCAGCCCGGCGGGGTTGGCGAAACGGTCGTCGCGGAACTGCACCGTCGCGCCTTTCGGCCCGGCATCCAGCCGGGCGATCCCGGCGCGGCGGCACATGGCCTTGATCCGCATGACCAGCAGGAGCGTGTTGACCTCCTTCGGGACCGGGCCGAAACGGTCGATCAGTTCGGCGGCGAACCCCTCCAGTTCCGTCTTGCCCGCAAGGCCCGAAAGCCGCCGGTAAAGCCCCAGCCGCACGTCGAGATCGGGCACGTAGGTTTCGGGGATCAGCACCGGCACGCCGAGGTTGATCTGCGGCGACCAGTCGCCGTCGTCGGCCGGCCCCTCGATCTCGCCCGAGCGCAGCCGGGCCACGGTTTCCTCCAGCATGGCCTGATAAAGCTCGAACCCGACCTCGCGGATATGGCCCGACTGTTCCTCGCCCAGGAGGTTCCCGGCCCCGCGCTGGTCGAGATCGTGCGAGGCGAGGCTGAACCCGGCGCCGAGGCTGTCGAGCCCGGCCAGCAGCCGCAGCCGCGTCACCGCCTGCGGCGTCAGCGGCACGCGCGGCTTGGTGGTCAGATAGCAATAGGCCCGCACCTTGGCCCGCCCGACCCGGCCGCGAATCTGGTAAAGCTGCGCCAGCCCGAACATGTCGGCCCGATGCACGATCATCGTGTTGGCGGCGGGAATATCCAGCCCGGATTCGACAATGCTGGTGGCCAGCAGCACGTCATGCTTGCCGTCGTAGAAGGCGTTCATCCGGCTGTCGAGCTCCCCCGCCGCCATCTGGCCATGGGCGGTGACGAAACTGACCTCGGGCACCTCCTCGCGCAGGAACGCCTCGATCTCGGGCAGGTCCGAGACCCTCGGCACCACGAAGAACGACTGCCCGCCACGGTAGCGTTCGCGCAAGAGCGCCTCGCGCACCGTCACCGTGTCGAACTCGGACACATAGGTGCGGATCGCCAGCCGGTCCACGGGGGGCGTGGCGATGATCGACAGGTCGCGCACGCCCGAAAGCGACATCTGCAACGTGCGCGGGATCGGCGTCGCGGTCAGCGTAAGCACATGCACGTCGGACCGCATCTCCTTCAGCCGTTCCTTGTGGGCGACGCCGAAATGCTGTTCCTCGTCGATGACCAGCAGGCCGAGGTTGCGGAACTTCACCCCCTTCGCCAGGAGCGCATGGGTGCCGATGCAGATATCCACCGTGCCGTCGGCCAGCCCGGCCCGGGTCTGCGCGGCCTCCTTGGCGGGGACGAAGCGCGACAGCGGCCGGACCTTGACCGGAAAGCCCCGGAACCGCTCTGCGAAGCTGCGGTAGTGCTGGCGGGCCAGAAGCGTGGTCGGCGCCACCACCGCCACCTGAAGCCCCGACATGGCGGCGACGAAGGCGGCGCGCATCGCCACTTCGGTCTTGCCGAAACCCACGTCGCCCACCACCAGCCGGTCCATCGGCGTGCCGCGCTCCAGATCCTCGATCACCGCCTCGATCGCGGCAAGCTGGTCGTCGGTCTCGGCCCATGGGAAGCGGGCGCAGAAGGCATCCCACAGCCCTTCGGGCGGCGTGAGCACCGGGGCGGTGCGCAACTGCCGTTCGGCGGCGATGCGCATCAGCCGTTCGGCGATCTCGCGGATGCGCTGTTTCAGTTTGGCCTTGCGCGCCTGCCACGCCCCGCCGCCCAGCCGGTCGAGCAGGCCGTCCTCGTGCCCGTAGCGGGTCAGCAGTTCGATATTCTCGACCGGCAGGTAAAGCCGGTCGCCGCCCGCATATTCCAGCGCGACGCAATCATGCGGCGCGCCGAGGGCGGTGATGGTCTCCAGCCCGGTGAAGCGGCCGATACCGTGTTCGACATGCACCACCAGATCGCCGGGCGAGAGGCTTTGGGTGTCGGTCAGGAATTCCTCGGCCCGCCGCCGGCGCCGGGGGCGCCCCACCAGCCGGTCACCGAGGATGTCCTGTTCGGTGATCACCGTGAGGCCCGGCGCCTCGAACCCCGCTTCCAGCGGCCAGACCGCAAGGTAGAGCCCGCCCTTGCCTTCAGGGATCGCGCGCGCGTCGGTGATGGTCTGCGCGCCGGTCACGTCCTGATCGGCGATCAACCCGGCCATCCGTTCGCGCGCCCCTTCGGAGAACAGCGCGACAACCACCTGCGACACTTCGCGCTGCTTCTGAAGATGATCCCGCAAGGCCCCGAACAGGCTGATGTTTTCCTGCTGTCGCTCGGGCGCGAAGCTGCGGCCGGGCCGCCCGCCCGCGTCCAGCACGCCGGGCCCCGGCGGCTGCGGGGCCGGGCTGAACCGGACCTGCCGCCGCCCCGCCACCGCCGCCTGCCATGCGGCATCGTCGAGATAAAGGAGATCGGGCGGCGCGGGCTTGTAGACCGTATCCATCCGGCCCCGCGCCGCCATCGCCTCCTGCCGCGCGTCGTATTGCTCGGCCACCGCCGCCCAGCGCGCCAGCCGCGCCGGTTCGGCCTGATCGTCCAGCATCACCGTCGCGCCGGGCAGGTAGTCGAACAGGGTCTCCAGCCGCTCGTGGAAAAAGCCCAGCCAGTGCTCCATTCCCGCGTGCTTGCGGCCCGCGCTGACCGCCTCGTAAAGCGGATCCTCGGCCCCGCCCGCGCCGAAGGCCGTGCGGTAGGTGCGGCGGAACCGGGCGATCGCGTCCTCGTCCAGCACCACCTCGGACACGGGCGCAAGATCGACCGCCGCAAGCGTTCCGGTGCTGCGCTGGGTCGCGGGATCGAACCGCCGCGCCCCGTCCAGCACGTCGCCGAAGAAGTCGAGCCGCACCGGCCCGCCCTCGCCCGGCGGGTAGATGTCGATGATCCCGCCGCGAATGGCGAAATCGCCGGGCTCGGTCACGGTCGGACTTTGCGAGAAGCCCATCCGGGTCAGGAAACCGCGCAGCCGGGCCTCATCGACCCGCTCGCCCACCCTTGCCGAGAAACTCGACGCCGCCAGCAGATCGCGGGCGGGCACCCGCTGGCTGGCGGCGTTCACCGTGGTCAGCAGCACCGCCGGGCGCAGCCCGTTGGCCAGCGCGGCCAGCGTCGCCATCCGCGCCGCCGAGATCGCCGGATTGGGCGACACCCGGTCATAGGGCAGGCAGTCCCAGGCCGGGAAGGTCAGCACGGCAAGATCGGGGGCGAAGAAGGCCAGCGCCGCCCGCATCGCCTCCAGCCGCTTGTCGTCGCGCGCGACATGCAAGACCGGCGCGCCCTTCGCCGCCTCGGCCGCCAGCAGCCGCGCGTCGAAGCCTTCGGGCGCACCGCCCAGCAGGATACGGCCCCCCATGGTCATCGTCCCCGCTCCACGGTCATCGCCCCCGTCCATGGTCATCGCTGCCCCCTCAGCCGCCCAGCGCCGGGGTGGTCATGTTCTGCCACATCCCCCACATCGCGGTGACGAAGATCGCGATCATCCCCACGATCTGCGTGGCCAGCCGGTGCCGCCCCAGCCGCCGCAGCAGCGCCTCGCCCCGGCAGTCCTCGGCGGCGATCCGCCGCGCCGCGTTGATCCGCATCAGGCCGACGAAGCTCATCGGCAGGGAGATCAGGAACACCGCCTGACAGAACTCGATCCCGTAGACGAAGCCCAGCACCGCCAGCATGGTCAGGCTGAAGGTGGTGAACCCCATCAGCCACAGCCCCGAGACCCGGGCGATATAGATCATCCGGTTGATGTTGACCCGCACGAGGTCTTCGACATCGGCCACCGCCTCGCCCCCGTGGCGGCGGGCGCGGGTCACCATGTCGAAGGGCACGCCCAGCACCCAGTGGCTTGCGCTCGACCAGACCACGGCAAGCGCGATCCAGAACCACAGGTTCGAGAAGGACCGCATGTCGATCAGTTCGAAGACGCTGTCATACCACTGCACGTGCGCACCCCGGGCTGCCTCGGACCGGCGGACGCCCCCGCGCGCCCGTGTCGCGCCGGGGCCGGGGCCACCCGCCCTTGAGAAGCAGGCAAAAGCATGGCAGGCAGGTCGGATGCAAGCCCCAAAACCGGAACGCCAGGATGATCCCCAGCCCCGCCCCCTTCCCCGCCGCCCGTTTCCGCCGCACCCGCGGCACCGCCGCGCTGCGCGATCTGGTGCAGGAGAACCGGCTGGCCGCCGCCGACCTGATCTGGCCCCTGTTCCTGCGCGACGGCGAACGGGTGGAGGAACCGGTGCCTTCGATGCCCGGAGTGGCGCGGCTGTCGCTGGACAACGTGCTGCGCGCGGCGGAGAGGGCGGCGCGGCTGGGCATCCCGGCGGTCTGCCTGTTCCCCTACACCGACCCGGCCCTGCGCACCGAGACCTGCGAGGAGGCGTGGAGCCCCGACAACCTGACCAACCGGGCGATCCGCGCGATCAAGGCCGAGGTGCCCGAGGTCGCGGTGATGACCGACATCGCGCTCGACCCCTATAACATCAACGGCCATGACGGATTCGTGCGCGACGGGGTGATCCTGAACGACGAGACGGTGGGGGCGCTGGTGAAGATGGCGCTGGCGCAGGCCGAGGCCGGGGCCGACATCCTCGGGCCCTCGGACATGATGGACGGCCGGATCGGCGCGATCCGCGCGGCGCTGGAGGCGGCGGGGCACGAGGGCGTGGCGATCCTGTCCTATGCGGCGAAGTATGCCAGCGCCTTCTACGGCCCGTTCCGCGACGCGGTGGGGGCGGGCACCCGGCTGGTGGGCGACAAGAAGACCTATCAGATGAACCCCGGCAACAGCGACGAGGCGCTGCGGCTGGTCGCCCGCGACCTGGCCGAGGGGGCCGACATGGTGATGGTCAAGCCGGGAATGCCCTATCTCGATATCTGCCGCCGGGTGAAGGACGCCTTCGGCGCGCCGACCTTCGCCTACCAGGTCTCGGGCGAATATGCGATGATCCGCGGCGCGGCGGACCGCGGCTGGATCGACGGCGAAAAGGCGGTGGCCGAAAGCCTGCTCGCCTTCAAGCGCGCGGGCTGCGACGGCATCCTGACCTATTTCGCCCCCGAGGTGGCCGAGAGGCTGGCGGCGGGCTGAAGCCGCCCGGCGCCGCGCCCCCCGGCGGACCGGGCAAGGGGGCTGTCCGCCCCCTCTTGCTTCGCAATTCACCCCCGAGAGTATTTCCGGCAAGATGAAGAATTTTAAGAGTTTTTGTTCTTCTTCTGTCTGAAAATATCCCCGCCGGAGGCGGCGTCCCGGAAACGGTCAGGCGGATCGGGAAAGGCGCCAGTGGCGCGTTTCCCCGCCGAACGGGGCACGTTCCGGCAGCGAACGGGTGGCCCGTGGGCACCCCGTGGGCCAAATCTCCACCTGCGGAACGCCGGGACAATCTTCCCTGCCCCACTGCCGCGACAGGCCGCCGCAGGATTTCCGCTGGCCCTCGTCCGCCCGGCGGGGCATGGTGGCGCGGGTGCGGTCCCGCGCGCGCCCCCCGCAACGATGCCCCGGAACGACGCCACGGATGCCCCGCACGGATACGATGACGCCCCATCCCCCCGCCGCCCCGCACAGCCTGCCCGCCGATAGCTGCCTCGCCGCCCTCGCCACTTCCGCCGACCGGGGGTTGTCAACCGAAGAGGCCGTCCGCAGGCTGGAGACATTCGGCCGCAACCGTCTGCCCGATCCGCCGCGGCCCAGCGCGGTGCTGCGCTTCCTCGCCCAGTTCCACAACGTGATGATCTACGCGCTGCTGGCCGCCGCGGGGGTCACGGCACTGCTCGGCCACTGGATCGACACGTCGGTGATCGTCGCCGTGGTCCTTGTCAACGCCACCGTGGGCTTCATCCAGGAGGGCCGGGCCGAAGGCGCCATGGCGGCGATCCGCTCCATGCTCAGCCCGCGCGCCTCGGTGCTGCGCGACGGCCACCGGGTCGGCATCCCGGCCGAGGACCTGGTGCCGGGCGACATCGTGCTGCTGGAACCGGGCGACCGGGTGCCGGCCGACCTGCGGCTGGTCGAGATTCGCGGCCTCAACGTCAGCGAGGCGATCCTGACGGGCGAATCGCTGCCCGTGGCCAAGACCCCGGCGCCGGTGGCCGGGGACGCGGCGCTCGGCGACCGGACCGGGATGGCCTTCAGCGGCACGCTGGTCACCGCGGGCACCGGCCGGGGCGCGGTGATCGCGACCGGGCTGCACTCGGAAATCGGCAGGATCAGCGACATGCTGGGCCGGGTCGAGGTGCTGACCACGCCCCTGGTCGAGCAGATGGACCAGTTCGGCCGCTGGCTGACCGCCCTGATCCTGCTGGTTGCGCTGCTGCTGCTGGCCTACGGCTATTACGTCGTGCATATGCCGTTCGAAGAGATCTTCATGGTGGCGGTCAGCCTTGCGGTATCGGCGATCCCCGAGGGGCTGCCCGCCGTGCTGACCATCACGCTGGCCATAGGCGTGCAGTCGATGGCGCGGCGGAATGCCATCATCCGCCACCTGCCCTCGATCGAGACGCTGGGCGCGGTCTCGGTGATCTGCACCGACAAGACCGGCACGCTGACGCGCAACGAGATGGTGATGGCCTCGGCCGTGACCCGTGCCGGGCGCTTCGCCATCGGCGGCGAGGGCTATGCGCCCGAAGGCGCGATCGAGGGCGGCGATCCGGCCGCGCTCGAACCGCTCGCCCGGGCCGCGCTTTTGTGCAACGACGCGGCGCTGCGGCCGGGAGAGGACGGCTGGCGGGTCGAGGGCGACCCGATGGAGGGCGCGCTGCTGGCCTTCGCGGGCAAGGCCGGGGTCGGCGCGGAAGGCTGGCGGCGGCGCGACGAGATCCCCTTCGACGCCGCGCATCGCTACATGGCGGTGCTGGCCGAGGGCGATGGTCAGCGGCTGGTGCTGGTCAAGGGCGCGCCCGAGCGCATCATGCAGATGTGCCGCGACCAGGCCGGACCGGAGGGGCCGGAACCGCTCGACCCCGGCTTCTGGCAGGAGGAGGCCGGGAGGATCGCGAGCGAGGGCCAGCGGGTGCTCGCCTTCGCCATGGCCGGGACGACAGCCGAGGGGATCGACCCCGAGGTGATCGAGGGCGGGCTGACGCTGACCGGCATCGTCGGGCTGATCGACCCGCCGCGGGCCGAGGCCGTCGCCGCGGTGGCCGAATGCCACTCGGCCGGGATTTCCGTGAAGATGATCACCGGCGACCACGCCGGAACCGCCGCCGCCATCGGCCGCCAGATCGGGCTGAAGAACACCGACAGGGTGCTGACCGGCGCCGATCTCGACGCGCTCGACGACGGCGCGCTGGCACGGGTCGCGGCCCGGACCGACATCTTCGCCCGCACCTCGCCCGAGCACAAGCTGCGCCTTGTCATGGCCTTGCAGGACCGCGGGCTGACGGTGGCGATGACCGGCGACGGGGTGAACGACGCCCCCGCGCTCAAGCGGGCCGATGCGGGGATCGCCATGGGCCTCAAGGGCAGCGAGGCGGCGAAGGAGGCGGCGGATATCGTGCTGGCCGACGACAACTTCACCTCGATCGCCGCCGCGGTGCGCGAGGGGCGCACGGTGTTCGACAATATCCGCAAGGTCATAAGCTGGACCCTGCCCACCAATATGGGCGAGGCATCCATCATCGTCATCGCGCTGCTGATGGGCATGGCGCTGCCGATCACCCCGGTGCAGATCCTCTGGGTCAACCTGATCACCGGGATCACCCTTGGCCTCGCGCTGGCGTTCGAGCCCAGCGAGAAAGGCACCATGGACCGCCCGCCCCGGCCGCGCGGCGCCGCGCTGATCGGCGGCTCGCTGGTCTGGCACATGGTCTTCGTCGGCTTCTGCTTCGTGGTCGCGGTCTTCGCGGTCTATGCGCTGGCGCTCGACCGCGGCTACGAGACCGATCTTGCCCGGACCATGGCGATGAACATGCTGGTGGTGCTGGAGATTTTCCACCTGTTCTTCATCCGCAACATGCACGGCACCTCGCTGACCTGGAGCGCGGCCAAGGGCACCCGCGCGGTCTGGATCTGCGTGCCGATCATCGTCGGGGCGCAATTCGCGGTGACCTACCTGCCGCCCCTGCAACGCGCGCTCGGCACCGCGCCGGTCGATTTCGCCGACGGGGTGCTGATCGTCGCGGTGGGGGTGGCCTTCTTCATGGTGGTCGAGATCGAAAAGCAGCTTCACCTCACCCTGCGGCGGCTGCGCGGCATCGAGGTGCGGGAGGCGGTCTGACCGCCCGAGGTTTCCGCCGGGGTGAGGGGCCATCGGGAACCCCTTGCCTTCGCCTTGATGAAAATATCCCCGCCGGAGGCGCCGCGCGCCAGCGCGCGGCCCGGCCCGGGCGGGAGGAGCCCCCGAAGGGGGCGAACGACGGGCGGGAGCCCCCCGGCCGATTGCATTTCCCGCCCCCGCGGCTTATCTGCAACCCGACCGCCGCGACCGGAAGGGCCTGCCCGCGATGAACTGGATCACCAACTACGTCCGCCCCAAGATCAACTCGCTGTTTTCCCGCCGCGAGGTGCCCGAGAACCTGTGGACGAAGTGCGACGAATGCGGGACCATGCTGTTCCACCGCGAACTCAGCGACAATCTCAACGTCTGCGCCAACTGCGACCATCACATGCCGATCACGCCGCGCGCCCGCTTCGACGCGCTGTTCGACGGTGGCGTGTTCATCGAGGTGAAGGTGCCCGAACCCATCGCCGACCCGCTTCAGTTCCGCGACCAGAAACGCTATCCCGACCGGATGAAGGCCGCGCAGAAGGCCACCGGCGAGAAGGAGGCGATGCTGGTCGCCGAAGGCGAGATCGAGCGCACGCCCGTCGTCGCCGCCGCGCAGGATTTCAGCTTCATGGGCGGCTCGATGGGGATGCATGTCGGCAATGCCATCATCGCCGCCGCCGAGCGCGCGGTCGAGACCGGGCGGCCGCTGGTGCTGTTCTCGGCCGCCGGGGGGGCGCGGATGCAGGAAGGCATCCTGTCGCTGATGCAGATGCCGCGCACCACGGTGGCGGTGCAGATGCTGAAGGAAGCCGGGCTGCCCTATGTCGTCGTGCTGACCCATCCGACCACGGGGGGCGTCACCGCCTCCTACGCCATGCTGGGCGACGTGCAGATCGCCGAACCCAATGCGCTGATCTGCTTCGCCGGGCCGAGGGTGATCGAACAGACCATCCGCGAGAAACTGCCCGAGGGGTTCCAGCGCGCGGAATACCTGCTGGATCACGGGATGCTCGACCGGGTGACGCATCGCAAGAACCTGCGCGGGGAACTGGTCACGATCCTGCGCATCCTGACCGGCCAGCCCCCGGCGGTGCGCGGCGACCTGCCCGCGCCCGAACCGGAACCCGAAACGGCTGCACCCGGGGCCGGGACCGGGACGCCCGAGGCCATCGGCCCCGAGGCCGCCGCCCCCGGGGCCCAGCCCGAAGAAGCGCCCCGGACGTGAGCACCGCGCCCGGCCCCGGCTCTCTGCCCGGCAGCGCCTCCGACGCGATCCTCGCGCGGATGATGGCACTGCATCCGAAGATCATCGACCTGACACTGGACCGGGTATGGCGGCTGCTGGCCGCGCTCGGCCACCCCGAACGCGCCCTGCCGCCGGTCATCCATATCGCGGGCACCAACGGCAAGGGCTCGACCCAGGCGATGATCCGCGCCGGGCTGGAGGCGGCGGGGCAGCGGGTCCATGCCTATACCTCGCCGCATCTGGTGCGGTTCCACGAGCGGATCCGGCTTGCGGGCACGCTGATCGCCGAACCGGCGCTGGCCGCGCTGCTGGACGAATGCGAGGCGGCGAACGGCGGCGACCCGATCACCTATTTCGAGATCACCACCTGCGCGGCGCTGCTGGCCTTCGCCCGGCATCCGGCCGATGTGCTGCTGCTGGAAGTGGGTCTCGGCGGCAGACTTGACGCGACGAATGTGGTCGAACGGCCCCGGCTGACGGTCATCACCCCGGTCTCGCTGGATCATCAGCAGTATCTGGGCGAGACGCTCGGGGAAATCGCCGCCGAGAAGGCCGGGATCCTCAAACCCGGCGCGCCTTGCGTCGCGGGCCCGCAGCCGCCCGCGGCGTGGGAGGCGATCGAGGCCCGCGCCGGGGCGCTGGGCGCGCCGCTGATCGCCGCCAACCGGCAGTGGCAGGTGTGGGAGGAACGCGGCAGGCTGGTCTATCAGGACGAGCGCGGCCTTCTGGACCTGCCGCCGCCCGCCCTGCCCGGCCCGCATCAGATCGACAACGCGGGCATGGCGCTGGCCGCGCTGCGCGAACTGGGCCATGGCGAGGCCGCCTGCGAGGCCGCCGTCACCGGCGCGCGCTGGCCCGCGCGGATGCAAAGGCTGCGCAAGGGACCGCTGGTGCAATCCGCGCCGGGGGTGGAACTGTGGCTCGACGGCGGGCACAACCCGGCGGCGGGCAAGGCGCTGGCGGCGACGCTGGCCCGGATGCCCGCACGCCCCACCCATGCGATCTGCGGGATGCTGAACACCAAGGACATCGGCGGCTACCTGCGCCCGCTCGCACCGCATCTGGCCTCGCTCCATGCGGTGTCGATCCCCGGCGAGGCCGCGACCCTCCCGGCCGAGGCCACAAGCGACACGGCGCTGGCCGAAGGAATCGCCGCCCGCACCGCCCCGGACGTGGCCACGGCGCTGGCCGGCATCGCGGCGCAGGCGCCCGAAGCGCGGGTGCTGATCTGCGGCTCGCTCTACCTGGCCGGGTCGGTTCTGCGGGAAAACGGCTGAGCCTTTCGTGGCTCGATTGAGATAAGACGCGGCTCCACGCTGTTGTTTTTCGGCAATTTTAAAGGCGACATCTGCCCTGCGTACTGGCAGGACCATCCGAAGCACCACTTCGCCCGGAATCAAGGCGCGCCAGCGCCGCCGGGCAGCGGCCGTCCGCCCCCCGGGCGGCCGCTGCCCTCTGTTGCAATAACTTCGAACCGAAAAAACCTGCCAGCTTTTCCTGAAAACGCCCTAACCCTCGGCAGGCTGGGCCTCCGCGCCGGGCATCCGGGTCTCGGGGCCGGGCGGGTATACCCCCGCCATCGGCGGCGGCGCCAGCCGCACCCCCGCTTCGCGCAGGGCGGCGTCGATCCGGCTGAACACCTCGTTGCGGCAGATCAGTTCCCGGTCGTGCTGCGGCACCCGGTATTTCACCCGATAGGTGATCCCCGCCGGGCCATAGCGCACGACCTGCACTTCGGGCGGCTTGCCGTCGGCGATGTTCGGCGCCCCTTCCAGCGCCTCGCGGATCAGCGCATTGGCCTCGGCCACCGGCAGATCGACCGGCAGGGTCAGTTCCGCATGGTCGCGGTAATCCGGCCGGGGCGCGCTGAAATTGGTGATCCGCTGGCGCGAGATCTGGCTGTTGGGCAGGATCACATAGGTGCTGTCGCGCGTGACCAGCCGGGTGGTGCGCCAGCCGATCTCCTGCACCCGGCCCTGTGCCAGCGTCTCGATCCGCACCCAGTCGCCGATGCGGAACGGCGCCTCGATCCCCAGCGCAATGCCGGAAAACGTATCGGCCACCACGTTGCGGATCGCGAAACCGAGCACCGCCAGCACCAGCCCCGATCCGGTCAGGATGCCCGAAAGATCCTGCCGGAAGAACAGCGACAGGCTGACCAGCGCCGCCAGCACGAACAGGACCACCCGCAGCAGGTCGAGCAGCACCCCCGGCACCGGCCGCCGCCCCTTGCGGCGCGAGGCGAAATGCAGCGCCACCAGCCGGTGCAGCAGATGCGCCCCCGCGAACAGCGCCAGCGAGACCGCCGCACCATGCAGCGGCCCGCGCCAGTCCTCCGCCGCGTCGGGCGGCAGCAGACCAAGCAGCGGCCCCGCCGACAGCGCGGCCGCCACCACCAGAACCAGCGCCGCAAGGGTTTGCAGCCGGGGCGAAAAGCCTTCAGGCATCTTCATTGTCACACTTTTCATACGGCGGGGTGGCGCGGGACGCCACCGGCGGCGGGCGATAGACGAAGAAGGGTGTGCGGCAATGCGGGCAGCGGCGGGCGGCGGCCCGGGGGACTTTCTCACCACATTGCGGACAGACGGACGGAAGCGCGGCGCGGAACATGACATGACCTGCGATCAGGGAAAGGGAAACGGGTTCGACTTGCCCCGGCCCGCGGCCCCGCAGGTGTTGCGGCTACCGCGTCCGGGGCAAGCCCCGCGCCTGTTCGATACGCATGATGTTCCTGAGCGGGCCGAAGCACCTCAACGCGGTTCCTCCTGTCGGAAACGGTCCGGGCAGCCGGGAACGATCCGCGCCCGCAGTCCCTGCCATGGTATATGGCGGTCTTTTCCGGGTTTTCAAGAGGTTGCGCCCGGCGGCAGCACTGACGGCGGCACCATGCCGGTTCCCGCATCCGCGCACATCGGCTGTGCCGCGCCCCCGGTCGCCAGCCGCGCCGATCCGCGCTATGACGGGGCCGCAGACAGGCGGGAGCGCGAACATGACCATCGACCTCGGACTCGACACTTTCGGCGACGTGACGCTGGGCGCGGACGGCGCCCCCCTGCCCCATGACCGGGTGCTGCGCGACGTGGTGGAACAGGGCGTGATCGCCGATCAGGCGGGCGTCGATTTCCTCGGGCTGGGCGAACATCACCGCGACGATTTCGCCATCTCCTCGCCCGAGGTGGTGCTGGCCGCCATCGCCGCGCGCACCGGCCGGATCAGGCTGGGCACGGCGGTCACGGTGCTGTCCTCGGACGATCCGGTGCGGCTGTTCCAGCGGTTCTCCACCCTCGACGCGATCTCGGACGGGCGGGCCGAGATCACGCTCGGGCGCGGCTCGTTCACCGAAAGCTTCCCGCTGTTCGGCCATGAGCTGAGCGATTACGAGGTGCTGTTCGAGGAAAAGCTCGACCTGTTCGTGCGGCTGCTGCGCGATCCCGAGGTGACATGGCAGGGCCGGACCCGTGCCGCGCTCGACCGGCAGCGGGTGTACCCGCCCCTGGGCCCGAAGGGGCTGCGCGCCATGGTGGGCGTGGGCGGCAGCCCCGAATCGATCCTGCGGGCGGTGCGCCACGACCTGCCGATGGTGCTGGCGATCATCGGCGGCGACCCGCGCCGCTTCGCCCCGCATGCCGATCTCTACCGCCGCGCCTGCGCCGAGATGGGCCACAAGGAACACGGTCTCGGCGTCCATTCGCCCGGCCATGTGGCCGAAAGCGACGAGATCGCGCTGGAACAGCTCTGGCCGCATTACAGCGCGCTGCACAACCGGCTGGGCGGTGAACGCGGCTGGCCCGCGATGACCGAAGCGCAGTTCCGCGCCGAGGCGGCGCAGGGCTCGCTCTATGTCGGCGGGCCCGAGACCGTGGCGCGGCGGATCGCCGCCACCGCAAGGACGCTGGGCCTTGCGCGTTTCGCGCTGAAATACGCCAGCGGCCCGATGCCGCACCATCAGCTTGCCACCTCGGTCCGGCTTTACGGCGAGCGGGTGATCCCGATGGTGCGTGACCTGCTGGCCGGGGGCTGAGCCCCGGCACGGCCTGAAGCCGCGCGCCACGGATTGCGCGGATTTCCCCTGTCCGGGGCGATTTTCGCCGATTCCCCCTGCCATTCGCGAAGCAGCGGGGTTATACAGCCGCCATGGGCCCGGCCATTTCAGGCCGATACCGCATGGGCCGGGATTACAACGCAAGTGACGGGCAAGTGACGCGCAGGTGGCAATCATGAAAAACAAGGTGACGAAGGCGATCTTTCCGGTTGCGGGGATGGGCACGCGGTTCCTGCCCGCCACCAAGTCGATCCCGAAGGAAATCATGACCCTCGTCGACCGGCCGCTGATCCAGTATGCCATCGACGAGGCCCGGGCGGCAGGCATCAAGGAATTCATCTTTGTCACCTCGCGCGGCAAGGGCGCGCTGGAAGACTATTTCGACCACGCGCCGGAACTGGAGGCGTCGCTGCGCCGGACGGGCAAGACCGCACTTCTGGACGTGCTGCGCAGCACCAACATGGAAAGCGGCGCCATCGCCTATGTCCGCCAGCACCGCCCGCTCGGCCTCGGTCACGCGGTCTGGTGCGCCCGGCGGCTGATCGCGGACGAACCCTTCGCGGTGATCCTGCCCGACGACGTGATCGCGGCCGAAACCCCCTGCCTGCAACAGATGGTCGAAGCCTATGCCGAGACCGGCGGCAACATGGTCGCGGCGATGGAGGTTCCGCCCGCCCGCGCCGCAGCCTACGGGATTCTGGACGTGGGGCCGGGGGACGGCGGGCCGGTGCTGCCGGTGCGCGGCATGGTCGAGAAACCCTCACCGGGGGAAGAGCCGTCGAACCTCGCGGTGATCGGCCGCTATATCCTGACACCCAAGGTGCTGAACAACCTCAACCGGATGAAAAGCGGGGCGGCGGGCGAAATCCAGCTGACCGACGCCATCGCCACCGAAACCGGAACACCGGGGGCGGTCAGCGCCTTCCGCTTCAGCGGCCAGCGGTTCGACTGCGGCTCCAAGGCCGGCTTCTTGCAGGCGACCGTGGCTTTCGCCCTGGCGCGCGACGACCTGCGCGACGAACTTTCCGCCTATCTGGGCGAACTCGCCGCGATGCCGAAGGCGGCGCAGTAGCGCCGCCACCCGCCCGGGCTCAAGGCGCGCAAGCGCCGCCGGGCAGGTTCAGCGCCCCTTCCAGACCGGCTCGCGCTTCTCGGCAAAGGCCCGCGCGCCCTCGATCTGGTCCTCGCTGTCGTAAAGCCGGCCCACCGTGGGGAAATGCCGCCGGGTGATCCGGCCCAGCGCGTCGTGAAAGCGCAAGGCTTCCGATTCCCGCACCACCTCCTTGATCGCGGCATAGACCAGCGGCGGGCCGGATTCCAGAAGCCGGGCCAGTTCCCATGTCTTCGCCAGCAGGTCGCCGGGCGTCGTGACCTCGCGCAATATCCCCCAGCGTTCGGCCTCATGGGCATCGAACCAGCGCCCGGTCAGCAGCATGTCCATGGCGACGTGATAGGGAATGCGCTTGGGCAGCTTGATCGAGGCCGCATCCGCCACCGTGCCCGAACGGATCTCCGGCAGCGCGAATCTGGCGTTGTCCGAGGCGAGGATCAGGTCGCACGACAGCGCCAGTTCGAACCCGCCGCCGCAGCAGATGCCGTTCACCGCACAGATCACCAGCTTGTTCAGGTTCGGCAGTTCCTGCAACCCGCCGAACCCGCCGACGCCGAAATCGGCATCGGGCGCGTCGCCTTCGGCCGCGGCCTTCAGATCCCATCCGGCGCAGAAGAACCTGTCGCCTTCCGCGCGCAGGATCGCCACCCGCAGGCTGGCATCGTCGCGGAACGCCCTGAAGGTCTCGCCCAGCATCCGGCTGGTGGCGGTGTCGATCGCATTGGCCTTGGGCCGGTCAAGCGTGACTTCAAGAATCCCGCCCTCGCGGCGGGTGCGGATCGGTGCCTGGGTCATGTGTCCTCCCGTATCAATGCGTCCGCCGCCACCGCGCCATTCTCGCACAGCATCAGCGGGTTGATCTCGATCTCGGCCAGCGCCGGGCGCGCGCGCATCAGCGCCTGCAAGGCCAGAACCGTGTCGATGAGCGCCCCGGTATCGGGCCGCGCCCGGCCCCGGTAGCCGTCGAGCAGGGGCCAGAGCCGCAGGTGCCGCAGCGCCTGTTCCAGTTCTCCGGCCGTCACCGGCGCGATCAGCGTCACCGTATCGGCCAGCAGTTCCGCCGTTACGCCCCCCGTGCCCAGCGTCACCGTCACCCCATAGACCGGATCGCGCCGCAGCCCCACCAGCATCTCGGCCAGCGCGCCGGTGATCATCTCCTCGGCCAGATAGCCTTGCGCGCCGGGCATTTCCGGCTGACCGTCGAGGGTCGCAAGGTTCAGCCGCACCGCCCCCGCCTCGGTCTTGTGGGCGAAGCCAAGGCCCTTGAGCGCAAGCGGCGGGCGCAGATCACCCGCCTGTTCGCCAAGGCTGGCAAGGTCGGCGGCGGCCACCCCGCGCGGCACCACGACCCCGGCCCCGGCCAGCAGCGCCTTGGCCCCGGTCTCGTCCAGCAGCCGTCCCGGGACCGCGCGCCCGGGCCACGGCCGCCAGCCCGGCCGCCCCGGCGGGGTCGCGGCGGCGGCCAGCGCGGCCAGCGCCGTCTCCAGCCCCATCAGCGGCACCACCCCCCGGCCGATCATCGCCTCGGCCCGCGCCTCGTCGAAGTTCTCCGGCAGCGAGGCGACCGGAAAGGCGGGCCGTCCGGTTGCCGCCTGCGCCGCCTCGATGGCGTCGAGCGCGGGCTGGAACGAGGCGGGATCGCAGCGGTCGGGCCGCGGCGGGTCGATCACGAACACCCCGGCGTCGTAGCCCGCCAGCATGGTGGCGAAGACCTGCGTGGTGCGCGGCCCGTCGCCCCAGATGAAGGTGTGATAGTCGAGCGGATTGGCGATCGTCACCAGCGGCCCGAGGATTCCGGCCAGCCGCGCCGCCGTCTGCGGGCCGGGCGGCGGGAAGTCGAGATCGTGGCAGGCGGCAAGGTCCGCGACCAGCCCGGCCTCGCCGCCCGAGCAGGACAGCGAACAGAACCGCCGCCCGGGCAGCGGCCCGTGGGTATGGAGGATCTTCAGCACCTCGACCAGTTCCGCAAGCGTGCCGACCTCGGCCACCCCGCATTGCGCGAGAAAGGCCGACGACGCCGCGCCGCCCCCGGCCAGCGCGGCGGTATGCGAGGCGGCGGCGGCGCGGGCGACCTCGGTCTTGCCGGACTTGAGCGCGGCAATCCCCTTGCCCGCCGCCCGCGCCGCCTCGGCCAGCGCGGCAAAGGCCGTGGCGTCACCGATCCCCTCGACATAAAGGCCGAGCGCGGTCACCCGACTGTCGGCCAGCAGGGCGCCCGCAAGCTCCGCCAGCCCGACCTGCGCGGCATTGCCGAGACAGGCGGCATAGGCCACGGGCAGGCCGCGACGCTGCATGGTCAGGTTGATGGCGATGTTCGAGGATTGCGAGATCAGCGCCACCCCGCCCCCGACCCGCCGCCCGCCATGCTGGTCGGGCCACAGAAGCGCGCCGTCGAGATAGTTGATCAGCCCGTAGCAGTTCGGCCCGAGCACCGGCATCTCGCCCGCGGCCGCGACCAGCCGCGCCTGAAGGCCCGCCTCGCCCGCTTCGCTCCAGCCCGAGGCGAAACAGATCGCACCCCCTGCCCCCATCGCCGCAAGCTCCGCCACCACGTCGAGCGTGGCATGGCGGTTGACGCCGATGAAGGTGGCGTCGGGGGCTGCGGGCAGGTCGGCGAGCGACGGAAAGGTCGGCAGCCCGCCGATTTCCACCCGCCGCGGATGCACCGGCCAGATGGCGCCGCCGAACCCCATCCTGAGGCACTGCCCGACCACATTCCCGGCCCAGCCGCCGCCCATCACGGCGATCGAACGCGGGCGCAGCAGGCGGGAAAGGTCTCTCATGCCCGGTGCTCGTGCTGGCGGCGAGCGCCGGGGGCGCTGCCCCGCGCCGGCTGGTTCTCGAACCAGTGGCGCACCAGCCGTCGCCCCCGGGATATTTTCAGACAGAAGAAGGTGGACGGGAAAAGATCAGCACCCTGCCACCAGTCCGGCGACAGGGTGCCTTCTCCTGTCACGGTCATCGGCGTCCCCGCCTGTGCCGCATCCCGAAACTGGCACGCCGAGGTTAACATTCTCCTAACCTGCCCTTCTTCTGTCGCTAAATATCCCACGGGGGTCCGGGGGTGTGAAACCCCCGGCGCTCTCCACAAGCGCCTCAGCCGGGGTCCGGCGCCTTGCGGTCCAGATGCCCCAGCCCGCGCCCGGGCCAGGCGTGGTCGCGGACCCGGCGCTTCAGTTCCGCCGCCTCGGGGAAGCCGCCGTCGCGCTTGCGCTCCCAGACCTCCTCCCCGTCAAGCTCGACACGGAACACGCCGCCGCTGCCCGGGACCAGCGTCACCGAGCCGAGGTCCTCGCCGAAGCTCGACAGCAGTTCCTGCGCCAGCCAGCCGCCACGCAACAGCCAGTTGCAGCCGGTGCAATAGGTGATGGTGATCGCCGGTCTCGTCATCTCAGCCCCCCAATGGCCGCAGCAACTCGCGGCTGATGATATGGCGCTGGATCTCGGATGTCCCTTCCCAGATCCGCTCCACCCGCGCGTCGCGCCAGATGCGTTCCAAGGGCAGTTCGTCCATCAGCCCCATGCCGCCGTGGATCTGGATCGCCTCGTCGGCGACCATGGCCAGCACCTCGGTCGCCTTCAGCTTGGCCATGGCCATGTCGGCCTCGGTCACCGTGCCCCGGTCGAACTTCCAGCCCGCCTCCCACGTGAGCAGTTCCGCCGCCTTCAGCTCCATCGCCATGTCGGCAAGCTTGAAGCCCACGCCCTGGAACCTGCCGATCTTCTGGCCGAACTGCTCGCGCTCCGCCGCATGGCCGAGCGCATGGCCCAGCGCACGTTCGGCACGGCCGAGGCAGGTGGCCGCCACCTGCAACCGGGTCGCGCCAAGCCAGCGGTTCGCGACCTCGAAGCCGCGATCCACCTCGCCCAGCACGGCCGATCCCGGCAACCGGCAGTCGTCGAACTCCAGCACCGCGTTGGTGTAGCCGCGGTGCGAAACGTTGCGGTAGCCCTCGCGCACGGAAAACCCCGGCGTGCCCTTGTCGACGAAGAAGGCGGTGATCCGCTTCTTGCGGCCGCGCGGGGTCTCCTCCTCGCCGGTCGCCATGAAGGTGATGGCGAAATCGGCGAGATCGGCGTGGGAGATGAAATGCTTGGTGCCGTTCAGCACCCAGTCGCCGCCGTCACGCCGCGCGGTCGCCTTCATCCCGCGCAGGTCCGATCCCGCGCCGGGTTCGGTCATGGCCAGACAGTCCCATTTCTCGCCGCGGATGCAGGGGAACAGGTATCGCTCGCGCTGTTCCGGCGTACCGGCAAGCAGGATGTTCGAGGGTCGCGCCACGCAGGTCCAGTGCAGCGCGTAGTTCGCCTTGCCCAACTCCTTCTCGTAAAGCAGCCAGGTCAGGGTATCGAGGCCCGCGCCGCCCACCTCCTCCGGCATGTTCGCCGCGTAAAGCCCGGCATCGATGGCCTTTTTCTGGATCTCTCGGATCAGGTCCGGGCGCAGGTGGCCGGTGCGCTCGACCTCGGCCTCATGCGGGAAAAGTTCGTTTTCGACGAAGGCCCGGGTGGTTGCGACGATCAGGCGCTGTTCTTCGGTCATGGCGAAATCCATCAGCGCCTCCGCTGTCCGACATGGCGGCCCGCCGCCTTCGGGCGCGGCAACGCCGCATGGGCATCGGCAATCGGGCGCAGCCGCGACAGGATCGTCCCGGGCGCGGTGCAGGCACGGCCCGCTGCCATGTCCACATGCAGCAGCACCTGTTCCAGCGTCGCCAGCACCACGCCGCCGCGCTCGATGCGGATGAAGATATGCAGCCGCTTGCCGTCCACCCCCAGCACCTGCGCCGAGCCGGTCAGCCGGTCGCCCGCCTTCGCCTCGCCCAGATGCATGATATGGGTCTCGGCGGTGTAGTAGCTGAAGCCGGATTTCACATAGTCGATATCGGCACCGATCAACCGCAACAACGCGTCCGAAGTCTCCGAGGCGGCGAACAGATAGCGGCTTTCGGTCATGTGGCCGTTGTAGTCGAGCCAGGAGGGCAGCACCTGCATATGCGCCAGCACTAGGGGCGCCCCTTCGGGCGTCACACCGAAGGCGGCGCGGCGGCGGTCGTCGTGTTCGCGCAGCACCCGGCCCGCGCCCCAGTCGCGGTCCTTGAGCGCACGCAGAAAGCCGACCAGGTTCGAATCGCGGATGCGTTCCAGTTCCCGGATCGAATGGGCACCCGACTGCGCGTCGGACTGGCCCGCGATCAGCTCCACCAACTCGTCGTTGTATTCCGGCACGTCCATGAGTTTCGTCCAGGGCCATGTCAGACACGGCCCGAACTGTTCGAGGAAATGCTTCATCCCGGCCTCGCCGCCCGCAATCCGATAGGTCTCGAACAGGCCCATCTGGCCCCAGCGCAGGCCGAAGCCCATGCGGATCGCCTCGTCGATCTCCCCGGTGGTGGCGATCCCGTCCTTCACCAGCCAAAGCGCCTCGCGCCAGACCGCTTCGAGGAAACGGTCGGCGATATGGGCGTCGATCTCCTTGCGGACATGAAGCGGGAACATGCCGAGGCCGCGCAGCATCTCCTTGACCCGTTCGACCACCTCGGGGGCTGTGGCGGGCGAGGGCACCACCTCGACCAGCGGCAGCAGATAGACCGGATTGAACGGGTGGGCGACGAGGATCGTCTCCGGGTTCAGCGCGCCTTGCTGCAACTGCGAGGGCCTGAAGCCCGAGGTCGAGGAGCCGATCGGCACATCCGGCGCGGATTGCTGGATCTGTGCGAAGACCCTGTGCTTGAGATCGAGCCGCTCGGACACGGATTCCTGAATGTAATCCGCGCCTTCAACCGCCTCTTGCAGGGAACCAGCGAACGTCAGCCGCCCCTCCTGCGGCATCGGGACATCGGACAGCGAGGGCAGCGCGGCGCGGGCGTTGGCCAGCACCTCGGCCAGTTTGCGCTCGGCCTGCGGGTCGGGGTCGAACACCGCCACGTCCCGGCCGTTCAGCAAAAACCGCGCCGCCCAGCCGCCGCCGATGACCCCGCCGCCGACGATCGCGGCCTTCATCGGGGCGCCCTCTTGCTCAGCCCCAGCCGCGCGCGCACCTCGTCCGGGCCGATCACCCGCGCCCCCAGCGCCTCGATGATCGTCACGGCGCGTTCCACCAGTTGCGCGTTGGTCGCAAGCTCCCCCTTGCCCAGCCAGAGGTTGTCCTCCAGCCCCACCCGCACATTGCCGCCCGCCAGCACCGCCGCCGCGACATAGGGCATCTGGTGGCGGCCCAGCGCGAAGGCGGACCAGTGCCAGTCGGCAGGCACGTTGTTCACCATCGCCAGATAGGTATTGAGGTCGTCGGGCGCCCCCCAGGGCACCCCCATGCAAAGCTGCACCAGCACCGGCGCGGGGATCACGCCTTCCTGCACCAGTTGCTTCGCGAACCACAGGTGGCCGGTGTCGAAGGCCTCGATCTCGATCCGCACGCCCGAGGCCGCCATCCGCGCCGCCATGTCGCGCAGCATCCCCGGCGTGTTGACCATGACGTAATCGGCCTCGGCGAAGTTCATGGTGCCGCAGTCGAGGGTGCAGATCTCGGGTCGGCACTCGACCACATGCGCCACCCGCTCGGCCGCGCCCGCCATGTCGGTGCCCGGCCCCGGGGGCAGCACCGATTCGGTCCCCGCGAGCACCAGATCGCCGCCCATCCCGGCGGTCAGATTCAGCACCACGTCGGTCGCCGAGTCCCTGATCCGCTCGGTCACCTCGCGATACAGCGCCGGGTCGCGGGCGGGCTGGCCGGTCTCGGGGTCGCGGACGTGGCAATGCACCACCGCCGCCCCCGCCTTGGCCGCGGCGATGGCCGATTCGGCGATCTGCGCGGGCGAGCGCGGCACATGCGGGCTGCGGTCCTGGGTGCCGCCCGATCCGGTGACGGCGCAGGTGATGAAAACCTCGCGGTTCATGGCCAGGGGCATCGGCGTTCCTCCTCTTTGCCCCCGACCATAGCAGGGTTGCGCGGGGCGATTTGACGATTTACGCAGTTTGCATGACCCAAAGCGCAACGATCTTCGCCCCCGCCACCGCACCGCTGCATATCGCGGTGCTGGTGCTGCCCGACGCCTCGATACTGGAAGTGGCCTCGGTGCTCGACCCGATGCGCAGCGCCAACCGGCATCTGGGCCGGGCCGGGTTTCGCTGGACGGTGGTGTCGCATGACGGGCGGGCGGTGCCGCTGACCTGTGGCATCGAACTGCCCTCAAACGGCCCCCTCGCCCGGGCCGAGGGGGCGGACGCGCTGGCGGTGATCGCGGGCTACCGGCAGGCCGAGGTCGCGACCCGCCCGCTGATCCGCGAATTGCGCCGGATGGCGCCGCGATTCCGGGCGCTGATCGGCATCGACGCCGGGCCCTGGGTGCTGGCCCGCGCCGGGCTGCTCGACGGCCACCGGGCGACGGTGCACTGGGAGGATCTGGAGGATTTCGCCGCCGCCCATCCCGGCGTCGAGGTGCTGCCCGACCGCTACGTGATCTCGGGGCCGCGCATCACCGCGGGCGGGGCCGCGCCCGCGGCCGACCTGATGCTGCACCTGATCCGTGCCCGGCACGGGGCGGCGCCGGCGCTGGAGGTGGCGCATTCCTTCCTGACCACGCCACGCAGCGGGGCCGAACCGCAGGTCAGCGCGCCCGCCCGGCTGGCGGCGGAACCCCGTGTCGCCGCCGCCATCGCCCGGATGGAGGCGCGGCTCGACGCGCCCGAGCCGGTGGCCGCCACCGCCCGCGCGCTCGGCCTGTCGGTGCGGCGGCTCGAAGGGCTGTTCCGCGCCGAACTTGGCCTTTCCCCCGGCGCCTGCGGCCGCGAATTGCGCCTGCAAGCGGCGCGGCGGATGATCGCCGACACCGCCCACCCGCTGGCCGAAGTGGCGCTGCGCTGCGGCTTCGGCTCGCAATCGGCGCTGTCGCGGGCGTTCCGCGCCCGGTTCGGGCAAAGCCCCTCGGCGCTCAGAGGCCGTTCGAGAATTCGCTCCGGCGCGGCAGGTGGTATGGTTTTCGAGAACCGGAGCGGAGTGTGCTCAATGCACATGAGCACCGGAAGCGCGGAAACCGCGTCAGATGCCCGAAGGACGTAGAATTATCGAACGGTCTCTCAGACGGGGCCGGCCCGGGGGCTGAACGCCGCGACCACACGTCACGGCTGCGCGGCATATGGTCGTATCGAAAATCCGGAATATGTCCGCCATGATCCTCGCACCGGGCGAACCGGCCCGGCCGAACCGGAAGGACAGACCATGAGACATTTCCGCCCGCTTGCCCTCGCCTCCGCGCTGACCGCGGCACTGGCGCTGCCCGCCCTCGCCGATGACAAGCCCGAACTGGTCGCCGTCATAACGACGCCCGAGGCCCAGACCCAGCTCATGGCGATGGTGCTGACCACCCAGGCGGTGGAACAGGGCCATGCCGCGCGGGTGCTGCTGTGCGGCCCCGGCGGCGACATCGCGCTGGCCGAGGCCCCGGAAACCGCCACCGCACCGCAGCCGCCGCGCGGCGCAAGCCCGCAAGGCATGCTTCAGGCGCTGATCGCGCGCGGGGTCCAGGTCGAGGTCTGCGCAATCTACCTGCCCGGCCTCGGCGCCGACCAGACCGTGCTGATCGAAGGCGTGGGCATGGCCCAGCCGCCGGAAATGGCCGGGGCGATGCTGGCCGAAGACGCCCGGCTCTGGTCGTTCTGACCCGACCGCCACAGCAGGTCGGCTTCCTCTTTCATCTTGCAGAAAATACTCCACGGGGGTCCGGGGGTGTGAAACCCCCGGCGCTCTCCGCCAGACCGGACGCCCGGAACCTACTCCGCCGCCTCCACGTAATCCTCCAGCGGCGGACAGGTGCAGATCAGGTTGCGGTCGCCATGGACGTTATCGACCCGCCCGACCGGCGGCCAGTACTTGTCCACCCGGAACGCCCCCGGCGGAAAGCAGCCCTGCTCGCGCGGATAGGCGCGGGTCCAGTCGGCCACCAGGTCCTCGACCGTATGCGGCGCGTGGCGCAGCGGGCTCGCCTCGGCCGCGATCTCGCCCTTCTCCACCGCCCGGATCTCCTCGCGGATCGCGAGGAGCGCGGTGACGAAACGGTCGATCTCGGCCTTGGTCTCGCTCTCCGTCGGTTCCACCATCAGCGTGCCCGCGACCGGCCAGCTCATGGTCGGCGCGTGGAAGCCATTGTCGATCAGCCGCTTGGCGATGTCATCGACCGTCACGCCCGCCTCGGCGAAGGGCCTTGTGTCGAGGATGCATTCATGCGCCACCCGGCCCTTGTTGCCCATGAACAGCACCTGATAGGCGCCGCGCAGCCGGGCGGCGATGTAGTTGGCATTCAGGATCGCCACCCGCGTCGCCTGCGTCAGCCCCGGCCCGCCCATCATCAGGCAATAGGCCCAGGAAATCAGCAGGATCGAGGCCGAGCCCCAGGGCGCCGCCGAGACCGGCCCTGGATGATTTTCGTCTTGCGGGCTTGTGCCCGCGGGCCCGCCGGTCTCGGGATGGCCGGGCAGGAAGGGCACCAGATGCGCCCTGACCCCGATCGGCCCCATGCCCGGCCCGCCGCCGCCATGCGGGATGGCGAAGGTCTTGTGCAGGTTCAGGTGGCTCACGTCGCCGCCGATCTCGCCCGGTTTCACCAGCCCGACCATGGCGTTCAGGTTCGCCCCGTCGATATAGACCTGTCCGCCGTGCTCATGGGTGATGGCGCAGACCTCGCGCACGGTTTCCTCGAACACGCCATGGGTCGAGGGATAGGTGATCATGCAGGCCGCCAGCCTTTCGCCCGCCGCCGCCGCCTTGTCGCGGAAATCGTCGAGGTCGATATCGCCGTTCGGGGCCGACTTCACCACCACCACCCGCATGCCGCACATCTGCGCCGAGGCCGGGTTGGTGCCATGGGCCGAGACCGGGATCAGGCAGACGTCGCGCCCGCCCTCGCCCCGCGACCGATGATAGGCCTGAATCGTCAGCAGCCCGGCATATTCCCCCTGCGCGCCCGAGTTGGGCTGCATCGAGAAGGCGTCATAGCCGGTGATCTCGCACAGTTTGGCCGAAAGGTCGTCGATCACCTCATGGTAGCCCCGCGCCTGATCGGCGGGGGCGAAGGGATGCAGGCTGGCGAATTCGGGCCAGCTGACCGGCATCATCTCGGCCGCCGCGTTCAGCTTCATGGTGCAGGAACCCAGCGGAATCATCGCCCGGTCCAGCGCGAGGTCGCGGTCGGAAAGCCTGCGCATGTAGCGCATCATCTCGGATTCCGCCCGGTTCATGTGGAAGACCGGATGGGTCAGGTAGTCCGAGGCGCGCAGCATCGATTCGGGAAAGCCGAGATGCGCCCGATGCGGCGGCACCCCCTCGATCCCGAAGGCGCGCAACACGCGGAGCATCACCGCCTCGCTCGTGGTCTCGTCAAGGCTGATCCCCACCCGGTCGCCGCCGATCTTGCGGAAGTTCAGCCCCTCCTGCCGGGCGGCGGCAAGGATACCGGCCTGGCCGACGCCGACCTCGACCGTGATCGTGTCGAAGAACGCCTCGGGCGCGACCCTGGCCCCCGCCGCCTTCAGCGCGCGGGCCAGCCGTTCGGTGTTGAAATGCACCCGTTCGGCAATCGCCCGCAGGCCCACCGGCCCGTGGAACACCGCGTAGAACGAGGCCATGACCGCCAAGAGCGCCTGCGCGGTGCAGACGTTCGAGGTCGCCTTTTCGCGCCTTATATGCTGTTCGCGGGTCTGCAAGGCCAGCCGATACGCCATGTTGCCGCGCGCGTCGATCGAGACGCCGACGATCCGCCCCGGCATGGCGCGTTTCATCTCGTCGCGGCAGGACATATAGGCGGCATGCGGCCCGCCGTAGCCCATCGGCACCCCGAACCGCTGGGCCGAGCCCACGGCGATATCGGCGCCCATCGCGCCGGGTTCCTTCAGCAGGCACAGCGCCAGCAGATCGGCCGCGACGACCGCCACCGCCCTGGCCTCGTGCAGCGCGGCGATGGGGGCGGTAAAGTCGCGCACATCGCCGTAGGTGCCGGGATACTGGAAGATCGCGCCGAACACATTGCCCGGCTCCAGCGCCTCGGGGGCGGCGACGATCACCTCGATGCCCAGGGGCGCGGCGCGGGTCTGGATCACCGCCACGGTCTGCGGGTGGCAGTTCTCATCGACGAAAAAGGCCCCGGCCTTCGACTTCGCCACCCGCTGCGCCATCGCCATCGCCTCGGCCGCCGCCGTGGCCTCGTCGAGCAGGGACGCGTTGGCGACCGGCAGGCCCGTGAGATCCGCCACCATGGTCTGGAAGTTCAGCAGCGCCTCCAGCCGTCCCTGCGCGATCTCGGGCTGGTAGGGGGTATAGGCGGTATACCAGGCGGGGTTCTCGAAGATGTTGCGCTGGATCGCCGGGGGCGTGACGGTGCCGTAATAGCCCTGCCCGATCAGGCTGGTCATCACCTTGTTCTTCGCCGCGACCTCGCGCATCTTCGCCAGCAACTCGTGCTCGGCCAAGGGCGCCCAGCCCAGCGGCTCCTCCTGCCGGATCGAGGCGGGCACCGTCTGGGCGATCAGATCGTCAAGGTCGCGCACCCCCACCGCCTTCAGCATCTCCTCCATCTCGGCGGGCGAGGGGCCGATATGGCGGCGGTTGGCGAAGTCGTAGGGATCGTAGGCCGTGGGGGTGTAGGTCATGGGAACCTCAGGCGATCATGTCGTTATACTGGTCTTCGGTCATGAACCCGTCGAGCACCGACAGGTCGTCCACCTTCATCTTGAAGAACCACGCGGCGCCGGTCGGGTCTTCGTTCACCATCCCCGGGGTGTCGGGCACCGCATCGTTCACCGCGACGATCTCGCCATCCAGCGGGGCGAGGATGTCCGACGCGGCCTTGACGCTTTCGATCACCACCGCCTCGTCGCCGCGCGCCACCTGGGTGCCGGGTTCGGGCAGCTCGACGAACACCACGTCACCCAGTTGTTCGGCCGCATGGGCGGTGATGCCGACGACGACCAGATCGCCCTCGACGCGCAGCCACTCGTGTTCTTCGGTGTATTTCATGGGTTTTCGCTCCTTGGCGGTTTGCGGGGGTCAGCGTTTGTAATTGGCGGGGCGGAACGGCAGCGCCGCGACGGTGGCGGGCAGGCGCTTGCCGCGCACCTCGCCATAGACCACGGTGCCCGGTTCCGTGCCGGCGGGCAGGTAGCCCATGGCGACGGGCGCCTCGACCGAGGGGCCGAACCCGCCCGAAGTGACGGCGCCGATGGGCACGCCCCCTTCCGGCCCGGCGAACAGTGCGGTGCCCTCGCGCATCGGGGCGCGGCCTTCGGGGCGCAGGCCCGCCCGGCGGCGGGCCGGGCCGTCGGCCAGTTCCGCAAGGATGCGCGCCGCGCCGGGAAAACCGCCCGCGCGCGCGCCGCCGGTGCGGCGCACCTTCTGGATCGCCCAGCCCAGATCGGCCTCGGCCGGGGTCGTGG
The DNA here is from genome assembly GCA_041675885.1 of Gemmobacter sp. Classification (GTDB taxonomy): domain Bacteria; phylum Pseudomonadota; class Alphaproteobacteria; order Rhodobacterales; family Rhodobacteraceae; genus JBAYSY01. Next base: position 9,587 of record JBAYSY010000023.1, on the reverse strand, counting down.
TGCTGTCGATGTCGTGGCCGTAAAGGCACAGCCCGGCCTCCAGCCGCAGGCTGTCGCGGGCGCCGAGGCCGATCGGCGCGACCTCCTCCATCGCCAGCAGCGCCTCGGCGAAACCCCGCGCCGCGTTGTCGGGGACGGATATTTCAAACCCGTCCTCGCCGGTATAGCCCGAGCGCGAGATCCACAGGTCCGCCCCCTGCCAGTCATGCGTGGCCATATCCATGAAGTGCATGTCGGCCGCGCCCGGCACCAGCCGCGCCAGCACCGCCCCGGCCTCCGGCCCCTGAAGCGCCAGGAGCGCCCGGCCGGTGACCTCCTCGACCATGCAGGAACCGGACAGATGCGCGCGCATATGCGCAAGATCCTGCGCCTTGCAGGCGGCATTCACCACGACGAGGTAGTGATCGCCCCGGTTGGCGAACATCAGGTCGTCGAGGATGCCGCCTTCCGGCGTTGTGAACAGCCCGTAGCGCTGCCGCCCCTCCTTGAGGCCCAGCACATCGACCGGCATCAGCGTCTCAAGCGCCGCCGCCACCTCGGCCAGCGCCAACCCGCCCTTCGGGCGCAGGATCACCTGCCCCATGTGGCTCACGTCGAACAGCCCGGCGCGGGCGCGGCAATGCAGGTGTTCCTTCATCACCCCGGCGGGGTATTGCACCGGCATCTCGTAGCCCGCGAAGGGCACCATCCGCGCCCCCAGGCCGGTGTGCAATTCGTGAAGCCCCAGTCGTTCAAGGTCTTGTTCCAGGTCTTGTTCCGGGCCGGACATGCAGCCCCCTCCCCTTCATCGGCCGGGCGGAAGGGCCCGGGCACCGCGACCGGCGGGGGTCCGCGCCCCCGCGCAACGATGCCCCCTCTGTCCTTTCGCCTGAGATCGTTATCCCTTCGGCGGGCGCCCCCTTTCGCGCCTCTCTCCAGAGTCTGTCGCCAGAACGGTCCCTTGCGCCTGAGAGTTTACCGGGGCGGTTGCTCCTTCGGCACCGGCGGGGCTTGCGGCCCGGCCGGATTCTCCCGATCCTGACGCCCAACCTCTAGCCTGCCCGAAGCGGGGCTGGCAAGGGGGCGCGGGGAAACGATGCATGGATGGGGACGGCATGGACGGCAGCGCGGCGGAACCCGCCTTCTTCGGCTACGGCAGTCTGGTGAACCGGGCAACGCATGACTACCCCGGCGCCCGTCCGGCCCGGCTTGCGGGCTGGCGGCGGGTCTGGGTGCATACCGCGCTGCGGCCGGTGGCCTTCCTTTCGGCCGAGCCCGCTGCGGGGGTGGAGATCGACGGGCTGGCGGCGCTGGTGCCCGGCGGCGACTGGGCCGCGCTCGACGCGCGCGAATACGCCTATCGGCGGCACCCGGTAGTGACCGGCGACGGGCGGGCGGTGCAGGTCTATGCGGTGCCGGAGGATGGCGCGGCCAGGCCCTCGGCCCGGCATCCGGTGCTGCTGAGCTATCTCGACACCGTGGCACAGGGCTTCCTGCGCGAATTCGGCCGCGACGGTCTGGCCCGGTTCTTCGCCACCACGGCGGGCTGGGATGTTCCGGTGCTCGATGACCGCGCTTCGCCGCGCTACCCGCGCGCGCAAGGCTTGACGGGGGCAGAGCGCGCGCTGGTCGATGCCCGTCTCGCCGCGCTGTCGGTGCGGGTGACAGGCCGATGGTGACGGGCCAATGGTGACCGCACGTGACGCCGTGCCGCAGCCGGTTCGCGCAGATGTGACCCGGCGCGGGCGCCGCCCCGGTTTCCGCACCGCCCGCCCGGCCCTATTGTTCCTTCACAGGCCACCGGGGCGAATCCCCCCCTCCCCGGAAACAGCAACGTCACGACAACACAGCAACGTCACGACAACAACAAGGAGCAGACCCCATGAGCCGCCTGCCGCTGATCGCCGCCGCCGGTTATCTCGCCACATCCGCCGCCTATGCGCTGCCGCCGCCCGAGGGCGCCAAGCCGCTGTCGGAAATCCTCGCCAAGGTCGAGGCCGGACACAACGTCGCCTGGATCGACGAGGTGGACTGGGACGACGACGGCTACTGGGAGGTGGAATTCTACACCCCCGACGGCGCGAAGGTGGAGATCAGGCTCGATCCGGTCACCGGAGAGCCGCGCCGGTAGGGTGAACGGGGGGCGCAGAGCCCGAACACCCGCTCCCCCTCCCCTTGCCCGGAACAGCCGCACCAGCGGCCCGGGCAGCGGCCGACCGCCCGCACGGGCGGCCGCTATTGCAACGTATCAACATGCACACACGTCGGGGTATTCGGCACCATGAACTGCCAGCCACAACCGTCAGAAGCGGCCCCCCGCGGTCGGCCGCTGCCCTCTGTTGCGCCGGGGGGCCGGTGCGCTGAAGCGCACCCTACCACCGGCAGGGCAATCTGCCCGCCACGCCCGTTCGCGCCGCACCGTAGGGTGCGCTTCAGCGCACCACTCCTGTTGCGGAACGGGTGATGGCGGGCAGATTGCCCACCCTACCACCGGCAGCGCGCAATCCTTGCCAGATCGTCAATCCGCCAGCGCAACCCGTTGATTTCACAAGGTCCGATTTCGTCCCACGCCTGGGACACCCGCCCCGCGCGGGGTCATGCCCCCGCCCGCACCACCTGCAAGAGCGGCATCAGTTCGGCCATTTCCGGCCCGTGGTCCTGCCCGGTCAGCGCCCGGCGCAGCGGCATGAACAGCCCCCGCCCCTTGCGGCCGGTGGCGGCCTTCACGGCGGCGGTCCATTCGCCCCAGCTCTCCGGCCCCCAGGGCCGGGCGGGCAGCAGCGCCAGCGCCTCGGCCACGAAATCCGCATCCTCGGGCGCGATCACCGGCTCGGCCCCGTCGCGGCACAGCGCCCACCAGGCCCCGAGATCGTCCAGCACCGTGACATTCTTCCGCGCCACCGCCCAGAAGGCTTCGGCCAGCTCCCCCGGTACCCCGAGATCGGCGATCCGCCCCGCCACCGCCGCGAAGGGCAGGCCCTGCACATGGGCCCGGGTCAGGGGAAACAGGTCGGCGGCATCGAACTTGGTCGGCGCGGCGCCGAAGGCGCCGATCTCGAACCCGGCGATCAGCTCGTCATGCGACACGGCCAGTTCCACCGGCTTCGACGACCCCAGCCGCGCCATCAGCGACAGAAGCGCCAGCGGCTCCACCCCCTGCGCGCGCAGGTCGCGCAGGGAAAGCGTGCCGAGGCGTTTCGACAGCGCCTCGCCCTGCGGCCCGGTCAGCAGCGAGTGATGCGCGAATTCGGGCGGCGTGCCGCCCAAGGCCCGCATGATCTGGATCTGGGTCGCGGTATTGGTGACGTGATCGGCGCCGCGCACGATATGCGTCACCCCCATGTCGATGTCATCGACCGACGACGCGAAGGTATAGAGCACCTGCCCGTCGGCGCGGATCAGCACCGGGTCGGAGACGGAGGCCGCGTCGATCGACACCGGGCCGAGGATGCCGTCCCGCCACTCGATCCGCTCCAGTTCCAGCAGGAAGCGCCAGTAGCCGCCACGCTCCTCGCGCAGCTTCGCCCTGTCGTCTTCGGACAATTTCAGCGCCGCGCGGTCATAGACCGGCGGGCGGCCCATGTTCAGCAGCTTCTTGCGCTTGAGGTCCAGCTCCACCGGGCTTTCGAAACACTCGTAGAACCGCCCCGCCGCGCGCAACTGCCCGGCGGCCTCCTCATAGCGGGCAAGCCGGTCGGACTGGCGTTCCACCCGGTCCCATGTCAGGCCGAGCCATTCGAGATCCTCGCGGATCGCATCGGCATATTCGGGTTTCGAGCGTTCCCGGTCGGTATCGTCGAGCCGCAGGATGAAGGTGCCCCCGGCCTGCCGGGCGATCATCCAGTTCATCAGCGCCGGACGCAGGTTGCCGATATGCAGATAGCCGGTGGGCGAAGGGGCGAAGCGGGTGACGGTCGCGGTGGACATTTCGGGGGGCCTCCTGATCGCAACCCCTCTTTCACAGGCGCGCGGTTTTGTCCATATCGGGGGTTGGAGGTGCCCCATGGACGACCAGACAGCCCCCGACTGCGCCGGGATCGAACGCCTGGCCCGCGAAACGGCGGCGGCGCTGCCCGACGCCTTCCGCCCGGCGGCGCTGGCGGTGGCGCTGCGGGTCGAGGAACTTCCCGCCGACGACATGCTGGACGAGCTGGGGATCGAGGATCCGTTCGAACTGACCGGGCTTTACGACGGCATCCCCCTGACCGCCAAATCGGTGATGGACCAGCCGCAGGGGCCGGATGTGATCTGGCTGTTCCGGCGGCCGATCCTCGACGAATGGGTGGCGCGCGGCAACGTGACGCTGCGCGAGCTGGTCGGCCATGTGATGGTGCATGAACTCGCGCATCACTTCGGCTGGTCCGACGACGATATCGCCGCGATAGACCGCTGGTGGGAATGACCGGTCCCGACCCCGAAAAATATGGACGGCGCCGCCCCCTGCCCTAGCTTGTGCCTCACAACGAACAGGGGAGGACCGATCCATGACCACGCCGATGCTGACACGCCGCCGCGCGCTGCTTGCCGGGGCGGCGCTGCCCGCCGCCGCCGCGCTTGCGCCCATGCTTGCCCCGCACCGCGCCCAGGCGGCGGCCGAGATGCAGGGGGCGGGCTTCGCGCCCTTCCACCGCTTCATGCTGGGGGATTTCGAGGTCACGACCCTGCTTTCCGGCAGCCGGGTGGTGGAGGAGCCGGGGAACATCTTCGGCCTGAACGTCGAGGCCGATGAATTCGCCGCCGTCTCCGACGCCGCGCTGATCCCGGCCGACCGGGCGCAGTTCTTCTTCACGCCGACGCTGGTGAACACCGGGGCGGAACTGGTGCTGCTCGATGCCGGGCTGACGCCCGAGGGGATCGCGGATGCGCTCACCGCCGCCGGATACGCGCCGGAACAGGTGGATGTGGTGGTGCTGACCCACATGCACGGCGACCATATCGGCGGAACGATGACCGACGGCGCCCCCACCTTCCCCAACGCCCGCTATGTCACCGGCGCGGTGGAACACAACCACTGGTCGGCGGCGGGCAACGAGCTGTTCGACCGCAATGTCGCGCCGCTGAACGACCGGACCACCTTCCTCGACGATGGCGGCACGGTGGTCGGCGGCATCACCGCGATGGCGGCCTTCGGCCATACGCCGGGGCATATAGCCTATATGATCGAAAGCGGCGGGCGGACCCTGGTGGCGATCGCCGACACGACCAACCATTACCTGTGGTCGCTGGCGCATCCCGACTGGGAAGTGTCCTTCGACATGGACCGCGCCGCCGCGATTGCCGCCCGGCGGCAGCTGCTGGGGATGCTGGCGGCCGACCGCATCCCCTTCATCGGCTATCACATGCCCTTCCCGGCGGTGGGCTATGTCGCCACCGAGGGCGAGGGCTTCCGCTACCTGCCCGGCAGCTACCAGATGATGCTGGGCGGGCTCTGACCCCCAAGGCGGGCACAACCGGCGATACATGGGGGGCGGCCTGCCTTGCGGGGGGCGGGGCGAAAGCCGATGAAGACACGCTTTCTTCTGCCCGGTCATTTTCCGCCCCGGAATATCCGCCGGGGGTGAATTGCGCCACAAGGTGCAAGAGGGGCAGAATGCCCCTTGCCCGGAACAGCCGCGCCAACGGCCCGGGGCAGCGGTCGGGCGCTGCCCGGCGGCACGGCCTACCCCAGCGCGGCGCGCAGCCGTTCGGCAAGGGTGGGCACATCCGGCACCACGGCGGTGAACCCGGCGAGCGAGGGTTCGGCGAACCCCTCGGCGATCACATGGTCGATGAGCCCGACCAGCGGATCCCAGAACCCGCCGATATTCAGCAGGAAGATCGGCTTTTCATGCAGGCCGATCTGCCGCCAGGTCAGCACCTCGAAGAACTCGTCCAGCGATCCGGCGCCGCCCGGCATCACCACGATGACGTCCGAGTTCATGAACATCACCTTCTTCCGCTCATGCATGTTCTCGGTGACGATCATGGTATCCAGCCGCTCGCGCGCCTTCTCGCGGCCCATCAGATGCACCGGTACCACGCCGATCGCCTTGCCGCCCGCCGCCTGCGCGGCTTCGGCCACCGCGCCCATCAGCCCCACATCGCCCGCGCCGTAAACCAGCCGCCAGCCCTCGGCCGCGATCAGCCGTCCCAGCGCCTGCGCCGCCGTGGCGTGTTCCTGCCGACTGCCGTCGCGGGAACCGCAGAAGACGCAGACCGATCGGGTGGCGGGCATGTGGCACCTCCGTGACTTGTTTGCTTTGACCTCTGATATAAGGGTTCCTATGGTCGCTCAAGCAGATCGGGCACAGACCGGGCAACGGATCGGGCAGCAGACCGGCGGGCAGGCAGCCGGATCACCTTCGCCGGAGGACGGATGACGACAGAAGCAGGCAGGGGAAGCAGGCTGGCCACGGGGATCGCCGGGGGCGCGGCGGCCGCCATCGCGGCACTGGCGGCGGCATGGCTCCTGTGGCCCGGGGGCGGGCCGGAGGCACCGCCCGAGGCCCCGGCGCCCCGGGCCATGCCCGAAACGGCGGCGGTCGATGCCCCTGCGCCTGAACCCGAATCCGCCCCTGCCGCCGCCGCTCCCACACCTGAACCGCCGCGCTTCGACGTGGTGCGGATCGAGGGCGACGGGGCCTCGCTGGTCGCGGGCCGCGCCGCGCCCTCGGCGGATGTGACGGTGCTGCTCGACGGGCTGGAACAGGCGGGGGCGGTGGCCGACAGCCAGGGGCGGTTCGTCGCGCTGTTCGACATCGCCCCGGGGGATGCGCCGCGCGTGCTGACGCTGGCCATGGCGACCGGCGACGGGCAGGTGGTGGCCTCGGCCGAAAGCGTGATGGTCGGCGCGGTCGGCCTGCCGGCCGGGGCAGAACCCGCGGCGGAACGGCTTGCCGCCCTTCCGGCGGCAGAGGCGCCTGCGGAACCCGCCGCCCCGGTCGAGGTCGAGGCCCCCGCCGCCGAGGCCGTCCCGCCACCAGCGGCGGAACCCGCGCCGGAAGCTCCGGCGGTCGAGACCGTCGCCAGCCCGGCCGCACCCGTGGCCGAAGCGGCGGAACCTGCCCCGGCGGCAGCCGAACCCGCGCCGGAGCCGGTCACGGAAACCGCAGCCCTGCCGGAAGCGGCGGAACCCGAACCGACAACAGCGCCGGAGAGCGTCGCGGCAGAACCCGCGCCCCCAATCGAGACCGCCGCCGCGCCCGTTCCCGCCGTAACGGCGCAGCAGCCCGCCGAAGCCCCGGCCATGCCCCCGGCGGCCACAGCACAGGCCCCGGTTTCCGGCCCTGCGCCCGAACCCGCCGCAGCACTCCCCCCGGCGCCGCAGGCCCCGGCGGCGATCCTGATCGGCGACTCCGGCGTGCGCCTGCTGCAACCCGGCGGCGATGCGCCGCCCGCCGCCGGGACCACCCCCGACGTTCTGATCGAAACGATCGCCTATGGCGCGGGCGGGGTGGTGCAGCTTGCGGGCCGCGCCGCGCCCGGTTCGGCGCTGCGGCTCTACCTCGACAACCGCGCGGTGGCCGAGGCGGCGACCGGCACGGACGGGCGCTGGCAGGCGGATCTCGACGGGATCGCCGGTGGGCTCTATACGTTGCGGGCCGACCAGATCGACGCCACGGGCCGGGTCGCCGCGCGCTTCGAAACCCCGTTCCAGCGCGAAACGCCCGAGGCGCTGGCCGCCGCCGGGATCGCCCCGGCAGCCCCGGCCGGGACGGAACCTGCCGCCGCCGCCCCTGCCGCCACACCCGCCGATCCCGCGGCCCCGGCCACCGTCACCATGCCCACCACCGTTACCGCCGCTCCGGTCGCAAGCCGGGTGACGGTGCAGCCGGGCTTCACCCTGTGGCGCATCGCGCGCGAGAGCTATGGCGAGGGCATCCTCTACGTCAAGGTGTTCGAGGCCAACCGCGACCAGATCCGCAACCCCGACCTGATCTATCCCGGGCAGGTCTTCACCGTCCCGGCCACGGAACCGCAGGACTGAAGGCAGGGGACGAAAGCAGGACGAAAGCCCATCTTCTTCTGTCCCGAAATATCCTCCGGGGGTGAATTGCGCCGCAAGGCGCAAGAGGGGGCAGAATGCCCCCTTCGCCCGGAACAGCCGCTTCAGCGGCCCCTCGCCCCCGATCAGGAGTCCTCGATCAGCAGGCCGACCCGGCGGTTCTGACGGCCCTTCTTCTCGATCTTGCCGATACGGACGCTGCCGATCTCGGCGGTGCGGGCCACATGGGTGCCGCCGCAGGGTTGCAGGTCGATCTGCCCCGCCCCCAGCCCGATCCGCACCAGCCGCACCCGGCCCTGCCCCGAGGGCGGCTTGACCGACATGGTTTTCACCAGCCCCGGATTCGCGGCCAGTTCGGCGTCGGTGATCCATTCCTCGCCCACCTCCAGGTCGCGGGCGACAAGTTCGTTCAGCATCTCCTCCAGCACGGCCGCATCGGCGGGCGCCTCGGGCATGTCGAAGTCGAGCCGCCCCTTGCCCGCGCCGATGGCGCCGCCGGTCACCGGCAGCGGGATCGCCACCGACAGCAGATGCAGCGCCGTGTGCATCCGCATATGCGCATAGCGCCGGTCCCAGTCGAGCCGCTGGCCGACCGCGGCGCCCACCGGCGGCAGCGCCACCGGCTCGGCCGGAAGCAGCACCGGCGCGCCCGCTTCGCCCTTGACCGTGGTCGCGACCGGGATCGCGCCGCCGTCCCAGTCGATCCAGCCGCCGTCACCGGGCTGGCCGCCGCCGGTGGGGTAGAAGATCGAACGGTCAAGCACGATCCCGCCTTCGGGCGTATGGGCCAGCACGGTGGCCGCGGCTTCGCGCAGATAGGGGTCGGTGCGGTAAGGATGGTCGGTCATCGGTTCTCCTCGGCTTGTATCACGGGGCGGGCGGAGCCGGACGGGCAACGGCAGCGGCACCACCGGAACGGTGCGATATCCGGTGGCCGATCTCCCGGCCCGGCGGCGACAGGAAATTCACGTCGCGCGGAATCGCGCCCGCCCGCATGGGATCACCCCTCGTAGACTTCGGGCACCGCCCGCCCCGGCCCATCCAGCCATGCCGGGACCGGCAGGCCCTGCCCGCGCAGGAACTCGGGGTTGAACAGCTTGGACTGGTAGCGGGTGCCGTAGTCGCACAGCACCGTGACGATGGTGTGCCCCGGCCCCATCGCCCGCGCCATGCGGATCGCCCCCGCCACGTTGATCCCCGAGGAACCGCCGAGACACAGCCCTTCGTCGGACAGCAGGTCGAAGACGATCGGCAGCGCCTCGGCATCGGGGATGCGGAACGACATATCCGGGGTGAAACCTTCGAGATTGGCGGTGATGCGGCCCTGGCCGATCCCCTCGGTGATCGAACTGCCCTCGGCCTTCAGCGCGCCCTCGGTGTAGAAGCTGTGCAGCGCCGCGCCCTCGGGGTCCGCAAGCGCGATCTTCACGCCCCTGGGTTGCAGCGCCATGGCGACGCCCGCAAGCGTGCCGCCCGACCCCACGGCGCAGATGAAGCCGTCGACCTTGCCCTCGGTCTGGGCGAAGATTTCCGGGCCGGTGGTTTCCACATGCGCCTGCCGGTTGGCGACATTGTCGAACTGGTTGGCCCAGATGGCGCCTTTGGGCAGCTCCGCCGCCAGCTT
>JBAYSY010000022.1:0-46954 GCA_041675885.1 Gemmobacter sp. | reverse complement strand
CCGCGCTGCGCCACCCGCATCTGTTCGGCGGGGCGGCCGAACGGCTGCGCGAAAGAACCAAGCCGGGCAAGGTCATCGTGATCGCCATCGCCCGGAAGATCCTTACCATCGCCAATGCCATCCTGCGCGATGGCCAGCCCTTCAGGCCCGCATGATCTCCACAGTTGCCCCGGGCGGGCGCTCTTTCGATGTTTGCGCAGGATTTGAGCGAGGAGTCACCTGCACCATAAACTGCCAGACCATAACCGTTGCAGCGCCCACCCGCGGACGGGCGCCGCCCTCTGTTGCGCAAAGGTGCGGTCCCGTAGGATGGGCGATCCCGCCCACCACCCCGGCAAAAACTCAACCATCCGGTTGAATATGCCCCGGCGGCGCCCGCGGTTCGCCTCACGGCGGCACACTAATAAAAACCATTTTATATCAATTGCATGGATCTTTCCGCAGCGCAGAGATGGGCGCTTGACTCACCGAAGGGTGAACAATAGGTTGCGCCCGGTCGATGAAGCCGACCGATGTGAGGCCCGTCATGGCCGAAGAACCAGACCCCGAGGCGCTGAAACGTCTTGAGGAACGGATCGCCAGGGCGAAGGGCGAGATCCGTCCGCCGCCCGCCGGACAGCAGCGCCTGCATCAGGGCGAACTGGCCTGGCGGATGGTGATCGAACTGGTGACGGGCATGGCGGTCGGGCTGGCCATCGGCTACGGGATCGACTGGGCGCTGGGCACGATGCCGGCGTTCATGGTCATCTTCGTCCTGCTGGGCTTCGCGGCCGGGGTGCGGACGATGCTGGCGACGGCCCGTTCGATGCGCGGCGACACCGCGCCGGACGGCGACCGGAAAGGATAACGCGGCGGGACAGCCCGCCGAGGACGAGAGGGACGGAAGGTGGCAGCGGAAAACGGCGGGCTTGCGATCAAGCCGATGGATCAGTTCATCGTAAAGCCCCTGTTCGGGGACGGGCCGGTGATGTGGTATACGCCGACCAACGTCACGCTGTGGATGGTGATCGGGATTCTGGTCGTCACCGCGCTGATGGTGCTGGCCACCCGCCGCCGGGAACTGGTGCCCACGCGCGGGCAGTCGATGGCGGAACTGGTTTACGGCTTCATCCACAACATGGTCGAGGAAGTCGCGGGCAAGGATGCCGTGCGCTTTTTCCCGTATGTCATGACGCTGTTCCTGTTCATCATCTTTGCCAACATGCTGGGCCTCGTCCCGTTCAGCTTCACCACCACCTCGCATATCGCGGTGACGGCGACGATGGCGCTGATGGTGTTCCTCACCGTCACGGTGGTCGGTTTCGTCAAGCACGGCATCGGTTTTCTCAAACTGTTCTGGGTCTCGTCGGCGCCGCTGGCGCTGCGGCCGATCCTGGCGCTGCTCGAACTGATCTCCTACTTCGTGCGGCCGGTCAGCCATTCTGTCCGTCTTGCGGGCACCCAGCTTGCGGGCCACGCGGTGGTCAAGGTCTTTGCCGGTTTTGCCGCCGTGATGGGGGTGGGTTCGGTCCTGCCCATCGTTGCGATCACCGCGATCTTCGGCCTCGAACTGCTGGTCGCCGTCGTGCAGGCCTACGTCTTCACCATTCTGACCTGCGTCTATCTCAAGGATGCCCTGCATCCGAGCCACTGACGCCGGTCCGATCCAAATCCAAGCCATTCCAATCCAGAGGAGCACATCATGGAAGGCGAACTCGTTCAAATGGGTAAATTCATCGGCGCCGGTCTTGCGACGATCGGTCTCGGTGGCGCCGGGATCGGTGTGGGCCACATTGCCGGGAACTACCTTGCCGGTGCCCTGCGCAACCCCTCGGCGGCCCCCGGCCAGCTGGCCACGCTGTTCGTCGGCATCGCCTTTGCCGAAGCCCTGGGCATCTTCTCGTTCCTGATCGCCCTTCTGCTGATGTTCGCGGTCTGATCCCGGGGATCGCATGGATGGACGGGCCGGGGCGCGGATGCCCCGCCCGGCCCTGACCCCGGTTTCAGCCCCAGTTTCAGGAGGACGACATGGCAACGGAAGCTCAGGCCGCCGGTCAGGCCACAGGGTTGCCGCAGCTCGATTTCTCGACCTTTCCCAACCAGATTTTCTGGTTGCTGGTGTCGCTGACGGTGATCTACCTGCTTCTGTCGCGCGTGGCGCTGCCCCGGATCGGGGCGATTCTGGCCGAGCGCAAGGGCACGATCACCAACGACCTGGCCGCGGCCGAGGAGCTGAAGCAGAAGGCGCAGGAGGCCGAGGCCGCCTATAACCGCGCGCTGGCCGAGGCCCGCGCCGAGGCTGGCCGCATCGCCGCCGAGACCCGCGCCGCGATCCAGGCCGATCTGGACGTGGCGGTCGAAAAGGCCGATGCCGAGATCGCCGCCCGTTCGGCGGAATCGGAGCGTGCCGTGGCCGCGATCCGCGACTCGGCGCTGGAAAGCGTGGCCGAGGTGGCGAAGGACACCGCGAAGGAAATCGTCGCCGCGCTCGGCGGCAAGGCCGATGCCCGCAGCGTGAACGCCGCGGTCACCGCCCGGATGAAAGGGTAGGACGATGCGGATGATGCACAGGCTGGCCCTTGCCGCCGCAGGCGGTTTCGCGGCCTCCCCGGCGCTTGCTGCCGGGGACTACCCGTTCTTCTCGCTGCGCAACACCGATCTGGTGGTGGCGATCTCCTTCCTGCTGTTCGTGGGCGTACTGGTCTATTTCAAGGTTCCGGGCCTTCTCGGCGGGATGCTCGACAAGCGGGCCGAGAAGATCAAGGCCGACCTCGACGAGGCCAAATCCCTGCGGGACGAGGCGAAGGCCCTGCTCGACAGCTACGAGCGCCGCCAGCGCGAGGTGCAGGAGCAGGCCGACCGGATCGTGGCGGCGGCGCGCGAGGATGCGATGGCCGCGGCCGATCAGGCCCGCGCCGACCTTCAGACCACCATCGCCCGGCGGTTGCAGGCGGCGGAAGACCGGATCGCCTCGGCCGAAGCCGCCGCGGTGCGCGAGGTTCGCGATCAGGCGGTGAAGGTGGCCGTGGCGGCGGCGGGCGACCTGCTGGCGAAACAGATGACCGCGGAAAACGCCAGCGCGCTGATCGAAACCTCGATCGAGGAAGTGGGCCAGCGGCTGCACTGACCGTGACGGCCGATTGCGAAACAGGGATACGACCCGGCCCCACGGCCGGGTCGTTCCATTTTCAGGGGGCGTCGGCAGAGACATGGCCGTATTGCGAAACAGAGGGCAGCGGACGGCCGCGGGTGGCCGCTGCAACGATTGTCATCTGGCAGTTTATGGTGCCGAGCACCCCGACGCTTGTGCATGGTGAAACGTTGCAGGAGCGGTCGGCCGCTGCCCGGGCCGCTGACGCGGCCGTTCCGGGCTGGGCACTTTGGGCGAGAGCCGCGCTCTTGACGGCCCCGCCTCCCGACCCACCAATACGGTCTTCTGACATTGCCCATTCTTGCCGGGCGAAGCAAAAGGACGGATCGCCATGGCCGAACCTGTCGTCATCCTGACCGGGGCCGGGGTCTCGGCCGAAAGCGGGCTGGGGACGTTCCGCGACAAGGGCGGGATCTGGGCCCGGTTCGATCCGGCAAGACTGGCCACGCCCGAGGCTTTCGCCGCCGATCCGGCACAGGTCCATACCTTCTACAACCTGCGCCGCGCCAACTGTCTGGATGCCGCGCCCAACCCCGCGCACCATGCGCTGGCCCGGCTGGGGCGCGACTGGCCGGGCGAGGTGGTGCTGATCACCCAGAATGTCGATGACCTGCACGAACGGGCGGGCTCCACGGGCGTGATCCACATGCACGGCCGACTTGCCCGCGCGCTCTGCGCCGCCTGCGCCCACCGCTGGGATGCCCCGCGCGAAATGCGGCCGACAGACCGCTGCCCGCGCTGCGGCGAAACCGCGACCCGGCCCGACATCGTCTGGTTCGGCGAATACCCCTATCACATGGACCGGATCGCCGCCGCCGTCGCCCGCGCCGGGCTGTTCGCGGTGATCGGCAGTTCCGGGCAGGTCTATCCGGCGGCGGGCCTTGTGGGCGAGGCCCGGGCGGCAGGGGCACGGACGGTCGAGATCAATCTCGAACCCTCGGCCCGGGCCGACGCCTTCGACGACGCGCTCTATGGCCCCGCGAGCGAGACGGTGCCGCATTGGGTCGCCGGCCTGCTGGACGGCGGCTGAGCCGCCCCGTCCCGCTCAGCCGATCTTGCAGGCGGCCATCACCGCCATATTGAGAATGTCGTTCACGGTCGAGCCGGTCGAGCAGATCTGGATCGGGCTGGTGACTCCGGTCAGGATCGGGCCGATCACCGTGGCCCCGGCCATTTCCTGCATCAGCTTGACCGAGATCGAGGCGGAATGGCGGGCGGGCACGACCAGCACGTTGGCCGGGCCGGAGAGACGGCAGAACGGGTATTGCGCCATGATCTCGGGGTTCAGCGCGACATCGACGGTCATCTCGCCTTCGTATTCGAAATCGACCTTTCTGCTGTCCAGCACCTTGGGCGCACCGTGCATCTTGGCGGCCCGTTCCGAGATCGGATAACCGAAGGTCGAGAACGAAACGAAGGCCACCCGGGGTTCCAGCCCGAGGTTGCGGGCGACCCCGGCGGCCTTGACGGCGATATGGGCCAGATCGGCCTCGTCCGGCCATTCGTGGACCAGCGTGTCGGCCACCAGCACGATCCGCCCCTTGTAGAGCAGCGCGGTGACGGCAACGGCCCCGTCCTCGGCCCTTGCGTCGAAGACATGGTTGATCAGGTCGAGCACATGCGCCGACTTGCGGGTGGCCCCGGTCACCAGCCCGTCGCCATGGCCATGCGCCAGCATCAGCGCCGAGAACACATGCCGGTCACGGGCGGCGAGGCGGTGGATATCGTGCCGGTCGAAGCCGTCGCGCTGAAGGCGGCGATAGAGAAAATCCTTGTAGGTGTCGAGATGGCGGGTGTTGGCGGCGTTCACCACCTCCAGCTCGCGCACCGCGTCGCCGAGGCCGGTGGCTTCGAGCTTTTCCTTCACGTCGCCCTCGCGCCCCACGACCAGCGCCTTGCCCAGCCCGGCGCGCTGCCAGGCGACGGCGGCGCGCAGCACGCGGGGGTCGTCGCCCTCGGCGAAGATCATCCGGGCCTGGGCCTGGCGGGCGCGGGCGTGGATACCCTGAAGGATGCTTGCGGTCGGGTCCATCCGCGACTTGAGGCTGAGCTCATAGACCGCCATGTCGATGATCGGGCGGCGGGCGACGCCGGTGTCCATCCCCGCCTTCGCCACCGCGGGTGGAACGACGTGGATCAGCCGCGGGTCGAAGGGCGTCGGGATGATATAGTCGCGGCCGAAGTTCAGCTTCCGGCCGTAGGCCATGGCGACCTCATCCGGCACATCCTCGCGCGCGAGGCGGGCAAGCGCATGGGCGCAGGCGATCTTCATTTCGTCGTTGATCGCGCGGGCGTGGATGTCGAGCGCACCGCGGAACAGGTAGGGAAACCCGAGGACGTTGTTGACCTGGTTCGGATAATCGCTGCGGCCGGTGGCGACGATGGCGTCGGGGCGGACGGCGTGGGCTTCTTCCGGGGTGATTTCCGGGTCGGGGTTGGCCATGGCGAAGATGACCGGGTTGTCGGCCATGGAGATCACCATTTCCTGCGTCACCGCGCCCTTGGCCGAGACGCCGAGGAATACATCCGCGCCCCTCATCGCATCTTCGAGGCTGCGGGCATCGGTGCGGGCGGCATGGGCCGATTTCCACTGGTTCATGCCTTCGGTCCGACCCTGCCAGACCACGCCCTTGGTGTCGCAGATGATGCAGTTGTCGTGTTGCGCGCCCATCGACTTCAGCAGTTCGAGACAGGCGATTCCGGCGGCCCCGGCGCCGTTGACGACGATGCGCACGTCGCCGATCTTCTTGCCGGACAGTTCCAGCGCGTTGATGAGCCCGGCGGCGCAGATCACCGCCGTGCCGTGCTGGTCGTCATGGAACACCGGGATGTCCATGATCTCTTTCAGGCGCTGCTCGATGATGAAACACTCGGGCGCCTTGATGTCTTCAAGGTTCACCCCGCCGAAGGTGGGGGCCATGAGGCGGACGGCCTTGATGATCTCCTCGCTGTCCTCGGTGTCAAGCTCGATGTCGATGGCGTTGACGTCGGCGAACCGCTTGAACAGAACCGCCTTGCCCTCCATCACCGGCTTGGAAGCCAGCGCGCCGAGGTTGCCCAGCCCGAGGATCGCGGTTCCGTTCGTGACCACGGCGACCATGTTGCCCTTGACGGTGTAGTCATAGGCGGTTTCCGGATTGGCGGCGATCGCCTCGACCGGGAAGGCCACGCCGGGGGAATAGGCCAGGCTGAGGTCGCGCTGGGTGGCCATGGGGGTCGAGGCCACGATGTCGTATTTCCCCGGGTACGGCTCAAGATGATAGGCGAGTGCCTCTTCCGGGGTGATTCTGGTTCTCGGCATCTATGGCCCTCCCTGGCTCTCCCTGGTTCCTTAACGGGCCGGGGGCGGCGACTCAACCGTGGTGCGCGGGGCATGCGGCGCGCGGTTCCCTTTCGCGCGGGCGATCACTAGAAAGGGGGCGGGATGCGCATGGGGCCGGGAGCCGGGATGACAGCCGAGACCGTCACGCCGATGATGGCGCAATATCTGGAGATCAAGGCCCGCTATCCGGGGGCGATCCTGTTCTACCGGATGGGCGATTTCTACGAGATGTTCTTCGACGACGCGGTTCAGGCCGCGGCGGCGCTGGACATCGCGCTGACAAAACGCGGCAAGCATCTGGGCGAGGATATCGCCATGTGCGGCGTGCCGGTCCATTCGGCCGAAGGCCATCTGCTGGCGCTGATCCGCAAGGGCTTTCGCGTCGCCATCGCCGAACAGATGGAAGACCCGGCCGAGGCGAAAAAGCGCGGCTACAAGGCGGTGGTCAGGCGTGACGTGGTGCGGCTGGTCACGCCGGGGACGCTGACCGAAGACAGCCTGCTGGACGCACGGCGGCACAACTACCTTTGCGCCTTCGCCGAGGTGCGGGGCGAAGGCGCGCTGGCCTGGGTCGATATCTCGACCGGGGCGTTTCATGCCATGCCCTGCACCCGGGTGCGGCTGGGGCCGGAACTGGCACGGCTTGGCCCGCGCGAACTGCTGCTGAGCGAAGCGGCGGAGCCGGAAATCGACCAGATCGGGGGCGAGGCGGGCGCGGCGCTGACACCGCTGGCGCGGGCGAGTTTCGACTCGGCCTCGGCTGACAAGCGGCTGTGTGCACTGTTCGGGGTGGGGACGATGGAGTCCTTCGGCGCCTTCGGCCGGGCGGAACTGTCGGCGCTGGGGGCGATCGTCGATTACCTGGAACTGACCCAGCGGGGCAAGCTGCCGCTGCTGCGGCCGCCGCAGCGCGAGCAGGCCGGGGGGCTGATGCAGATCGACGCCGCGACCCGGCGCAATCTGGAGCTGACCACGAGCCTGACCGGCGGGCGCGAGGGCTCGCTTCTGCATTGTATCGACCGGACGGTGACGGCGGCGGGGGCACGGCTGCTGGAGCGGCGGCTGGCAAGCCCGTCGCGCGACCTTCCGGTGATCCGGGCGCGGCTGGCTTCGGTCGGGTTTCTGGTCGGGCAGGGCGCATTGCGCGAGGCGCTGCGGGCGGCGCTGCGGCGGGTGCCGGACATGGACCGGGCCTTGTCGCGGCTGGCGCTGGACCGGGGCGGGCCGCGCGACATGACGGCGATCCGGGCCGGGCTGGTGCAGGCGGGCGAGGTGGCGGCGCGGCTTGACGCCGGGGACATGCCCGAGATGCTGGCGGAGGCGGTGCGGGCGCTGGACGGACACCGGGAACTGGTCGGGCTGCTGGAGGCGGCACTGGTGGCGGAGCCGCCGCTTCTGGCCCGCGACGGCGGGTTCATCGCCGCCGGGCACGACGCCGACCTCGACGAGACCCGGGCGCTGCGCGACGAGGGGCGCGGCGTGATCGCCCGGATGCAGGCCGACTATGCGGCCGAGGCCGGAATCGCCAGCCTGAAGATCAGGCACAACAACGTGCTGGGCTATTTCATCGAGACCACCGCGACCCATGCCGAACGGATGATGCGGCCGCCGCTGTCGGAACGCTTCATCCACCGGCAGACCACGGCCAATCAGGTGCGCTTCGCCACGGTCGAACTGTCAGAACTGGAAACCCGCATCCTGAACGCAGGCAACCGGGCGCTGGAGATCGAGAAGCGACATTACGAGGGGCTGCGCACGGCAATTCTGGCCACGGCCGGGCCGGTCGGGGCGGCGGCGCGGGCGCTGGCGGAGATCGACCTTGGCTGCGCGCTGGCGGAACTGGCGGTCGAAGCCGATTGGGCGGCGCCGGAAGTCGATGACAGCCGTGCCTTCGAGATCGAGGGCGGACGGCACCCGGTGGTGGAACAGGCGCTGCGCCGCGATGGTGCGCCCTTCGTGGCGAACGACTGCGGGCTGACCACGGGCGGAACCCCGGCGATCTGGCTGCTGACCGGACCGAACATGGCGGGGAAATCGACCTTTCTGCGGCAGAACGCGCTGATCGCGCTGCTGGCACAGGTCGGGTCTTTCGTTCCGGCGCGGCGGGCGCGGATCGGACTGGTAAGCCAGCTTTTCAGCCGGGTGGGCGCCTCTGACGATCTGGCGCGGGGGCGCTCGACCTTCATGGTCGAGATGGTGGAAACGGCGGCGATCCTGAACCAGGCCGACGACCGGGCGCTGGTGATCCTCGACGAGATCGGGCGCGGCACGGCGACCTATGACGGGCTGTCGATCGCCTGGGCGGTAATGGAGCATCTGCACGGGGTGAACCGCTGCCGCGCCCTGTTCGCCACCCATTACCACGAGATGACGGCGCTTTCGGCGCGGCTGGACGGGGTGGAAAACGCCACCGTCAGCGTGCGGGAATGGGAAGGCGAGGTGATCTTCCTGCACGAGGTACGGCGGGGCGCGGCGGACCGGTCCTACGGGGTGCAGGTGGCACGGCTGGCCGGGCTGCCCGCCCCGGTGGTCGAACGCGCGCGCGAGGTGCTGGAGGCGCTGGAGACCGGCGAGCGCGAGGGACGCGGCGCCCGGCCGGCGGCGCTGATCGACGACCTGCCGCTGTTCTCGGCCGTGGCCGCGGCCCCTGCGCGCGCGGCCCCTGCCCCGCAGCCCTCGGCGGTCGAGGAGCGGCTGCGCGAGGTGCATCCCGACGAGCTGCGGCCGCTGGATGCGCTGCGGCTGGTCTATGAACTGCGGGAACTGCTGGCGGATCGGGAGTAGCGGTCGAGGTATGGGCGGGGGAGCGGTGCGCTGAAGCGCGCCCTGCGGGAGGCTGTGGCCGGGTCGTTCGCTTCGGAAGGGGGTCCTCCGGCGCTCTCCCTCTTCAGGACGCCGGGGTCGAGGAAACGCCGACCTGCGCCGGGCGCAGCAGGCGGTCGTGCAGCAGGAAGCCTTCGGCCATGACCTGGATGATCTCACCCGCCTTCGTGCCAGGCACCGGGGCTTCGAACATCGCCTGATGCAGTTGCGGGTCGAAGGTATCGCCCGGCCGGGCCGACACCTGGGTGATGCCGTGCTTTTCCATCACGCCGAGCAGTTCGCGCAGCGTGAGTTCCACGCCCTCGATGAAACCGGCGGCACTGGCGCGCTGGTCCTCGGCCACGGCGTCGAGCGCACGGCGCAGGTTGTCATGCACCGGCAACAGATCACGGGCGAGGCGGGAGCTGCCGTATTGCTCGGCCTCGCGCCGGTCGCGGTCGGCGCGCTTGCGGGCGTTCTCGGCCTCGGCAATGGCGCGCATGAATCGGTCGCGGAATTCATCACGCTCGGCGCGCAGCGTCTCGATCTCGGTCTCGGGGCTGGCGAAGCCGTCCTCGGCTTCGGTTTCGGAGAAAGCTGTCTGGGACTGGTCCTGCACGATATCTTCCTTTTCCGGGTGGTCCGGGGTCCGGTTCGGGTCTGCGCCGCCGGGCCCGTCTTGCCTGCTGTTCTGTTGCGTCATGCCTTCATCCGTTTCCACGATCGGCGATCAGACGACCGACGAGCTGGGCCGTATAGTCCACGATCGGCACGATCCGGCCATAGTTGAGCCGGGTCGGGCCGATCACGCCGACCGCGCCGACGATCTTCCGGTCCGCGTTCATATAGGGTGAAACGACCAAAGAGGAGCCCGAAAGCGAAAAAAGCTTGTTCTCGGAACCGATGAAGATACGCACGCCTTCGCCCCCCTCGGTGAGTTCGAGGAATTCGGCGATGTCGCGCTTGCGTTCGAGGTCGTCGAACAGGCTGCGGATGCGGTCGAGTTCCTCGGCCTCATCGGTGCCGGGCAGGAGATTCGAACGGCCGCGGACGATCAGCCGTTCATGGGTTTCGCCCGCGTTTTCCCAGACCGCGAGGCCGCTTTCGACCAGATCGCGGGCGATGCTGTCGATCTCCTGCCTGCGGCGGGCGACCTCGGCCACCATGGAGCGGCGCAGGTCGGAAAGGGTGCGCCCTTCGGCCAGCGCGTTGAGAAAATTCGCCGCCTCGCGCATCGAGGAGGGCGTCTGGCCGGGGGGCGGGGTGAAAACGCGGTTCTCTACATGGCCATCGGCAAAGACCAGCACCACCAGCGCCCGGCCCGCCCCGAGGGCGACGAATTCGATATGGCGGATCGGCGCCTCTTCATGACGGGGAGCAAGGACGAGACTGGCGCCCCGGGTGATTCCGGAAAGCGCCGCGCCGATCTGGTCGAGCGTTCCGGTTACGTCACGGTCGTTGCGGCCAAGGGTCGCGTCGATCTTTTCGCGGTCGGTGGCGTCGATGGTGTCGATCTCAAGAAAGCCGTCGATGAACATCCGCAACCCCTGTTGGGTCGGGATGCGCCCGGCCGAAACATGCGGGCTGCCGATCAGGCCGAGGTATTCGAGATCCTGCATCACATTGCGGATAGTGGCGGCCGAGACCTTTTCGCTCATGCTTCGGGTCAGAGTGCGGGATCCCACGGGATCGCCGGACTTCAGATAGCCTTCGACCACGCGGCGGAAGACCTCGCGCGAGCGGTCGTTGAGTTCCGAGAGCATTTTCGACTGGTCGTTCATGGTCGTGGATTTCCGAAAGGGCAAGGCACATTAAGGAACGCCGCACGGAAAGGTCAATGCGGCAGGGCCGGATCGGCGGTGGATCGGGGTTGCGCCAGGGCCGGGGCAGGCGATAACAGGCGGGATGGCAGACAGAGGGAATGGCGCGATGCGGCCTTCGGGACGGAAACTTGACGAAATGCGGCCGGTGTCGATCGAGACCGGAGTGGTGAAACATGCGGAGGGTTCGTGCCTGATCCGGATGGGCGATACGCATGTGCTCTGCACCGCCTCGATCGAGGAGAAGACGCCGCCCTTCCTCAAGGGCACCGGGCTGGGCTGGGTGACGGCGGAATACGGGATGCTGCCGCGGGCGACCAACACCCGCAACCGGCGCGAGGCGGCCGTGGGCAAGCAGCAGGGCCGGACGGTGGAGATCCAGCGGCTGATCGGGCGGGCGTTGCGGGCCGGGGTGGATCGCGCGGCGTTGGGCGAGAAGCAGATCGTGGTGGATTGCGACGTGATCCAGGCCGACGGCGGCACGCGTTGTGCCGCGATCACCGGCGGCTGGGTTGCCTTGCGGCTGGCGGTGAACCGCCTGCTGAAGGCCGGGGTGGTGACGTCGGACCCGATGCTTGATCATGTTGCGGCCGTATCCTGCGGTATCTATGGCGGGCAGGCGGTGGTCGATCTCGACTATGCCGAGGACAGCGTGGCCGGGACCGACGGGAATTTCGTGATGACCGGGGCCGGGCGGCTGGTCGAAGTTCAGATGTCGGCCGAGGGCGCCACCTTTTCGCGGGCCGAGATGACGGCCCTGGGCGATCTGGCCGAGGCGGGGGTCGCGGCGCTGGTCGCGGCGCAGCGGGCGGCACTGTGAGGCGGCGGTTCGACGAGCGGCGGCTTTTGGTGGCGACCCACAACCGGGGCAAGCTGGAAGAAATTTCTAATCTATTGATATCATTTGATATTTCAGTTATTTCCGCAGACGATCTCGGGTTGCCCGAGCCTGCGGAGACCGAAGAAACCTTTGTCGGAAATGCCCGGATCAAGGCCCATGCGGCGGCGCTGGCTTCCGGCCTGCCGGCGCTGGCCGATGATTCGGGGATCGAGGTCGAGGCCCTGGGCGGGGCGCCCGGGGTACATACCGCCGACTGGGCCGAGACGCCCGCAGGCCGGGATTTCGGCATGGCGATGGGGCGGGTTTGGGCGGAACTGGAAGCAGCGCGGGCGCCCTCTCCCCGGCGCGCGCGGTTCTGCTGCACGCTGGTTCTCACCTGGCCGGACGGGCATGACGAGGTGTTCGAAGGTTCCGTCTCGGGCGAGATTGTCTGGCCGATGCGGGGCGATCAGGGGCATGGCTACGATCCGATCTTCCTCCCCGACGGTTATGATCTGACCTTTGGCGAGATGAACCGTTGGGAAAAGAACCGGATCAGCCACCGGGCGGATGCGTTTCGCAAGCTCATCGAAGGATGTTTCACGTGAAACGCATCTCGACCGGTTCGCCCTTCGAGCGCAGCATGGGCTATTCGCGGGCGGTGGTGCAGGGCGATTTCTGCTTCGTCTCGGGTGTGACGGGATATGATTACATGACGATGGACATACCCGCGGGCGCGACGGCACAGGCGCGGAACTGTTTCGCCACCATCCGGGCGGTGCTGGCGGAGGCCGGGTTCGCCATGGGGGATATCGTGCGGGTGCAGTATACGCTGACCGATCGGGCGCTGGTCGGGGAGATCGCCCCGGTTCTGGCAGCGGAACTGGGCGAGATCCGGCCTGCGGCGACGATGGTGATCGCCGGGCTGATCCGGCCGGAAATGCTGGTCGAGATCGAAGTCACCGCGATGCGGGGCTGAGAAGATGGTCTGGCGACCCCGGGGGTTCGGGCTTTATTTCCACTGGCCGTTCTGCGAATCGAAATGCCCCTATTGCGATTTCAACAGCCATGTGGCGCGGCAGGTGGATCAGCGCCGTTGGGCCGCAGCCTATCTGGCGGAAATACGCCGGGTGGGCCAGGAAACCACTGGTTGGACGGTGAATACCGTGTTCTTCGGTGGGGGCACCCCATCGTTGATGCAACCGGAACTGGTCTCAACAATTCTGGAGGCAGTGCGGGCAGAATGGCCCTGCGCCAACGATCTGGAAATCACGCTGGAGGCCAATCCGGGCTCGGTCGAGGCCGGGAGGTTCGCGGGATATCACGCGGCCGGCGTCAACAGGGTTTCCATGGGAATACAATCGTTTGATGATGGACACCTGCGGCGCCTGGGGAGGCTGCACTC
Source organism: Gemmobacter sp. (assembly GCA_041675885.1). Lineage (GTDB taxonomy): Bacteria > Pseudomonadota > Alphaproteobacteria > Rhodobacterales > Rhodobacteraceae > JBAYSY01. Next base: position 33,655 of record JBAYSY010000022.1, on the reverse strand, counting down.
ATCGGCCGAAGCGCTGGCCGCGCTGGAAATTGCACGAAGCTGTTTTGAGCGGGTCAGTTTCGACCTGATCTATGCGCGGCAGCATCAGACGCTGGCAGAGTGGAAGGCGGAGTTGCAACAGGCGTTGGCGCTGGGCACCGGTCATCTGTCACTTTACCAACTGACGATCGAGGACGGGACCGCCTTCGGCGATCGGCACCGGGCGGGGCGGTTGCGCGGCCTTCCTGCCGAAGACCTGTCGGCGGATATGTATGAACTGACGCAGGCGCTGTGCGATGCGGCCGGACTGCCCGCCTATGAGATATCGAACCACGCTGTTCCGGGGCAGGAAAGCCGACACAACCTGATCTACTGGAACGGGGGCGATTACGCCGGGATCGGGCCCGGCGCGCATGGCAGGCTGGACCTGATGGGCGGTCAGTTCGCCACCGAGGCAGTCCGTTCACCGGAAGGGTGGCTTCGGGCAGTAGAAGGGCACGGCAGCGGCGAACTGATCCGTAGCCGGTTGAGCAGTAAAGAACGGATTGCCGAGCGGATCATGATGGGGTTGCGGCTAAGCAGTGGGCTTGCGACCGACGGACTGGAAAGCCATCTTGCCAAGCCCGAAGTCACGGCAAAGCTGGAACAGCTTGCGGGATACGGGCTTGTTGCGCTTTCATCAGGACAGATCACCGTGACACCGGCCGGGCGGCTTGTTCTGAACGCGATCCTACGGGAACTTATTGGCGGCTAGAACCTTTCGTGTTTATTCAATCAAAACACGAAAGGCTCCAAGCCATTGTTCTTCTCGATTTCGAACCGAGAAGGCTATCGACTTTTTCTGAAACTGCTTCAGGCGCGATCAGGGCGTAAAATCGCGCGAGGCCACAGAGAGCACCTGGCACAGCATATCAAGATCATCAAGCGTATTGTAACGCACGGAAATCACACCGCTTTCACCACCGGGCTCATGCTTGATCGTCACGGCCATGCCGAGACTTGCCGAAAGATCGGCTTCGAGTGAACGGGTATCGGCGTCTTTCTCTGGCACCTCGCGCCGCGACCTTCCCTTTGCCGGACCAGTCTGGACCTTACGGGCGAGATCCTCGGTCTGGCGGACAGTGAGGCCCTTGGCGATCACCTTCCGGGCAATTTCGGCCGCATTGGGCACAGTGACCAGGGCGCGCGCATGGCCCGCCGTCAACCGACCCTCGCGCAGATGCCTGATCACCTCCTCGGGCAGAGAGAGCAGGCGGAGCTGATTCGCAACGTGACTGCGGCTTTTTCCAAGCGCCTCGGCAAGTTTTTCCTGCGTATGGCCGAAACGTTCCAGAAGCTGCCGATAACCCAACGCCTCCTCGACCGGATTCAGGTCGGCACGCTGGATGTTCTCGATAATTGCGACTTCAAGAACTTCGGCGTCAGAATAGTCACGGATAATGACCGGAACATCATGCAGTTGCGCCATCTGGGCCGCCCGCCAGCGACGCTCACCCGCAACAATCTGGTAACCCGCCCCATCTTTCTGCTTGCGGACGATAATCGGCTGGATGATGCCGCGCTCGCGGATCGATGCTGCCAGCTCATCCAGGGCGGTTTCTGAAAAGTCGATGCGGGGCTGGTCGGGGTTTGGAAAGAGGCGCTCGACCGGGACAGTCGCATCGGGTGCGGCCGGGGCCTGTTCGGATCCTGCCTCCGGTGCAAAATCCGCCATCAATGCGGAAAGCCCGCGTCCCAATCCGCGCCGTTCCGTCTTGCGTTCCGTCATGGTTCCACACCTTGTGCAATCATATTGTCGTGGCGATTCAGAAATTCGCTTGCCAGGTCACGATAGGCTTGGCTGCCCTTGGACGAGCTGTCATAGGCAAGCACCGGAAGCGCGTAGGACGGCGCCTCGCTGACCCGGACGTTGCGGGGGATCACCGTGCGGAACACCAGATCGCCAAGGTTTTCCCGCGCATCGGCCTCGACCTGCTGCGACAGATTGTTGCGCCCATCATACATGGTAAGCAGAACGCCTTCGATCCTGAGGTTCGGGTTGGCGGTCTGTCGGATTTCCCGAATGGTCAGCATGAGTTGCGAAAGCCCCTCAAGTGCGAAAAACTCACTTTGCAGCGGGATCAGTACCGAATGGGCCGCCACCATGGCGTTGACCGTCAGCAGATTTAGGGAGGGCGGGCAGTCGATGATCACAACATCGAACCCGAGCACCGCCATGGCCGGTTGACGCAAGGCATCATGCAGCAGAAAACTGCGCTTTTCATTGGCCACCAGATCAAGATCGGCCGAGGACAGATCGGTTGTCGAAGGCACAACAAATACGCCCGCAGTTGTCGATTTCTGGATGATATCGCCAGGCAGGGCCTCGTTCAGCAGCAGATCATAGGTGGTCAGGATCCGGCGGGACAGGGCGACACCAAGACCGGTTGAAGCATTGCCCTGCGGATCCAGATCGACGAGCAGGACCTTCAACCCTCGCTCCGCCAGCCCCGCGGCAAGGTTGATGGCCGTTGTCGTCTTGCCGACACCGCCCTTCTGATTGGCGATGGCGATGATCTTTGCTGCTTTCTGTCCGGTAAGGTCAGACATGACTTACTTCCCGTAGTGCCAGGATAACGGCCTCGGGATCAGTCATACTTGGATGGACCTCGTGGTGAAAGGTCCAGTTCTGTTTTGCCTCGGCGATTTCATCGCGGTAGCTTCGACCCTTGGGAAACAGCGCAACACCGTCGCGCCTGAGATGGATTGAGGCATGACCACACAGCCCGTTCAGCGAGGCAAGCGCCCGGGCCGACAGGATTGTGCAATCAAGCGGGTCAAGCAATTCGATCCGCTGCGCAATCACCTGGACTGTCACGCCCATCGCCCTTGCGGTCTGCTCCAGAAACGCGGCCTTGCGCAGATCGCTTTCTACCAGGGTCACATGCATTGCAGGGTTCTCATCATGGGCGACTGCCGCGATGACAAGGCCCGGAAAACCTCCGCCACTTCCCAGATCGGCCCAATGCCCTTTCCCCGGTGGCGCAAAGCGGAAAAGCTGGGCCGAATCCAGAATATGGCGAATCTCCAGTTGCGCCACCGAGCCTTTTGAAATCAGATTTATGGCTGGCGTCCATTTCCGCAGCTGCGCAGCCAGGATCTCGAGTCGCGCATTTGTTTCACGTGAAACAATCCCATCAAGCCGGGCTCCGGCATCCATCATGGGGATCCAACCTTCTTGCGACCCGCCGGACGCAAGCGAGACAGGATAATCATCAGCCCCGCCGGGGTCATCCCTTCGATCCGTGACGCCTGATCCAGAGATTCCGGCCGTACGGCATTCAGCTTCTGCATCAACTCCCCGGACAGGCCGGAGATAGACGAATACTCGAAATCCCGGGGGATCCTGATCGAATCTTCCTGTCTGATCGACTCGATTGCCTGTTGCTGCCTTGGCAAGTAAGCGCTGTAGATCGCATCATTCGAAAGTTGGTCAAGGATGTCCCGGGGAACCTCCGACACCTCCGGGCACAATGTCACGAGATGCCCAAATTCCACTCCTTGTAAACCAAGCAGATCGAGTATCGACCGCCTCACCCCATCCTGTCGCATCTGGAATCCGGATGCCGATATCTCATTCGGTGTAAAAGATACTGACCCAAGGGCCTTGCGGGCAGCATCAAGTGCAATGATCATCCGCTCAAAAACAATCGCCCGCCGATCTCCAACGCAGCCAACCCGAAGCCCAAGCGGCGTAAGGCGCTGATCCGCATTATCCGCCCGCAACGACAACCGAAATTCTGCCCGGGAGGTAAACATACGATAGGGCTCCGACGCCCCCCGAGTAACGAGGTCATCGATCATCACGCCGATATATCCATCGGCCCGTCCAAGAACCATTCCTTCCCGGTCGAGCACCTGTGCAGCAGCGTTTATTCCGGCAACAACGCCTTGTGCCGCCGCTTCCTCGTATCCCGTCGTGCCATTGATCTGGCCCGCCAAATACAACCCATCCAGCGCCTTGAGCTCCAGACTCGCCCGAAGCGACCGCGGGTCAATGAAATCATACTCGATCGCATATCCCGGCTGGACAATCTCCACCTTCTCCAGGCCGCGGATTGAACGCACATATTCTTCCTGGACAGCCTCCGGAAGCGAGGTGGAAATCCCGTTCGGATATACCGTCGGATCGTCAAGCCCCTCCGGCTCAAGAAAAACCTGATGCGCATCCTTGTCCGAGAACCGCACGATCTTGTCTTCGATCGACGGACAATACCTGGGCCCAGCACTGTCGATATACCCGCCATACATCGCCGAACGACCCAGATTCCGACGAATGATGTCATGGGTGCGCTCATTGGTGTGGGTGATCCCGCAAGATACCTGCGACACGAATGGCCGGTCATGCAGGAATGACAGCATGGTCGGCTCATCATCACCCGGCTGCATTTCCAGCTGCGCCCAGTCTATCGTCCGTCCGTCCAGCCGCGGCGGGGTTCCGGTCTTCAGCCGACCAAGCGGAAGGCCCAACTCTCTCAACCGTGCGGAAACTCCGCTGGTTGCCGCCTCGCCCATCCGCCCGCCTTCGATCCGCCTTTCCCCAATATGAATGACCCCACGCAGAAACGTTCCTGTCGTCAGTATCACCGCATCCGCCGAGATCTGCACCCCATCGGCCAGCTCAACCCCGGCCACCCGGCCAGACCGAACGATCAGATCGACAACCTCTCCCTCGACAATCTGCAACCCGTCACGTTCCGATAAAAGCCTTTGCACCGTATTACGATAAATCTTCCGGTCCGCCTGCAACCTGGGCCCCCGCACCGCCGGTCCTTTTCGGCGGTTCAACAATCGGAACTGGATCCCTGCCCGATCCGCCGCCCGGGCCATGATCCCGTCCAGCGCATCGATCTCACGCACCAGATGCCCCTTGCCAAGTCCACCGATTGCAGGATTGCAGGACATCACACCGATCGCATCGCGGCGCAATGTAACCAGCGCCGTGGATGCGCCCATCCGCGCCGCGGCATCGGCGGCCTCCGTCCCGGCATGCCCGCCACCGATCACGATCACCTGAAAATGTTTCACGTGAAACAGCCCTCTATTTGCCGATGCAGAAGCTGGAGAAAATCTCCGACAGGAAGTCTTCCACATCCACCCGCCCGACAACGGATTCAAGCGCCCGAATCGCCTGCCGGACCTTCTCGGCCGCCAGTTCCTCCGATTCCGTCCCCATCAATACATCCTCGCGGGCGCAGCCCAAAGCCTGAATCGCCGCAGCAACCGCCCTCCGGTGTCGCTCACGCGCAATCGTGCCAGCCGAAGCCACCCGCACCACCAAAGCCTCTCCGATCCGCTCCACCAGTTCCGCAACCCCGGCCCCCGTCAGCCCGGAAACCGACGGTAAGCCGTCATCCCGCAGATCACCCTTGCCATGAACAACGATATCCCCGGGCTCAGGCGCTATCGGCAAACCAGTATCGTCCCCGTCCAGCAGAAATACCCGCAGATCGGCAGCGCGCGCCCGATCAACAGCCCGCGCCATCCCGATCACCTCCACCCGGTCCGAAGACTCACGCAACCCCGCAGTGTCCAGCAGCGTCACCGCCAGCCCTCGCATCTCCATCCGCACCTCGATCACATCCCGGGTTGTCCCGGCAATCTCCGAGGTAATCGCCGCCTCGCGCCCAGCCAACATATTGAGAAGAGTGGATTTTCCAATATTCGGCGGCCCGACGATCGCTACCTCGAACCCGTCGCGGATCCGCTCCGCCGCCCCGAACCCGGCAACCTCCGCCCGCAGCCCGTCCAACACCGGATCGATCAGCGCCACCACCTCCGGCGCCACATCCTCGGGCACATCCTCTTCGGCAAAGTCGATCACCGCTTCCAGAAGCGCCGCCACCCTGATCAACTGCCCCCGCCAGACCTCGGCCTTTTCACCCAACACGCCAGAAAGCAACCGCATCGCCTGCCGCCGCTGCGCCTCGGTCTCGGCCAACAACAGATCGCCCAGCCCTTCGACCTGCGCCAGATCGATCTTCCCGTTCTCGAAGGCCCGCCGGGTGAACTCGCCCGGCTCGGCCATCCGCAACCCGGGCATCTCCCCCAACACCCGAAGCATCGCCGACACCACCGCCGGGCTGCCATGCAGATGCAGCTCGACCGAGTCCTCCCCGGTGAAACTCGCCCCCCGCTCGAAACGAATCACCAGCGCCTCGTCCAGAATCTCGTCACCATCGCGCAGCACCCGCAAAACTGCGCGCCTCGGTTCCGGCAGGTTACCGTTCAGCCGCTCCAGCGCCGCAAAAGCACAAGGCCCCGACAGCCGCACCACCGCAACCCCGGCCCGTCCCCGGGCTGTTGCCAAAGCGAAAATCGTATCCATAGATCGTGTCCATCCGGGAGAGCCCCGGTGCCCCGAAACCTAGCTGTTCATCGAATCAAAGAACTCGCTGTTGGTCTTGGTCTGCTTCAGCTTCGAGATCAGGAACTCGATTGCATCCGTCGTCCCCATCGGGTTGAGGATACGCCGCAACACATAGGTCTTCTGCAAGTCGCCCTTCGCAACCAGAAGTTCCTCCTTCCGCGTCCCGGACTTGAGGATATCCATCGCCGGAAAGATCCGCTTGTCCGCCACCTTGCGATCCAGAACGATCTCGCTGTTGCCGGTGCCCTTGAACTCCTCGAAGATCACCTCGTCCATGCGCGACCCGGTGTCGATCAGCGCCGTGGCGATAATGGTCAGGGAACCGCCCTCCTCGATGTTCCGCGCCGCGCCGAAGAACCGCTTCGGCCGCTGCAACGCATTGGCATCGACACCGCCGGTCAGTACCTTGCCGCTCGAAGGCACCACCGTGTTGAACGCCCGGCCCAGCCGGGTGATCGAATCCAGCAGGATCACCACATCCCGCTTGTGCTCGACCAGCCGCTTGGCCTTCTCGATCACCATCTCGGCCACCGCCACATGCCGCGTCGCCGGCTCGTCGAAGGTCGAGGAAATCACCTCCCCCTTCACCGACCGCTGCATGTCGGTCACTTCCTCGGGCCGCTCGTCGATCAGCAGCACGATCAGATAACACTCGGGATGATTCTGCTCGATCGAATGGGCAATATTCTGCAACAGAACGGTTTTCCCGGTCCGCGGCGGTGCCACGATCAAGGACCGCTGCCCCTTGCCGATCGGCGCCACCAGGTCGATGATCCGCGCCGAACGGTCTTTGATCGTCGGATCCTCGATCTCCATCTTCAACCGCTCATCCGGGTAAAGCGGTGTCAGGTTGTCGAAATGCACCTTGTGCCGCACCTTCTCCGGACTGTCAAAGTTGATCCGCGTCGGCTTGGTCAGGCTGAAATACCGCTCGTTCTCGCGCGGCGCCTGGATCACCCCCTCGACCGTATCCCCGGTCCGCAGCGAGAACTGCCGGATCATCTCGGGGCTTACATAAATATCATCCGGACCCGGCAGATAGTTGGCCTCGGGCGAGCGCAGGAACCCGAATCCGTCCTGCAACACCTCCAGCACCCCGTCGCCGCCGATCTCCCAGCCCTCTTCGGCATGTTCCTTGAGGATCGAGAACATCATCTCGCCCTTGCGCATCGACGAGGCGTTCTCGATCTCCCATTCCTCGGCCATGGCCAGAAGGTCGGCGGGGGATTTCGCCTTCAGATCGGCAAGGCGCAATTGTTCCTGGGTCATCATGGTCACCGCAATCGCAGGCCCCGGTTCGGGCCCGTCAGTCGTGAGAAAGGGGGAGTCGCAGGCCGGACGGCCCAAGACAGGCCCTATACAATACCCGCCCCCAAGTCAACGAAGCCCGCACAGCTTCAGAACTTCACCACCACCGAGAACACGATCACCAGCATAAGCACCGTCGGCAATTCGTTCATCATCCGGTAATGCCGCCCGCTCAGCCGGTTCTGCCCCGCCGCGAAGTCGCGCCGCCGTGCCGCCAGCCAGAAATGGAACCAGCTCATCCCGAGCACCGAAACCGCCTTGGTCCATGGCCAGACCGATCCCCAGTCAACCAAACCCGGGATCGACACCAGCATCAGCCCGAACAGCCAGCTTGCCACCATCGAGGGAACCATGATCGCATGCAGCAACCGCCGCTCCATGGTGCGGAACAGCACCTCCGGGGCGCCGCCTTCCGCATGATAGACGAACAGCCGGGGCAGATAGAACAGCCCGGCCATCCAGGCGATGATCGAAACGATATGCAGCGCCTTGATCCACGGATACCACCCCGCCAGAAACCCGCCGATCATCGCCCTGCCTCCGCTTCGGGCCCCAGGGCCCTGCTTTCTTCTTCTATGATAGAAATATGGAAAGAAATGAAGATGATATTGGCCCTGCGGATAACGGGATATCATACCTTGTGCCTGCTCCTGTCCACAGGCCGGAAAAGCGGAAACTCCCTGTGGAAACCTTGGGAAAAGCCACGGATAAAATGAAATTTTCATTTGTTTATCAAATGGTTGATATATTTAATAACTGATTTCAAGACCGCTCGATCTGTCCCGCCCCTGTCGACAAACCGACCGCCCACAGCCCGCCGGTTCCGTCATGAACAGGTGGACAATTCCCCCCGGTCCGTCCCGGTTTCATGGTGGATGGAAACCCGCCGCGTCCCGGCCTATTCTGCCCCGAACCGCAGCACCGGAACAAACCGCGACTTTCCACAGATCACTCCACATGCCGCCACTCGTCCTTGCTTCCGCCTCGCCGATCCGCGCCCGTCTGCTGGGTTCGGCGGGCGTTGTTTTCCGTATCTGCCCGGCGGGTGTCGATGAACCGATGATCCGCGCCGGGCTTGCCGCCAAAGGCACCCCGCCCCGCGATCAGGCCGATGCGCTGGCCGAAGCCAAGGCGCATGATGTCGCCAGGAAAAATCCCGATGCCGTGGTGATCGGCTGCGACCAGATCCTCGATTTCGACGGCACGATCTTCAGCAAGCCAGCCGATGCTGATGCAGCCCGGGCACAGTTGCTTGCCCTTCGCGGCCGCACCCACCGCCTTCACACCGCTACCGTGCTATATCATCAGGGCCGCCCGGTCTGGCGGAACCTGGGGGAGATCAGATTGACCATGCGGGCGTTTTCCGACGCATATCTCGACGGCTACCTTGCACGCAACGCGGATACCGTCAGCGCAAGCGTCGGCGGCTACCTGCTTGAGGCCGAGGGCATCCGCCTGTTCTCCCGGATCGAGGGCGACCTGTTCGCCGCCCTCGGCCTGCCGCTTGTTCCGCTTCTGGATCGTCTCGCCCGAAAAGGGTTCATCGACGCATGACCGCGACTCCCACCCCGATTCCCCTTGCCGGTGTCATCGGCAGCCCGATCACGCACAGTCTGTCGCCACGGCTGCACGGCTACTGGCTGCGCCGCTACGGTCTTGCCGGACATTACATCCCGATGAATGTCAGCCAGTCCGACCTGGCCGAGGCCCTTGCCACACTGCCGAAACTCGGCTTCGTCGGGTTGAACGTCACCATCCCGCACAAGGAAAGCGTGCTGGCGTTGGCGGATATCGTCACCGACCGTGCCGCGTTGATCGGTGCGGCCAATACGCTGATCTTCCGCAAGGATGGCAAGCTGCACGCCGACAATACCGACGGTTCCGGGTTCATCGCCAACCTGCGTACCGGCGCGCCGCAATGGGATCCGACGGCAGGCCCCGCCGCGGTCTTCGGTGCCGGCGGCGCGGCCCGCGCCGTCATCGCCGCGCTGATCGAGGTCGGCACCCCCGAGATCCGCCTCGCCAACCGCACCCGCCCCCGGGCCGAGGCGCTGCGGGCCGATTTCGGCGCCCGTGTCGTGGTGCATGACTGGGTGCAGGCCGGAAACATGCTCGAAGGTGCGGCCACCGTGGTCAATACCACCGCGCTCGGCATGGTCGGAAAGCCGGATTTCCGGGTGCCGCTCGACGCGCTCGATCCGCGCGCACTGGTCACCGATATCGTTTATACCCCGCTGCGAACCCCCCTTCTGGAACAGGCCGAGGCGATGGGCTGCACCACCGTGGACGGGCTCGGGATGCTCCTGCATCAGGCAGTGCCGGGGTTCGAACGCTGGTTCGGCCTGCGCCCCGAGGTCGATGAGGCCACCCGCGATGCGGTGCTGGGGCTATGAGTGTGCCGTTCCGCATTGGCCTGACCGGCTCCATCGGCATGGGCAAATCGACAACCGGCCGCTTTTTCACCGAACAGGGCCTGCCGGTCTGGGATGCTGATGCCGCCGTCGCCCGGCTCTATGCCCCCGGCGGGGCCGCGGTCGCCCCCATGGCCGCCGCCTTCCCCGGGGTGGTCACCGGACAGGGCGTTGACCGCACCGCACTCAAGGCGCTGATCGCCCGTGATCCCGGGGCGCTTGCCCGGATCGAAACCATCGTCCACCCGCTCACCGCCGCTGACCGCGTCGACTTCCTCGCCGCCGCCGCCGCCGATATCGTGGTGTTCGACGTGCCCTTGTTGTTCGAGACCGGCGCCGACGCCTGGATGGACGCGACCCTTGTCGTCACCGCACCGCCCGAGTTGCAACGTGCCCGTGTCCTCGCCCGCCCCGGCATGACCGCGGAACGGTTCGAGGCACTGCTCGCCCGCCAGATGCCCGATCGGGAAAAGCGCGCCCGCAGCACTCATATCATCGAAACCCTTGGCCTCGACTCGGTGCGCGCCGCCGTCGCGGCCCTTGTCGAATATATTCGGGGCCGCCCCCATGCGTGAAATCGTGCTCGATACCGAAACCACCGGCCTCGACCCGGCCGAGGGCCACCGCATCGTCGAGATCGGCGGGGTGGAACTCATGAACCACATGCCCACCGGCCGCAACTTTCACGAATATATCAACCCCGAACGCCCGATGCCCGCCGAGGCTTTCGCCATCCACGGCCTCGGTGACGATTTCCTGCGCGACAAGCCGGTTTTCGCCAGGGTCGGTCAGGCGTTCATCGACTTCATCGGCGACGCGAAGCTGGTGATCCACAATGCCAGCTTCGACATGCGGTTTCTCAATGCGGAACTGCGGGCGATCGGCCTGCCGATCCTGCCGCAGGACCGTGCCATCGACACGCTCATGATGGCCCGGCAGAAGTTCCCCGGGGCGCAGAACACGCTTGACGCGCTGTGCCGCCGCTTCGGCATCGACAATTCCGTGCGGGAAAAGCACGGTGCGCTGCTTGATAGTGAGCTTCTGGCCGAAGTTTACCTGGAACTGATCGGCGGGCGGCAGCCCGACTTCGCCCTTGCCCCCGCGCCCGTGAAGCCCGGCCCCCGGCAGGAAGCGCGGCAACCGGATGAAGGCTGGCGCCCCGGCCCGCGTCCCGCACCGCTCCCGCCCCGGCTGACCGATGATGAGGCCGCTGCCCATGCGGCCTTCGTCGAAAGGCTGGGCGACGGCGCAATCTGGAAAAAGCGGGCCTGAAACCGGCCCCCGACAGGGGCCGGAAAGGTCAGTTCGCCTGCTGTTCGGGCACGGCTTCCGCCCCCTGCGCCTGCTGCCGCCGGGCGATCTCCTGCCGGTAAAGCGCGAGGAAATCCACCATGTCCAGGTTCAAGGGCGGGAAGCCCCCGTCGCGGGTCGTGTCGGACACGATCCGGCGCACGAAGGGAAACACCATCCGCGGGCATTCGATCAACAGGAAGGGGTGCATCTGCTCCGAAGGCACGCCCTCGATATGGAAAATCCCGGCATAGTCGATTTCCAGCACGAACATCGGCTCGCCGTTCGCCTTGTTGGTGGCGTTGATCCGGTATTTCTGCACCACTTCGTATTGATTGTCGGTCGGGCGCTTGTTCGCGTCGAGGCTGACCTGAACCTGGATATCGGGCTGCACCTCTCCGCCCTGGGTGCCCTTCTGCGCGATCGCGTTTTCAAAGGACATGTCGCGGATAAACTGCGAAAGCACCTGCATCTTGATCTGCGGTGCGGCGGCGGGCGTCGCGCCCCCGTTTGCCTCGGCCATCTCGAACTCCTGCTGAAAAATCCGGCTGGCCGTCTCTAGCAGGAAGCGGCCCGGCCCTCAATGCCGCAGCGCCACGGCGGGATCGGTTCGGCCGATATTCCCGGCAATGTCCGCGGCCCGTGCTGGTTGCAGGGGACGGGATGTCCGGCACACAACTTTCGCCCGGGATCCCTTCGCCCGGAATCAAGGCGCGCCAGCGCCGCCGGGCAGCGGACGACCGCCCGCACGGGCGGCCGCTATTGCGATGTTGCGACACGCGCTGAGCGACGAGTCACCTGCACCATAAACTGCCAGACCGCAAAGGTTGCGGCGGCCCCCCGCGGTCGTCCGCTGCCCTCTGTTCCGCTTGTATGGAGATAGCAGGGGGCTGCTTCGTGTCGCCTATTCCCGCGTCCAGCCCGACCTGCCCCGCCGCGCATCACCCCCCGGCCGCGCCTCGTCGGCAGGCCCCGGTGCCGGACCGTCCCGCGGGGTCACGTCTTCGTAATCGCCTTCGATGATGACGATCCCGCTCCGGTGCGCCTCGGACCGTGCCGCCCCCGCCGCCTCGACCCGTCGCCCCATCCGGGTAATCAGCCAGCCGCGCAGCCCCGGGATCAGCAGCAACAGCCCGACCGTATCGGTCAGGAACCCCGGCAGAATCAGCAGCATCCCCGCCAGCATCACCAGCGCCCCATGCGCCAGCGGCCGCGCCGGATCGCGCATTTCATCGACGCTGCGCGCCACTTCGGACAGCGCGAAAGGCCCGCCCCGGTTCATGACGAACACGCCCAGAACCGCGCCCGCCACCGTCAGCGCAAGCGTGGGCAACACCCCCAGCCAGTCGCCGATCTGGATGAACAGGGCGATCTCGGCCAGCACAAGCGCGACGAAAAGGGCGAAAAGCCGCATCGGCAACTCCATATCTCCGGGGTCGGCGGTGGACTTGCCCCGGCCCACGCCTTACATAAGTGTGGACTTTGCCATATACCATCACCATACGGCAAATCCCCCGCCGACCGCCGACCAGACCCCGACCGAGGTTCCGATGAGTTCATCCCTGATCCAACTTCTCGTGCTGGCCGCCATTGCGGTGTTTCTGGTGCTCAAGCTCAGAAGCGTCCTCGGCACCCGCGAGGGGTTCGAGAAACCGCCGCTGCCGAACCCGGCCACGGCCGATGAAGACCGGCCCCGGCGGCGCGAGTTCTCGGTGATCGAGGGCGGGCCGGACCGCGACATCACCGACCACGCGCCCGAGGGCAGCCCCGCCGCCCGCGCCCTGCTGGCGATGAAGCGGGCCGAACCGGATTTCAGCGTCGGCGAATTCCTGCACGGGGCGCGCGGCGCCTATGAGATGATCCTGATGGCCTTCGAAAACGGCGAGCTGGAAGAGGTGCGGCCCTTCCTGTCCACCGATGTTTACGACGCCTTCGCCTCGGTCATCGAACACCGCGAGCAGGAGGGGCTGACCGTCGAGGCCAGCTTTATCGGCCTGCGCGAACTGGCGTTGCAGGATGCGGGTTTCGACGCCGACAGCGGCGAGGGCGAAGTCACCGTCCGCTTCGTCGGCGAGATGACCTCGGCGGTGCGCAACAACGCAGGCGAGATCGTCGAGGGCAGCCCGACCGAGATCCGGCGCCAGCGCGACGTCTGGACCTTCGCCCGCCGGATGGGCGGCGACGATCCGAACTGGCAACTCGTCGCCACCGCCGAGTGATGGGGCGGGCCGGTGCTTTCGGCCCCGCTCTGGCCCTGGTGGCGGCGGTGATGGCGGCGGGTCCGGGCAAGGCGCAGATGTTGCGTTTTTCGGACCTTGCCGGCTGGGAAAACGATGATCACGCCGCCGCGCTGGCCACCTTCCGCGAGACCTGCGACCTGCTCGACGGGCCCGACTGGTCGGCGCTTTGTTCGCTTGCGGCGGATGTGACCGACGCCCGCCGCTTTTTCGAACTGTTCTTCCGCCCGGTCCGCATCGGCGACGACCCGGCCCTGTTCACCGGCTATTACGAACCCGAACTGCGCGGATCGCTCACCCCCGATCACCGCTACGCCCATCCGGTCTTCCGCCCGCCGCCGGAACTCGACCCCGGCGACATATGGCACACAAGGCAGGAGATCGAGGAAAACGGCCTCCTGCGCGGGCGCGGGCTGGAAATCGCCTGGCTCGAAGACCCGGTTGAGGCGTTCTTTCTGCAAATCCAGGGTTCGGGCCGCATCCGCCTGCCCGACGGCGGCACGATCCGGCTCGGTTACGCCGCCAAGAACAACCGGCCCTACCGCTCGATCGGCGCCGAACTGGTCCGGCGCGGCATCTATGCGCCGCATCAGGTCTCGGCGCAGGTGATCCGGTCATGGGTGCGGCGCAACCCGGCCGAGGGGCGGGCGCTCCTGCACCACAACCCCTCCTTCGTGTTCTTCCGGGTGCTGCCCGACCTGCCCGCGCATCGCGGTCCGGTGGGGGCGATGGGCCGTTCGGTCACCGCCGGGCGCAGCATCGCCGTCGATCCCGCCTTTCACCCGCTGGGCGCGCCGGTCTGGATCGAAAAGGACGGTGCCGCCCCGATGCACCGGCTGATGATCGCGCAGGACGTGGGTGGCGCCATCACCGGGGCACAGCGGGCGGATATCTTCTACGGCACCGGCCATGATGCGGGCGAGGCCGCCGGGCGTATCCGCGACCGGGGTCGGCTGGTCACGCTGCTGCCGATCGAACTCGCCTACGCATTGCTGGACGAGGGCTGACCATGCCCCGCCGCCCGCGTTCGCTGCGCCCGGAAGAGCGGGAGCTGTGGCAGGCCGTCGCCCGCACCGCCCGGCCGCTGAACCCGGATGCGCCCCGGCCCGCCCCCCCCGACATCCTGCCCCCGGCGCCCGAACCGTCCGCGCCGAAGTCCGCCGCCAAGCCCCGGCCCCAGCCGATCCCCGCCTTCCGCATCGGCGCCGTCCCTTCGCAAACCATCCCGCAGACCGCCCAGCGCCCGGCGCCGGAACAGGCGCTGCGGATGGACAGCCGCGCCTTCACGGCCATGACCAAAGGCAGGTTGCGGCCCGAGGCAAGGCTCGACCTGCACGGCCATACCCTCGATCAGGCGCAGGGCGAACTGACCCGCTTCATCCTCAAGTCTCATGCCGCGGGCCGCAGGCTGGTGCTGGTCATCACCGGCAAGGGCCGCATCCGCGACGAAGGCGGCCCGATCCCGACCCGCCCCGGCGCCCTGCGCCATCAGGTGCCGCACTGGCTGGCGCGTCCGCCGCTGTCGCCCCTGGTCCTGCAAACCGCCCCCGCGCATCTGCGCCATGGTGGCGAGGGGGCGCTTTACGTCTATCTGCGCCGCAGATAAGTGCTTTCCGGTTGCGAACTTCGAACACCCGCCTACAAACGATCATTATCGAACATGAACATTGACATAACGAACCCTGCAAGAAATAGTCCCCGGTAACAGCGGCCCGTAACGGCGGGAGATGCGGGTGACGACCGACACGGCAGACACCGATTCCATCCACGACCTGCCCCTCCATGACCTGTTCGTGATCGGCGGCGGGATCAACGGCTGCGGCATCGCCCGCGACGCCGCCGGGCGCGGTCTCAAGGTCATGCTGGCGGAAAAGGGCGATCTGGCGCAGGCGACCTCCTCGGCTTCGACCAAGCTGTTCCACGGCGGGTTGCGCTATCTGGAATATTTCGAGTTCCGTCTGGTGCGCGAGGCGCTGGTGGAACGCGAGACCCTGCTGTGCGCCATGCCGCACATAAGCTGGCCGATGCGCTTCGTCCTGCCCTTCCACCCGGCGATGCGCTTTGAATCCGACACCCCCACCTCGCGCATCCTCGCCCGCGTCATGCCCTGGATGAAGGGCCGCCGCCCGGCATGGCTGATCCGGCTGGGGCTGTTCCTTTACGACTACATGGGCGGGCGCAGGCTGCTGCCCGGTACCCGCACGCTCGACCTGACCCGCGACCCGGCGGGTCGGCCGCTCAAGGACGATTTCCGCCGCGCCTATGAATATTCCGACTGCTGGGTCGAGGACTCGCGCCTTGTCGTTCTGAACGCCCGCGACGCCGAGGCACGCGGCGCCCGCATCCTGACCCGCTGCGAGGTGACCGGCGCCAGCCGTGAGGGCGACCACTGGCGCATCGCGCTCCGCCACGCCGATGGGCGCAAGGAAACCGCCCGTGCCCGCGCCCTTGTCAACGCCGGCGGGCCATGGGTCGGAGAGGTGATCGGCCGGCTCGGCATCGCCTCGACCGAACGGGTGCGACTGGTGCGCGGCTCGCATATCGTCACCCGGCGGCTGTTCGACCACGACCGCTGCTATTTCTTCCAGGGCACCGACGGGCGGATCGTCTTCGCCATTCCCTACGAGACCGACTTCACCCTGATCGGCACCACCGACCGGGAACATGACGGCAGCCCGGCGGATGCCGCCTGTTCCGACGCCGAGGCCGACTATCTCTGCGCCTTCGCCAGTCGCTACTTTGCCCGTCCCGTCACCCGCGATGATGTGGTCTGGAGCTATTCCGGCGTCCGCCCGCTTTACGACGACGGCGCGAAATCGGCGACGGCGGCGACGCGGGACTATGTGCTGTCGCTGGATGATGCGGGGCCGGTGCTGCTCAATATCTTCGGTGGCAAGATCACCACTTACCGGCGGCTGGCCGAGGCGGCGCTGGCCAGGCTCGCGCCCCATCTTCCGCAGGCCGGGGGCAAGTGGACGGCGGGCGTGCCGCTTCCCGGCGGCGATTTTCCGGTGGACGGTTTTGATGCGCTGGTCGCGGGACTTGCCCGCGACTACCCGTTCCTGACCCCGTTCCACGCCCGCCGCCTCGCCCGCGCTTACGGCACCGAGGCCCGCGCGCTGCTGGGTAAGGCGCAGAAGCCCGAAGACCTCGGCCGCGACTTCGGCGCCACCATCACCGAGGCCGAATTGCGCTGGCTGATGCGGCACGAATACGCCCGCCGCGTCGAGGATGTGGTCTGGCGCCGCTCCCGCCTCGGGCTGCGGCTCACGCCGGAGCAGATTGCCGAAATCGACCGCTGGATGGCGGCGGCATAGGCTTGCCCCCGCCGCGCCGGGCGGCAAGACTGGGCCGCGAGAGGGAGGGCCGCCAATGACCGGACATATCCTTGCCATCGACCAGGGCACGACCTCGAGCCGGGCGATCCTGTTCGACGCCGCCATGCGCCCCGCTGCCGTGGCGCAGGAGGAATTTCCGCAGCACTACCCCGCCCCCGGCTGGGTGGAGCACGACCCCTCCGACCTCTGGTCCACCACCGCCGCCACCTGCCGCGCCGCGATCGAGAAGGCGGGCGCGCGCCCGGAAAGCATCGCCGCCATCGGCATCACCAACCAGCGTGAGACCACCGTGGTCTGGGACCGCACCACCGGCCAGCCGGTCCACAACGCGATCGTCTGGCAGGACCGCCGCACCGCCCCCCTGTGCGACGAACTGCGCGCCGCAGGCCACGGCGACATGATCGCCGAACGCACCGGCTTGCTCATCGACCCCTATTTCTCCGCCACCAAGCTGCGCTGGATCCTCGACAATGTGGAAGGCGCGCGGGCCAAGGCCGAGGCGGGCGAGTTTCTGTTCGGCACCGTGGATTGCTTCCTGATCTGGAAGCTGACCGGCGGCAGGGTCCATGCCACCGATGCCACCAACGCCGCGCGCACCATGCTCTACGACATCGCCAAGGGCCGGTGGAGCGCGACGATCTGCGACCTCCTGCGCATCCCCATGGCGATGCTGCCCGAGGTGCGCGACTGCAACGCCGGGTTCGGCGTGACCCGCCCCGACCTGTTCGGCCGCGAGATCCCGATCCGCGGCGTGGCGGGCGACCAGCAGGCGGCGACCATCGGCCAGGCGTGCTTCCAGCCCGGCATGATGAAATCGACCTACGGCACCGGCTGCTTCGCGCTGCTGAACACCGGCGAGGTGCTGGTGCGCTCGCAGAACCGGCTCTTGGGCACCATCGCCTACCAGATGGACGGCCGCACCACCTACGCGCTGGAAGGCTCGATCTTTATCGCCGGGGCGGTGGTGCAATGGCTGCGCGACGGGCTGAAGATCATCCGCTCCGCCGCCGAAACCCAGCCGCTGGCCGAGGGTGCCGACCCGGCGCAGCAGGTGATCGTGGTGCCCGCCTTCACCGGGCTCGGCGCGCCGTGGTGGAACCCCGAGGCGCGCGGCGCGGTGTTCGGGCTCACCCGCAACTCCGGGCCCGAGGAACTGGCCCGCGCCGCGCTGGAAAGCGTCGGCTTCCAGACCCGCGACCTGCTGGAGGCGATGCGGGCCGACTGGCCGGGCGAGGCCCGCACCCTGCGCGTCGATGGCGGCATGAGCGCGAGTGACTACGCCATGCAGTTCCTCTCCGACATCATCGGCGCGCCGGTGGACCGGCCGAAGGTGCTGGAAACCACCGCGCTGGGCGCGGCCTGGCTGGCAGGCTCGGCAGCGGGGCTCTATCCGGGGCAGGAGGAATTCGCCAAGGGCTGGGCCCTCGACCGCCGGTTCGAGCCTCGGATGGAGGCCGGGGCCCGGGAGGCCCGCTATGGCGCGTGGAAACGCGCGGTCGCGGCAACGATTGCGGCGGTGTGAGGAGGGGCGGTGCGTCGGCTTTGCGGGACGAAGCAGTCAGCCAGGGACAATCATCATGAAACTTATCTCGCTCCATGCCGAGCTATTCTACGAGGCTCATGGGGACCGGCCCTACCCGATCACCTTCTTACTCGCGCTTACCGGCCAAAAACCATTCAGGCTTTGCATAAGCGGCTCCGGGGATACACTCGTTATCGAGCACGCGCCGTTGCCTCCACCCCATGAGTGGGAAGAAGGCCGAATAATGCACGAGGATGTCATTATGCTTATGTCTCCTCGCCTTCACGTTTTCACGGTGGACCGCATCGAGGCGATCACCCGTGAAAACGATCAAATCGGGCTTTCCCTTGTCGCCGTGAACGAACCTGCCTTTCACATATGGGTAGACGGCGATGAGTTCTTTTGGGGGAACGACCAAGCCCTTCAATGGCATTGGAGCAATAGTGATGTCGCGCCACGCCTCGGGGGAAGGATCTCCGTGAGCGGCAGCTAAGCGGGACGTTGCTGCCGTTGGCCGTTCAGCTAAATTGCTGGCATGACCAAGGGTGTTCTCAGATTCTTCTTCGACTATGGCGCGGGCTGCCTTTGGGCAGGAGATGCTAAGACCCGCGCCCTTCTGGATGTGGGTCCGGTCGATAGAAAATTACCCCTCTCGGTGCCGGTGCGTGAGCAAACAGATCGCATACTTTCTGCGCATGCCTGCTATCTCAACCCTCTGTATCCCCCTGATCCAAGCCTTTGGTCCCAGTCACTTTGTGACCGTTTCAACGCTGATGTAGATAGCCTGATCCTGAATTTGCGTCAGGAAATTGGGGAGGATTATGACATCCTCGATCAACAGGAGCGGTATGCCGAAGACGTCAGGCTGAATGCCTATCTTCTGGAACATCCCGAGTTAGAAAGGCTGCACGAGGCTACGCAGCCGACTGTCCGCTAAGGGCTCAAACCGACGCCCCTCTCGCCCCAACCGAACAGCCCCCGTCCCCCCTACCCCCCGCCCCGCTCCCGCGCCGGTTCCCCCAGCCGCGCCTGATGCTCGCCCAGCTTCGGGGCCGGGCGGTCCAGCACCAGTTCCGCATCCGAGAACAGGAAGGGCGAGCGCACGCCGGGTACTCCCTCCAGTTCCAGCCGCATTCCCCGCGCCTGCACCTGCGGGTCGGCGAAAACCTCGGCCAGATCGTTGATCGGCCCGGCGGGCACGCCCTCGGCCTCGCAGGCGGCCAGCAGGTCGGCCTTGCTGCGGGTCCGGGTCGCGGCGGTCAGCGCCTCGGTCATGGCGGCGCGGTTCGCCAGCCGGTCGGCGTTGGTCATGTAGGCCGGGTCGGTGGCCATCTCGTGCAGCCCGAGGATGCCGCACAGCCGCCGGTATTGCGCGTCGTTGCCGGTGGCGATGATGATCCAGCCGTCGGCGCAGTCGAACACCGCATAGGGCGCGAGGTTCGGATGTTCGTTCCCCATCAGCCCCGGCGGCGTGCCGGTGGTCAGGTAGTTCAGCGCCTGATTGGCCATGATCGAGGTCGCCACGTCCAGAAGCGCGAGGTCGATCTGCTGGCCCCTGCCGGTCGTGCCGCGCTGGTGCAGCGCGGCGAGGATCGCGGTCGTGGCATAGACGCCGGTGAAGATGTCGGTCACCGCGACGCCGACCTTCTGCGGCTGGCCGCCGGGGGCGCCGGTCACGCTCATCAGCCCGGCCATGCCCTGGATGATGAAGTCGTAGCCCGCCCGCGGCGCGTAAGGCCCGGTCTGGCCGAAGCCGGTGATCGAGCAATAGATCAGCCGGGGGTTCACGGCCCGCAGGCTCTCGTAATCCAGCCCGTATTTCGCCAGCCCGCCCAGCTTGAAGTTCTCGATCAATATGTCGGCATCCGCCACGAGGCGGCGCACCTGTTCCTGGCCCTCGGGGGTGCGGAAATCCGCCGTCACCGACTCCTTGCCGCGGTTGGCCGAGTGGAAATAGGCCGCCGAACGGTCGCCGTCCCGCTCGACGAAGGGCGGGCCCCAGCGGCGGGTGTCGTCGCCCTCGGGCGCCTCGACCTTGATCACCTCGGCCCCGAGATCGGCCAGTGTCTGCCCGGCCCATGGCCCGGCGAGGATGCGCGCGAGTTCGACGACCCTGACGCCTGCAAGCGGTGCGGTCATGGGATCAGTCCGCCAGCAGGCCGTCGATGATGTTCGACAGCTGCGCATAGCTCATGTTCGAGTGCTTCTGCCCGTTGATCACCAGCGAGGGGGTGGCGTTGATGTCGTCGGCCTCGGTCTCGGCCTGGAACTTGGCGACCATGGCCTGCGCCATGCCGGCGTCTTCGAGACAGGCGTTCAGCTGGTCTTCGCCCAGCCCGGCGGTGCGGCCGATCCGGCGCAGGCTGGAGATCACCGCTTGCGGGTCGTTCGAGCCCGCCCAGTCGCGCTGCTGGTCGTAAAGCAGTTCCGAGATGCCGAAATAGCGTTCCGTGCCGCCGCAGCGCGCCACCATCGCCGCCCAGAGGGCGAAGCGGTCGAAATAGACCTCGCGGTAGATGAACTGGATCTTGCCGGTGTCGATGTAATCGGCCTTGAGCGGCTTGAACACGTTCTGGTGGAAGGTCGCGCAATGCGGGCAGGTGTAGGAGGCGTATTCGATCACCGTCACGCTGGCGTCCTCGGCCCCCAGCACCAGATCCGGCACCTCGGGCAGGGCTTCGGCGGTCTGCGCCTCGGCCGCGCCGAAGGGAGAGAGCGCGCCGCGCTCTGCCGTCATCCACAGGCCGCCCATGGCGATGAGCGCGGCGGCGAGAAGGCCGAGGCCGGATTTGCGTGTCATTGGGGTATGCCTTTCTGTTTCCGGGCGCGACTCAACACGTTTCGCGCAAGCGTTTCAAGGGCGGAGCGCAGCCCGTCGTCCCGCACGTCTCCGGCGGTCTCGGCGGCCCTGCGGGCGATTTCGGGATCGGGCGGGGCCGGGCTGGCGGCGGGGGCGTGGGCAAAGCTTGCCTGCCCCTCGGCGAAACCCTCGGGCGCGGTCTGCACCAGCGTGATCCGGGCGATGGCGTTGTAGCCATAGGTGGCGTTGACCCGCGCCCGCAGCGCGGGAAGCTGCATCTGCACCAGCGGCCCGTGCCCCGGCGCGACCAGCAGCGTGAGCACCGCCCCCAGCCCCTCGCGCCCGTAGCCGACGCGGACCGGGCGGGTGACGGCGGCCATGTCCTCGCCCGCGATCTGGGGCCAGCAGGTCAGCAGGCGGCTGGTGGCGAAGCCCCGGGCCTCGCCCGCCTTCTGGATGCGCCGGGCCAGCAGCCCCGATGCCGCTTCGAACCCGCGCATCCGGCGGGTGGGGGGTTGGGCGGGCTGGCGCGGCGGTCGGCTCATGTCGGGTCCGTTTCGGGTCCGTTGCTGGTCGCGGCCCCGGTCGATCCGGCTGTCATTCCGGCGGGCCGCCGGGTTATCCTAGCCGCGCGCGGCGGGATCGCGCCAGCGGATAGCGGAGCCGGGGGGCATAAAGATTGCGTGACGGATTGCGTGAGGCCCGGATCGGGGGCCGGCTTCTGGGCTGGTACGACCGGCAGGCGCGGGTGATGCCGTGGCGCATCGGCCCCATGGAGCGCGCGGCCGGGGTGCGCCCGGACCCCTACCGGGTCTGGCTGTCCGAGGTGATGCTGCAACAGACCACCGTGGCGGCGGTGCGCGGCTATTTCCTGCGTTTCACCGAACGCTGGCCCGATGTGGCGGCACTGGCGGCGGCGGATGATGCCGAGGTCATGGCCGAATGGGCGGGGCTGGGCTACTACGCCCGGGCCCGCAACCTGCTGAAATGCGCCCGTGTCGTGGTGGCGGAGCATGGCGGCCGCTTTCCCGGGACCGAGGCCGGGCTGCGTGCCCTGCCCGGGGTCGGCCCCTATACCGCCGCGGCGATCGCCGCCATTGCCTATGACGCGCCCGCAGTGGTGGTGGATGGCAATGTGGAGCGGGTGATGGCCCGGCTTCATGCGGTGGAGGTGCCGCTGCCCGCCGCCAGGCCCGAACTGGTGGCGCTGGCCGCCCGGCTGACGCCTGCGCTGCGGCCCGGCGACCATGCGCAGGCGGTGATGGACCTCGGGGCGACGATCTGCACCCCGCGTTCGCCCGCCTGCGGCATCTGTCCGGTCATGGACGATTGCGAGGCGCGGGCGCTGGGCATTGCCGCCGGGTTGCCGCGCCGGGCGCCGAAGGCGGAGCGGCCGGTGCGCCAGGGCATTGCCTGGCTGGCGCGGCGGGGCGACGGCGCATGGCTGCTGGAGGACCGCCCGGCGCGCGGGCTTCTGGGCGGGATGCCGGGTTGGCCCGGCTCGGGCTGGGAGGCCGGGGCGCCCGAGACCCCGCCGCTGGATGTGCGCTGGCACGATCCCGGCGTGGAGGTGCGCCACACCTTCACCCATTTCCACCTGCGCCTGTCGCTGCGGATTGCCGAACCCGATCCGGGCGCGATGCCCGCACGCGGCCGCTTCATCCCCGCTGCCGACTTCCGGCCCTCGGCCCTGCCCACGGTGATGCGCAAATGCTGGGAGGCGGTGCTGCCGTTCTTCGGCCCGGCCGGGTGAAGGCGACGAGCGCCGGGGGGTTTCACACCCCCATCGCCATTGGCTTCTCGAACCAATGGCGAAACCAACGGCGATCCCCGTGGGATATTTTCAGACAGAAAATGGCAGGAGGGAGAGAACGGCCCGTCGGGGAGGCATGGGAGAGTGAACGGTGAAAGTGACGCATCCCCCGGCGGCATGACGGGGATTTTCCACCGGGCCTCCTCTTGCTAGGCTCTGCCCCGCGAGGCGCGCACCGGAAGGTGCGGCAGCAGAATACGAGTGTCCCCGAGGTCTCCCATGTCCGACACCGCCGAAATCCGCCGTCTCAGGAATGCCCTGCCGTTCTGGCTCTCGCTCGGGCTGATACCGCTTGCGGTGATCGGCGCCACCGCGGGCGGCTGGACGGTCGCGCTGATGCCGCTTTACGCCTGGTTTCTGGTGACGATCTTCGACCGGCTCAGCGGGCCTGGCACCGACAATCCCGATACCGACGTGGCCGAGGGCGACCTGTTCTGGTATCGGCTCATCACCCTGATCTGGCTGCCGATCCAGCTTTGCGCGATCTTCGGCATGATCTGGTGGGTGACCCGGACCGACCATCTTTCGACGCTGGAAATCCTTGTGCTGTTCTTCGGCGTGGGCGTGATCTCGGGTTCGGTGGGGATCGTCTATTCGCACGAACTCCTGCACCAGAAGAACCGGCTGGAACGCTGGCTGGCGGACCTGCTGCTGGCCTCGGTGCTGTATTCGCATTTCCGGTCGGAGCATCTGCTGGTGCATCACCGCCATGTCGGCACCCCGCGCGATCCGGTGACGGCGCGCTACAACGAGGGGTTCCATCGCTTCCTGTTCCGGGTGCTGCGCGACTGCCCGCGCTCGGCCTGGCGGGCCGAGGCGCAGATGCTGGCCCGCAAGGGGCTGGGGCCGTGGCATCGGTCGAACCCGTTCTGGCGCTATGCGGTGTTGCAGGCGCTGATGCTGCTGGCGGCTTTCCTGATCGGCGGTTGGGTCGGGCTGGGGCTGTTCCTGGTGCAGGTGGCAAGCGCGGTCTGGCAGCTGGAGCTGACCAATTATGTCGAGCATTACGGGCTGACGCGGAAGTATCTGGGCGACGGCAGGTATGAACACGTCCTGCCCCGGCATAGCTGGAACGCGGCGCACAAGGCTTCGAACTGGCTCCTGATCAACCTGCAACGCCACTCCGACCACCATTACAAGCCCGACCGGCGGTTTCCGCTTTTGCAGACCTACGGGCCGGACGAGGCGCCGCAACTGCCCTACGGCTACCCGGCCATGGCGGCGCTGGCGATGATCCCGCCCTTGTGGCGCCGGGCGATGAATCCGAAGGTGCGGGCCTGGCGGCGGCAGCATTACCCCGAGATCGAGGACTGGAAGCCCTACAACCGAGGTGAGACCCCGATGCCGCGCGGCGCAAGCTGACGCGGTATCGGGTGGGGCGCGGCCCTACACCACCACTTCCTGCGCCGCCTGTTCGCCCACGCCGAACACCCGCTTGTAGCGGGCGATCTGGTCCGCCGGGCCCATCGCCTTGTTGGGGTTGTCGGAAAGCTTCACCGTGGGCCGTCCCTCGGCCGCCACCGCCTT
This sequence comes from Gemmobacter sp., assembly GCA_041675885.1. Lineage (GTDB taxonomy): Bacteria > Pseudomonadota > Alphaproteobacteria > Rhodobacterales > Rhodobacteraceae > JBAYSY01. The sequence goes on along the minus strand of JBAYSY010000022.1, from coordinate 9,021 downwards.
GCACACGAGGCTGAACGGGGCGAGGCCGTCGCCGGGGGCGAGGCCGCGGAAGTCGTTGGTGAGCATCGTGCCCCAGCCGAAGCTGACCTTGACCCGTCCGGCGAACCGGGCCTGCAATTCGATGATCTTGTCCGCGTCCAGCCCGTCAGAGAAGATCACCAGTTTCTGGCGCGGGTCTTCGCCGCGCTCCCGCCACCAGCGGATCGCGGTCTCGGCCCCCTCGGCCGGATCGCCCGAGTCGATCCTGATCCCGGTCCAGCCGGCCAGCCAGTCGGGGGCGTTTTGCAGGAAGCCCTCGGTCCCGTAGGTGTCGGGCAGGATGACGCGCAGGTTGCCGTCGTGTTCCTCGTGCCAGTCGGCCAGCACCTGATAGGGCGCCTGTGCCAGTTCGGCGTCGCTGTCGGCCAGCGCCGAATAGACCATCGGCAGTTCATGGGCGTTGGTGCCGATCGCCTCGATGTCGCGGCGCATGGCGATCAGGCAGTTCGAGGTGCCGGTGAACTTCTCGCCCAGCCCCTCGATCATCGCCTGCACGCACCAGTCCTGCCACAGGAAGGAATGGCGGCGGCGCGAGCCGAAATCCGCGATGCGCAGATTCTCAACCCCCCGCAATCGTTCGATCTTTTCCCACAGCTTGGTCATGGCGCGGGCGTAGAGCACCTGAAGCTCGAACCGGCCCATCCGTTCCAGCACGGCGCGCGAGCGCAGTTCCATCAGCACGGCGAGGGCGGGGATTTCCCACAGCATCACCTCGGGCCATTTGCCCTCGAAGGTCAGCTCATACTGCCCGTCGCGCTTTTCCAGATGGTAGGGCGGCAGTTGCAGGCCCTCGAACCACTCCATGAAATCCGGGCGGAACATCTGGCGCTTGCCGTAGAAGGTGTTGCCGCGCAGCCAGGTGGATTCGCCCCGCGTCAGCCGCAGGCTGCGGATGTGGTCCAGTTGCTCGCGCAACTCACCCTCATCGACCAGTTCGGCGAGGCGGATGGATCGGGTCCGGTTGATCAGGCTGAAGGTGACGGTGGTGTCGGGCCGGTTGCGGAACACCGACTGGCACATCAGAAGCTTGTAGAAATCGGTGTCGATCAGCGACCGCACGATCGGGTCGATCTTCCACTTGTGGTTCCAGACCCTTGTGGCGATGTCCTCCATCTCAGGGCTCCAGCGTGACGCCCGCGGCCTGCATCTCCCCCCGCCGGGCGGCGAGCGAGCCGTCGAGGTCGATGGCGCGGCTTGCGCCCTCCAGCACCGTGACCCTGAACCCCAGCCGCACGGCATCCAGCGCCGACCAGGCCACGCAGAAATCGGTGGCGAGCCCGGCAAGCGTCAGCGCCGTGACCCCGCGCGAGCGCAGATAGCCTTCCAGCCCGGTGGGCGTGGTCCGGTCGTTGTCGAAAAAGGCGGAATAGCTGTCGATTTCGGGCCGGAACCCCTTGCGGATGATCATGTCGGCGGCGTCGGCATCCAGATCCGGGTGGAACGCCGCGCCGGCCGAGCCGATCACGCAATGCACCGGCCACAGCACCTGCGGGCCGTAGGGCATTTCCGTGAGGTTGAACGGCTCCGCCCCCGGGTGGTTCGCCGCGAAGGAGGCGTGATTCGCCGGGTGCCAGTCCTGGGTCAGCACACGCACCGGAAATTCCCGCAGCAGCGCGTTCACCCGTGGCACGATCCGGTCGCCCTCCGCCACCGCCAGCGCACCGCCGGGGCAGAAGTCGTTCTGGATGTCGATGGCGATCAGGGCTTCGGTCGTGGGGCGCATGGCATTTCTCCTGCTGGTTCCTTTTGGGTAAGTCGCGTCCCGCGTGGCGTCAATGGCCGGGGGCTTGCGTTTCCGGCGGCGCCGCGCCAGTGAGGGCGGATGTTCACCGTCGCCGCGCTTTATCATTTCACCCGCTTCCCCGACCCGGCCGCGCTGCGCGGCCCGCTGCTGACGCTCTGTGCGGAACAGGGGCTGCGCGGCACGATCCTGCTTGCGCCCGAGGGGATCAACGGCACCGTCGCCGGGTCGCGCGAGGGGATCGACGCGGTCCTTGCCCACATCCGTGCCCTGCCGGGCTGTGCCGGGATCGAGTGGAAGGAAAGCATCGCCGAGACCATGCCCTTCGGCCGGATCAAGGTCCGGCTGAAGCGCGAGATCGTGACGATGGGGCAGCCCGATGTCGATCCGCGCGCCCGTGTCGGGCATTATGTCGAGCCGCGCGACTGGAACGCGCTGATCTCGGCCCCCGATGTGGTGGTGATCGACACCCGCAACGATTACGAGGTGGCGATCGGCAGTTTCGCCGGGGCGGTCGATCCCGGCACCGAAAGTTTCGGCGCCTTCCCGGCGTGGTGGCGCGACAATGCCGGGCATTTTGCGGGCAAGCGGGTGGCGATGTTCTGCACCGGCGGCATCCGCTGCGAGAAATCGACCAACTGGTTGCTGGGTCAGGGCGTGGCCGAGGTGTTCCACCTCAGGGGTGGCATCCTGAAATACCTTGAGGAGGTGCCCGAGGCCGAAAGCCTCTGGCGGGGCGAGTGTTTCGTGTTCGACGGCCGGGTGGCGGTGGGCCACGGGCTGCGGCCGGGGCGGCATCTGCTGTGCCACGGCTGCCGTCGCCCGCTTGCGCCCGAGGATGTCGCGCGGCCGGAATACGAGGAGGGCGTCTCCTGCCACCGCTGCCGCGATACGGTCCCCGCCGCCCGCCGCGAGAGGTTCCGCGAACGCCAGCGCCAGATCGACCGCGCGGCGGCACGGGGCAGGCGCCATCTCGGCCCGGTGGAGGGGTGACGGCAAGGCGGCCCGGGTTGAAGCGGAACGCCGGATGCGGGGTAGCCCCTTGCCCGGAACGGCCGCGCAGTTGGTCCGGGCGGCCGCTGCCCCTTGTCCTGTCGGCCGGGGCAGGGGGCTTGTGCCTGCGAATATCCCCTCTGGACCCCGCCCGCGCGCGGCTCTAGCTTCCGGCCGGAAGGAGGCCCGATGCTGCGCTATACAATGTCCCGGCTTGTGTCGCTGGCGCTCAGCCTCGTGGTGGCGAGCGTGGTGATCTTCGCGGTGATCGAGGTGATCCCCGGCGATCCGGCGGCCTATATGCTGGGGATGAACGCCGCGCCCGATACGGTGGCGGCGCTGCGCGCGCAACTGGGGCTCGAAGGCTCGGCCGTCGAGCGTTACCTGCGCTGGGCCGGCGGGATGCTGACCGGAGATTTCGGCATCTCCTACACCTACCGGGTGCCGGTGGCGGAGCTGGTGGCGGCGCGAATGCAGGTATCGCTGCCGCTCACGCTCTACGCGCTGGCGCTGTCCACGGTGATCGCGATTCCGGTCGGGTTGATCGCCGCCGCCCGGCAGGGCAGGCCCGCCGACCTTGCGGTGATGGGCACGACGCAGTTTGGAATCGCGGTGCCGAACTTCTGGTTCGCCATGCTGCTGGTGCTGGTCTTCGCGATCCATCTGCGCTGGTTCCCCTCGGGCGGCTTTCCGGGGTGGGAGCGCGGCTTCTGGCCCAATATCAAGGCGCTGACCCTGCCCGCCGTGGCGCTTGCGCTGCCGCAGGCGTCGATCCTGGCGCGGGTGATGCGCTCGGCGGTGCTGGAGGTTCTGGACCAGGACTATATCCGCACCGCCCGTGCCAAGGGGCTGACGCGGGGGCAGGCGGTGCTGCGCCACGCCTTCCGCAACGCGCTCATTCCGGTGCTGACCATCCTCGGGCTGCAATTCTCGTTCCTGCTGGCGGGGGCGATCATCATCGAGAACGTGTTCTTCCTGCCCGGCCTCGGGCGGCTGATCTTTCAGGGCATCACCCAGCGCGACCTGATCGTGGTGGAATCGGTGGTGATGCTGCTGGTCTTCGCGGTGATCCTGGTCAATTTTCTCGTCGATCTGGCCTATGCCGCCGTCGACCCCCGGCTGCGGAGGCGCGCATGAGGGGGGGCGCGACCCTGATCCTCGGGGCGGCGCTGACGGCGGTCTTCGCCGTGGCGGCGCTGGTGTCGCTGGTCTGGACCCCCTGGCCGGTCGAGGCGATCAACATCGCGCTGCGGCTGAAGGCGCCGGGCGATGGCTTCCTGCTGGGCACCGACCATTTCGGCCGCGACATGCTGTCGATGCTGATGGTGGGCGCGCGCACCTCGATCGCCGTCGCCATCCTTGCGGTCGGGATCGGGATCGCGGCCGGGGTGCCGCTGGGCCTGCTTGCGGCGGCACGGCATGGCGGGCTGCTGGACGAGGTCATCATGCGCGGCAACGATCTGGTGTTCGCCTTCCCCTCGCTGGTGATCGCCATCCTGATCACCGCCGTGTTCGGCCCCTCGGCCACCAACGCGATCATCGCCATCGGCATCTTCAACATCCCGGTGTTCGCCCGTGTCACCCGTGGCGCGGCGCTCAGCCTGTGGACGCTGGATTATATCCGGGCGGCGCAGGTGGCGGGCAAGGGCCGGGCGCGGATCTCGATGCAGCATATCCTGCCCAATATCGCCAACCTGCTGATCGTGCAGGGCACCATCCAGTTCTCGCTCGGTATCCTTGCCGAGGCCGGGCTGAGCTATGTCGGCCTCGGCGCCCAGCCGCCGCTGCCGTCATGGGGGAGGATGCTGGCGGAAAGCCAGACCATGATCTCGCTTGCGCCGCATCTGGCGATCCTGCCGGGGCTTGCGATCGTGCTGACCGTGCTCGGGCTCAACCTGATGGGCGACGGGCTGCGCGACCTGCTCGACCCGAGGCTGAGGCGGACGCGATGACCCTGCTTTCCATTCGGAACCTTTCGCTGGACATCCATCGCCGGCCGATCCTGCGCGAGGTGTCCTTCGAGATGCGCCGGGGCGAGGTCTTCGGCCTTGTCGGGGAATCCGGTTCGGGCAAGTCGATGACGGCGCTTGCGATGATGCAGCTTCTGCCCCCGGGTGCGCGGGCCTCGGGCCGGGCGGTGCTGGGGCAGACCGAACTTCTGACCCAAAGCGAGGCGCGGATGTGCCGCATTCGCGGGCGCGAGATCGGCATGATCTTCCAGGAGCCGATGACGGCCCTGAACCCGGTCAGGACCATCGGCGACCAGGTGGCCGAGACGCTGGTGATCCATGGCGCCGCCAGCCGCTCGGACGCGCTCAAGGCCGCGCGGCAGCGGCTCGACCGGGTGGGGCTGACGGCGGACCGCTTTCCGCTTTCGCGCTATCCGCACGAATTGTCGGGCGGCCAGCGCCAGCGGGTCTGCATCGCCATGGCCATCGCATTGCGGCCAAGCCTGCTCATTGCCGACGAACCCACGACCGCGCTCGACGTGACGACGCAGGCGCAGATCCTCGACCTGCTCAAGGGGCTGGTGGCGGAGGAGGGGATGGGCCTCATGCTCATCACCCACGACCTTGCCGTGGTGGCGGGCATGGCCGACCATGTAGCGGTGATGCAGGCCGGGCGGATCGTCGAGCAGGCCGGGACCGAGGCGCTGTTCCGCAACCGCCGCCACGACTACACAAGGGCGCTGTTCGCGGCCTCGTCGCATCGCCCGGCGGCTGTTGCCGCCGCACCCGCCGCCGACAAGGCGCTGCTTGCGGTCGAGGATGTCCGGCGCAGCTATGCCCTGCCGCGCCGCGGCCTGTTCGGCCCGGCCCCGAGGATGGAGGCGGTCCGGGGCGTCAGCTTCACCCTGAAGGCGGGCGAGAGCCTCGGGCTGGTGGGCGAATCCGGCTGCGGCAAGTCCACGCTCACCCGCGCCATCCTCGGGCTCGACCCGGTGCAGGGGGGCGCGATCCGCCTGTTCGGCGAGCCCGCCGGGCCGGGGATGCCGAACCGGCTGCGCGCGGGCATCCAGGTGGTGTTCCAGGACCCCTACGGCAGCTTCAACCCGCGCTGGAGGGTGGAGCGGCTGGTGGCCGAACCCTTCCACCTGCTTGCCCCGCAGCCCGGCCGGGACGAGCGCCGCGCGCGGGTGGCCGAGGCGCTGGAGGCGGTGGGCCTTACCCCCGCCGACATGGAGAAATACCCGCACGAATTCTCGGGCGGCCAGCGCCAGCGCATCGCCATCGCCCGGGCGCTGATCACCCGGCCCGGTATCCTTGTGCTGGACGAGGCCGTTTCGGCCCTTGACGTGCGGGTGCGGGCGCGGATCCTCGACCTGCTTGCGGCGCTGCGTGAAAGCCATGGCCTTGCCTATCTGTTCATCAGCCACGACCTGCATGTGGTGCGTGCCATCACCGACCGGGTGCTGGTGATGCGCGCGGGCGAGATCGTCGAGGAAGGCGCGACCGAGGCGGTCTTCGCCGCGCCAAGGCACCCCTATACGCAAGAATTGCTTGCCGCGACCCCGGTGGTTCCGGCGGACTGGACAGAAGGAACACCCCATGAAGCTCTGGTATGACCCGGCGGAAATCCTGATCGGCGGCACCTGGCGGCGCACCGCCGAAGTGCTGCCGGTCGAAGACCCCTCGACCGGCGAGACGGTGGGCGAGATCGCCCGCGGTTCGGCGGAGGACATCGACGCCGCGGTCACGGCCGCGCAGAAGGCGCTGGCGGGCGACTGGGGCCGCGCCACCGCAGCCGAGCGCGGGCGCATCCTCGCGCGCATCGGCACTCTGGTCACGGAACGGGCCGAGGACCTCGCCCGGATCGAGGCGACCGATGTGGGCAAGCCCCTGAAGCAGGCGCGGGCCGATGCGCTGGCGCTGGCCCGCTATATGGAGTTCTACGGCGGCGCCGCCGACAAGATCACCGGCGAGACCATCCCCTATCTCGACGGCTACACCGTCTATACATTGCGCGAGCCGCACGGGGTCACCGGCCATATCGTGCCCTGGAATTACCCGATGCAGATCATCGGCCGCTCGGTCGGCGCGGCGCTCGCCATGGGCAACGCCTGCGTGCTGAAACCCGCCGAGGAGGCGAGCCTGACCGCGCTGGCCTTCGCCCGCATCGCGCAGGAGGCCGGGCTGCCCGAAGGCGCGCTCAACATCGTGCCGGGGCTGGGGGAGGAGGCGGGTGCGGCGCTCTCGGCGCATCCCGGCATCCACCACATCTCCTTCACCGGCTCGGTGCCGGTCGGGATGCTGATCCAGCAGGCGGCGGGCCGCAACGTGGTGCCGGTGACGCTGGAGCTGGGCGGCAAGTCGCCGCAACTGGTGTTCGCCGACGCCGATCTCGACAAGGCCCTGCCGTTTCTGGTCAACGCGGGCATCCAGAACGCCGGGCAGACCTGTTCGGCCTCGTCGCGCATCCTCGTGGAGCGGTCGCGCTACGACGAGGTTCTCGCCCGCATGGCCGAACGCTACGCCGCGCTGCGCGTGGGCCCCGCCATGGCCGACCTCGACGTGGGGCCGGTGGTCTCGGCGGCGCAGAAGGCGCGGGTCGAGGGGATGCTGGCACATGGCAGCGACGTGACCGTGGCGGCGCAAGGGGTGGTGGCGGCCGACGCCCCCGCGGGCGGCCATTACGTCGCGCCGCGGCTGCTCACGGGCCTCGCCCCCGACCACATGCTGGCGCAGGAGGAAATCTTCGGCCCGGTGCAGGTCGTGGTTCCCTTCGACGATGAGGAACAGGCGGCCGCCATCGCCAACGGCACCGAATTCGGCCTTGTCGCCTCGGTCTGGTCGGAAAGCGGCGCCCGGCAGATGCGGCTTGCGAAACGGCTGCGGGCCGGGCAGGTGTTCCTCAACAACTACGGCGCGGGGGGCGGGGTGGAACTGCCGTTCGGCGGCGTCGGCAAGTCGGGCCACGGCCGCGAAAAGGGGTTCGAGGCGCTTTACGGGTTTTCGGTGCTGAAGACCGTCGCGGCGCATCACGGATAGGGGGAAGACATGAGACTTCAGGGCAAATGCGCGATCGTGACCGGCGGCGGCTCGGGCTTCGGCGCGGGCATCGCGCGCAAGTTCGCCGCCGAGGGCGCGCGGGTCATGGTGGCCGACATCAACGAGGCCGCCGCGCAGGCGGTGGCGGCCGAGGTGGGCGGCGTGGCGCAGCAGGTGGATGTGTCGCAGGATGCGAGCGTGGCGGACATGGCCCGCGCCGCTATTGCCGCCTTCGGCAGGGTCGATATCCTCGTGAACAACGCCGGCATCACCCATCTGCCGCAACCGATGGAGGAGGTGACCGAGGCCGAGTTCGACCGGGTGCTTGCCGTCAACGTCAAGTCGGTCTACCTGACCGCGCGGCATCTGGTGGGGCATATGAAGGCGAACGGGGCGGGCGCGATCCTGAACGTGGCCTCGACCGCAGGCGTGTCGCCCCGGCCCCGGCTCAACTGGTATAACGCGTCGAAGGGCTGGATGATCACCGCGACCAAGGCGATGGCGGTGGAGCTTGCGCCCTTCGGGGTGCGGGTGAACGCGATCAACCCGGTGGCGGGGGAGACGCCCCTGCTCAAGTCGTTCCTGGGCGAGGACACGCCGGAGATGCGGGCGAAGTTCCTGGCCACGATCCCGATCGGCCGGTTCTCGACCCCGGAGGACATGGGCAATGCCGCCTGTTTCCTCTGCTCGGACGAGGCGTCGATGGTGACCGGCGTGGCGATGGAAGTGGACGGGGGGCGGTGTATCTGAGGGGGACGGCGGGGGGCCAGCCCCCCGCACCCCCCGCCGGGAGGACTTTCCGTCCCCCCGGACCCCCCCGGAGAGTATTTCTGGCAAGATGAAGGGGATAGAAGTATGAAGCCGGGGCCGCGCAATCTGATCACCGATGTCGCCGGGCTGCGGGTCGGCAATGCCGAGGATGCGACGCTGCGCTCGGGCACCACGGTTCTGCTGGGCGAGCGCCCCTTTACCGCCGCGGTGCATGTGATGGGCGGCGCGCCCGGCACGCGCGAGACCGACCTGCTTGCGCCCGACAAGATGGTGCAGGAGGTGGACGCGCTGTTCCTTTCCGGTGGCTCGGCCTTCGGGCTGGATGCGGCGGCGGGTGTCATGGGCGGGTTGCGCCGTGCCGGGCGGGGATTCGCGGTGGGCGACCAGCGTGTGCCGATCGTGCCGGGGGCGATCCTGTTCGACCTCACCAACGGCGGCGACAAGGGTTGGGATGAAAGCCCCTATCCGGCGCTGGGGGCGGCGGCGCTG
>JBAYSY010000021.1:0-47431 GCA_041675885.1 Gemmobacter sp. | reverse complement strand
TGTTCAGGCTGGTCAGACCAACCGGCGGCGTCCCTCTCCACGGGACGGGTTCAAGCAGACCCCGGGGCGGTCACGGGATCGCCGCCGGTAACCACAATAACAGAATTCATCCAGACAGGGCGGACGGGCGCTGCCCGGGCCGCTTCGCGGCTGTTCCGGGCAAGGGCACATGACACACCGCTCCACGGCAACCCGTCGGGTGCGGCCCCCCTCCTCCGGGATCCGCGTTCCGGTGCTTCGGCTCAGCCCTCGCGGCTGGCCTCCAGCGTGTCCTCGAAGGTGCGCAGCCCGGTGCGCGGCGCCTGCACCAGCACCGCCATGTTGCCCGGCTTGTGCTCGTTCCGGCGCATCTTCACATGCGCCGCCGGGATCTCGGCCCAGGGAAACACCTCGGACATGCAGGGGTCCAGCCGCCGCTCCAGCATCAGCTTGTTCGCCGCCGCTGCCTGTTTGAGATTGGCGAAATGCGAGCCCTGCACCCGCTTCTGGTGCATCCACAGGTAGCGCACGTCGAAGGTCAGGTTATAGCCGGTGGTGCCCGCGCAGATCACCACCATGCCGCCGCGCTTGACCACGAAGACCGAGACCGGGAAGGTCGCCTCGCCCGGGTGCTCGAACACCATGTCCACGTTGTTGCCCTTGCCGGTGATGGCCCAGATCGCCGCGCCGAACTTGCGGGTCTCCTTGAACCACGCCGCATATTCCGGGGTGTTGACCGTGGGCATCTGGCCCCAGCAGTTGAAGTCCTTGCGGTTGATCACACCCTTGGCGCCGAGGCCCATGACGAACTCGCGCTTGTCCTCTTCCGAGATCACGCCGATCGCGTTGGCCCCGGCCGCGTTGATCAGCTGGATCGCGTAGGAACCAAGCCCGCCCGACGCGCCCCAGACCAGCACGTTGTCGCCGGGTTTCAGGATATGCGGCCGGTGGCCGAACAGCATCCGGTAGGCGGTGGCGAGCGTCAGCGTGTAGCAGGCCGACTCCTCCCAGGTCAGGTGCCGGGGGCGGTGCATCAACTGCTGCGCCTGCACCCGGGTGAACTGGGCAAAACTGCCGTCCGGAGTCTCATAGCCCCAGATCCGCTGCGAGGGCGAGAACATCGGGTCGCCGCCGTTGCACTCCTCGTCGTCGCCGTCGTCCTGGTTGCAGTGAACCACCACCTCGTCGCCGACCTTCCAGCGTTTCACCTTGTCGCCGACCTTCCAGACGATGCCCGCAGCGTCGGAACCGGCGATGTGATAGGGCTGCTTGTGGCCGTCGAACGGGCTGATCGGGATGCCCAGCGCAGCCCAGACGCCGTTGTAGTTGACGCCCGCGGCCATCACCAGAACCAGCACCTCGTTGCTGTCGATTTCGGGCGTGTCCACCACCTCGACCTGCATGGCGGTGTCGGGTTCGCCATGACGTTCCTTGCGGATGGCCCAGGCATACATCTGTTTCGGAACATGGCCGAGGGGCGGCATCTCGCCCAGTTCATAGAGGTCCTTTTGCGGGGCGTCGTAAGCGACGATTTCCTGCTGCGTATCCAGCGCCATCATGGCCTCCTGCTGCTCATCCGTGCCGCGCCGCAGAATCAACGCGGGGCTTCGGCATGGGATATTCGCCATCGCGCAACAATGCAATAGCAAGACCGGGCAATGTTGTAATTTTATGTCTCGGCCGATGGCGGGTCCGGCGCCTTGGTAATCTTCAATGCCGCGGCTGCATCCAGCGCCTGCCGCGCAGGCGCGGCGTGAAACGCCAGAAGCCCCGCCATCCCCGGCGCGACCGACAGGAAACCGTCACGGTCGCTGACGATCCCGCGCGCGACCAGCGGCCGCAGCGCGGCGCGGGTCAGCGCCTCGGGCGCGGCGTCGGTCTGGCGCAGGATCGCCCCCGAGAGCTTGAGCCGCACCCGCAGCCCCGCCACCCGTGCCGTCAGCCCGGCCCGCGTCACCGGCCCGCCGTCGAGCAGCGCGGCCGCGACCAGCGGCACCGGTAGCACCGGCACCACCCGGCGGACCTCGGCCATCAGTCGCTCGGCCAGCGCGTCGGGAGAGGTGCCGGGCGCGGCGGCCAGATGGTCGCGCAGCGACAGGGGCGCGCCGAAACTGACCGCCGCATGGCCGAAGCCCGGAAACCGGCCACGCAGCTTGCGCCAGATCACCTTGGCGGCGAACCCCAGCACCACCAGCGGCCGGGCGCGGAACCGCCGCCCCCCGGCTTCATGCGCCTCGGTCAGAATCCGGTCCTCGATCACCCGGTCGTAGGACAGGCCCACGGGTATGAACACCACATCGCGCGGCCCCGCCGGATCGAAACCGCCGAGGATATGGCCCAGCAGCCCCCGCTTGGCCGGGCCGACCCTGCCGTTCAGGCTGAGCCCGCCTTCGGGAAAGATCGCCTGGGCCACGCCCTCGGCGGTGGTCATCTGCACGAAACGTTCCAGCACCTTGCGGTAAAGCGCGTTCATGTGCCGGCGGCGGATGAAATAGGCCCCCATCCCGCGCGCCAGCCCCGAAAGGGGCCAGACCCGCGCCCATTCGCCCACCGCGTAGGACAGCATCATCCGTTCGGACACCAGCCAGGTCACCAGCACGTAATCCATGTTCGAGCGGTGATTCATGATGAAGATCACCGTCGCGTCGGGGGTGATGCGGCGCAGCGCCTCGGGGTCGGCGGTGCCGACCCTGACCGTATAGAGCGCCTGGCTGATCAGCCGTGCCAGCCGCGCCGCCACCCCGAAATACAGCGTGGCCGAGAACCCCGGCACGATCTCGCGCGCATAGCGGCGGGCCCGGTCGAAGGCCACCTGTTCGGGCATGTTGTTGGCGCGGGCGTATTCCACCACCGCCTGCAATACCTGCGGGTCGTAGATCAGCCGCAGGATGCGGTCGTGCCGCTCCAGCAGCTTGAACGGCGTGATCGGCTGTTCCAGCCGCTGGTTCAGCCGCGCCACCGCGCGCTCCATCCGGCGCCGCAGCACCCATCGCACCCATGGCACGAGGATCTTGTCGAGCGCCGCGATCATCGCAAGGATCAATGCGAGCACAACAAGCCAGACGGGAAGTTCGACAGTGCTCGTCATCCCCGCCAAACTACAGGAAAGCGCCGCAGGGTAAATCCCGTGATGCCGCGACGCAGCAAGATTGCCATGGACATAATGTTGTCCCTGTGCCATTGCGAAAGCAACAATGTTTCGCGCAAGATTCGGAGGCCCGCCGATGTCCGATCAGACCCCCCAGCCCACCGCCCGGAAGGACCGGCCCTGGCTGTTCCGCACCTATGCCGGACATTCGACCGCCGCGGCCTCGAACACGCTCTACCGCACCAACCTCGCCAAGGGGCAGACCGGGCTTTCGGTGGCCTTCGACCTGCCGACCCAGACCGGATACGACAGCGACCACGAGCTTGCGCGGGGCGAGGTCGGCAAGGTCGGCGTGCCGGTGGCGCATCTGGGCGACATGCGCGCGCTGTTCGACGCGATCCCGCTGGAACAGATGAACACCTCGATGACGATCAACGCGACCGCGCCCTGGCTGCTGGCGCTTTATATCGCGGTGGCCGAGGAACAGGGGGCCGATGTCGCAAAGCTGCAAGGCACGGTGCAGAACGACATCATCAAGGAATACCTGTCGCGCGGCACCTATATCTGCCCGCCCCGGCCCAGCCTGCGGATGATCACCGACGTGGCCGCCTACACGCGCGAGCACCTGCCGAAATGGAACCCGATGAACGTCTGCTCCTACCACCTGCAAGAGGCGGGGGCGACGCCCGAGCAGGAACTGGCCTTCGCGCTGGCCACCGCCTGCGCGGTGCTGGACGATCTGAAAGGCAAGATCGCGCCCGGGGATTTCCCCGACATGGTGGGGCGGATCTCCTTCTTCGTGAACGCGGGGATCCGTTTCGTCACCGAAATGTGCAAGATGCGCGCCTTCGTCGATCTGTGGGACGAGATCTGCCGCGACCGCTACGGGATCGAGGACGCCAGATACCGCCGGTTCCGCTATGGTGTGCAGGTCAACTCGCTGGGCCTGACCGAGCCGCAGCCCGAGAACAACGTCTATCGCATCCTGCTGGAGATGCTCGCCGTCACCCTGTCGAAGAAGGCGCGGGCGCGGGCGGTGCAGCTTCCCGCGTGGAACGAGGCGCTGGGGCTGCCGCGGCCCTGGGATCAGCAATGGTCGCTGCGGATGCAGCAGATCGTGGCCTATGAGACCGACCTTCTGGAATACGACGACCTGTTCGACGGTAATCCTGCGGTGGAGCGCAAGGTCGCGGCACTGAAGGAGGGCGCGCGGGCGGAACTGGCGCAGATCGACGCCATGGGGGGTGCGATCGGCGCTATCGACTACATGAAGGGCCGTCTCGTGGAGGCCAATGCCGAGCGCATTGCCCGGATCGAGGCGGGCGAGACCGTGGTGGTCGGCGTCAACCGCTGGACCGAGGCCGCGCCCTCGCCGCTCACGGCGGGCGACGGGGCGATCATGGTGGTGGACGAAGCCGCCGAGGCCGACCAGATCGCCCGGTTGCAAGCATGGCGCGAGGCGCGGGACGAGGCGAAGGTCAAGGCCGCGCTCGACCGGCTGCGGCAGGCCGCCGCTTCGGGGCGGAACATCATGCCCGCCTCGATCGCCGCCGCGAAAGCGGGTGCCACCACCGGCGAATGGGGCGACATGGTGCGTGCGGCCTTCGGCCAGTATCGCGGGCCGACCGGGGTCAGCCGCAACCCCTCGAACCGTACCGAGGGCCTGGAGTCGGTGCGCGAGGCGGTCGATGCGGTCTCCTCGCGGCTCGGGCACCGGCTGCGGCTCCTGGTCGGCAAGCCCGGGCTCGACGGCCATTCGAACGGCGCCGAACAGATCGCCGCCCGTGCCCGCGACTGCGGCATGGACATCCATTACGAGGGCATCCGCCTGACGCCCTCGGAGATCGTCGCGGCGGCAGCCGATCAGGGCGCGGATGTGGTCGGGCTGTCGATCCTCTCGGGCAGCCACCTGCCGCTGATCGCCGAGGTGATGGAACGGATGCGCACCGCCGGGCTGGCCGGGGTGCCGGTGGTCGTCGGCGGCATCATCCCCGAGGAGGACGCGGCGAAGCTGCGCGCCATGGGGGTGGCGGCGGTCTATACGCCCAAGGATTTCGAGTTGAACCGCATCATGTTCGACATCGTGGCGCTGGTCGATGCCCGGCCGGTGGCGGCGGAGTGACCCGCCTCATCGGGGCATGACGCGCCCTTGCCCGGCGCCGCGCCGGCTGAGAGCCGGGGAGCCTCCGGCGGGGATATTTCTTTCACGGTGAAGCGCAAGGGGTGCTTCCTGTCTTTCACCGTGATGAAAGTATCCTCGGGGGTGAATTGGCCGCAGGCCAAGAGGGGGCGGACAGCCCCCCTTTTCCGCTCTCTACCCTTGCCCATTCACCATGGTGCGCCCGCGCGCCCCGTGATACGGGGGGCGCATGATGCGCTTCCCTTCGAGACAGGACATTCTGGACTGGATCGCCGACAATCCCGGCGAGACCGGCCGCCGCGAGATCGCCCGCGCCTTCGGCCTGCGGGGCACGGCCGAGCGGGCAGAGCTGAAACGCCTGCTGCGCGAGATGGAGGCGGCGGGCGAGATCGCCCCCCGCCGCCGCCCGAGCCGCGAGCCGGGCGGGCTGCCGCCGGTCACGGTGCTGACCATCGAGGGCCCGGACGGCGACGGCGATCTTTTCGCCCGGCCGCTGGAATGGGACGGCGAGGGCCCCGCCCCCCGTGTGCTCTACATCCCCGGCAAGGGCGACCCGGCGCTGGGCGCGGGCGACCGCATCCTTGCGCGGCTCGCCCCGGTGTCGGGCGAGGGCCACGGCCATGAGGCGCGGCTGATCCGCCACATCGGCCGCGAGGCGCAGCGGCTGGTCGGCATCTTCCGCAAGGGCTCGACCGGCGGGCGGATCGTGCCGGTGGACAAGGGCGCCGACCGGGAATGGCGGGTGGCGCGGGCCGACAGCATGGACGCCCGCGACGGCGAGCTGGTCGAGGCGGTGGCGAACGGCCCGCGCGGGCGGCTCGGCCTGCCGCAGGCCAGGGTGGTGGCGCGGCTCGGCGACCCGACGGCGCCGAAGGCGGTCTCGCTCATTGCGATCCACCAGCACGGCATCCCCGACGCCTTCCCCGATCCGGTGCTGGACGAGGCCGCGGCGCTGGCCCCCTTCGAGGCCGCGGAGGAGCGCGAGGACCTGCGCCCGCTGCCGCTGGTCACCATCGACCCCGAGGACGCCCGCGACCGCGACGATGCGGTCTTCGCCGCCCCCGACGACGACCCGGCGAACCCCGGCGGGCATGTGATCTGGGTCGCCATCGCCGATGTGGCGCATTACGTCCGCCCCGGATCGGCGCTCGACCGCGAGGCGCGGCATCGCGGCAACTCCACCTATTTCCCCGACCGGGTGGTGCCGATGCTGCCCGACGCGCTTTCGGGCGACCTGTGTTCGCTGCACGAGGCGGCGGACCGGCCCTGTCTTGCCGTACGCATGGTGCTGGACGCGCAGGGCGAAAAGCGGGGGCATCGCTTCACCCGTGGCGTGATGCGTTCACGCGCATCGCTGGCCTATGAGGCGGTGCAGGCGGCGATCGACGGTGTGCCCGGCGACCGCACCGCCCCGCTGCTCGACGGGGTGCTGCGCCCGCTTTACGCCGCTTACGCCGCCCTGCGCGCGGCGCGGGAAAAGCGCCAGCCGCTTGACCTCGACCTGCCGGAACGCAGGATCGTGCTGTCGGACGAGGGCCGGGTGCTGTCGGTCGCGCTCAAGGAACGGCTCGACGCCCACCGGCTGATCGAGGAATTCATGGTGCTGGCCAATGTCGCCGCCGCCGAGGAACTCGGCCGCCTGCGCCAGCCGCTCCTCTACCGCGTCCACGAGGAGCCGAGCCCCGAGAAACTCGATGCGCTGCGCGAGGTGGCCGAGGCGTCGGGCTTCACGCTGGCCAAGGGGCAGGTGTTGCAGACCCGGCATCTGAACCGGCTGCTGGCCCAGGCCGAGGGCACGGATTTCGACGAGCTGATCAATATCTCGACCCTGCGGTCGATGACGCAAGCCTATTACCACCCGGAGAATTTCGGCCATTTCGGGCTGGCGCTGAAGGCTTACGCGCATTTCACCTCGCCGATCCGGCGCTATTCCGACCTGATCGTGCACCGGGCGCTGATCGCCGCGCATCGCTGGGGCAAGGACGGGTTGTCAAAGGCCGATGCGGCGGTGCTGGACGAGACCGCGACCCATATTTCGGAAACCGAGCGCCGCTCGATGGCGGCCGAACGCGACACCGCCGACCGCTATCTGGCCGCCTGGCTGTCCGAGCGGGTGGGCGGCGCCTTCGCCGGCAGGATATCGGGGGTGCAGCGGTTCGGTGCTTTCGTCAAGCTGGACGAGACCGGGGCCGACGGGCTGATCCCGATCCGCGGCATCGGCCACGAGTATTTCCATTACGATGCCGAGGCGCAGATGCTGACCGGCAGCGACACCGGGCTGCGGATCGGCATCGGTCAGCGGGTGACGGTGCGGCTGGCCGAGGCGGTGCCCGAGACCGGCGGGCTGCTGCTGGAACTGTTGCAGATCGAGGACGAGGCCCTGCCCGCGGGCCGCGCCCGCACCCGGGGTCGGGGCAAGCCGCTGGGCCGCAAGCCGGGCCGGACGGCGGCGCGCAAGGGCGGGGGGAAGGTCCGGCGCGGGCGCTGACCCGGGCGGTTGCGTCCCTTGGTGGGCCGGGCAGGGGGCCGTCTGCCGCCTCCTGGCGTTCGCCTGTTCGCCGCTGAAAACCTGCCACCGGCAAGTTTTTCTTACGCCGTTCACCCCCGAGAATATTTTCATCAAGGCGAAAATGATGATTGCCCGTAATATTATTTCGCCTTGATGAAAATATCCCCGCCGGAGGCTCCCCAACTCTCGACCGGCGCGGCGCCGGACGGATGCCCCCGGCCCGCAACACCGTCCCCTTCCCGGCACCGGCGGGAGCCTGCCGTTCCTGCTCTGCCCCCCGCTTCACCGCCGCGCGGTTTCGCGTTAGACTGCCGGGCAAAACGGGCAGTCGCAGGACACGAGAGGCAGGTGAAATCATGTGGCGAAGAATGGCGATTCTCGGGCTTTCGGTGGCCCTGGCTCCGGTAGGCTGCGGTTTCGCCGGGCCTGAACGCTCGCCCCGGCCCGAGGCGCGGCCCGCAAGCCCCCCGGCGCAGGTGCGGATGACCCCGAACCCCGCTTTCGACCGCTGGGTCACCGGCTTTCGCCCCCGGGCGCTGGCGCAGGGGATCAGCCCCGCCACCTTCGACCGTTCCTTTGCCCAGGCGGGGTATATCGAGGACGTGATCGAACGCGACCGCAGCCAGGCCGAGTTCACCCGGGCGATCTGGGAGTATCTCGACTCCGCGGTCTCGGATGCGCGGATCGAGACCGGGCGGGCGATGCTGGCCGAACACCGCGCCGTGCTCGACCGGATCGAGGCGCGGTTCGGGGTCGAGAAGGAGGTCGTGGTCGCCATCTGGGGGATGGAAAGCAACTATGGCCGTTTCCGGGGCACGACGCCGATCATCCCGGCGCTGGCCACGCTGGCCTTTGACGGGCGGCGCGGGGCCTTTTTCGAGGAACAGCTGATCGCCGCGCTGAAGATCGTCGAGGCGGGCGACGTGGCACCCTCGGGCATGACCGGAAGCTGGGCGGGGGCGATGGGGCACACCCAGTTCATCCCGACCTCCTACCTTGCCTATGCGGTCGATTTCGACGGCGACGGGCGGCGCGACATCTGGTCGGACGACCCGACCGACGCGCTGGCCTCGGCTGCCGCCTATCTGGCGCGGTTCGGCTGGCGCAAGGGTCAGCCCTGGGGGATCGAGGTGCGGTTGCCCCCGAATTTCGACTATGCCCGCGCGGGCAAGTCCACCCGGATGGGCGCGGCCGAGTGGCAGGCGCTCGGGGTGCGGACCGCTGCGGGGGGCACGCTGCCGGACCACGGTCCGGCCTCGGTCCTGCTGCCTGCGGGCGGGCAGGGCGTGGCCTTCATGATCTTCGACAATTTCCGGGCGATCTCGCGCTACAACAACGCCGACAGCTATGTGATCGGCGTCGGGCACCTGTCCGATCGGCTGGGCGGCGCGGGGCCGTTCCGCGCCTCATGGCCGCGCAGCGACCGGGCGCTTGCCGCCGAGGAGCGGCGCGAGTTGCAGCAGCGCCTGACCCGGGCGGGTTTCGACACCCAGGGCGTGGACGGCCGGATCGGCCCCAACACCGTCGCCGCGGTCCGTGCCTATCAGCGGTCGGTCGGGCTGCGGCCGGACGGTTATGCGAGCCTCGATCTGTTGCGGCGGCTGCGGTAGGGTCTCCGTCTTCACCCCCAGGTCACTTCGCCCAGAAAGATGTAGCCCGCGCCGTAGATCGTCTTGATCAGGCGCGGGTTCTTCGGGTCTTCGCCCAGCTTGGTGCGCAGCCGCGAGATGCGCACGTCCATCGCCCGGTCGAAGCTTTCGCCCGCCGCGCCGCCCAGCGCCTCCTGCATCTGCGCGCGCGAGATCAGCCGCCGGGGGCTTTCGAGGAACAGCCGCAGCACCTCGCCTTCGGCATGGGAAAAGGGAACCTCGGCGCCGTCTTCCCCCCCGTCAACCTCGGGCACCAGCACGTAGCGGTCGAACTCGGCCCGCCAGCCATTGAACCGGGCGATACGGGCGCTGCGCGGGCTGTCGGCGCGGCCCTTGCGCAGCCGGGCGCGGACCCGGGCCACGACCTCGGCGGGATCGAAAGGCTTGATGATGTAATCGTCGGCCCCCAGTTCCAGCCCGGTCACCCGGTCCTGCACCTGCGCCCGGCCCGAGATGATGATGATCGCCGCGCCGGATTCCAGTGCCAGCCGGTGGACCAGCGCCAGCCCGTCGCGGTCGGGCAGGCCCAGATCGACAAGGCACACATCCGGCGTGCCATGGTTCAGCGCCGCCTCGAACTCGGTCGCGCGGGCGAAGGAGGTGACGCGGAAACCGGCCTCTTCCAGCGCGTCCGACAGCATCCGGCGGATCGCCGGTTCATCGTCGAGAATGGCGACATGCGGGGTGGTCATGCGGTGGTCTCCGACAGCGGGGCGGCGGCAAGGAAGGCGGCAAGCGCCCCGGCGTCAAAGGGCTTGGCCAGCACGGGAAAGCGTGCTTCGGCCCGCACCCGCACCGGATCGGTCGCGGGCAGCGAGGTCATCAGCCCGATCCGCGGGCCGCGCCCCGGCGACCGGGCCGCCAGCCGTTCGGCCAGCATGAGCCCGCTCATCCCGCCCGGAAGCATGATGTCCGACAGCACCATGTCGAGGCCGGGCAGGCCCGCCAGGGTCTCGGCCTCTTCGGCGCTTGCGGTCTCGATCACCGTATGGCCCAGCGTGCGCAGCATCTCGCGCACCGTCTCGCGGATCGTGTCGCTGTCCTCGACCACAAGCACCATGCCGCGCCGGGCAACCTCGGCCACCGGGCGCAGCGGCAGACGCAGGGTGACGCGGGCGCCGCCCTCGGGCCGGTTCGCCATCCGCAGCGAGCCCCCCGCAAGCTTGGCATGGTCATAGACCATGGCAAGGCCAAGGCCCGAACCTTCGCCGCCCTTGGTGGTGAAGAACGGGTCGGCCCCGGATTCGAGCGCCTCGGGGCTGAAGCCGGGGCCTTCGTCATCGACGGTGATTTCCAGCCAGGTGTCGCGCCGGGGCCGGATCCGCAGCCGGATGGTGCCGCCTGCCGGGCCCATCGCGTCGCGGGCGTTGAGGATCAGGTTCAGAAGCGCGTCCTGCAAGGCGCCGCTGTCGATCAGCACCGGCCCGTCGATACCCTCGGACCCGGCGTCCAGCCGCACCGTGGCGGGCAGCGCCGCAAGGGCCATCAGCCGCAGCCCGTCGAGGAACTCGGCCAGCCGGGTGGGGGCCGGGCGCAGCCCCGGCCGGCCCGAGATCGAGGCGATCCGGTCGAGCAGCACCCCGCCCCTGCGTGCCGCCGCCGCGGTGGCGGCCACCAGGTCGCCCGCCCCCTCGGGCAGGTCGGCCCGTGTCAGCCGGGCCTGAAGCCCGAGGATGATCGTCAGCAGGTTGGCGAAGTCATGCGCCATGCCCGAGGTCAGCTGCGCCGCCATCTCGCGCTTTCGCGTCTGGGCAAGCGCGGCGCGGGCCTGGGTTTCCTCGGTCACGTCCATCGACAGGATATAGACGCCGTTGATCGGCCCCTCGTCGATCCGGTCGGGGGTGAAGGCGGCACGGATGCGCCGCCCGCTGTCGTCGTCGGTGAATTCCATCACGCTCGGCTCGCCCGTCAGCGCCCGGCGCAGGTAGGGGGCGATCTTGCCTGCCACGGCTTCGCCCAGTGCCTCGCGGTTGTGCAGGCCCACCACGTCAACCGGCCGTCCGGGCAGGATCATGTTCAGCCGCCGGTTCGAATAGGTATAGCGCAGCGTGCGGTCCACATGCGAGATATGCGCGGGCATCATCTCGGTGGTCAGGCGGCTGCGGGCCTCCATCTCGGTCAGTTCGCGCTTGGCTTCCTCCAGCGCGGCGTTGGTGGCCGCAAGTTCGCGGTTCGCGGCCGACAGCCGCTCGGCATGGGTCAGAAGCTGGCCGGACAGTTCTTCGGACCGGGCGCGCAGCAGGCGTTCCTGATGCTTGATTTCGGTGATGTCGGTATAGACCGTGACCCATCCGCCCTGCGGCAGCGGCGCCCCCTCGACCGAGAGCCAGCGTTCATTCGGGCGCATGCGTTCCATATAGTGGGGCACGAAGGCGCGGGCGGCATCGACCCGCACCCGCACCGCCTCCTGGATATCGTCCACCGGCCCGTATTCGCCGCGGGTCACCAGAAAGCGGATCGTTTCCTCGAAGGTGATGCCGGGGATCACATATTCATCGGGAAAGTCGAACATTTCCTGATAGCGCCGGTTGCACAGTGCCAGCCGCAGGTCGCTGTCGAAGATCGAAAGCGCCTGCTGGATCAGGTTCAGCCCCGCCTGTGTCAGACCGGCCCGCATCTGTCCTGTCCGCCTTTCTCCTGAACGACCGGCTTCGGTCTGGTGCATGGCGATCTCCCCGCTGCCGCGCCTCCTGCCGCACTCTATCGCTAGTATCACCCCCGGCCCCGGGCTCCAATCGCCTTCACACCCCCGTTACAATTCGTAAGAATCCGGTAAAATTCAGGTAATGTTTCGCCGCCACCACCGATGGTGCGCAAACGGACCGGCAGGATGTGGCCCGTGCAGCGACGCGCCGGTGGTGGCCGGTGCAGGGAGGGGAGATCAGGGTGGCACAATCGGCGTCCTTGGAGGGGCTTCAAAGCATTCCCGCGCTTCTGGCCCGCAACGTGCGCGATCACGGTGCGCGTCCGGCCTATCGGGAAAAGGAATTCGGCATCTGGCAAAGCTGGACCTGGGCCGAAGCGGCAGAGGAAATCCGCAGTATCGCGCTGGGCCTGATGATTCTCGGGATCGAGCGCGGCGACTATGTGGCGGTCATCGGCCGCAACCGTCCGGCGCTTTACTGGTCGATGGTGGCGGCGCAGATGTGCGGCGCGGTTCCGGTTCCGCTTTATCAGGACGCCGTGGCCGAAGAGATGGCCTTCGTCCTCGACCACTGCGGCGCGCGTTTCGTCATCGTCGGCGATCAGGAACAGGTGGACAAGGTGCTGGAAATCCAGGACCGGCTGCCCGGGGTCGAGCATATCCTGTATCAGGACAAGCGCGGGATGCGCAAATACGACCACAGCCACCTGAACTGGCTGGATGACGTGGCCAGGGAGGGCCGCGCCGGGCACCAGCGGGTCGAGGCGGAACTGGACGCCCGCATCGCCGAACTGACCTGGGACAGCACCTGTGTCATGCTTTATACCTCGGGCACCACCGGCAAGCCCAAGGGTGTGGTGCTGTCGAACCGCAACATCATCCAGACCGCGAAGAACAGCTGCGAATTCGACGGGCTGGGGGTGGACAACGATGTGCTGGCCTATCTGCCGATGGCATGGGTCGGCGATTTCATCTTTTCCATCGGGCAGGCCTATTGGGCCGGGTTCTGCGTGAACTGCCCCGAATCGGCCGCGACCATGATGACCGACCTGCGCGAGATCGGGCCGACCTATTTCTTCGCCCCGCCCCGGGTGTTCGAGGGGCAGCTGACCAGCGTGATGATCCGCATGGAGGACGCAGGGCGGCTCAAGAAACGGATGTTCGACAGTTTCATGGCGCATGCCCGCAAGGTCGGCCCGGCGATCCTGGACGGCAAGCCGGTCGGCGCGGGCGACCGCTTTCGTTACTGGCTGGGCGGGCTGTTCGTCTATGGTCCGCTCAAGAACACGCTGGGGTTCAGCCGCATCCGCGTCGGCTATACCGCGGGCGAGGCGATCGGGCCGGAGATCTTCGATTTCTACCGCTCGCTCGGGATCAACCTGAAGCAGCTTTACGGCCAGACCGAGGCAACGGTGTTCGTCACCCAGCAGCCCGACGGCGAGGTGCGTTCCGACACGGTGGGCGTGCCCTCGCCCGGGGTCGAGGTCCGGATCGCCGAGAACGGCGAAGTGTTCTACCGCTCGCCCGGGACTTTCGTGGAATACTACAAGAACGCCGAAAGCACCGCCTCGACCAAGGATGCCGAAGGCTGGGTGGCCACGGGCGACGCCGGGTTCTTCGAGGACGGTACCGGCCACCTGCGGATCATCGACCGCGCCAAGGATGTAAGCAAGATGGCCGACGGCAGCCTGTTCGCGCCGAAATACGTGGAGAACAAGCTCAAGTTCTTCCCGAACATCCTGGAGGTGGTGGTGTTCGGCGCGGGCCGCGACAAGTGCACGGCCTTCATCAACATCGACCTGACCGCCGTGGGCAACTGGGCCGAGCGCAACAATATCGCCTATGCCTCGTATCAGGAACTGGCCGGGCACCCGCAGGTGCTGGACACGATCCAGAAACATGTCGAGGAGGTGAACCGTTCGGTCGCGGCCGATCCGATGCTTTCGGGCTGCCAGATCCACCGCTTTCTCGTGCTGCACAAGGAACTGGATGCTGACGACGGCGAACTGACCCGCACCCGCAAGGTGCGGCGCAACGTCATCGCCGAAAAGTTCGCCGACCTGATCGACGCGCTCTACGATGGCTCCAGGACCGTCAGCACCCGCACCGAAGTCACCTATGAGGACGGGCGCAAGGGTTATATCTCGGCCACGCTGGAGCTGCGCGACGCCGCGGTGCAACCCGCCCAGACCCGGAGGGCTGCCGCATGAACGCCGACACGACCGCAGCGGACGGATATGTCACCCCGGATGGCCGCAAGATCGGCGGCGTGCTGATGGAGATGAAGAACATCACCCTGCGCTTCGGCGGCGTGGTGGCGATCAAGGACATCAGCTTCGACATCCGCGAGGGCGAGATCCGCGCCATCATCGGGCCGAACGGGGCGGGCAAGTCCTCGATGCTCAACATCATCTCGGGCTTCTACGTGCCCAGCGAGGGCGAGGTCTGGTTCCGGGGCAGGCCCCGCCCGCACATGAAGCCCTATCAGGTGGCGCAGCAGGGCATCGCCCGCACCTTCCAGAACATCGCCCTGTTCGAGGGGATGAGCGTGCTGGACAACATCATGACCGGGCGCATCACCCAGATGGACGCCTCGATGCTGTCGCAGGCCGTATGGTGGGGCAAGGCCGCGCGGGAAGAGGACGAGAACCGGGAAAAGGTCGAGAAGATCATCGACTTCCTTGAAATCCAGCACATCCGCAAGACCCCGGTGGGTCGCCTGCCCTACGGGCTGAAAAAGCGGGTGGAACTGGCCCGCGCGCTGGCGGCGGAACCGATGCTGCTTTTGCTGGACGAACCCATGGCCGGGATGAACGTCGAGGAAAAGGAAGACATGTGCCGCTTCATCCTTGATGTGAACGACGAGTTCGGCACCACCATCGCCCTGATCGAACACGACATGGGCGTGGTCATGGATCTTTCCGACCGGGTGGTGGTCATGGATTACGGCAAGAAGATCGGCGACGGCTCGCCCGACGAGGTGCGCTCGGACCAGGCCGTCATCGACGCCTACCTGGGGGTGAGCAATGACTGATCGCATCCGCATCCGCATCGGGCTTCTGCCGCACCCGGGCCGGATTTCCGCGCCGACGCCCCACGCCGTGAATCCGGGCCGCAAATCAGGGAGGCCGTGATGTCTGACACCGTTCTTTTCGCGATGGAGGCCACGCTGAACGGCCTGACCGCCGGTATCATGTATGCGCTGGTCGCGCTGGGCTTCGTGCTGATCTTCAAGGCCAGCGGCATCTTCAACTTCGCCCAGGGGGTGATGGCGCTGTTCGCGGCGCTGACGCTGGTCGGGCTGCAATCGGGGCAGATCCCCTTCGCGCATCTGATCAACGCGATCTTCGGCACCCGCATCCATTACTTCGGCTGGACCATGCCGACGCTGCTGGCGATCGCCGGGACCGTGCTGGTGATGGTCGCCTTCGCCTGGCTGGTGGAGCGCTTCATCTTCCGCCACCTGGTCAACCAGGAGCCGATCATCCTGTTCATGGCCACCATCGGTCTTGCCTATTTCCTGGAGGGGCTGGGCGACATCATGTGGGGGGCCGAGGTCAAGCGGCTGGACGTGGGCATTCCGCAAGGCATGTCGGTCATGGTCGATGAGCTGACCTTCAACTGGTTCGGCTATGGTTTCTACCTTGACACGCTGGAGATCTGGGCCGCAGCCATCGCCGGGGTTCTGGTGGTCGGGCTGGTGTTGTTCTCGCAATACACCAAGCAGGGCCGGGCGCTGCGCGCGGTGGCCGACGACCATCAGGCGGCGCTGTCGGTCGGCATCTCGCTGCGCTACATCTGGGTGCTGGTCTGGACGCTGGCGGGTATCGTGGCGCTGGTTGCCGGGATGATGTGGGGCGCCAAGTCGGGGGTGCAGTTCTCGCTGTCGCTGATCGCGCTCAAGGCGCTGCCGGTGCTGATCCTCGGCGGCTTCACCTCGATCCCCGGCGCCATCGTCGGCGGGCTTATCATCGGGGTCGGCGAAAAGCTGTTCGACTTCTTATTCCAGCCCATCGTCGGCGGGGCCACCGAAAACTGGTTCGCCTACATGCTGGCGCTGGCCTTCCTGCTGTTCCGGCCACAGGGCCTGTTCGGCGAGAAGATCATCGAGAGGGTGTGACAATGGGGCCGGATTTCAACGACAGGACAACGGGCTGGGGGAACTGACATGCTTTACCGCGAGGCCGGCGACTTCAAGACTTCCTACCCGAGCGACAGCCAGACCTTTCCGATCCGGCTGGACCGCTACGGCTATTACGCGCTGCTGGCGGTGGCGATCGGGGTGGTTCCGTTCATCATCAACGACTACTGGGCCAATGCCATCGTCGTGCCGTTCCTGATCTATACGATCGCGGCGCTGGGGCTGAACATTCTGATCGGCTATTGCGGACAGCTCAGCCTGCGTATCAAGGGGTTCTACCTGGCGGTGGCGACACTGGCGGCACAGTTCTTCCTGATCTGGCTGTTCACCCGCACCGGCTGGTTCTTCAACCATTCGCCCACCGGCATGATCTCGGCCCCGGAACGCACGGTCTTCGGCCTTGCGGTCACCGGGCCGCGGGCCACGGCGGTTTCGGCCTATCTGATCTGTCTCGCCTTCCTGATCGCGCTGGCCTGGCTTGCGCGGAACCTGACCCGCGGCACGCTGGGGCGCAAGTGGATGGCGATCCGCGACATGGACATCGCCGCCGAGATCATCGGGGTCAACCCGCTCAGGGCCAAGCTGAGCGCCTTCGCGGTCTCGTCCTTCTTCATCGGCATCGCCGGGGCGCTGTTCTTCGCCGTCTATCTGGGCGCGGCCGAGGCGGGCGAAGCCTTCGGGATCGACAAGTCGTTCCTCGTGCTGTTCATGGTCATCATCGGCGGGCTGGGCTCGATCATGGGGTCGTTTCTTGGCGGCGCCTTCCTTGTGATCGGGCCGGTGATGCTCAAGCTGCTGCTGGTCAACCAGCTTGGCTGGTCGTCGGATCTGGCCGCGCATCTGGAGATCATGATCATCGGTGCGCTGATCATCGTCTTCCTGATCCTGGAGCCGCACGGGCTGACGGCACTGTGGCGCACCATCAAGGAGAAGCTGCGGCTCTGGCCGTTCCCCTATTGACAGGGGCCCCTACTGACAGGGGGCCCTGCCGACAGGGCGCCCGGCGCAGGAAAACATCGTTCAACGGGAGGAGAAGAAACCAATGAAGATCACCCATATCGCCGCCGCACTTGCGGTGAGCATGACGGCGGCGGGGCCGGTTCTGGCCGAAACCCTGCATTTTCCGATGTTCAACTACCGCACCGGCCCCTTCGCGCCGAGCGGGATCCCCTTCGCGGACGGGTATCAGGACTATCTGACACTGGTCAACGAACGCGACGGCGGCATCGGCGGTGTGCCGATCCGCATCTCCGAATGCGAAACCGCCTACAACACCGAGCGCGGGGTGGAATGCTATCAGAACATCCGCGGCGACAACCCGCTGATCCTGCAACCGCTTTCGACCGGCATCGTCTATCAGATCATTCCGCGCGCCGCCGAAGACGGTATTCCGATCCACTCGATGGGCTACGGGCGGACCTCGGCGGTGAATGGCGAGGTGTTCAACTGGACCTTCAGCTATCCGGCGAACTACTGGGACGGCGCTTCGGTGCTGGTCAACCATCTGCTGGACGAGAACGATGGCAGCCTCGACGGCAAGAAGATCATCCTGCTTTATCACAACTCGGCCTATGGGCGCGAGGCGATCCCGACCCTGACGCATCTGTCCGAACGTTACGGCTTCGACTTCCAGACCATCGCCGTCGACTCTCCGGGCCAGGAGCAGGGCAACCAGTGGTTGCAGATCCGCCGCGAGCGGCCGGATTACGTGTTCCTCTGGGGCTGGGGGGTGATGAACTCGGTCGCGGTGCAGGAAGCGTCCAACATCCGCTTCAACATGAACAATCTCTATGGCGTCTGGTATTCGGGTTCCGAGAACGACGTGATGCCCGCGGGTGCGGGCGCGCATGGCTATCGTTCGCTGGCGATGCACGGCACCGGGCGCGACTTCCCGGTCTATGAAGACCTGCAAACCCATGTCTATGACCGTGGCCTTGCGGCGGGTGCCGGGGACCAGCTTGGCAGCGTGCTTTATTCGCGCGGGATGTATGCGGCGATGCTTGCCGTCGAAGCCGCGCTGACCGCGCAGAAGATCCACGGGGTGGCCGCGATCAACGCCGCGCAAATGCGCGACGGCATGGCCAATCTGGTGATTACCGAGGAACGCATGACGGAGCTTGGCCTTGGCGGCATCGGGCCTGTGTTCAGTGTCTCGTGCCAGAACCACGGCGGCCCCGGCCAGGCGATGATCCAGGAATGGGACGCCAATGCCGGAAAGTGGAACATGATCACCGACTGGATCGCCTCTGACCGTGAACTGATCATGGAACTGGTGCAGGAAGACTCGCTGGCCTATGCCGCCGAGAACAACATCACCCCGACCTGCATGGACTGATCCGGCCACGCGCCCCGGCCCGTTGCGGCCGGGGCCCACAGAACACAACCTTTCCGGCGCGGGTCAGGCAACCGTGCAGGCCGCGCCGGAACCCCTCGAACCTGACGGGACCAGAACCATGCTCGACGCGGGACGCACGACCGAGACCCTTCTTGAGGTCAATAATATCGAGGTGATCTACAACCACGTGATCCTCGTGCTGAAAGGTGTGAGCCTCACGGTCCCCAAGGGCGGCATCACCGCGCTTCTGGGCGGCAACGGTGCGGGCAAGACGACGACGCTCAAGGCGATCTCGAACCTGCTGCATTCCGAACGCGGCGAGGTGACGAAGGGCTCGATCACCTATCGCGGCCAGCGGATCCAGGATCTCAGCCCTTCGGATCTGGTGAAGCTGGGCGTGATCCAGGTGATGGAGGGCCGCCACTGTTTCGAGCACCTGACGGTCGAGGAGAACCTTCTGACCGGCGCCTATACCCGCACCGACGGCAATGCCGCGATCCAGCGCGATCTTGAAATGGTCTATGACTATTTCCCGCGTCTCAAGGAGCGGCGCCGGTCGCAGGCGGGCTATACCTCGGGCGGGGAACAGCAGATGACGGCGATCGGCCGGGCGCTGATGTCGAAACCGGGGACGATCCTTCTGGACGAGCCGTCGATGGGCCTTGCACCGCAGCTTGTCGAGCAGATCTTCGAAATCGTGAAGGCCGTGAACGAAAAGGAAGGCGTGACCTTCCTGCTGGCCGAACAGAACACAAATGTCGCGCTGCGCTACGCCCATGTCGGCTATATCCTGGAAAGCGGCCGGGTGGTGATGGAAGGCACGGCGCAGGAACTGCGCGAGAACCCGGACGTGAAGGAGTTCTATCTCGGCATGTCCGAACAGGGGCGCAAGAGCTTTCGCGACGTGCGCAGCTACCGGCGGCGCAAGCGCTGGCTGGCATGATATCGGAAGCGGTCCGGGGACAGCCCGGCAAGGTATTGCGGTGAAGGAGCGGGCGGGCCCCGGGAAAAAGATGAAAGCGAATTTCGACGATCTGGAAACCCGCACGCCCGAGGCCCGCGCCGGGGATGTTGCCCGCGCCCTTCCGTTGCAGGTGGCACGGGCCCGGACGCAGGCCCCGGCACTGGCCGCTCTGCTGGCCGATATCGACCCCGCCGCGGTGACCGACCTCGATGCACTGGCCCGGCTGCCGGTGATCCGCAAGTCGGAACTGGTCGCGGCACAGGGCCGCACGCCCCCCTTCGGTGGCTTTGCCGCCCTGCCCGTGTCGGGGTTCGACCATATCTTCCAGTCGCCCGGCCCGATCTATGAGCCGGGCCGCGCCGCCGCCGACTGGTGGCGGCTGGGCCGGTTCGTGCATGCCTGCGGCATCGGCCCGGGCGATATCGTGCAGAACTGCTTTTCCTATCACCTCGTCCCTGCCGGGATGATGTTCGAAAACGCGCTTCGCGCGGTCGGCGCGGCGGTGGTGCCCGCGGGCACCGGCCAGACCGAGCTTCAGGTGCGCGCCGCCGCCGATATCGGCGTTACCGCCTATGCGGGCACGCCCGACTATCTGAAGGTGATCCTCGACCGCGCCGCCGAGATGGGCGTGGCGCTGAAGATCGCCCGTGCCGCCGTCAGCGCGGGGGCGCTGTTCCCCTCGCTGCGCGCGGAATACGCCGATCGCGGTATTGCCTGCCGCCAATGCTATGCCACCGCCGATATCGGCAATATCGCCTATGAGACCGAGGCGATGGAGGGGATGGTGGTCGATGAGGGCGTGATCGTCGAGATCGTCCGCCCCGGCACCGGCGACCCGGTGCCCGAGGGCGAGGTCGGCGAGGTCGTCGTCACCACGCTGAACCGCGACTATCCGCTGATCCGCTTCGCCACCGGCGACCTGTCGGCGGTGCTGCCGGGCATGTCGCCCTGCGGCCGCACCAACATGCGTATCAAGGGCTGGATGGGCCGGGCCGACCAGACCACCAAGATCAAGGGCATGTTCGTGCGCCCCGAGCAGGTGGCCGATCTGGTCGCCCGCCATACCGAGGTCGCCCGCGCCCGCGTCATCGCCTCGCGCGAGGGCGAGATGGACGTGATGACGGTGCAGATCGAGACCCGCGCCGCAAATCCCGCGCTTTACGAAGGCACGGTGCTGGACACGCTCAAGCTGCGCGGCAAGGTGGAACTGGTGCCGCCCGGCTCATTGCCCAACGACGGCAAGGTGATCGAGGACCGGCGCAGCTACGACTGATCCGGGGGCTGGCCGGGGTGGGCGATCCGCCCACCCGCGCCCATCCGCTTGTGCGCGCGATCAGTCCCGCAGCAGATCGTTGATGCTGGTCTTGGAGCGGGTCTGCGCATCCACCTTCTTCACGATCACCGCGCAGTAAAGGTGAACGCCGTTCTTCGACGGCAGCGAGCCCGCGACCACGACCGACCCGGCCGGAACCTCGCCATAGCTGACCGCGCCGGTGTCGCGATCCACGATCTTCGTGGATTGGCCGATGAACACGCCCATGCCCAGAACCGAGCCCTCGCGCACGATCACGCCCTCGACCACCTCGGAGCGGGCGCCGATGAAACAGTCGTCCTCGATGATGGTCGGGCCTGCCTGCATCGGCTCCAGCACGCCGCCGATGCCGACGCCGCCCGACAGATGCACGTTCTTGCCGATCTGCGCGCAGGAACCCACGGTGGCCCAGGTATCGACCATCGTCCCCTCGCCGATATGGGCGCCGAGGTTGACGAAGCAGGGCATCAGCACCACGCCCTTGCCGATATGGGCCGAGCGGCGCACCACGCAGTTCGGCACGGCGCGGAACCCGGCGGCCTTCCACTGCGCCTCGCCCCAATGGGCGAACTTGCTGTCAACCTTGTCCCACCAGGTGCCGCCCTGCGGCCCGCCGGACTGGACCTCCATGTCCTGAAGCCGGAAGCCCAGCAGAACGGCCTTCTTCGCCCACTGGTTCACGTGCCAGTCGCCGTTGTCGCGTCTTTCGGCCACCCGCAACTCGCCCTTGTCGAGCGCGTGCAGCACGGCCTCGATGGCGTCGCGGGTCTCGCCCCTTGTCGCGGGGGTGATGGTGTCGCGCGCCTCCCAGGCGGCTTCGATCGCGGCTTCCAGCGCGGCGTGCGGCATCGGTCTCATCCTTTCCTGTGGCCTCTCGGGGGCCTAGCCTATAGTCACCGCAGCACAGGCACGCAATGCGTGGAAGGAGCGCAGATGAAAGACGAGACCCGCAGCCACCCGTTCCGCGACAGTGTGGAAGATGTCGAAGCCGCCGTCCGCGCGCCCGACACTCCGCAGACCCGGGCACCCGCCTACCGGCTTGCCTTCACCGACGACGATTTCATGTGTCGGGAAGAGTTGCGGCCGGTGCGGCTGCAACTGGAACTGCTCAAGCCGCAGATGGTGATGGACGAACGCGGCATTCGCTCGACCATCGTGATGTTCGGCGGTGCACGCATCCCCGACCCCGTCAGTGCCGAAACGGCGCGCACCCCCTATATGGCCAGCCTCGCCGCCTATTACGACGAGGCGCGCAAGTTCGCCCGCACCATGACCGAGCGCAGCCTGAAAAGTTACGGACGCGACAACGTGATCGTCACCGGCGGCGGCCCGGGGGTGATGGAGGCCGGAAACCGCGGTGCGCAGGAGGTCGGCGGCCATTCCATCGGCCTGAACATCGTGCTGCCGCATGAACAGACGCCCAACGGTTTCGTCACCCCGGACCTGTGCTTCAACTTCCACTATTTCGCGATCCGCAAGATGCATTTCCTGATGCGGGCCTCGGCGATCTGCGTCTTTCCCGGCGGATTCGGCACCATGGACGAACTGTTCGAGTCGCTGACCCTGATCCAGACCGGACGGATGCGCCCGCTGCCCTTCGTGCTGTTCGGCCGCGAGTTCTGGGAACGGGTGGTGAACTGGGAGGCGCTGGCCGAGGCGGGCACGATCTCGGCCGACGACCTCGGCCTGTTCCGCTTTGTCGAGACGGCGGAAGAGGCGGTGGCGGCAATCGACGGCTGGCCCGCCAGCGATTGCTGAGCAACGGCGGGCAAGGGGGTTGGCCGACAGGTGGCAGAGTCTCCGAGGCGTAACCTGTCGCCCTTCCCACCCTTGCCCGGAATCAGGGCGCGTCAGCGCCGCCGTGCAGCGGCCGGTCGGCCCGGCACCACAAAACACCGACAATCCGAACCATTAGTCCCCCGTTCACCCTTGCCGGGCTATCCTGCCCCCGGGTGAATGAAAGGGTGCATGATGGCCGGGCAATCCAATGCCGCGCCAGTCATCATCAAACGCAGGAAGATCATCCGGGCGGGCGGGCATCACGGCGGGGCGTGGAAGGTTGCCTATGCCGATTTCGTGACCGCCATGATGGCCTTCTTCCTGCTGATGTGGCTGCTGAACGCAACAACCGAAACGCAACGCAAGGGGCTGGCGGATTTCTTCAACCCCTCGGTCCCGGTCAACCGTATCTCCGGCGGGGGGGAGGGGATGTTCGGCGGTGATTCGATCTTTGCCGACGACACGCTTGCCTTCAGCGGCACCGGCGCCAGGGTGCACCTGCCCCCGGACAGCGCCGCTGCCGGCGCCGAACCCGGCGGGGCCGAGGACGCAGACGGCATGTTGGCCGAGGTCGAGCAGCTTCTGTCCGGCCTTTCGGGCGAGAGCATGGAGACCGAATATCTCCTGCGTCATGTCGTCTCGCGTCTGACCGACGAAGGGTTGGTGATTGAACTTTCCGACCTTGAGGATGCGCCGCTGTTCACGGGGGACGGGGCCGAACCCGCGCCGGTGCTGATCGAACTTTCCTCGATGCTGGCCGAGGTATTTTCCCATGTCGACAACGGTGTGGCGGTGAACGGCCATGTGCGGGCCTATCCGATCATGCTGGTCGAAAACCCGGTATGGGATCTTTCCATGCGCCGGGCCGGGGCGATGCACCGGCTGTTGACCATCGCCGGTCTGCCGCCCGAACGGGTCCGGCGGGTGGCGGGCCATGCCGACCGCAAGCCGGTAGCGGCGAACCCGATGGCGGTGCGCAACAACCGGCTGGAACTGATCCTGCTGCACCGGGACAGATAGCGGGGGGCGGTTAGGGGGATGTTAAACCCCGCCGTGCATCCTGCGGCCAGACCGAATTCAGCCAAGAGGTGCGCAGATGACGATTTCTTCCTCGCTCAACGCCGGGGTGGCCGGGCTCAATGCCCAGGCGGTGCAGCTGGCGACCATCGCCGACAACATCGCCAATTCCGCCACCAACGGCTACAAGCGGGTGGTGACGGATTTCCACTCGATGGTGGTTTCCGGGGATGTCGGCGCGAAATATACCGCCGGGGGCGTGCGCACCACAACCGCGCGGATGATCGACGAACGCGGCGAGCTGACCGGCACCACCAACGCCACCGATATCGCGGTCGATGGGCGCGGCTTCCTGCCGGTCACTTCGGTTGCCGCGGTAAAGGGGCCAAGCGGAAACCTGCCGCTGTCGCTGGCCACGACCGGCTCGTTCCGGCCCGATGATACCGGGCTTCTGCGCACCGATTCGGGGCTTGCGCTCATGGGCTGGCCCGCGCTGCCCGACGGCACCGTGCCTGCCTATCCCAGGGACTCCACCGCCGGGTTGCAGCCGGTGATGATCGCCCGGGGCCAGCTTGTCGCCAACCCGACCACAGCGATGACCGTGGCGCTGAACCTGCCCGCCAGCGCCACCACGGCGGGCGCCTCGGGCGAGGTCATCGACCTGCCGGTTGAATATTTCGGCAACCTGGGCGGGTCCGAGGTTCTGAATTTCAGTTTCACCCCCACGGTGCCGGGCGCGGGTGCCGCGAACGAATGGACAATGGCGGTAAGCGATTCGGCCGCAGGCGGTGCGGTGGTCGGCGAATATGTCCTGACCTTCGACGACACCCAGGGCATGGGCGGCAGGCTGGCCACGGTGACGACGGTTTCGGGCGGCGCCTATGACCCGGCCACCGGCGGCTTCATGCTGACGCTGGCCGACGGCGACATCGCGGTGACCATCGGCCAGCCCGGTGCGCCCGGCGGCATGACCCAGCTTGCCTCCGCCTTCGCCCCGGTCGATCTGGGCAAGAACGGCGCCCCGGTCGCAAGCCTGATCGGGGTCGAGATCGACCAGAGCGGCTTTCTCGTCGGTGTGTTCGACTTCGGCCAGCCCCGGGTGCTTTATCAGATTCCGCTGGTCGATGTGCCCAATCCGAACGGCCTGACCTCGCTGCCGAACCAGACCTATCAGGTCTCGGCGCAAAGCGGGGCCTTCTACCTGTGGCAGGCGGGCGACGGGCCGGTGGGCAAGACCGCGGGCTTTGCGCGTGAGGAATCGACCACCGATGTCGCGGGTGAACTGACCCGGCTGATCCAGACCCAGCGGGCCTATTCCTCGAATGCCAAGGTCATCCAGACCGTGGATGAGATGATCCAGGAAACCAACAACATCAAACGTTGATTCCTGCGCCGGCGCGCAGGTCATGAAAGGCTGAGACATGAGCATATCCGCCACTCTCACGGCCGCCCTCAGCGGCCTTTCGGCCTCGGCCCGCGCGGCGGAAGCCGTGGCCGCGAATATCGCCAACGCCAGGACAGAAGGCTACGGGCGGCGCGAGGTCACCCTGGCCTCGCGCACCCATGGCGGGGTGGAGGTGACGGGCATCTCCCGCGCGCTCGACCGCGCGCTTCTCGACGACCGCCGCATCGCCGGGGCGGGGGCTGCTGCTGCGGGCCTCGCGGCCGGGTTCCTTGCAGGCGCCGAATCCGCCATCGGCCTGCCGGGTGAACCCGGCGCACTGGGAAGCCGGATCGCCGCGCTGGAATCGGCGCTGATCGCCGCCGCCGGTCGCCCCGATTCCGACGCGCATCTCGGCACGGTTCTGGCCGAGGCGCAGGGCATCGCCCGCCACCTCGCCATGGTCGGCGAAACCGTCCAGACCGCACGGGCCGAGGCCGACCACGCCATCGCCGCCGAGGTCGGGGCGCTCAACCGCAGCCTCGAACAGGTGTCGGCGCTCAACGCGAAGATCGCGGCCACCAGCGCGGCGGGGCGCGATCCCTCGTCGCTGATGGACCAGCGCCAGCAGGTCGTGGACCGCATCGCCGAAATCGTCCCGATCCGCG
Source organism: Gemmobacter sp. (assembly GCA_041675885.1). Classification (GTDB taxonomy): domain Bacteria; phylum Pseudomonadota; class Alphaproteobacteria; order Rhodobacterales; family Rhodobacteraceae; genus JBAYSY01. The sequence continues at coordinate 21,825 of JBAYSY010000021.1, read as the reverse complement.
AGATCGCGCGCGAAGGCGGGCGGATCGCGCTCTATACCGCCGGGGGGGTGCCGCTGCTCGACACCGGGCGACCCGCGCGGTTCGGCTTTACCGCCACAGGCACGATCGCCCCCGACATGACGCTGGCCTCGGGCGCGCTGTCGGGGCTGATGCTCAACGGTCGGCCGATCGCCGTCACCGGGCCGGAAAGCCGCATCGCCGGAGGCACGCTCGCCGCGCATTTCGCGATCCGCGACGAGGCCGCGCCGCATGTCCAGACCCGGCTGGACGCGCTGGCCCGCGATCTGCTGGACCGTTTCGCGGGCCCCGACCCCGACGCCACGCTGGCCCCGGGCGCACCGGGCCTGTTCACCGATCTGGGCGGCCCCTTCGACCCGGCGCAGGAGGTGGGCCTTGCCGCCCGGCTGCGGGTCAATCCCGCCGCCGATCCCGCATCGGGCGGTGAACTCTGGCGCCTGCGTGCCGGGCTGGGTGCTGCCGTGCCGGGCGATCCGGGCGCAAGCGGGTTGCTCAGCGCGCTGGCCGATACGCTCGCCGCACCCCGCACGGTCGCGTCGGGTGGGTTTTCGGGCGCCCGCAGCGCCTCGGGCCTTGCCGCCGACCTGCTTTCCGGCGTGGCCTCCGCCCGGCTTTCGGCCGAGGCCGAGGCGGGCTTCGCCGCCAGCGCCGCCGCCGCGCTCGACAAGGCCGCGCTGGAAGCCGGGGTCGATACCGATCACGAGCTGCAACTCCTCTTGCAGATCGAACGCGCCTATGCCGCCAACGCCCGCGTCATCCAGACCGCTGACGACATGATCCGCACCCTGCTGGAGATCTGACCATGAGCCTGACATCCATCGGCGATCTTGCCCGCGGTTTCGTGCTGCAACGCCAGACCGCGGCGCTCAAGGCCGAAACCGTGCGGCTGTCCTCGGAACTCGTGACCGGCCAGGCCAGCGACCCGGCCCGGGCGCTGCGCGGCGAGATCGGGCCGCTTGCCGCCATCGAGACCTCGCTCGCCCGGATTGCGGGCTGGCAAAATGCCGCTGCCGGGGCGGGGCTGAGGCTCGACGCGATGCAGGCGGCGCTTGCGGTGGTGGACGATGCCGCCTCCGGCCTCGGTGCGGCGCTCGCCCTTGCCTCGTCCCCGGGCAATCCGCAACTTCTCGCCACCGCTGCGGCGGATGCGCGGGGAAAATTCGCCACCGTGATCGGCGCGCTCAACGCCCGCGCGGGGGATCAGACCCTGTTCGCCGGCCCGGCGACCGCGGGCCCCGCCCTCGCCCCGGCGGAAACGATCCTCGCCGATCTTGCCGCCGCCACGGCAGGCGCCACATCCGCCGCCGACATTGCCGCCGCGGTCGATCACTGGTTCGACGACCCGGCCGGCTTCCAGACCCAGGCCTGGCGCGGCAGTTCCGCCCCCGCCGGGCCGGTCCCCGTCGGTCCCGGCGAATCGCTGCATATCGGGGCGACCGCCGCCGATCCGGCCCTGCGCGAGACGTTGAAGGGCCTGGCCATGGCCGCGTTGCTCGACACCATGCCGCTTGCCGGTGCTGCCCGGGCCGATCTTGCCGGAATTGCCTCGGAGCGACTGCTGGGTGCGGCGCCGGAACGCGCCGGGCTCGCCGCCCGGCTGGGGGTGGCGCAAGGCGCCCTCGCCGCCGCCGAGACCCGCAATGCCGCCGAGGCGACCGGTCTCGGCATCGCCCGGCAGGGCCTGACCGGCGCCGACCCCTATGCTGTGGCGGTCGAACTCGAATCGGCACAGACCCAGCTTGAAACGGTCTTCACCGTCACCGCGCGGCTGTCGCGCCTCAGCCTCGCGGATTTCCTGCGATGATCCGCTTCCTGCTGATCGGCATCGCGCTGGTGCTGGCGTTTCCTGCCGAAGCCGCACCGATCCGCCTCAAGGATCTGGTCGAGTTCGACGGGGTGCGTGGCAACGACCTCATGGGCTACGGGCTGGTGGTCGGGCTCGATGGCACCGGCGACGGTATCCGCAACGCGCCCTTCACCGAAGAAATCATGTCGAACCTGCTTGAACGGCTCGGCGTGAACGTCACGGGTGAGCAGTTCCGCCCGCGCAACGTCGCCGCGGTCTTCGTCACCGCCACCCTGCCGCCTTTCGCGCGCACCGGCGGACGGATCGACGTGACGGTCTCGGCGATCGGCGATGCGCGCAGCCTGCTGGGCGGCACGCTGGTGATGACGCCCCTGAACGGTGCCGACGGGCAGATCTACGCCGTGGCCCAGGGCACCATCGTCGCCGGCGGTGTCGCTGCGGAAGGCGAGGCGGCGCGCACGGTGCAAGGTGTGCCGACCTCCGGCACCATCCCCGGCGGCGCCCGGGTCGAGCGGGAGCTGGAGTTCGACTTCGCCGGGCTGGACATGGTGCGGCTTGCGCTGCGCGAACCCGACTTCACCACCGCCGGGCGGATCGAGGCCGAGATCAACCGTGCCTTCGGCCGCCGGGTGGCGCGGATGCTCGATGCGGGGACGGTGGCGCTTGATATCGGCGCGACGCGGATGGAATCGCCCGCCCATGTGCTGGGCCGGGTCGAGAACCTGCGGATCGAGCCCGAAATCCGCGCCCGGGTGGTGGTCGATCAACGCTCGGGCACCATCGTCATGGGTGCGGATGTGCGCATCGGCCGGGTCGCGGTGGCGCAGGGCGGCCTGACCCTGCGGGTCGAGGAAACTCCGCTTGCCGTCCAGCCCAACCCGTTCTCTCCGGGCGAGACCATCGTCGTGCCGCGCACATCGGCGGAAATCGAAAGCGGCACCGACGCCGCCCTTGCGGTGGTGGGCGGGGGCACCGATCTTTCGACGGTGGTGGCCGGGCTCAATGCGCTGGGCGTGGCACCGCGCGATATGATCGATATCCTCAAGAGCATCAACGCCGCCGGGGCACTGCACGCGGAACTTCTGGTTCGCTGATCCGCGGAGAGCAGCAGCGGGCGCGGTCTTTCAGGCCGCGCCCGTTGTCTATTGTCCGGGAATGGGCAATTCCGGTGCAGTGCAGGAAACAGTTTTCGACCCTGATACGGCGGAACTCTCATTATACCGGGGTGATGCAGCGCCATGGGGGCGGCACCGGCTCCGCGCGTGACGAAACGGCAAGGGAGGGGGGGCAAGCCCGGGCAAGTGTGGATCTTGCCCGTGACGGGCCGGGGGTGCCGACAGCAGTGTGCCCGGGTGGTGCGGCCCGCCGTCCACCCGGGTTCAGAAATACCCCCGCACCAGCGCGCTGGAGATCAGGGTCCAGCCGTCGGCCACCACGAAGAACGCAAGCTTGAACGGCAGCGATACGATGGCGGGCGGGACCATCATCATCCCCATCGACATCAGCACCGCCGCCACCACGAGGTCGATGATCAGGAAGGGCAGGAAGATCAGGAAGCCGATCTCGAAGGCGCGGGTGATTTCGGACAGCAGGAACGAGGGCACCAGCAACGACAGCGAAGCAGCTTCGGGCGGATCTGTCACCGGCGCGCCGGGCCGCAGTGCCGCCATGGCCGCGAGCGTGTCGGGGTCGAGCCGCGCCGCCATGAACAGCCGGAACGGGCCGAGCGCGGCGGTGAAGGCCTCCTCGGTGCCGAGCCGCCCTTCTGTCAGCGGTCCGATGCCCTCGGTCCAGGCCGCGGTCAGCACCGGGTCCATCACGAACCAGGTCAGGAACAGCGCCAGCGTCACCATCAGCATGTTCGGCGGCGCCGCCTGAAGCCCGATCGCCTGCCGCAGGATCGACAGCACCGTGACGATGAAGGGAAAGCAGGTGATCATCACCGCCAGCCCCGGCACCAGGCTGAGCACCGTCACCAGCGCCAGAAGCTGGATCGTGCGGGTGGTCAGGTCGCCCCCCTCGCCGATGGTCAGCGTCACCTCCTGCGCCGCCGCCGGACCGGCCGGGAGCAGCAGGAGCAGGAGCAGCGCAAGGCGCATGGTCACAGCCCGCTGCGCAGGTCGGCCACTTCGGTGAGGCGGACGGCAAGTTGCCCCTCGCGCTCGCCGTCGAGTTCCTGCAACTCTCCCCGGGCGATCAGCCGGTCGCCGACGTAAAGTTCCACCGGGTCTTCCACCCGGCGGTCGAGCGGCAGCACCGTGTCGCACGTCATGCGCAGCAGTTCCGACACCCGCGGCCGCGCCTTGCCGACCGAGATCACGATCTCGATCGGCACCTGGCCGAAGGGGTTGGCGTTGTCGGCGGGGACGGGGGCAGTGCCGGGTTCATCCATCATCGGGCTCCTTCGCGGCAAGGTCGTAGAAATCATCAAGCAGCGCCCGGATCGCGGTCAGCGCCCCGTCAAGGTCGATCCGCACCCCGGCATCGCCGGCCTGAAGCCAGACCTGCCCCTCGCCCAGTGCCGGGTCTTCGACGATGGTCAGCGGCAGGCCCGGGTCGGGGCCGATCAGGTGTTCGGCTCCGGCCCGGCTTGCCGGGTGGAGATGCAGCACCAGGGGCGCGTCGGCGGCGGTTTCGGCCAGCGGCAGCAGCTGTTCGGCCACCAGATGCGGCAGCGTGCGCGCGGCGATCCCGGGCAGCAGGCGGGCGGCAATCTCTGTCAGCAGGGGTTCCAGCGCGCGCAGCACATGGGTGCGCGCGTCGTGATAGCTGAAGGAAAGCGCCTGAAGGTTGCGGCCGATCCCGGCAAGTGCCCGGGCCTGTTCCACCGCCTGGGTGGCCAGCGCATCATCCCATCCGGCGCGGTAACCGGCTTCGTATCCGGCCAGCCGGACCTGTTCCTGCGCGCCGTCCTCGGGCGTGTCGGGTGTGGTGGCGGGGTCGAACACCTCCAGCCTGATCTGCCGCGCCATCACCGGCTCTCCCCGCGCTCTTCCATCCAGCCGCGCAGGATCTCGATCGATTCGTCCTGCCGGTCGGCGATCAGCTTGCGCAACCGTTCCACCGGGTCGGCGGGCGCTTCGTTTTCGGGGGCCGGGACAACGGTGAGTTGCGCGGGCGTGTCGTCCCCGGCGATCTCGCCGGTGAGGACCGGCCCCGTTGTGGATGCCGCGCCGGGCAGCGCGGCGGGGGCGGTCATGGGCGTGGCGCGGCCCTGCGTCAGGATCGGGCGCAGCACGAACAGCCCGAGGATCAGTGCCACCAGCGCCGCCACCCCGAGCTGCGCCAGCGTCATCGGATCGAGCGGGAACCCCGGGCCACCGGCAAGGGTGCCTTCCTCGGGGACGGGTTCGAACGCCATGCTGCGCAGGGTGATCGTGTCGCCACGGTCCGCATCGAAGCCCACGGCCGAGGCCACCAGTTCGCGCAGGTCCGCGAGCTCTTCGTCCGGGCGCGGTTGCCAGAGCCCGTCGCCATCGCGCAGCCCGTCCACCAGCACCGCGACCGTGAGCCGCCGTACCGATCCCGGGGCGCGCTCCAACTCGCGCTGGACTTCGGACACTTCGTAATTCACCCGCTCGCGCGTTTCGTTCGACTGGCTGCGCGATTCGCCCGCGCCGGCGGCATCGCCTTCGGGCAGGTTCGAGGCCACGGTGACCCCTGCCGGATCGCCGCCGGAGGCGGAATCGCTGCGCGATTCGGTCTCGGTCGAGATCGCCACCCTTGTCTCGGGGTCGAAGCGCCGCTCGATGATCGATTCGCGTTCGGTCACCAGATCGACGCTGACCTCGACCAGCGCCTTGCCGGGGCCGACCCGGGCGGCAAGCAGCCGCTCTGCGTTGCGGCGCAACTCGGCCGCGCGGTTGCCCGCGGCGCGGGCCGGGCTGGTATCGTCCTCGGCTGCGACAAGGCCGATGGCGCTGTCGATCACCGCCACGTCCCCGGGCGCGAGCCCGGCCACCGCCGTCGCCACCAGATGCCTGAACGCCCGCGCCTGATCGGGCGACAGCGTGCCCCCCGCCGTGGTCACGGTGACCGAGGCGGTGGGTCGGGAATCGCGCCGGAACGGCTGGGCGGGCGCGGGGGCGATATGCACCCTGGCGCTGCGAATCCGCGGGCTTGCGGCGATGGTGCGGGCGAGCTCGCCTTCCTTCGCGCGCCAGTATGCGGCGTCGAACATCTGCGCCGTGGTGCCGAAACCCGAGAGCGAATCGAGCAGTTCATACCCCGCACCGCCGTTCGCGGGCAGCCCCTCGGATGCCAGTGTCATCCGCAATTTGTCCCGCGCACTGGCGGCGACGAAGATCGAATCGCCGCGGATCTGATAGGTGACCCTGCGCTGTTCCAGCGCCTGCACCACCTCGCCGGAACTGCCGGGTTCCAGCCCCGCATATAATAGTGCCATGGGCGGCGTCGCGGCCAGCCGGGCCAGCGCCAGCACCGCCACGAAAACCGCCACCGTGGCGCCGATGACGATCGCCCTGCGGCGTGGGTCGAGCGCGGACCAGAGGGTCGAAAACTGTTTCACCTGCATCTCCGGGGAATCGGGCTTCTGCCCTGATCTGCCGCCATCATGGGCCGGGCGGGCTTAACAATCGGTTAGTGACCGGCGGTTATAGCTGGGTGCAGGAACAGTACCGGAGACCGGACCATGACCGACGCCGCCCAGCCGCAGGATATCCCGGCCGAAGCCGCGCCCGCACGTTCGCGCAAGCCGCTTTTCATCGGGCTTTTGCTGGCGCTTCTGCTGGGGGGCGGCGGCTTTTTCGTCACCTTCTCCGGGTTGATTCCCCTGCCCGCGACGCAGCAGGCCGGGCCGGGGCCCGAGCCGCTGCCGGATATCGCCTTCGTGCCGGTGGAGCCACTCATGATCTCGCTTTCCCCCGGTGCGGGCGGCCGCCACCTGCGATTCGCGGCCGAGCTTGAGGTGGCGCGCGGCCATCAGTCCGAAGTGGCGCAGCTGATGCCGCGGGTGCGTGACGTGCTGAACGGCTATCTGCGCGCGGTCGCGGTGGCGGAGCTTGAGGATCCTTCGGCGCTGGTGCGGCTGCGGGCGCAGATGCTGCGCCGGGTGCAGATGGTGACCGGCGAGGGGCGGGTGCGCGACCTGCTCGTGACCGAATTCGTGCTGAACTAGGAGGGACGGGCATGGACCTGATCGCCGATATCCTGCTTGCCGCCGGGGCCTTTGCGGCGGCGCTTTACTGTTATGTGCTGTCACGGCGGCTTGCGCGGTTCACCCGGCTGGAAAACGGCATGGGCGGCGCGGTCGCGGTGATGTCGGCGCAGGTCGATGACCTGACCAGGGCACTGGCGCAGGCGCGCGGGGCGGCGGGCGAATCGACCGCGCGGCTCGGGGAACTGACCGCCCGGGCCGAGGCTGCGGCGGTGCGGCTGGAACTGCTGGTCGCGTCGCTCCATGACCTGCCCGACCCCGGTGAGGCGCCGGGCACCCGTGCCCGGTTCATCCGCCACCGCCCTGCCCGCGACATGGTCCGCGAGGCCGCGGAATGAGCGGGCGGTCAAGACGCAGGCCGCGCGGGGCACTTGCGGTGGTGGTGGCGATCCTGCTCGCCTCCGGGGTGATTCGTGGCGGGCTCGGGGTGGGTGGTGCGCTTGCCCGCGGGGCCGATGCGGCGCAGCCGGTGCCGGTGCAGGCCGAATCCGCCCCGCCCGGGGCCGACTGCGCCCTGCCCTCGGAACTGGCCGGGGCGCTGCGCCTGCGTGAAGAGCGGGTGCGCTTGCAGGAGGATGCGCTTGCAGGCCGGATGCAGGCGCTTTCCCGGGCCAAGCACATGGTCGAGGAGCGGCTCGCCGCGCTGACCGGGGCCGAGGCGACCCTGTCCGAGACCCTCGCCCGCGCCGACGGGGCGGCCGAGGGGGATCTGTCGCGCCTGACCGCGGTCTATGAGGCGATGAAACCGCGCGAGGCGGCGCAACTGTTCGAGACCATGGCCCCGGAGTTCGCCGCGGGTTTCCTTGGCCGGATGCGCCCGGATGCCGCCGCCGCGGTGCTTTCGGGCATGTCGCCCGACGCCGCCTATACCGTGAGCCTGTTGCTTGCGGGTCGCAACGCCTTGGTGCCGCGCGAATGACCGGCAGGTTCACACCGGCCCGTGCGGCCATATCGAAGGGGGGATCGGCATGATCGGTCTGGTCGGGATTGCCGTCGTCTTCGTGATGGTGTTCGGCGGCTTCATGCTTGCGGGCGGGCAGCTTGTGGTCATCCTCTACGCGCTGCCGTTCGAGATGGTGATGATCGGCGGTGCCGCGGTCGGGGCCTTTCTGCTGGGAAACGACCTGTCGGGGGTGAAAACCACGCTGCGCGACCTCGGCAAGGTGTTCCGCGGCCCGCGCTGGAAACCCGCCGACTACCGCGATCTGTTGTGCCTGTTGTTCGAACTGATCCGCATCGCCCGTTCGAACCCCGTCGCGCTTGAGGAACATATCGAGACGCCGCGGGATTCGGCGATCTTCGCCCGCTATCCGCGCATCCTGCACGATCATGAAAGCGTCGATCTGATCTGCGACACGCTGCGCGCCGCGGGGATGAATTACGACGATCCGCATCAGGTCGAGGAGGTGCTCGACAAGCGGGTCGAGACGAATCAGCATCACGCGCTGCATTCCAGCCACGCGCTCCAGACCACGGCCGACGCGCTCCCCGCGCTGGGGATCGTGGCGGCGGTGCTCGGGATCATCAAGACCATGAGCTCGATCGACCAGCCGCCCGAGATCCTCGGCAAGATGATCGGCAGCGCGCTGGTGGGCACCTTCCTGGGGGTGTTTCTCGCCTACGGGATCGTCGGCCCCTTCGCCTCGCGGGTGCGCGCCGTGACCGAGGAGGACGCCCATTTCCATCTGCTGATCCGTGAGGTTCTGGTGGCGAACCTTCACAACCACCCGGCGAATATCTGCATCGAGGTCGGGCGCCAGAATACGCCGCACCATATCCGGCCGAGTTTCACCGACCTGGAAACCGCGCTGCGTGCGCTGCGGCAGGAGGCAGCCTGATGCTCCGGCATGTGCCGATGCTGCTGGTGCTGCTGGCGCTCTGGGCCGGGGCGGCGGCAGCGCAGGTTCCGGCGGTCGGTGTGAGGTCGGGTGAGCATCCGGGCTTCACCCGGCTGGCGATCGATCTCGGCGATACGCCCGACTGGGCCTTTGGCCGCACTGCGGACGGTTATGCGTTCCGTGTGGCGCGCGGGGGGGTGCGCTACGATCTTTCGCGGGTGTTCCGTCATATCGGCCGCGACCGGTTGTCGGCGATCTGGGCCGACCCTGACAGTGGCGACTTGCGGCTCGGTATCGGCTGCGCCTGCCACGCGGTTGCCTTCGAGGCCCGTCCGGGGGTTGTGGCGATCGATATCCGCGATGGCCCGGCCGTCGAGGGTTCGGGGTATGAGCGCGCGCTGGCCGCCCCCGACGGTCCCGCCGTTGCCCCGCCTGGTTCCCGGCCCGTCCGCCGTCCGCAGCCCCGGCTGGGCGGTGCGCTTGTGCAAGCCCCCGTCCCCGCCCCGCCGGCCACGGCCCTGCCCCGCAACGGAACGGCGGAGCAGATGGCGGTGCCGCCCCCCGATCCTCTGCCCCCGCCGTTGCCGGATCCGCGGGCGGTGCTGTTGCGGAATGCGTTGCTCGACCGGATCGGCGCGGCCGCGACACATGGTCTGGTCGAGTCGGTCGCGCCGCTGCCCCCGGATATGGTCCCGAACATGACCCCGAACATCGGCAGCGACACCGGTCCGCCCGCCGCCGCCCATCTGCACCTGCGCGACGGCACCCACCGGCCCACGCCCTTCACTGGCGAGGGGGGCACCTGCCTGTCCGATGCCGATGTCGCGCTGGCCGACTGGGGCGGCGATATGCCCTTCACCCTGCGGCTGGCCGATCTGCGCTCGAAACTGCTTGGAGAGTTCGACCGGCCCGATCCGGCAGTGGCGCTGGCGCTGGCCCGGCTTTACCTCCACGCCGGGTTCGGTGCCGAGGCGGCCGAGACCATGGCGGCTTTCGGCAACGATACCGCCGCCACGCCGGTGATTGCGGCACTGGCCGCGGTGATGGATGGCCGCCCCCCGCCCGGGGATCATGCGCTTTCGGGAATGGAAGGGTGCGACGGTGCGGTGGCACTCTGGGCGGTGCTGGCACGCCCGTCGCTTTCGCCGGGGGATGCGGTCGAGGACGCGGCGGTGCTGCGTGCCTTTTCCGCCCTGCCGCTGCATCTGCGCCGACATCTCGGCCCCGACCTGTCGCGGCGGTTTCTCGAACTGGGCGACGAGGGTGCGGCGCAGGCGGCGCGTGATGCGGTCGGCCGCGCCCCGGGCGAGCCCGGCGGGCCGATGCGGCTGGCCGAGGCCCGCGCGGGGCTGGCGCGGGGTGAGACGGCGGCGGCCGAGGATGCGCTGCGCACACTCGCCACCGCCAATGACGCCACCGCGGCTGAGGCGATGGTGGCGCTGACCGAAAGCGTGATCGCCCGTGGCGGCATGCTGGATCCGGGGGGGTTCGCCGCGCTCGGGGCGCTTGAACGCGAACACCGTGGCGGCCCGGCGGCGGCCCCCCTGCGCCGGGCGCTGGCGCTGGCGACGGCGGCTTCGGGCGATTATGCCGAAGGCTTTGCACTGGCCGTCGGGGCGGGCGACATCCTGCCCGATCTCTGGCGGATGCTGGCCGAACGTGGCGGCGACGATGCGCTTTTGCGACATGCGCTTGCCGATGTCCCGCTGCCTGACCTGCCCGCCGCAACCCGGAGAGCGCTGGCCGGGCGGCTCCTTGATCTCGGTTTTCCCGAGGCGGCCGAGGGCTGGATACCCCCGCCCCGGGGGGCGCAGGAGGACCGGCTTGCCGCCCGCGCCGCGCTTTTGCGCCGTGACGGGCGGGGGGTGCTGCGGCTGCTGGCCGGAGAGACCGGCCCGGAGGCCGCGGCGCTGAGGGCCGAAGCGCATGAACTGCTTGGCCGACATGGGGCCGCCGCCCGCGCCTGGCAGGAGGCTGGCGAACCCGGTCGGGCCGAACATGCCCTGTGGCGCGCGGGTGAGGCCGGGCCCGAGCCTGTCGGCCCCGAACCGCCGGAGCACCCGACCGGAACGGACCCCGCCGGGCCGCTCGCCCATGGCCGGTTGCTGCTTGAAGCAAGCCGCGAGACCCGGATCACTATCGACCAGCTGCTCGATACCTTTCCGATGCCCGCGGATACGGCCCCCACCGCAACGCCCCGAGCGGTTGAGCATTTGGAAAGGAATCACCCCTAGGCTGCGACTCGGGGCGGGTGCCCCCGGCTTGCGGAGAACCGCGGCCGCATAACGGGAAATCGGGGAAGAATCGAAGATGACGACAGGCCTCCCCCATCCGGGGCACATCATGGCACTTGTCTGTGTGCTGCTTTTGCTGTGGGTGCCGCCCGTCGGTGCCGCGACCGGCCCGGCCGCGCTTTGCGAGGCCGCCGCCGCCCGTGCCGCCGCGGAAACCGGCGTGCCCGAAGCCGTGCTGCACGCCATCGCCCTGACCGAGACCGGGCGCAGCATGGGCGGCACGATGCGGCCCTGGCCGTGGACGCTGAACCAGGCGGGTCGCGGGGCCTGGCTGGAAACCCGCGCCGGGGCGCTGGAGCGGATCGGGGCGATCCTCGCCTCGGGCGCGGGAAATGTCGATATCGGCTGTTTCCAGATCAACCACCACTGGCACGGCGCCGCCTTCGCCTCACTCGATGCGATGATCGACCCCGACACCAACGCCCGCTACGCTGCCCGGTTGCTTGCCCGGCTCCATGCGGAAACCGGCGACTGGACGGCCGCCGCCGGGGCCTATCATTCGCGCAGGCCCGGCGATGCCGCCCGCTACGCCGCGCGCTTCGCCGCCCATCTCGCGGTGCTGCCCGCGCCGGACCCGGCACCCCCGCGCCTCGTGCAGGTCCGCGCCAATGCCTACCCGCTGCTTCAGCCCGGCAGCATGGCGACTCCGGGGTCGCTCTATGCCGCCCCGCCGCAGCCTGCCCGCGCACTGATCGCAACCGGCTCCCGGCCGCTGATCGGCGGAGGTTGAGCCATGCCGAAACTCACCCTGACCCTGCGCGACCTGTTCCGGCCGACGATCCTGCTGGCGCTCGCGCTCATGACGGTGATCGTCATGATGATCCTGCCGGTTCCGGCCTGGTTCGTCGATATCGGCCTCGCCGCTTCCTTCGCGCTGGCGATCCTGATGTTCACCGTGACACTGTTCATCGAGCGCCCGCTTGATTTCTCGGCCTTTCCCACGGTGCTGCTTGCCTCGCTGCTGCTGCGGCTGTCGCTCAGCATATCCTCGACCAAGCTGATCATCGGGCAGGGCCACAGCGGCACCGATGCCGCGGGCCAGGTGATCGAGGCATTCGCGAGCTTCATCATGGGCGGTTCGGTCGTGCTCGGGGTGGTGATCTTCTGTATCCTGCTGATCGTCAATTTCATCGTCATCACCAAGGGCGCGGGCCGGATGGCCGAGGTCGGCGCGCGCTTCGCCCTCGACGGGATGCCGGGCAAGCAGCTTGCGATCGACAGCGACATGTCGGCGGGCGCGATCGACCATGCCGAGGCGCGGGCGCGGCGCGAGCGCGAACAGGCCGAGACCAACTTCTTCGGCTCGCTCGACGGGGTGTCGAAATTCGTCAAGGGCGACGCGGTGGCGGGGCTGCTGATCACGCTGCTCACGATGGTGATGGGGCTGGTGCTCGGCGTCGTCGTCCACGGGATGCCTTTGGGCCGCGCGTTCGAGACCTATGCGATCCTGACCGTGGGCGACGGGCTGGTGAACCAGATCCCCGCCGTCATCATCTCGGTCGCGGCGGCGCTGCTGCTCGCGCGCGGCGGGGCGACCGGGGCGACCGACATGGCGGTGTTCAGCCAGCTTGGCCGCTATCCGGCGGCGCTCGGCACGGTGGCGGTGCTGATGGCGCTGTTCGGGCTGGTGCCGGGCCTGCCGATGCTGCCCTTCCTTGCCGGGGCCGCGGCGCTGGGTGCGGCGGCGATGCTCGGGGCGAGCCGCCCGCCGCCCGAGGATGTGCAGGCCGCCGAACCCCCCGCACCGCGCCAGCGCCCGATTGGCGACGTGCTCGACTTCGACGAGATCCACGTGGAGTTCGCCCCCGATCTGGTGCCGATGGTGCTCGACCCGGCGACCGGGCTCGACGCGCGGATCGCCAGCATCCGCAACCATGTCGCCGCCAGCTTCGGCCTGATCCTGCCCGAGATCCGCCTGACCGATGAGGCCGTTCTGCCCCCCGGCCACTACCGCATCCGTATCCAGGGGGTTGAACAGGCGCGCGACCGGCTCTGTCCCGGCCGGGTACTGGTGCTGCCGGGCGAGGGCGAACACGCGCTGCCCGAGGGCGAGGATGTGAGTGAGCCGGTCTATGGCGCCCCCGCCCGCTGGATCGCCGCCGACCGGCAGGAAGAGGCCGTGCTCGCGGGCCTCACCACCGTCACCCCGGCCGAGGTGCTGGCCACCCATCTGCTTGAGGTGATGAAATCCTCCTTCGCGCGGCTCCTGACGCTCAAGGGGCTGCGGCGGCTGCTCGACGAATTCGCCAACCTCTCCGACCCGGTGCGGGCGGCGGCGAACCGGCGGCTGCTGGATGAGTTGATCCCCGACCGGGTGCCGGTCGATCTGCTGCTCGCGGTGCTGCGGCTGCTGTTGGAGGAGCGGGTGTCGGTCCGCAACCTGCCGCTGATCCTCGAGGCGATCGCCGAGTTGCGCGGTACGCCGCTGCCGCCCGAGGCGGTCTGCGAACATGTCCGCCGCCGCCTCGGCTTCCAGATCGTCGCCGGGCTGAAGCGCGAGGACGGCACCATCCCCCTTGTCCAGCTTGCCCCGGAGTGGGAGCAGACCTTCGCCCGCTACCAGATCGAGGGTGAGCGCGGCGTGCAGGACGTGGCCCTGCCGCCCGAGCAGTTCAACCGGCTGGCCGACGCGCTGGGCGAGCGGCTGACGAGCCTGTCGCGCGGCGGCGCCGCGCCCGCGCTGGTGACCTCGGCGCTGCGGCGGCGGTTCCTGCGGACCGTGCTGGGCACAAGGGGCCTGCCCGCGCCGGTGCTTTCCTATGACGAGATCGGCACCGAGGCCCGGCCCGCCCTGCTCGGCATGATCCCGGCATGAGCGAACTTCTCGCCCATCTCGACACGCTGGCCGAGGGGGCGCGGGCGATGTTCTGGGCCGGGTTTCTGGTCTTCGTGCGGGTGGGGGCGATGATGGCGCTGCTCCCGGCCTTCGGCGAACAGACGGTGCCGCCCCGGGTGCGCCTGGCGGTGACGCTGGCCTTCACCGCGGTGGTTGTGCCCGCGGTGTTCCCGATGCTGCCGGAGGCCCCCGGGCCGGTTGCCATGCTGGCCGAGGCTGTGGTGGGGCTGATGCTGGGGGCCGGGCTGCGGCTTCTGGTCCACGGGCTTCAGACTGCGGGGACGATGGCGGCGCAGGCCACCTCGCTGGCGCAGATCCTTGGCGGTGCCGGGGTCGATCCGCAACCGGCGATGGCGCGGGTGCTGGTGGTGGCCGGGCTCGCGCTTGCGGTGGCGGCGGGGCTGCATGTCCGGGCGGCGGAACTGCTGATCCTGTCCTATGACATGCTGCCCGCGGGCCGGTTTCCGGCGGCGGAGGATGCCGCGCAGCTCGGCGTGGCGCAGGTGGCGCGGGCCTTCGCGCTGGCGTTTTCGCTGGCGGCGCCGTTCCTGATCGGCTCGCTGGTCTATAACGTCGCGCTCGGGGTCATCAACCGGGCGATGCCGCAACTGATGGTCGCCTTCATCGGCGCCCCGGCGCTGACGGCGGGCGGGCTGATCCTGCTCGCGGTGCTCGCGCCCGTGATGCTGACGATCTGGATGCAGGCGCTTGCGGGCCAGCTTGCCGCACCGCTTTCTGTGCCGCGATGAGTGACGATACCGGCGCGGCCGACAAGGAGCACGAACCGACCGAACGCAAGCTGGAGGAGGCCCGGCGCAAGGGCGAGGTCCCGCGCGGGCGCGACCTGTTCGCGGCGGCGGCTTTCGCCGGGCTGCTGCTTGCCGCGCTGATGGCAGGGGGCCCGGGGCTGATGCGCGCGTCCCAGGCGGGCGCGGTGCTGATCGACCAGGCGGAGCGGCTGGCGCCCCTGCTGTTCTCCGGGGCGAGCGCGCCGCTCGGGGGGGTGCTCTGGGCGCTGGCGCTCGGCCTCGGGCCGCTGTTCCTGCTGCCGATGCTCGCGGTGTTCGGCATGGTTGTGCTCCAGCGCGCGCTGGTCTTCACGCCCGACAACCTCAAGCCCAAACTCTCGCGCATCTCGCCCTTGCAGGGTGCGAAGAAGAAATTCGGCCGCTCGGGCCTGTTCGAGTTCGCCAAGAGTTTCGTCAAGCTGCTCGCGGTTTCGGCGGTGCTGGGCGTCTATCTTTCCGCGCGCCTGCCCGACCTCATGCTCGCCCCGCATCTCGGCCCCGGCATCGCCACCGCGATGTTGCTGGAACTCGTGCTCGGGTTTCTCGCGGCGGCGGCGGTGTTGCAGGTGGCGATCGGGGTGCTCGACCTGCTCTGGCAGCGTCATGACCACCTGCGCCGCAATCGCATGACGCGCAAGGAGATGATGGACGAGTTGAAGAACACCGAGGGCGATCCGCATGTCAAGGCCCAGCGTCGCCGCCGCGGTATGGATATCGCCACCAACCGGATGCTGGACGATGTGCCCGGGGCGGATGTGGTGATCGTCAACCCGACCCATTACGCCGTGGCGCTGAAATGGAACCGCACGGGTGGCCGTGCGCCGGTCTGCGTCGCCAAGGGGATGGACGAGGTTGCCGCCCGCATCCGTGCCCGCGCCGCCGAAGCCGGGGTGCCGGTCCGGCATGACCCGCCGACCGCGCGGGCGCTTCATGCCGCCGTCGCGCTGGGCGAGGAGATCACGCCCGATCACTACCGCGCCGTCGCCGCCGCGATCCGTTTCTCCGAGGCGATGCGGGCGAAGGCGAGGGCGGTGCGATGAGCAAGCCCGAACTCGACCGGCTGGCGGTGCTGGCGCGGATGGTGTCGCAGGCGCGGCTGGCCGAACTGGAGCGCGCGGCGCGGGCGCGGGATGAAAGCCGCGAGAAGCTTGCCGCGTTGAACCGGCCGCTGCCCGAGGGGGCCGACCCGCTGGCGCTGGCTCCGGTCGCGCTGCGCTATGACCGCTGGGCCGAGGCGCGGCGGCGCGAGATCAACCTGGTGCTGGCGCGGCAGACGGCGACCTGGCTTCAGGCGCTGGAGGTCGCGCGCGGCGCCTTCGGCCGGGCCGAGGTGCTGCGGAAACTGGCGGAACGGAAGCGGCCCTGAAGCAATTCAGGAAAAGTTGGGCGGTGTCTGCCTTACGTGTTGGCATGGTCGTCTGGAGCGCAGCCTTTGCCCGGAATCAAGGTGCGCGAGCACCGCCCGGACGGTCGGCCGCTATCGTGACGTCACCGCAGGCACATACGTGGGGGTAGTCGGCACCATAAACTGCCAGACCACAATCGACAAAAGCGGCCCCCCGCGGTCGGTCCTGCCCTCTGTTTCGCAGAATATTTGCGCCGTTCCGGCGAAAGCCGGGACGCTTCAATTGTCCTGCCGCATGATGTCGGTGATCAGCACATCGCTGACGCCGGGGCCGATCACCCGCCGCGCGGCCTCAAGCAGCGCCTGCCGCAGTTGCGTCAGCGTGGTGGCGTCGGTGAAGCTGCCGCGGAAGCCGCCGATATTGGCATGGTCGAACAGCACCCGCAGGAAAGCATCGCGCAGCCTGGGTTCGCGCGAATAGACATCCTCGCTGCGGCCGCTGCCGATCTCGATCCCGAGCGAGAGGATGACCATCGAGGTCACCCGCCCGTCCTCGACCACCGGCACGACGAACTGGTTGTTGAGCCGGACGTAATCAGGCGCCACCGTGGGGGAGGATGCGGGGGCAGCCGCGACCTCTTCGGCCTCGGCTGCGGGTTCCGGCGCGGGGCGAAGGAAGAACCCGGCCCCCGCCCCGGCGGCAAGCCCGATCAGGGCGAGAAGGACCGGCAGGAGTTTGCGCATCACCGCACCTCAGAACGGAAGAAGGATGTCGGCGATCTGCTGGCCGTAGCGGGGTTGCTGCACCTCGCTGATCCGGCCGCGCCCGCCGTAGGAGACCCGCGCCCCGGCGATCCGGTCGTAGCGGACTTCGTTCTGACGCGAGATATCGGCCGGGCGGACGAAACCGCTGACCAGCAGTTCGCGCAATTCGTGGTTCACGCGCACCTCCTGCTGGCCCTCGATCCGCAGGACACCGTTCGGCAGTTCCTCGACCACCGCGGCGGCGATGCGGAGCGTGAGCTTTTCGTTCCGCCGCACCGAGCCGTCGCCGGAAAAGCTTGACGTGCCGGTGGTCGAGACCGCTTCGGCCATGCTCGCGCCTTCGGGCAGGTTGCGGTCGATGCGCTGCGGGATTCCCAGAAGCTGCGGGATGCCCATCGACTGGTTGCCGTTCAGCGAACGGTCGGTGGTGTTCGATATCTCGGCCCGGTCGTCGATCTCGACCACCACGGTCAGGATATCGCCGCGCCGCGCCGCGCGCCGGTCGTCGAACAGTGCCGCATGACCGGCGGCCCAGAGCGAGGCGGCCTCGGTCGGGTGGTCCCGGTCGGCGACCAGCGGCAGCGGCACGTTATACATCGCGTGATGCTGTGCCGTGGTATCGAGCGGGCTGAAGCCGGGCGCCTTGCCCACCTCCTCCAGCCTTCCGCAGGCGGCGAGCAGGATCAGGACGGCGGGGATCAGGAAGCGCATCGGAAAACTCCGTTCTGGCAAATGATTACTGGCCGGGGCCGACCATGATCCGCCCGTCGGGCATGATCCGGCCGTTGACGGTGTTGCGCGAGGCGAGGTTCATCACCCGGATCACCTCGCCCGCGCCGCCGCGGGCCAGCGCCCGGCCCTCGGTGTCGATGAACAACCCGTCGGCGCGGTAGCTGAGCGCGACGATCTGGTTGCGCTCGACCATCGCGGGGGGGCCGAGGTCGCCGGGCCGGATCGGCCGTCCGGCGTAAAGCGTGACGCGGGCCTCCTGCCCCAGTGCCTGCGCCGGGTCGGAGAGCGCGCCGGGCACCCCGGCGGCGACCACCGCAATATCGCCCGGCATCAGCACCGCTTGCGCCCGGATGGTGCGGGTCGCGACCAGCGTATCGGCCGCTGCCGGAGCGGCGAGCAGCAGGAACGCAAGCGCCGCGACACGCATCACCGCACCTGGGTCGTGGCGCCGAGCATCTGATCGGCGGCGGTGATGACCTTGGCGTTCAGCTCGTATCCGCGCTGGGCCTTGATCAACTCGGTCACCTCGCGGATCGCATCGACCGAGCTTTCCTCAAGATAGCCCTGCCGCAGCGTGCCCAGCCCGTCCTCGCCGGGGGCGGCGACCATTGCCGGGCCCGAGGCAGGGGTTTCAAGGAACAGGTTGGAGCCCACGGCCTCCAGCCCCTTTTCGTTGGTGAAGCCCGCCAGTGTGAACGAGCCCAGCAGTTGCGGCGTCACCTGATCGGCGAAATAGGCCCAGACCTCGCCCGCGGCGTTGATCGAAAGGCTGCGCGCATCGTCCGGGATGGTGATGCCCGGCACCACCGGATGGCCGTCCGAGGTGACGATCAGCCCGTCGGGCGACCGCTTCAGCCCGCCGTCGCGGGTATAGGCGGAAATGCCGGAGGGCAGGGTGACTTCCAGATAGCCGCGCCCCTCGATCGCGAGGTCGAGATCGCCGCCGGTTTCGCCGGGTGCGCCCTGCGCCAGCACGACCGAGACCGCCGTGGGCCGCACCCCGAGGCCGATCTGCACCCCGGTGGGCAGCACGGTGCCGTCCTCGGCCGAGACGGTGCCGGGACGGGCGTATTGCTGGTAATGCAGGTCGGCGAACTCGGCGCGGCGCGCGTTGTAGCCGGTGGTGGACATGTTGGCGAGGTTGTTCGACACTACATCGACCCGCATCTGCTGGGCGGCCATGCCGGTGGCGGCGATCTGAAGGGCCTTCATCGCTGTCTCCTATCGTCCGAGGGTCTGGATCACGTTGCGGATACGCTCGTCCTCGCGGTCGAGCAGGGCCTGCCCGGCCTCGTAGGCGCGCTGGACCTCGATCATCCTTGCGATCTCGGCCACGGGGGCGACGTTCGCGGCTTCGAGTCTGCCTTGCAGGATGGTCCCTGCGTCCTCTCCGGCGGGCTCCATGGCATCGGCGGCGAACAGCGCCCCGGCCTCGCGCCGCAGGGAAAGCGGGTCGGCGGGGTGCCACAGCCCGATGCGCGCCACCGGCCCGCCATCCGCCGAGAGCGTGCCGTCGGCGGCCACGGCGACATCGCGCGCGTCGGGCGGCATCTGCACCGGCGCACCCCCGGCGTCGAGCAGGCGGTGGCCTGCCGGGCTCATCAACTCGCCCGCCTCGTTCGGGGTGAAGTGCCCGGCGCGGGTCAGGCGTTCGCCCTGCGGGGTCTCGACCAGAAAGAACCCCTCACCGAGGATTGCGAGGTCGAAGGGGTTCCCGGTCGCCTGCATATCGCCTTGCGAAAGGTCGATATGCCGGGCCGAGGCATGGGCCATCGACAGTGACGGTGCCCCGTCGAGCCTGTGGACATGTTCGGCGAACACCACCCCTTCGCGGCGGAAGCCGGTGGTCGAGAGGTTGGCGATGTTGTGCGCCACCACCTGCATCTCGTGCATCAGGCCCGACTGGCGGGTGAGGGCGGTATAGACGGCGTTGTCCATGGGTCAGCCTCCGGCGATCAGGGGAATGATACGGTCGGTGAAGAAGGTCACGAGGGTCGCGGTCATGAAGCTCATCGAGGCCCAGAACACGATCAGCATGGCGCCGACCTTGGGCACGAAGGTCAGTGTCATCTCCTGCACCGAGGTGAGCGCCTGGAACAGCCCGACCGCCACCCCGGCGATGAGTGCGATGCCAAGGAGCGGCGCCGAGATCGAAACGGCGACCCACAGCCCCTGCCGCAGCGTGTCGTAGATGACGGAGTCCGGCATCATGGCGTTCAGACCGGCATCCGCAGGATTTCCTGATATGCCTCGACCACCTTGTCGCGCAGGGTGACCGCGGTCTCGACCGCGAGTTCGGTCGCGGCCAGCGCCTGCACCAGCGCATGCGGGTCGGCGTCGCCGGTCATCGCGGCGCGGGCGGCGGCCTCGCCCTTCGCCAGCGTGTCGACGAAGCTTTCGGCGAGTTTCGCGAAGCCCGGCCCGCCTTCGGGTGAAGGCGCGGTGGCCGGGCGGGCGCTGGCATAGCTCCGGGCGGCGAAGGCGGTGTTGATGTCCATGGGCTTCTCCCTATCGGCGGAGCAGTTCGAGCAGGCTTTGCGTCATCTGCCGCGCCTGGTCGAACATCCGCAGGTTTGCGTCGTAGCTGCGCCTTGCCTCGCGCGCGTCGGCCAGTTCGATCACCGGATCGACATTGGCGCCGAGATAGTGGCCCGATTCGTCCGCGAGCGGATGCGCCGGGTCGAACACCTGCGGCAGCGACCGGGGATCGAGCCGGACCGGGCCGGTTCGCACCCCGCCGTCGGCCGTGGCGTGAAAGGCCACGGTCTTGCGCCGGTAGCCCGGCGTGTCGGCATTGGCGATGTTCTCGGTGACATGGCGCAGGCGGCGGGCCTGGGCATCCATCCCGGAGGCGGCGAGCGCGAGGCTTTGGATCAGGTCGCTCATCTCCTAGCGCCCCCGGCCGAGACTGGCGCGCATCACGTTCGAGGCGCTGCGATAGATCGACAGCGCGAGGTCGTGCTGGTGGCGCACTTCCGCCGCCCGCATCATCTCGGCCTCAAGCGAGACGGAATTGCCGTTGGGCGCGGGCTGACCCGCGACCGGCCTTGCGGCGAGCGTGAGCGTGGCGCCGCCGTTCAGATGCCCGGCCCGCGTGGCGCGCAGCCCGCCCGCCGCCCGCCAGCTTTCGGCGAAGCCGGGCAGGTCGGCGGCGCGGTAGCCGGGCGTGTCGGCATGGGCCACGTTGCGGGCAATGACCGCCTGCCGCGCCCCGGCATGGGCCGCGAGCGCATGGGCCATCTGGATGATTTCGACCTTCTGGAACATCAGGGCTTCTCCCTCGAACGCTTCACCAAGGCTTAAGGGTGATTCCTTTAGAAACCGTAATCGGCAGAGAAGGAGGGCCGCGAAATGGATCAGACGGTGTTCGACGGGCTTCGGGCCGGGATCGCGGCGGTGCCGGTGGTGTGGCGTACGGGCCGGGTGGCGGCGTTGGGGGGCGGGCGGCTGGAGGTCGCCGGGCTGGTGCCGGGCTGTGCGCTGGGCGACCGGGTGGAGGTCTGCCGCGCCGATGGTGCCCGGATCGGCGGTGAGGTGATTCGCATGGCCCCCGGCCATATCGAGGCGTTGCCGGACGAGGCCGCCGAGGGCGTGGCGATCGGCGACGAGGTGGCGCTGATCGGCCCGGTCGGCATCGCCCCCTGCACAAGCTGGATCGGCCGGGTGGTGGACCCTTCGGGCCGTCCGCTCGATGACCGGCCGCTGCTGCCCGGCGCGCGGATGCGGCCCTTGGTCACGGCGCCCCCGGCGGCGGTCGCCCGCCGCCCGCTGGGCGCGCGGATGGAGACCGGAGTGGCGGTGTTCAACACGCTTTTGCCGCTGGTGCGGGGCCAGCGGATCGGGCTGTTCGCGGGTTCGGGCGTCGGCAAGTCGAGCCTGCTGGCGCGATTCGCACGGGGCGTGGCGGCGGATGTGGTGGTGATCGCGCTCGTGGGCGAGCGCGGGCGCGAGGTGCGCGAGTTCACCGAGCGGGTGCTGGGCCCGCGCGGCATGGCACGTTCGGTGGTGGTGGCGGCGACCTCGGACCGCTCGCCGCTGGTGCGGCGGCGCTGCGCCTGGACGGCAATGGCGGTGGCCGAGCATTTCCGCGACATGGGCAAGCATGTGCTGCTCTTGGCCGATTCGGTGACCCGCTTCGCCGAGGCGCATCGGGAGATCGCGCTGGCAGCGGGCGAATCGGCCTCGTTGCGGGGCTATCCGCCTTCGGTGGCGCAGGCGATCATGGC
>JBAYSY010000020.1:0-50267 GCA_041675885.1 Gemmobacter sp. | reverse complement strand
GCTTCTATCATGGCATCGTCAGTCGATAGTACCAGCTTTAATGCCATGCTCAAACGGTGCTTGGCGCTTCCTCTTGTTGCCAGATCGTACCAGACATAAATAAAAAAATCCAGCAATTACAGGGTCTTAGCGGAATTTAATGCGATTAAGTGCCTGGCCATGCCAGACGCCCAATCATTCCCACTCGATCGTGCCCGGCGGTTTCGAGGTGATGTCGTAGGTCACCCGGTTGATGCCGCGCACTTCGTTGATGATCCGGGTTGCGGTCTCGGAAAGGAAGTCGTGGCTGAACGGGTAGTAGTCCGCCGTCATCCCGTCGACGCTGTTCACCGCCCGCAGCGCGCAGGCGTAATCGTAGGTGCGGCTGTCGCCCATCACCCCCACGGTGCGCACCGGCAGGATCGCCACGAATGCCTGCCAGATCTCGTCGTAAAGCCCGTGCTTGCGGATCTGGTCGATATAGACCGCATCGGCCTTGCGCAGGATGTCCAGCTTTTCACGGGTGATCTCGCCGGGGCAGCGGATCGCGAGGCCGGGGCCGGGGAAGGGGTGGCGGCCGATGAAGTGCTCGGGCAGGCCCAACTCGCGGCCGAGGGCGCGCACCTCGTCCTTGAACAGTTCGCGCAGCGGTTCCACCAGCTTCAGGCCCATCTTCTCGGGCAACCCGCCGACGTTGTGGTGACTTTTGATCGTGACCGAGGGACCGCCGGAGAAGCTGACGCTTTCGATCACGTCGGGATAAAGCGTGCCCTGGGCCAGGAACTCGGCCCCTTCGATCCCGCCCGCGTATTTCTGGAACACGTCGATGAACAGCCGGCCGATGGTCTTGCGCTTGGTCTCGGGGTCGCCGATCCCCTCCAGCCCGCCCAGGAACAGTTCGGATTCATCGGCATGGATCAGCGGGATGTTGTAATTGTCGCGGAACATCGTCACGACTTCCTCGGCCTCGTTCAGCCGCAGCAGCCCGTGATCGACGAAGACGCAGGTCAGTTGGTCGCCGATCGCCTCATGGATCAGCACGGCGGCGACGGAACTGTCCACGCCGCCCGACAGCCCGCAGATCACCCGCTTGTCGCCCACCTGTTCGCGGATCTTGCGGATCGCCTCGTCGCGGTAGGCGCCCATGGTCCAGTCGCCGGTAAAACCCGCCAGCCGGACGAAGTTCTCGAAAAGCTTCGCACCCTTCGGGGTGTGGTGCACCTCGGGGTGGAACTGCACGGCGTAGAAGTTGCGCGTGGGGTCGGCGGTGATGGCATAGGGCGCGTTCGGCGAGGTGCCGTGCACTTCAAAGCCGGGCGCAAGGCGGCTTACATGGTCGCCGTGGCTCATCCAGACCTGTTCGCGGCGGCCCTCATCCCCGAACCAGCCGTCAAGCAGCGCCAGCCGCCCGCCCGAGGGCGTGACGAAGGCGCGGCCGAATTCGGCGGTGCCGTCGCCGCGCTCCACCAGCCCGCCAAGCTGGGCCATCATCACCTGCTGGCCGTAGCAGATGCCCAGCACCGGCACGCCGAGGGTCCACAGCGACCCGGGCGCCCGCGGGCTGCCTTCGCGGGGCACGTTGTCCGGCCCGCCCGACAGGATCACCGCCTTCGGTGCGAAGGCCGCCAGAAAGGCGTCGGTCACGTTCTGATAGGGATGGATTTCGCAATAGACCCGAAGCTCGCGCAGGCGGCGCGCGACAAGCTGCGTGACCTGCGAGCCGAAGTCGATGATGAGAAGGCGATCATGCTGGTTCATGCTTTCCGCCTCTAGTGGCAGATCACCGTTCGCGCAAGACCGGGAATGGGGTGTGTGGGGTTACAGGCTGCTTTGCGATTCCATTTTTTTGGAAGGATGACGCGGGCGGCGGTACGCCTGAAGCCGGTGCCCGGCGCGGATCAGGCGCCGGGCGCCCCGGTCTCGCGCAATACGCGGGGCACCTTGAATTCGACCCGCTCCACCGCCGTTTCCACCAGTTCACGGGTCAGGTCGTAGCGGGCGGCGAAGGCGTCGATCACCTCCTCGATCAGCACCTCGGGCGCGCTTGCCCCGGCGGTGAGTCCCACGGCCCGCGCCCCTTCCAGTGCCCGCCAGTCGATGTCGCCCGCCCGCTGCACCAGCTGCGCATAGCCGCAGCCCGCCGCCCGGCCGACCTCGACCAGCCTGCGCGAGTTGGACGAGTTCGGCGCCCCGATCACCAGAAGCGCGTCGATCCGGCCTGCGATCTCCTTCACCGCCGCCTGCCGGTTGGTGGTGGCGTAGCAGATGTCTTCCTTGTGCGGGCCGAGAATGGCGGGAAACCGGGCCTTCAGCGCCGCGACGATTTCCGCCGTGTCATCGACCGAAAGCGTGGTCTGGGTGATGAAGGCCAGCCGTCCGGGGTCGCGCACCTCGACCCGGGCGACATCGGCGGTCGTTTCGACCAGCAGAACCTCGCCCTCGGGCAACTGCCCCATGGTGCCGATGGTCTCGGGGTGGCCGGCGTGGCCGATCATGATCATCTGCAAGCCGTTTTCGTGGTGCCGCGCGGCCTCGATATGCACCTTGCTGACCAGCGGGCAGGTGGCATCGACATAGACCATGTTGCGCCGCTCGGCCTCGGCGGGCACCGCTTTCGCGACCCCATGGGCCGAGAAGATCACTGGCCGATCGTCGGGCACCTCGTCGAGTTCCTCGACGAACACCGCCCCCCGGGCGCGCAGATCCTCGACCACGTAGCGGTTGTGGACGATCTCGTGCCGGACATAGACCGGTGCGCCCCATTTCCCCAGCGCCATCTCGACGATCTTGATCGCACGGTCCACCCCGGCGCAGAACCCGCGCGGCGCGGCGAGATAGAGCGTAAGCGGCGGTCGTGTCGTCATGGTCTGCACCCCGTTTCCCGGGCACAGACCTAAGCCAGCCCGGCCCGCCCGTCCAGCCCGCGCCCCATCACCCCGGCGCGAGGGGCGGGCAATCCACCGGCGGGTCAGATCGCGTCCAGCAGCCCCTCACCCGCCGAGATGCCGCAACTGCCCGGCGACTCTTCCAGATGCAGCACCTTGATCACCCCATCCTCGACCAGCATGGCATAGCGCATCGACCGGCCGATCAGCCCGCGCGCGGGCGCGTCGAAGGCCAGACCCAGCGCGTCGGTCAGATCGCCCGCCGGATCGCCCAGCACGGTGATCCCCGCCTTGTCGGCGCCGGTGGCCTGCGCCCAGACCCGCAGCACGAAGGGGTCGTTCACCGCGACACAGACGATTTCCTCCACGCCTTTCCTTGTGAACTCGTCCTTCGTGCGGATGAAACTGGGCATATGCGCGGCATCGCAGGTCGGCGTGAAGGCGCCCGGTATGGCAAAGATCACCACCTTGCGGCCCCGGGTGAGGTCGCCGGTCGAGATCTGTTCCGGTCCGCTGTCGCCCATACGGAACAGTGCGGCCTCGGGCAGTCTGTCTCCTGTCGAAATCGGCATGTGGTCTTCCTCGCGCGTTGCACTTTTACCTGCTGCGGTTATAGGTTGCGCCCCGGGGCGGAACCAGAGGGAATCCAGCCATGTCCGATATCGTGGTGATCGGGGCCGGGCAGGCCGGGGCGGCGCTGGCGGCGAAGCTGCGCGCGCTGGGGCACGGGGGCCGGATCGCCCTGATCGGCGCCGAACCCGCCGCGCCCTACCAGCGCCCGCCGCTGTCGAAAGCCTACCTGCTGGGCGAGATCGGTCTTGACCGGCTGACCCTGCGGGCCGACGACTTCTGGGCCGAACAGGGGATCGACCTGCGCCCGGCCACCCGCGTCACGGGCATCGACCGCGCGGGAAAGCGGGTGCTGACCGAAGCGGGCGAGACGATCCCCTACGACATGCTGGCGCTGACCACCGGCTCGGTGCCGCGCCGACTGCCCGCGGCGATGGGCGGCGATCTGGCGGGCGTCCACACGATGCGCAGCCTTGCCGACGCCGATGCGCTGGCGCCCGAACTGGTCGCCGGGCGGCGGGTGCTGATCGTCGGTGGCGGCTATATCGGGCTGGAGGCCGCGGCGGTGGCGGCGAAACGCGGGCTGGAGGTCACGCTGGTCGAGGCCGCGCCGCGCATCCTCGGGCGGGTGGCCGCGCCCGAGACCTCCGACTGGTTCCGCGCCCTGCATCTGGGCCACGGGGTGCGGATCATGGAGGGCGCGGCGCTTTCCCGTCTCACCGGCGACGGCCGGGTGAGTGGCGCGGATCTGGCGGACGGCTCCCGGATCGAAGCCGACTTCGTGATCGTCGGCATCGGCATCGCCCCCGACACCGCGCTGGCCGAGGCCGCCGGGCTTGCGCTCGACAACGGCATCCGCACCGATGCGCAGGGCCGCACCCCGGACCCGGCGATCTGGGCGGCGGGCGATTGCGCCTCGTTTCCGTGGGAGGGGGCGCAACTGCGGCTGGAAAGCGTGCCGCATGCGATCGACATGGCCGAACTGGTGGCGGAAAACATGCTGGGCGCGGGGCGCGACTACGTGCCCGCGCCGTGGTTCTGGTCGGACCAGTATGACGTGAAACTCCAGATCGCCGGGCTGAATACGGGCTACGACCGGGTGGTGGTGCGGCAGGCGGGCGCGGCGCGGTCGCACTGGTATTACCGCGCGGGCCGCCTGATCTCGGTCGATGCGATGAACGACCCGCGCGCCTTCATGACGGCGCGCCGCCTGCTGGCCATGGGCCGCTCGCCCGATCCGCAGGCGGTGGCCGACCCGGAGACCGATCTCAAGGCGCTGCTGGCATAAACCCGTGGCTGCATGTCTTCGCCTTGATGAAAATATCCCCGCCGGAGGGCGAGCAGGATCAGGAAGGCTTCCGGTGGACGCATTCCCCTGCGAGCGACCCCTCCGCCCGAACCGACAGGAGACGTGATGCGCATCATCGGCGGCAGCCATCGCGGCCTCGCCCTCGCCTCGGTCGGCAAGGGCGATGTGGCGGCGCATCTGCGCCCGACTCCGGACCGGGTGCGCGAGGCGATCTTCAACCTGCTCGCCCATGGCGGCCACGGCGACCCGGTGGAGGGGGTGCGGGTGCTCGACCTGTTCGCGGGCACCGGCGCGCTGGGGCTGGAGGCCCTGTCGCGCGGCGCGGCGCGGGCGGCCTTCGTCGATGACGGCACGGCGGCACGGGCGCTTTTGCGTGCGAATATCGAGAAGATGCGGGCGATGGGCACGACCGACGTCTGGCGGCGCGACGCGACCCGGATGGGGGCAAACTGGGGGGCGGGCTACGATCTGGTGTTTCTCGACCCGCCCTATGGCAAGGCTCTGGGCGAGGCGGCGCTGGCCTCCTGCGTGGCGGGCGGCTGGCTCGCCCCCGGTGCGCTGGTGGTGTGGGAAGAGGGCGCGCCGCCGGTGGTGCCCGAGGGCTTCGCCCAGCTCGATCAGCGCCGCTACGGCGATACGGTGGTCACGCTGCTGCGGGTGCCCGCCTGACGATCCGCGGTGCCGGGGGCGCGACCGAGGGCAGCGGCCGTTCCGGACCGGGGATTGCCCCCGGCGCGCCCGCGGCTGTTCACATCCCCGTTGCCCCGGCTTGCGTCGCCGCCGCAATGGCTTAGCCTGCCCCGGTCATCCGGTTCCGCAAATCGCATGGTTCCGCAAATCACGAGGCCCGCCCGGCTCATGCCTTCCGATCACCCGTCCCGCCCCCTCGCCGCCCTCGCGCTTGCCGCACTGGTCGCGTTTGCCGCGCTTGTCCCCGGCCCGGCCCGTGCCGAACAGGTCTCAAGCTTCACCCTCGGCAACGGCCTGAAGGTCGTGGTGATCGAGGACCACCGGGCCCCGGTCGTGGTGCATATGGTCTGGTATCGGGTCGGCTCGGCCGATGAGCCGCCGGGCAAGTCCGGCATCGCGCATTTCCTCGAACACCTGATGTTCAAGGGCACCGCGAACATGGACTCGGGCGAGTTCACCGCCATCGTCGGCGCCCATGGCGGCAGCGACAACGCCTTCACCTCATACGACTACACCGGCTATTTCCAGCGCATCGCCGCCGACCGGCTGGATATGGTGATGCGGATGGAGGCCGACCGCATGACCGGCCTGATCCTGAACGAACCCGAGGTGCTGACCGAGCGCGCGGTGATCCTTGAGGAGCGCGCCCAGCGCACCGACAGCGACCCCGGCGCGCTGCTTTCGGAACAGCGGCGGGCGGCGCAGTTCCTTGCCCATCCCTACCGGCTTCCGGTGATCGGCTGGCGGCACGAGATCGAGGCCCTGGGCCTTGAAGACGCGCTTGCCTTCTACCGCATCCATTACGCGCCCGACAACGCGGTGCTGATCGTCGCCGGGGACGTGACACCCGAAGAGGTGCGCACCCTGGCCGAAACCCATTACGGGCCCATTCCGCGCAGCCCCGGCCTGCCGCCGCGCATCCGCCCGCAGGAGCCGCCGCAGATCGCCGAGCGGCGCATCGCCTGGGCCGATTCGCGCGTGGGCCAGCCCTATGTGATGCGCAGCTACCTCGCCCCGTCCCGGCGCCCGGGCGATCAGGCCGGGGCGGCGGCACTGGTGGTTCTGGCCGAACTGCTGGGCGGCGAGCCCGCGACCTCGGTCCTCGGCCGGGCGCTGATGTTCGGGGCCGAGCCGGTGGCGCTCCGGGCCAGCGCCTTCTACGGCGCGACCGCGCTCGACGACAGCACCTTCGGCCTTGCGGTGGTGCCGGTGGCGGGCGTCACGCTCGACGCGGCCGAGGCGGCGATGGACGCGGTGCTTGCCCGCTTCCTCGACGAGGGCCCGGACCCCGAGGATTTCGCCCGCACCCTGACCCGGCTGCGCGCCGCCGAGATCTACGCCCGCGACAACACCCAGCGTGCCGCCCACCGCTATGGCGAGGCGCTGACCTCGGGCCTGACCGTCGCCGATGTGCAGGACTGGCCGCGGGTGCTGCAATCGGTCACCCCCGAGGCGGTGATGGACGCGGCCCGCGAAGTGCTTGACCGCCGCCGCGCCGTCACCACCCATCTTGAGCGCGAGGACACGCCATGACGCTGCTGATCCGGCTTGCCCTGCTTCTGGCGCTGACCGCCCTGCCGCTGCGGGCCGAAGTGCCGATCCGCGCCGTCACCAGCCCCGGCGGGCTTGAAGCCTGGCTGGTCGAGGCGCCCGACATTCCCTTCACCGCGCTGGAGATCCGGTTCCGCGGCGGCACCAGTCTTGACGCGCCCGGGAAGGGCGGGGCCGCCAAGCTGATGGCGGGGCTGATCGAGGAAGGCACCGGCGATCTGGACGCGCAGGGCTTCGCCGCCGCCCGCGATGCGCTGGCGGCCGATTTCCGCTTCTCCGCCGACCGTGATTCGATCTCGGTCTCGGCCCGGTTCCTGACCGAGAACCGCGACGAGGCGCTGGACCTGCTGCGCCGGGCGCTGGTGGAACCCCGTTTCGACGCCGACGCCATCGAGCGGGTGCGGGGCCAGCTTCTTGCCAACATCCGCGCCGCCGCCCGCGACCCGCAGGCGCTGGCCGGCCGCGCCTTTGCCCGGCTCGCCTTCGGCGACCACCCCTACGGCCACCCCGGCGACGGCACCGAAGAAACCGTGACGGCGCTGACCCGCGACGACATGATCGCCGCGCACCGCGCCGCGCTGACCCGCGACCGGGTGCATATCGCGGCGGTGGGCGACATCACCGCCGGGGAACTGGGGCCGTTGCTCGACACGCTGCTGGGCGGGTTGCCCGAGACCGGCGCCCCCCTGCCCGGCCGGGCCGAGGTCGGCCTTACCGGCGGGGTGACGGTCGAGCCCTTCCCCGGCCCGCAATCGGTGATCCTGTTCGGGCATGAGGGGATCGCCCGCGACGATCCCGACTTCTTCGCCGCCTTCGTGCTGACCGAGGTGCTGGGCGGCAGCCGCTTCGTCTCGCGGCTGATGACGGAACTGCGCGAGAAACGCGGTCTGACCTATGGCGCCTACGCCTATCTGGCGGGCTACGAACTGGCCGATCTGGTCACCGGGCGGCTGATGACCGCGAACGCGACCGCCGCCGAGGCGCTCGAAGTGCTGCGTGACGAATGGGAGCGGATCGCCAGCGAAGGGGTGGGGGTCGAGGAACTCGACGCCGCCAAGACCTACCTCACCGGCGCCTACCCGCTGCGCTTCGACGGCAACGGCCCGATCGCGCGGATACTGGTGGGAATGCAGATGCAGGGGATGCCGATCGACTACCCGGCAACCCGAAACGCGAAGATCGAGGCGGTGACGCTGGACGACGCCCGCCGGGTCGCCGCCCGGCTGTTCGCGCCGGAGCGGCTGCATTTCGTGGTCGTGGGCACGCCGGAGGGGGATCTGGAGAGCGCGGGGGGAATGGTGCGCTGAAGAGCGCACCCCGCGGCGGTTCGAGCGTCGGGTATCTCGCGGGACGATGCGCAGGGTGTGCGTAGGGTGCGCTTCAGCGCACCGCCCCGCCACCGCCGGGCCGGGGCAACATATTGCAACAGAGGGTAGCGGCCGCCCGTGCGGGCAGTCGGCCGCTGCCCGGGCCGCTGACGCGGCTGTTCCGGGCAAGCGGACACCCGTCACAAGCGCCACGCGGCCATGGCCGAATCTCCCGCGCTATGCTAGTCCTTGTGGCATGAACGCCGAAACCCCCAAGATACAAGCCCCGCACCCGGTGATCCGGCAACTTGACGAGGGTGCGATCAACCGCATCGCCGCGGGCGAGGTGGTGGAGCGTCCGGCCTCGGCGGTCAAGGAACTGGTGGAGAACGCGCTCGATGCCGGGGCGCTGCGGATCGCCATAGACTACGCCGACGGCGGCAAGACGCTGATCCGGGTCACCGACGACGGCTGCGGCATGACGGCGGACGACCTGCCGCTGGCGCTTGCCCGCCATGCCACCTCGAAGATCGACGGGTCGGACCTTCTGGACATCCGCTCCTTCGGGTTCCGGGGCGAGGCGCTGCCCAGCCTCGGGGCGGTGGGGCGGCTGACCATCACCTCGCGCGCAGAAGGCGGCGAGGGGGCCGGGATTTCCGTCAGCGGCGGTCGCATCGGCCCCTTGCGCCCGGCGGCGCTGTCGGCGGGCACCGTGGTCGAGTTGCGCGACCTGTTCCACGCCACGCCCGCGCGGCTCAAGTTCCTGCGCAGCGACCGGGCCGAGGCGCAGGCGATCGCCGAGGTGGTCAAGCGCCTTGCCATGGCCGCGCCCGGAACCGGCTTCACCCTGCGCGACATGTCGGGCGGCAACAACCGGGTGGTGTTCCGCGCCGACCCGGAAACCGGCGATCTGTTCGACGCGCTGCGCGGGCGGCTGGCGCGGATCATGGGCGCCGAGTTCATCGAGAACGCGATCCCGATAGATGCCGGGCGCGAGGGGCTGCACCTGTCGGGCTTCGCCGCGCTGCCGACCTATTCGCGGGGATCATCGGTCGCGCAATATCTGTTCGTCAACGGCCGTCCGGTGCAGGACCGGCTGCTGACCGGGGCGCTGCGGGCGGCCTATTCCGACGTGCTGGTGCAGGGCCGCCACGCGGCGGCGGCGCTGTTCGTGACCTGCGACCCGCAGCTTGTCGATGTGAACGTGCATCCGGCCAAGTCCGAGGTGCGGTTCCGCGACCCCGGCCTTGCGCGCGGCCTCGTGGTTTCCGGCCTGCGCCATGCGCTGGCCGGGGCCGGGCACCGGGCCTCGACCACCATCGCCGGCGAGACGCTGGGGGCGATGCGGCCGGAACCCGGCGCGCCGCGGGTCTATCAGATGGACCGGCCTTCGGGCGCGGCCCGCGCGGCGGCTTACGCCTTTCAGGCCCCGCCCGAGGCACCGGGTTTTGCCGAGGCCGCCGCCCCCTCGGGCCGGGTCGAGCCGCTGGCAGAGACCGGCGACGAATCCCGCCCGCTGGGCGCGGCGCGGGCGCAGTTGCATCGCAACTACATCATCGCCCAGACCGAGGGCGGCATGGTGATCGTCGATCAGCACGCGGCGCATGAGCGGCTGGTCTATGAGCGGCTCAAGCGCCAGATGGCGGAAAACGGGGTGGCGGCGCAGGCGCTCCTGATCCCCGAGGTCGTGGAACTGCCCGAGGCCGAGGCGGCGCGGCTGATCGAGCTGGCCCCCGACCTCGCCCGCATGGGGCTTGCGGTCGAGCCTTTCGGCCCCGGTGCGGTGGCGGTGCGCGAGACCCCGGCGATCCTCGGCCGGATCGACGCCGGGGCCATGCTGCGCGATATCCTCGACGAATTGGCCGACATGGACGACAGCGCCGCGCTTTCCGCCCGGATCGAGGCGGTGCTGAGCCGGATGGCCTGCCATGGCTCGGTCCGGTCGGGCCGCGAGATGCGTGCCGAGGAGATGAACGCGCTTCTGCGCGAGATGGAGGCGACGCCCCATTCCGGGCAGTGCAACCACGGCCGCCCGACTTACGTGGAGTTGCGGCTGGCGGACATCGAAAAGCTGTTCGGCCGCCGCTGAAACCACGCCGCCATGCCGCCCGGGGGACAAGACAGGATATGCCCCGCATCACCGGCGCAGCCGCGCACTGGACAGGGCGAATCGCTTGGGGCAATAGTTCTGTGCAAGTCAGGGCCGCGCCCCCGATCCCCGGGGCGGGCGGCAGTTTCGTAAGAGGTGCAGATGGCAACCCCCCTCCGCCGCCCGGTCGCGTCGCTCTGGATCGGCGAGCGGCTTCATTACCTCAACCAGCTCTGCCTGCTCAGCCATGTCCGGCAGGGGCATCCGACCACGCTCTACTGCACCGACAGCGTGAGCAACGTTCCCGAGGGGATCGAGGTCCGCCCGGCCTCGGAGATCATGGACATCGACATGGAGATCGTCCGGCAAACGAGCGAAAGCTTTCTGTCGAACGTGTTCCGCTATCACATGATCAAGGCCACCGATGCGGTCTGGATCGACTGCGACGCCTTCTGCCACAGGCCCTTCCCCGACGAGATGACCCATATCTACGCCGGGCACGGCTTTCGCGGCGCGCTCAATTGCGGGGTGGTCTATATCCCGAAGGACGGCGAACTGATCGCGCAACTGCTGGACTATTACCGGAACCTGCCCGAGGCGCCGGGCTGGTTCAACAAGCAGCAGCGCAAGCGGCTGGACCGGCAGGACCGGAACCTGCCGCAGGCGGTGCGGATCTACAACGCCGAGCGCACGGCCTTCGGCCCGCAGGCGTTCACGTATTTCGCCCAGCAGACCGGCGATTACGAACGTGCGCTGACGCCCGATTACCTCTACCCGGTGCCGTTCCAGCTCAATGACGTGTTCTACGACCCGCATGGCAGGGTCGAGGGGCATTTCACCGACAACACCCTGTCGGTGCATCTTTATACCAACGGCACCAAGCCCTGGTGGCGCAAGAACCCGCCCTTGCCGAACTCCTACGCCGCGCGGATGTGCGAGTTGATCGGGGTCGATCCCGCCGCCGCGCTGGAAGGCTGAGCGATGGCGGCCAGGAAGAGCAGGGCGGGCAAGACGGCGGCGGACAAGACGACAGGGGCAACCGCCATGACTACCGGACCGGCGGCCCGGCCGGACCTGACCTTCGTCTATATCGTCGAGCCGCCCGACTACCAGATCATGGCCTGCACGCTTCTGGCCTCGATCCGCAGCCAGTTCCCCGGCACGGTGCGGGCGATCGGCTATTGCCCGGAGCACCGGATGGACGAGTTGCACCCGGCGGTGTTCAAGGCGCACGAGATGATGGGGGCCGAGATACGGCCGATGCGCATCGAAGGGATGTGGGACAGCCCCTATCCCCACGGCAACAAGATCATCGCAGCGATGCAGCCGCGCGACAGCGCGTTTTCCGCCTTCGTGGACAGCGACGTGCTGTTCCTGCGCCCGAACGACCCGGCGAACCTGACCCGTGCGGGGCATGTCTCGTGCTCGGTCGCGGCTTCGATGGTCTGGGCCGGGCAGGAGATCTGGGATACGATCTACGGCACCTTCGACATGCCATTGCCCGAAGAACGGGTCATGCTGATGCGGCGCAGCCCCAGGCCGGTACTGCCCTATTTCAGCGCGGGCCTTGTGGTGTTTCCCGAATCCGGCGGCCCCGGCGGGCGCTTTCCCGATGTCTGGTATGAGACCGCCCGGACCCTCGACCGGGTGGAGGCGCTGGAGAAACGGCGGCCCTACCTTGACCAGATGACCCTGCCGCTGGCGATCCGCCGCGCCGGGCTCGACTGGAACATCCTGCCCGAGGAACAGCATTACATCATGGGCGGCGCGATCCGGGGCGAGCCCTTGCCTGAAGACCGCGAGATCTTCACCGTGCATTACCGTCATTTCAAGCTGCTGCGCGAGATCGGCCTGCACAAGGCCGCGCGGGGGATGCTGACGGGCCAGACCGGCGTGCCCT
This sequence comes from Gemmobacter sp., assembly GCA_041675885.1. Classification (GTDB taxonomy): domain Bacteria; phylum Pseudomonadota; class Alphaproteobacteria; order Rhodobacterales; family Rhodobacteraceae; genus JBAYSY01. Next base: position 37,987 of record JBAYSY010000020.1, on the reverse strand, counting down.
ATGTGCGCAGGCTGGCGCCGGAGTATGGGGAGGCCGCGCCCGAAACCGCCCCGGTCTGACCTGGCGGGGGGGGGGATTCGGGCAGAAGGGATTGATGACCGGCAGCGGCAGGCGCACCGGATCTGACCCGCGCGGGCGGGTTCACTGTCGGAACAGGGCACGGAAGGCGGAACAGGGCATGACGGGGGCAGGGGCAGACAGGCGCGGCTCCGGCGATACTGCCGGGCAGGCGCTGCTGCGCGACCTCGCCCGGCGGACGAGTCCGCATGGCCGGATCACCGCCGTGTCGATGATGAAGGACGAGGGGCCGTTCCTGCTGGAATGGATCGCGCATCACCTCGTGGTCGGCTTTACCGATATCGTGGTCTATACCAACGACTGCACCGACGGCACCGACACGATGCTGATGCGGCTGGAGGCGCTGGGCCTTGCCCACCATCGGGTCAACGCGATCCCGCCCGGGCTCAGGCCGCAGCCCTCGGCGCTGAACCACGCGCAGGAGGAGCCGCTGATCGGTTCCTCGGACTGGGTGCTGGTGTTCGACGCCGACGAGTTCCTGTCGATCCGCCACGGCGACGGCACCCTTGACGGGCTGATCTCCGCCGCCGAGGCCGAGGGCGCGAACGGGATCGTCATCACCTGGCGCATCTTCGGCTCGGGCGGGGTGCACCGCTGGTCGCGCGATCCGGTGACCGAGCAATACCTGATGGCTGCGCCGGTGGACTGGAACAAGGGCTGGGGCGTCAAGACCCTGTTCAAATTCGATCCTGAATACTGGAAACTGGGCATCCACCGGCCCAAGATGAAGAACAAGTGGCTGGAGACCGGCTTTCCTGACACGGTGAAATGGCTGAACGGCTCCGGCCGACCGATGGAGGACTATTTCAAGTTCCGCGGCTGGCGCTCGATCACCCGGACGGTGGGCTACGACTGGGTGCAGATGAACCACTATGCGGTGAAGTCGATCGACTCTTACGCGATGCGCAAGTTCCGCGGCAACGTCAACTTCAAGAAGGACAAATACAACGCCGACTACTGGGCGCTTCAGGACCGCAACGAGGTGCGCGACGACACCATGCTGCGCTATTCGGCCGGGCGGAAGCGCATCTTCGACGCGCTGCTTGCGGATCCGGAGCTGAACCGGCTCCACTTCGCGGCGGTGGAGCGGGCCGAGGCGCGGCTCGCGGAGTTCAGGGCAACCGAAGCCTATGCGGAACTGGTGGAAAGCCTCAAGGCCGCCAGCGCGGTGCCGATCACCGCGGTCGAGGCCAAGCCGCCGCAGGCGCGCGACCCGGCGAAGATCGCGGCGCTGATGAGCCGGGTCGAACGCCAGTCGGGCGAGCGCCAGCGGGCCGAACGCAAGGCCGCGCCGGACGATGCGCCGGTCTATGCCGGGCCGCTCGATGCAGTGGTGGGGGGCATCCCCACCGGCTGGCATGCCAACCATGGGGTGCTGCTGCCCGCCGATCCTTCGGTGTTCAGCGCCGTGGGGCTTGCGCGGGTGGAACAGGGCAAGTTCCAGCGTTCGGTCGCGCGCGCCTTGCCCCGGATGGTGGCGCAAGGGGTGCTGCATCTTGACCTTGGCGGCGGCTGCGGCTTCCTGTCGGCGCTGGTGGCGCGGGAATGCCCGGCGCTGCGGCAGGTGGTGCTGGCGGGCGGTGGGGGCCAGCGGGTGCTGATCGAGCGGGTCTGGGCGGAAAACGGCGTTGTGCCCGGTGCGATGCTCGACCTGCGGGTCGCGCCGCTCGACGATGCCGGGGCGCTCGCCGTGCTGATCGCCGACCTCCGGCCCACCAGCGTCATCGCCAGCGACCCGGCCCGCCCGCTGCCGCTCACGGATGCCCTGCGCCGCGCCGCCGCGCTGCGCCCCGGCCTCGCGCTGCCGCTGATCCTGCACCACCCCGCCAGCACCCCGGCGGACCTGCCATGAGCCCGCGTTTCCTTGCCATCCTGACCGTCCGCGACGAAGGCGCCTTCCTGCTTGAATGGCTGGCGCATCACCGGGCGGTGGGCTTCACCGATTTCCTCGTCTTCTCGAACGACTGCGACGACGGCACCGACGCCATGCTCGACCGGCTGGCCGCGATGGGCTGGCTCGCGCATGTCCGCAACGACGGCCCTTTCCCCGAAGGCCCGCAATGGGCCGCGCTCAAGGCCGCCGACCGGCATCCGCTGATGCGCACCGCCGACTGGGCGATGGTGATCGACATCGACGAATTCGTGAATATCCACGCGGGCGACCGCACGCTTGGCGCGCTGCTTGCCGCCCTGCCCGAAGCGACGGCGATCCCGCTCACATGGCGGTTCTTCGGCAATTGCGGCCAGGTCGAATACCGCGACGCGCCGGTGACCGAGACCTTCACCCGCGCCGCCCCCGCGGTGCTGTGGTGGCCCTGGCGGGCGGCACTGTTCAAGACGCTGTTCCGCAACGACGGCAGCTACCGCAAGCTGGGCGTGCACCGCCCGCGCAGCCCCGACCCGGCCCGCATGGCGGCGCAGCGCTGGTTCGACGGCGCAGGACGCGAGCTGCCCGCACAGTTCCACAAGGGCCGGATATTCTCGCCCTTCGGCCGCGACAACTACGCGCTCGCCCAGCTCAACCACTACGCGCTGGGGGCGATGGAAAGCTATGTGGTGAAATGCGACCGGGGCCGGGCCAACCGCGAAGGCACGGCTTTCGACATGGCCTATTGGGTCGAGCGCAACTTCTGCGCCGAGGAGGACCGCTCCGTCACCCTTCTCGACAGCAGCGGGCTGCGGGCGGGGTTGATGGCCGACCCGGTGCTCGGGCCCTTGCACCGCGCGGCGGTCGCCTGGCGGCGGCAACGCTTTGAGGCGTTGATGCAGGCGGGCGAGGAATGGCGCGCCCTGTTCGGCCGGCTGCTGCTTGCGCCGCCCACCCGGGCGCTGACCCGCGAGCAGGCCGAACCCGTGCTGCGCCACGCCACCGCGGCGACCCGCAGGCCCGAGGGGTAAGGCGGAAACACTGCCGCCCCACTGTTTCGGCCAAAAAACGCTGTCTGCCCCCCCTGCCCTATTGCCTGAAAGGCCGCAAAGGAAGACAATGGTCCGGTGTGAGTGGGTTACGAGTCATCGGGTAGGATGTACGATGCAAGACGAGCAGGACGTGAAGGCGGCAACAGCCGCCGAAGCCACTGACCGTGACAGCTGGCTGGAACGAATCGAGGAAATCGGCGAGGACGCGGGCTATTTCGAACCGTTGGGGCAATCCCACTGGGCCTTTTTCTGCGACGAAGGCACCACGCTTCTGGTCACTTTCGAGAACATGGAGGCGATCCTTGCCCGGGGCGGCAACCGGATGCCGCTTGGCCACGGGGTCGCCGCGCGCAACGGCTGGTCGCATCTGTGCCTGATCGCCGAGGGCAACACCTGGTATCGTGACCACCGGGTCTGGGGCTATCTCGACCGGCTGGTCGATGAGGCGTTCTTCGAGGATTTCGACCGGGTGGTGTTCTACGGCGCCGGCATGGGCGGCTATGCCGCCTGCGCCTTTTCGGTCGCGGCGCCGGGGGCCACGGTGCTGGCGATCAGCCCGCGCGCCACGCTCGCCCCGGCGCTGGCCGGGTGGGACCGGCGGCACCTGTCGGCCCGGGGGCTCGATTTCTCCAGCCGCTACGGCTATGCGCCCGACATGATCGACGGGGCCGGCCGGGTCTATCTGCTGCACGACCCGGCCCAGCCGATGGACGCGATGCACGCGGCGCTGTTCCGCAAACCCTTCGTCACCATGCTGCGCGGCACCCATGCGGGCGCGCGGCCCGACGACATGCTCGACCGGCTCGGGCTGCTTGACGGGCTGATCGAGGCGGCGGCGGCGGGTACGCTCGACCGGGCCGGTTTCGCGCGGCTGTGGCGGGCACGGCGCAACAGCGGCGCCTGGCTGAAGAACCTGTCGAACCACCTCGGACAGAGCCGCCACCCGCTGCGCGAGGCGCTGTTCTACCGCGCTGCGCTGGGCCGGATGGGATCGGGCCGGTTCCAGCGGCGGCTTGACAGCCTGACCGCCCGGCTTGAGGCCGAAGGGATCGAACTGCCGCCGCCGCTCGACGGCCCGGCAGGGGACTGACAGGGGATCGGCGGAGGGGTTGACGGGCCCCGGCCGGGCAAGGGGGCTGTCCGCCCCCTCTTGGCCTGCGGCCAATTCACCCCCGAGGATATTTGGGTCAAGGCGAAAGAATATTACGGGCTCTTCCTGCCCTTCACCGTGAAAGAAATATCCCCGCCGGAGGCTCCCGAACTCTCCGCCCGCGTCACGCCGGATATGCGGATCACATCTTTGCCCGGCACTTGACTCCGCCCCCTCGATCGCGGATAAGCCCGCATCCCGGCAGGTCGCGAGGTCTGCCGTGTTTTTCATTGAAGACGCCCCGCAGCGGGCGCGCTGTCCGAAGGCACTGAACGCCGGGTCTGAACCCCGGGGCCGCAGGACGCGGAAGCAAGGAAAGGAACGGCCGATGTTCGCGGTCCTCAAGACGGGCGGCAAGCAATACCGGGTGCAGGCGGGCGACGTCCTGCGCGTGGAGAAGCTTGCGGCCAATGCTGGCGAAAAGGTCCAGTTCAACGAGATTCTGATGCTCGGCGGCGAGACCCCGACCGTGGGTTCGCCCCTTGTCGCGGGCGCGGCCGTGCAGGCCGAGGTGATCGACCAGATCAAGGCCGACAAGGTGATCCACTTCGTCAAGCGCCGCCGCAAGCATTCGTCGCAGCGCACCAAGGGCCACCGCCAGCAACTGACGCTGCTGCGCGTGACCGACATCCTGGCCTCGGGCGCCGATGCGACCGGCGTCGCCGCCGCGACCGGCACCGCGAGCGCGCGCCGCGCCGCTCATGGCACCACCCCGGCCGCGGTCGAGGAAAAGCCGAAGGCCAGGCGGGCGAAGAAGGCCGAGACCCCGGTCGAAGCCGCGGCCGAAGCCCCCGCCACCGAAGCGTAAGGAGAGAGAGCCATGGCACACAAGAAAGCTGGCGGTTCGTCCCGCAACGGTCGCGACTCTGCCGGGCGTCGGCTCGGGGTCAAGCTCTATGGCGGCCAGGCCGCGATTCCGGGCAACATCATCGTGCGCCAGCGCGGCACCCGCATGTTCCCGGGCGCAGGCGTCGGCATGGGCACCGACCACACGCTGTTCGCCCTTGTCGAAGGCCGCGTGAACTTCCGAAAGGGCCTCAAGGGCCGCACTTTCGTATCGGTCCTTCCGGCGACGGAGGCTGCCGAGTAAGCCGAACCTTTACATGACGGATGTAAACGGGGGATCGGCTGCAAGGCCGGTCCCCCGTTCCGTTTCCGGGGGATCGTTTCCACAACCGCAACCGCATGTCGCCGCCTTCCGCCTTGCAAGCGCATCGCGGCGGCCCCAGATTCAGGGGCGGAAACCCGCCCGGCCTTTCGCTTCGGAGGAGGAAGCCATGAGGATCGACCCGATCGCCGACGCCCAGCCGGTCATCGCCACGGAACGTTTCGTCCTGCGCCCGGTGCGCAAATCCGACACGGGGCTTATTGCGATGTATACCGGCGACCGCCGCGTGGCCGAGGCGACCAGTTCGGTTCCGCATCCGCTGCCCCCCGGCGCGACCGAAGCCTTCATCGACCGGGTGACCGCGCCCGGCAGGACGGAGAACGTCTGGGTGATGGACGGCTCGGGCCATGGCGGGGCCGAGGTGCAGGGGGTGATCGGCCTCAAGGACATGGAGCGTGGCCAGTGCGAGATCGGCTACTGGGTCGCCCCGGCGCTGTGGAACGCAGGCTATGCGTCAGAGGCGGTGCGGGCGATGATCGGCGCCAACCCGCTCGGCCTGCGCACGGTCTTCGCCTCGGTGTTCCAGGACAATCCGGCCTCGGCGCGGGTGCTGACGAATTGCGGGTTCGAATATCTCGGCGATGCCGAAACCTTCTGCGTCGCCCGCAACGCGCGGGTGCCGACCTGGACCTATCTGCGCAAGATGGTCTGAGGGGGCGCCGGGTCCGGGCGGGGCCGCGCCCGCCGGATCGTCGAGGGCGCGCGGCCGTAGAGCGCGGCGAAGGCGGCGTTGAACCGGCGCAGGCTGCCGAAGCCGGCGCGGGTGGCGATCCCGGCCAGCGGCAGGGTGGTTTCATCCATCAGCCGCTTGGCCCGCTGCACCCGCAGGCTTTGCGCCACCCGGACCGGCGAGGCCCCGACCTGATCCGCGAACAGCCGTGACAGGTGCCGCGCGCCGACGCCGAGCCGCTCGGCCAGCCCCCCCCACCGTGCCGCGGTCAAGCGCGCCGTCCTCGATCAGCTTCAGCGCCCGCTCGACCGTGGTCCGGGTGCCGTTCCACGCCGGGCAGAACGGCGCGGTCTCGGGGCGGCAGCGCAGGCAGGGCCGGTAGCCCGCCATCTCGGCCGCCGCCGCGCTGGGGTAGAAGCTGACGTTTCGGCTGGGCGGAGGCTTCACCGGGCAGACCGGGCGGCAGTAGATGCCGGTGGTGCGCACGGCGGTGAAGAACACCCCGTCGAAGGCGGGGTCGCGGCGCAGCCGGGCCTGGTTGCAGGTGTCGAAATCGAGCATGCCGCCACTGTAGCCGGTCGCGCCGCCCGGCGGGAGGGGCGCGGGATGATGAGGTCCGAAAACGGCGAGTCGCGAACCGGCGGGGCAGGGCCTGTTCACATCCAGCGGCTGGCCCCGGCCAGCCATCCGGCCTGATCCGGGTAGTATTCGCCGCAGGGCCGGAAACCCGCCTCGCGCGCCGCTTCGGGTGTGTCGAAGAATGTCACATCGCCGCGCCGGACAGGCCGGATGCGGCAAAGCGGCGAGCAATACACCCCCGTCGCGTGCCGTCCGAACACAAAACACCCCGCCGCGCGCACGTCGCAGTTCTCCACTGCCTGCCAGCGCAGGTCTTCGGTATCGGTCATCGCATCACCCTCCTGTTGCGGCCAATCGCGACCATGATGAATTTCCACGGCCGTCCGTCCAGTGCCGCAAGCCCGAGGCCGATCAGCACCATGCCCGCCAGATGCCGCGCCTCCAGCACTTCGCCCAGAAACAGTATCCCGAGCAGGATCGCGCTGACCGGGATCAGGAAGGTGACCAGCAGCAGGTTGGTCGCCCCCGCCGTGGCGAGGATGCGGAAATAGAGCACATAGGCCAGCGCGGTCGAAATCGCCGCGACACCGATCAGCGCAAGAACCGTCGCCGGGCCGGGGGCGGGCAGTGTCCAGGGCCGGTCGATGACCAACATCAGCGGCAACAGGATCACGCTGGACGCGATCACCTGCCCGGCGGCGGTGGTCATCGGTGCGATCCCCATCGTCTTGAACCGCCGCCCGTAGATACCCGCAAGCGCGTAGGATGTCGCCCCGGCCAGACACATCAGCTGCGCGGCGAGACGAGTGCCAAGCCCGCGCAGCTCATCGAGCCCGATCATTACCGCAACCCCCACGAAGCCGGTCACGACCCCGGTCAGCCGCGCCCGGGTCATGCGTTCGTCGTCGGTCAGGACATGGGCGAGGATCACCGTAAACAGCGGCGTCGAGGCGTTGAGAATCGAGGCAACGCCCGAGGCGATATGGCCCTGCCCCCAGACGATCAGCGCAAACGGGATCGCGTTGTTCAGAAGACCCATGCCGAAGAAGGCGGCCCAGACCGCACGGTCACGCGGCAGCCGCTCGCCCCGCAGGCGCAGGATGACAAGCAGGATCGCCGCCGCAAGCATCACCCGCGCGGCGACGATGCTGAACACCGGCAGTTCCCGCACGGCCACACCGTTGAAGAAGAAAGACCCGCCCCAGACGGCGGAAAGTATCAGCAACATTCCCCATTCGAGGGGGTTCATCGGGCGGTTCTGCTGTGCCGGTCGCGGCATGATGTTCCCCAGTGCTTCCGGTGTGCCGCCGGGCGGGCGCGCGCTCCTGCGGCATGTCACACAGGGGCGGGGCAGAGCGACCCGTTTCCTGCGCAATCCGCCTGCACGCCGCCCCTGTGCACCCCCCGCACCCTTGAACCCGCGCCCGTCCGGCAGTATCGCCAGAGGCGAAGCAACCCCGGAAGGTGACCGTCATGAAGTTCCTCGACCTCGCCAAGGTCCATATCCGCTCGGGCGGCGGCGGTTCGGGCTGTGTCTCCTTCCGGCGCGAGAAGTTCATCGAGTTCGGCGGCCCCGACGGCGGCGACGGCGGCAACGGCGGTTCGGTCTGGGCCGAGGCGGTCGAGGGGCTGAACACGCTGATCGACTTCCGCTACCAGCAGCATTTCTTCGCGAAGAACGGCCAGCCCGGCATGGGCAGCCAGCGCACCGGCAAGTCGGGCGACGATATCGTGCTGCGGGTGCCGGTGGGGACCGAGATCCTCGACGAGGACGAGGAGACGCTGATCGCCGACCTGACCGAGGTCGGCCAGCGGGTGCTGCTGGCGAAGGGCGGCAACGGCGGCTGGGGCAACCTGCGGTTCAAGACCTCGACCAACCGCGCCCCCGCGCGCGCCAATCCGGGGCAGGAAGGGGTGGAGCGCGCGATCTGGCTGCGGCTCAAGCTGATCGCCGATGCCGGGCTTCTGGGCCTGCCCAATGCCGGAAAATCGACCTTCCTCGCCGCGACCTCGAACGCGCGGCCGAAGATCGCCGACTATCCGTTCACCACGCTGCACCCGAACCTCGGCGTTGTCGGCATCGACGGCAAGGAATTCGTCATGGCCGATATCCCCGGCCTGATCGAGGGGGCGAGCGAGGGGCGCGGGCTGGGCGATCTGTTCCTCGGCCATGTGGAGCGGTGCGCGGTGCTCTTGCATCTGGTCGATGGCACATCCGAGGACGTGGCGGGCGACTGCACGACAATCCTGCGGGAACTGGCCGCCTATTCCCCGGCGCTGGCCGCGAAGCCCCGGATCACCGCGCTGAACAAGATCGACGCGCTCGACCCCGAGACGCTGGAGGAGCGCAGGGCGGAACTGGAGGCGGTGGCGGGCCCGGTGCTGCTGGTCTCGGGCGTCAGCGGCACGGGCATCCCCGAGGTGCTGCGCGCGCTCATGGCGCATATCGCCCCGGCGGGGGACGAGGAAGAGGGCACGCCGTGGCGGCCCTGACCCCCGACATTGCCCGCGCACGCAGGCTGGTGGTCAAGATCGGCTCGGCGCTGCTGGTCGATCAGGACAGCGGGCTGCGGCAGGACTGGCTGGTCGCGCTGGCCGAGGACGTGGCGGCGGCGCGTGCGCGCGGGACCGATGTGATCCTCGTGTCGTCCGGCTCCATCGCGCTGGGGCGGCGGGTGCTGGGGCTGCCTGCGGGCACGCTGGCGCTGGAACAGTCGCAGGCGGCGGCGGCGGTCGGGCAGATCCGCCTCGCCCGCGCCTATGAACAGGCGCTGGCGCCGCACGGCATCGTCACCGCGCAGGTGCTGGTGACGCTGGAGGACACGCAGGACCGGCGCCGCTATCTGAATTCCCGCGCGACGATGCAGACGCTGCTGGGCCTCGGCACCGTGCCGATCGTGAATGAAAACGATACGGTGGCCACCGATGAGATCCGCTTCGGCGACAACGACCGGCTGGCGGCGCAGATCGCGGTGACGGTGGGGGCGGACCAGCTGGTGCTCTTGTCGGACGTGGACGGATTCTATTCCGCCAACCCCAAGGAAGACCCCGCCGCCACCCGTTTCGATCTGGTCGAGCGGATCACCCCGGCGATCGAGGCGATGGCGGGCGATCCGGTCTCGGGTGTCTCGAAGGGCGGGATGAAGACCAAGCTGATGGCGGCGAAGACCGCCGTGGCCGGGGGCTGCGCCATGGCGATCATGGAGGGGTCGGTGATGCGGCCGCTGTCGGCGCTGGCCGGGGGCGCGGCGCGGACGTGGTTCCTGCCCATGGGCGACCCGAAGGCGGCGCGCAAACGCTGGATCGCGGCGATGAAGCCGCGCGGCGAGGTCACGGTGGACGCGGGCGCGGTCAAGGCGCTGGCCGGGGGCAAGTCGCTGCTGCCCGCGGGCGTGGTCGCGGTCTCGGGCCGGTTCGGGCGCGGCGATCCGGTGGCGATCCTCGGCCCCGGCGGCGAGGCGCTGGGCAAGGGGCTGGTGCGCTACACGCTGGCCGAGGCCGGGGCGATCGCCGGGCGGCGCTCGGGTGACATCCCGGCGATTCTCGGCTATCCGGGGCGGGCGGCGCTGATCCACCGCGACGACATGGTGATGCAGGCGTAACAGGGGGTGCCCGTGGACATGGCCCAGAACGATATCGCGGCGCTGATGCGCGGCATTGGCGAGACCGCGCGGGCGGCGGCGGCGGAACTGGCCTCGGCCGGCGCAGACAGCCGCCGGGCCGCGCTGCTGGCGGCGGCCGGGAACCTGTGGGACAGCCGCGAGGTGGTGTTGGCCGCCAATGCCGAGGACATGGCCGAGGCCGCGCAAAAGGGCCTGTCACCGGCGATGACCGACCGGCTGATGCTGGACGAGGCGCGGATCGCGGGCATTGTCGCCGGGCTGCGCGCGGTGGCGGAACAGAAAGACCCGGTGGGCGAGGTAATCGCCGAATGGGACCGGCCCTCGGGCCTGCGTATCCGCCGGGTGCGCACACCCCTGGGTGTGGTCGGCGTGATCTACGAATCGCGGCCCAACGTGACGGCGGACGGAGGGGCGCTGTGCCTCAAGGCCGGGAACGCGGTGATCCTGCGCGGCGGTTCGGAAAGTTTCCATTCCTCGGGGGCGATCCACCGGGCGATGCTTGCCGGGCTGAGGGCGGCGGGCCTGCCCGAAGGCGCGATCCAGCTTGTGCCGACCCGCGACCGGGCGGCGGTGGCCGAAATGCTGCGCATGGTCGGGTATATCGACGTGATCGTGCCGCGCGGCGGCAAGGGTCTGGTCGGGCTGGTGCAGGCCGAGGCGCGGGTGCCGGTCTTCGCCCATCTTGAAGGCGTCTGCCATGTTTACGTGGACAAGGCGGCGGATGAGGAGAAGGCCCGCCGGGTGGTGCTGAACGCCAAGACCCGGCGCACCGGCATCTGCGGTGCGGCGGAGTGTCTGCTGATCCACCGCGATATCGTCGATGGGCTCGGGGCGCGGATCGTTGCCGATCTGGTCGGTGCCGGGGTCGAGGTCCGCGCCGGGGCGGGGCTGGCGCATCTGCCCGGCGTAGTGGCGGCCGTGCCGGACGATTTCGGCCGCGAGTTCCTGGACATGGTGATCGCCGCCGAGGTGGTGGACGGTGTGGACGGCGCCATCGCCCATATCCGCCGCCATGGGTCGAACCATACCGAGTCGATCCTGACCGAGGACGACGCGGCGGCGGAGCGGTTCTTCTCGCGGCTCGACAGCGCGATCCTGATGCGCAACGCCTCGACCCAGTTCGCCGACGGCGGCGAGTTCGGCATGGGCGCCGAGATCGGCATCGCCACCGGCAAGATGCACGCCCGCGGCCCGGTCGGGGCCGAGCAGCTTACCAGTTTCAAGTATCTGGTCGAGGGCGACGGGACGGTTCGGGCCTGAATCCGGGCGGAACACTGGCGGCCGCTGCCCGGCGGCGCTTGCCGCCTTGATTCCGGGCGGGGCGCTGGAACGAGCCGGGGGATATCCTGACGCCGTTTCCCTGCACCATCTTCCGATCCTCGGCCCCGGGACGCCGCCGATCCCGGGGCACATATGCCGCCGCGCCTTCAGCCCTTGCCCAGCACCGCCTCGACCGCCGCCCGCGTCGCGGCGACGATGGTGTCGGCCTCCTCCCGGGTCAGGCACAGCGGCGGGGCGAAGCCGAGGATGTCGCCCTGCGGCATCGCCCGGCCGATCACGCCGCGTTCCAGAAGCGCCGACGCCACCGCCGGGCCGATCTTGCGGGCCGGGTCGAAGAGGCGCCGCCCGGCCCGGTCCTCGACGAACTCGACCGCCGCCAGCAGCCCGTCGCCGCGCACCTCGCCGACATGGGCGTGGCCCGCCAGCGCCTCCGCCAGCCCGGCGCGGAAATATGCCCCGGTGTCGCGGGCGTTTTCGACCAGCCCCAGCCGGTCGATCAGTTCCAGATTGGCCACCCCGGCGGCGGCACAGATCGGATGCGCCGAATAGGTCCAGCCATGCCCCAGCGGCCCGAGCCGGTCCGAGCCCTCGACCAGCACCGACCACATCCGTTCCGATACGATCGAGCCCGACAGCGGCGCATAGGCCGAAGTCAGCCCCTTGGCGATGGTGATCAGGTCGGGACGCATCCCGTAATGGTCCGAGCCGAACATGGTCCCCAGTCGGCCGAACCCGGTCACCACCTCGTCGGCCACCAGCAGCACGTCGTATTTCTCCAGCACCGCCTGGATCTTCTCCCAATAGCCCGCGGGCGGCGGCACGATGCCGCCGGTGCCGAGGATCGGCTCGCCGATGAAGGCGGCCACGGTCTCCGGCCCTTCGGCAAGGATCATCTCCTCCAGCCGGTCGGCGCAGTGCTGCGAGAACTGCTCCTCGCTTTGCGCAGGGTCGGCGCGGCGGAAGTAATACGGCGCCTCGGTGTGCAGGATCGGCGCGCGCGGCAGGTCGAAGGCGTTGTGGAACAGCTCCAGCCCGGTCAGGCTGCCGGTCATCACGCCCGAGCCGTGATAGCCCCGCCAGCGCGAGATGATCTTCTTCTTTTCCGGCCGGCCAAGGATGTTGTTGTAATACCAGATCAGCTTGATGTTGGTCTCGTTGGCGTCCGAACCGCCGAGGCCGAAATAGACCCGGCTCATGCCCTCGGGCGCGCGCTCGACGATCATCCGCGACAGCGTGACCGAAGCCTCGGTGCCGTGGCCGACATAGGCGTGGTAATAGGCGAGCTTTCCGGCCTGTTCGGCGATGGCCTCGGCGATCTCGGGCCGGCCGTAGCCCACGTTGACGCAGTAGAGCCCGGCGAAGGCATCGAGGCTGCGCCTGCCGTCGCGGTCGGTGATCCAGACGCCCTCGGCCCGGTCGATCAGCCGGGTGGGGGATTCACCCCGCGCATGGGTGCCCATATGGGTCGAGGGGTGGAAGAAGTGGTCGCGGTCCCAGGCGGCGAGTTCGTTGGTGCGGCTGTCCATGGCGGTGTCCTTCGGTCTGGCGTGGCGCGGGGCGGAAAGTGCGGGAGCGGGGGTTTCACACCCCCGCACCCCCGTGGAGTATTTCTGGAAAGATGAAGTGCAGGGGGATTTCAGGCTCCGGTGTCGATGCACAGATACTTGAGTTCGGTGAACGCCTCCAGCCCCTGGCGCGCGCCCTCGCGGCCGAGGCCGGACTGTTTCCAGCCGCCGAAGGGCACCGGCGCGCCGGTGATCTTCACCCGGTTGACCGCCACCATGCCGTAGTCGAGCGCCCGGGCCAGCCGCATCTGCCGCGCGCCGTTTTCGGTGACCACATAGGCGACCAGCCCGTATTCGGTGGCATTGGCGCGGCTGACGACTTCGGCTTCGGTGTCGAAAGGGGCGACGGCGGCCACGGGGGCGAAGCTTTCCTCGTGCATGATCTGTGCATCGTCGGGCACGTCCGCGAGCAGCGTCGGCGCGAGGAACAGCGGCCCCGCCGGGTGGCGCGCGCCGCCTTCCAGCAGCCTTGCGCCGCGGGCCTGCGCATCGGCGATCTGCGCTTCGGCCTTGGCCACGGCGCGGGCGTGCATCAGCGGGCCGATGTCGCTCTTCGGGTCGAGGCCGGGGCCGGTGTTCAGCGCCGCGATCCGGGTGCGGAAGGCGCGCAGGAAAGGTTCCATGATGCCGCGCTGGACGTAGATCCGGTTGGCGGCCAGGCAGTCCTGCCCCGAGGTGGCGAACTTGGCCGCCATGGCGATATCGGCGGCCTTCTCGGGGTCGGCGTCGTCGAACACGATCAGGGGTGCGTGGCCGCCCAGTTCCAGCACCAGCCGCTTCACCGTCGGCGCGCATTGCGCGGCGATCCGGCGGCCGATCCCGGTCGAGCCGGTGAAGCTCAGCACCCGCACCCGGGCGTCCTCGCAGAGCCGCCCGACGATCTCCGCCGCCGGGCCGGTGAGCACGTTCAACGCGCCCGCGGGCAGCCCGGCGCGCGCGCCCAGTTCCGCCAGCGCCAGCGCCGACAGCGGGGTCTCGGAGGAAGGATGCGCCACCACCGTGCAGCCCGCCGCCAGCGCCGCCGCCGCCTTGCGCGCCAGCATGGCTGAGGGAAAGTTCCACGGCGTCACCAGCCCGGCGACGCCGATCGCCTCGCGCCGCAGGAAGGTTTCCGCGCCGGGCAGATGCGAGGTGATGCCCTCGGCGTTCATCCGCTGCGCCTCGGCGGCATACCAGTCGAGGAAGGAGGCGGCATAGGCGATCTCGCCCCGCGCCTCGGCCATCGGCTTGCCCTGTTCCAGCACCATCAGCAGCGCCAGATCCTCCTGCGCGTCCAGCATCAGACCGTGCCAGCGGCGCAGGATGCGGCCGCGTTCGGCGGGCGGAAGGTCGCGCCAGAGCGGGAAGGCGCGGGCGGCGGCGTCGATGGCCCGGGTGGTGTCCGCCGCACCGAGAGCCGCCACCCGGGCGATGGCCGCTCCGCTCGCCGGGTCGGTCACCTCGAAGCTGCGCCCGTCCGGCGCGGCGGTCCAGCGCCCGTCGATGAAGGCGCGCTCGCGCAGAAGGTCCGGGTCGGCGAGGCGGGCGGGCAAGGCGGCGGTGGGAGGCGCGAAAGCGGCGGTCATGTCCTGTCTCTCCGGCATGGATCACGCCGCCGATCCTGCCCGAAGCGGGCGCATGGATGGGGCCGTTCCACCGGCCCGCGACAGAAGGACGGGCCGAAGATCGGGGCGGCGGCAGACAGAATTTCTGAAGCGTTCCGGCCGTTCACTGAAACGGCCGGAATGCTTCAGGCTATTGTTTTTCCGCAATTTCGAACCGAAAAAGTCTGTCAACTTTTTCTGTAATTGCTTTGGCGCTCCACCGGCAGCAGGGCGGTGAGCGGCAGCGGCGCGCCCTCTTTCACCGTGCGGGTGACGACATAGGTGAAGTAGCGGTCGATGCCGATCTCGCGCGCCAGCAGGTCATCGACCAGCGCCTGATAGGCGGTGATATCCGGCACCATCACCATCAGGAAGTAATCCACCCCGCCGCCGACCGACCAGCAGGCGGTGATCTCGGGCATCCTGGCCACCGCGCCTTCGAACCTGGCGAAATCCGCCTGGCGGTGGCTGGCCAGCGTGACCTCCAGCATCACCTCGGTCACCGGCGCGACCCGGCGCGGCGCGATCCTTGCGTGATAGCCGGTGACGATCCCCGCCTTCTCCAGCCGCCGCAGCCGCACCCAGCAGGGCGAGGCCGAGAGCCCGGCCCGCTCCGCCAGCGCCAGCTTGGTGATGCGCCCGTCGCGCTGGATCGCGTCGAGGATGCGCAGGTCGGTCGCGTCGAGTTTCATCCGGGCGGTTTCCGGTTGTAAATTGATCTGGTTTTGCCCACTCTTGCCATGAAAATGAATGATGCGGAAGTCATGACAAACTGGCGCCCCGATCCCGCGACCCTGATCCGCCCGGCCTATCTCTCGCTGGCCGAACAGATCGCCCGCGCCATTGCCGACGGCGATCTGGCCGAGGGCGCGCGGCTGCCGCCGCACCGGCGCATGGCCGACGATCTGGGGCTTTCGGTGCAGACCGTCAGCCGCGCCTATGAAGAACTGACCCGGCGCGGGCTGATCGCGGGCGAGGTCGGGCGCGGCAGTTTCGTGCGCGCCGCAAGGGCCGAGCGCGACCCGCCCTATCTGCCGGAACGGCTGGGCGAGGTGATCGACCTGTCGATCCTCAAGCCGGTCAGCGACCTGTTTCACCTGGAAAAAATGCGCGAGGCGCTGCGGTGCCTGGCCGAGACGCTGCCGCCCTCGTCGGTGCTGTCGTTCCGGCCGAACGTGGTCTTTCCACGGCATCGGAGCATCGCGGCGGACTGGCTGCGCCGCTGCGGGCTTGATGTGCCGGCGCACAACATCATCCTGACCAACGGCGCAAGCCCGGCCATCGCCGCCGCGCTGATGAGCACGGCCCCCCCCGGCGCGGCCATCGCCGCCGAAAGCATGAGCCACCACATGCTGGTGCCGCTTGCGGGTTATCTGGGTATCACGCCGCATGCGGTCGCGGGCGACGATGAGGGGATGCTGCCCGGGGCGCTTGACGCGCTGTGCCGGGCGGGTGGCATCCGGGCGGTGTTCCTGCAACCCACCGTGGTCAATCCCCAGACGGCGCTGATGGGCGCGGACCGGCGCGCGGAACTGGCCGAAGTGGCGCGGCGGCACGATCTGGCGCTGATCGAGAACGACGTTCTGGGCCCGCTGGTCGCGGATCGCCCGCCGCCGCTGGCCGCCATCGCGCCGGAACGGACGCTGCATATCGCCAGTTTCACCAAGGTTGCCGTGCCGGGGCTGCGCTTTGGTTATCTTGCCGTGCCCGACCGTTTCGCCGCCGCCGCCGCCAACCGGCACCTGGCGATAAACTGGATCGCCAACCCGACGATGGCCGAGATCGCCGCGCGCTGGATCGGTGACGGCACGGTCGAGGCGTTCATCGCCTGGCAGCGCGATGCGCTGGCCCGCCGCCACGCCATTGCCGCCGCCGCGCTGGCGGACATCCCGTTCCGTGCCCATCCCCAGAGCCTGCACCTGTGGCTGCCGCTGCGCCCCGGCCAGAACGAGGACATGTTCGTCTCGCAGGCCCGCCAGCGCGGGGTGGCCATCGCGCCGGGCACCGCCTTCCGCATCGGCGAGGGGCCATGGCCGCAGGCGGTGCGGATCTCGGTCGGCTCGACCTCGGAGTCCGAGTTGCGGGCCGGGTTGGGGGCGATCGCCTCGCTGATGCTCGCGGATCCGGAAGAGCTGATGCTGTCGATCTGACGGGGGATGTGGGCAGACCGGAAGGCAAGACCCATTCGGAGCCCATGCCCGGAACAGCCGCTTCAGCGGCCCGGGCAGCGGCCGACCGCCCGCACGGGCGGCCGCTATTGCAACGTTTCAACATGCTCTGAGCGAGGGGTACTCGGTGCCATAAACTGCCAGACACAATCGTTGCAGCGGCCACCCGCGGTCGGCCGCTGCCCTCTGTTGCGCTGCCCTTTGCTTGTTTGGCAAAGTTTCCAGCACAGCGCGCAGACCCCCGTTTTCATCATCGCGGAACAAGAAAAGGGAGAGCACGGTCGAAAATTGTCATGATATTATTTTATGAATTGACATGATAACTTGCGGGCGTATGCCTGAAAGCGAACGCCGAGCAGCCAGGGGGCGGGATGACTGCGCCGATCATACGAATCGACAACATCAGCAAAAGCTTCGGATCGCTTACCGTTCTGGACGGGCTTTCGATCGACATCATGCCGGGCGAGAAGCTGGCGCTGATCGGGCCGTCGGGGTCGGGCAAGACCACGATCCTGCGCATCCTGATGACGCTTGAGACGATCTCGGGCGGGCATATCGAGGTCGAGGGCGAACAGCTTTACCACATGATGAAGAACGGGGTGGAGGTGCCCGCCAACGAGGCGCATCTGCACCGGATGCGGCGCAAGATCGGCATGGTGTTCCAGCACTTCAACCTGTTCCCGCACAAGTCGGTGCTGGGCAACGTCACGCTGGCGCCGATGCTGACCCAGAACGTCCCCCGGGCCGAGGCCGAGGCGCGGGCCATGGAACTGCTGGAAATGGTGGGCATGGCCGACAAGGCGAAGTCCATGCCGTCGCAGCTTTCCGGCGGGCAGAAACAGCGGGTCGCCATCGCCCGGGCGCTGGCCTTGCAGCCGAAGATCATGCTGTTCGACGAGGTGACATCGGCGCTCGACCCCGAACTGGTCGAGGAGGTGCTGAACGTCATGCACCGCCTTGCCGCCGAGACCGACATGACCATGCTGCTGGTCACGCACGAGATGGGCTTTGCCCGCGATTTCGCCGACCGGGTGCTGTTCTTCGACCGGGGCCGGATCGTCGAACAGGGGCCGCCCGCGCAGATCTTCACCAACCCCCAGCAGGAGCGGACGCAGGCTTTCCTGCGCAAGATCGTCGCTGCCGGGCACCGGGTCTGACCCGGCAATACCGCCAACAGAGGAGAGATGACATGAACATGAAGAACGTGATCAAGGCAGCGGCCGGGGCCTCGGTCCTCGCGCTCGGGCTGGCCGGGCCCGCAGTGGCCGACAAGCTGGAACAGTTGCGCGAACAGGGTTTCGCCCGGATCGCCATCGCCAACGAACCCCCGTTCACCGCCGTTGCCGCCGACGGCACGGTTTCGGGCGCGGCGCCCGATGTGGCGCGCGAGATCTTCAGCCGGCTCGGCGTGCCCGAGGTGGTGGCCTCGATCTCGGAATACGGCGCGATGATCCCCGGGCTTCAGGCGCGGCGCCATGACGTGGTGACCGCCGGGTTGTTCATGCGCCCCGAACGCTGCGCGGCGGTGGCCTATTCGGAACCCGTGCTGTGCGACGCCGAGGCTTTCGCGGTGCCCGCGGGCAACCCGCTGGGGCTGACCAGCTTTGCCGATATCGCCGCCCATCCGACCGCCCGCATCGGCGCCCCCGGCGGCGGCACCGAGGAACGGCTGGCGCTGGCTGCGGGCGTGCCGCGCGACCGGGTGATCGTGGTGCCGGACGGCCAGAGCGGCATCAGCATGTTGCAGGGCGGCCGGATCGAGGTCTATTCGCTGCCGGTGCTGTCGATCAGCGATCTGTTGCGGCTCGCGGGCGACGACGGGCTGGAAATGGTCGCCCCCGTCCTTGACGGCCCGGTCTATTGCGACGGCGCCGCCTTCCGCATCGGCGACGAATCGCTGCGCGACGCCTTCGACGTGGAACTGGCGGCGATGAAGGAATCCGGCGAATTCGCCGCGATCATCGAGCCCTACGGCTTTTCCGCCGCCGCGGCCATCTCCACCACGCGCGAAGAGCTTTGCGCGCAGGAGTGACCGCATAACGAGTGGCAGGTGACCGAGTAACGGGGGCCGCGTCTTTCCGGCGCGGTCCCGACAGGGTGGCCGCAAAGGGGGCGTTCATGGGCGACTGGTCGGGGTATCTGGCGCTGATCCTGCAAGGCGCGCTGGTGACGGCGCAGCTTACGGTGATGGGGTCGGCGCTGGCGCTGGTGGCGGCCTTCACCGCCGGGCTGGGACGGGTGTCGCGGTTCTTCGCGATCCGCGCGCTGGCCACCGCCTATATCGAGTTCTTCCGGGGCACCTCGATCTTCGTTCAACTGTTCTGGGCCTATTTCGTGCTGCCCTTCGCGGGCATCACGCTTACTCCCTTGCAGGCCGGGGTTCTGGCGCTGGGTCTCAACGTCGGCGCCTACGGGGCCGAGGTGGTGCGCGGCGCGATCCTTGCCGTGCCAAGGACGCAGCGCGAAGCCTGTATCGCGCTCAACCTGACGCGGTTCCAGCGGATGCGGCATATCCTGCTGCCGCAGGCGCTGCCGCTGATGCTGCCGACCTTCGGCAACAATGCCATCGAACTGCTGAAGGCAACGGCGGTGGTGTCGCTGATCTCGCTCTCGGACATGACCTTTCAGGCGCAGGTGGTGCGGGCGCAGACCGGCAGCACGCTGATCCCCTTCGCTACCATTCTCGTGCTCTACTTCGCCATGGCGCTGCTGATCTCCTGGGGGATGCGGCGGCTGGAACGGCGGGTGACGCGCGGTCTCGACGGGGTGAGGTGAGCCATGGAATGGGATTGGGAATTCGTCGCCCGGATCATGCCGCAACTGATGGAGGGGCTGAAGCTCACCCTGCTGGCCACCCTGCTGGGGGCCGTTCTGGCCGCCGTCATGGGGCTGGTCTTCGCGCTGCTGCGCCGGTCGCATTCGCGCGTCGTGTCGCGCGGCACCGGCTTTATCGTCGAATTCATCCGCGGCACGCCGCTGCTGGTGCAGCTTTACTTCATCTTCTACGTGCTGCCGGATTTCGGCATCCTGCTGCCGCCGCTGGTGGCCGGGGTGATCGGGCTGGGGCTGCATTATGCCACCTATGCCTCCGAGGTTTACCGCTCGGGGATCGAGAACGTCCCGCGCGGCCAGTGGGAGGCCGCACGCGCCGCCAACCTGACCCCGCGCCAGACATGGGTGCATGTGGTGTTGCCGCAGGCGATGCCGCCGATGATCCCGGCGCTGGCGAACTACCTGATCGCCATGTTCAAGGAGACGCCGCTGCTGATGGCGATCACGGTGCTTGAACTGATGGGTCAGGCGCGGATCATCGCCAACACCCATTACCGCTATGTCGAGCCGATGACGATGGTGGGGGTGATCTTCCTCGTGATCAGCCTGATCTCGGTCTTCGGGCTTCGGTGGCTGGAACGACGCTACGGGCGGATCGAGCAATCATGAGGCCGCGTCTTGACCCTCGCGCGATGGCAGGACGGGTGGGGCTGGTGGTGCTGGCCACCGACCACACGACCGAGACGGATTTCGCCCGCATGGTCGCTGGCCCCGGGATCGGCGTCTATGCCAGCCGGGTCGCCTATGCCAATCCGGTGACGCCCGCGAACCTGCGCGCCATGCAGCCGGGGCTTGCGGCCGCCGCCGCGCTGATCCTGCCGGGCGAGGCGCTGGATGCGCTGGTCTATTCCTGCACCTCGGCCTCGGTGGTGATCGGCGAAGCGACGGTGGCGGCGGCGCTGAACGCGGGCAAGCCCGGTGCGCCGGTGGTGACGCCCACGGCGGCGGCGGTGGCCGGGCTGCGGGCGCTGGGAGCGCGGCGGATATCGCTGCTGACGCCCTATACAGAAGAAACCGCCGCGCCGATGCACGATTACTTCACGGCGCAGGGTTTCGGGATCGACCGGCTGACCTGTTTCGGGATGGAGGATGACCGCGAGATGGCCCGGATCGCCCCCGATGAGATCGCGGCCCATGCCGTCGAGGCGCTGGATCCGGCCTCGGACGCACTGTTCGTCTCCTGCACCGCCTTGCGGGCGGCGGGGGTGGCGGCGCGGATCGAGGCGGCAACCGGCCGCCCGGTCGTCACCAGCAATCTTGCCACCGCATGGGCCTGTTTGCGGCTGTGCGGCGTGGCCCCGGTGGCGGGCGGCGCCCGGCTGATGGCGCTGGACGGGCCAGGGGCGGAGGGCGCGGCATGACCACGGCCTTTGTCACCGCCGCCGACATCGAGACCGCCCGCGACCGGATCGCCGCCCGTATCCGCCGCACCCCGCTGGAGCCTTCGCCCTCGCTGAGTGCGCTGTGCGGTGTGCCGGTGGCGCTGAAATGCGAGCATCACCAGATCACCGGCGCCTTCAAGCTGCGCGGCGCCACCAACGCGGTGCTGTCGCTGCCGCCCGAGGCGCTGGCGCGCGGGGTGGTCACGGTCTCGACCGGCAACCACGGAAGGGCGATTGCCCATGCCGCGAAGGCGGAGGGCGCGCGGGCGGTGGTGTGCATGTCGCGACTGGTGCCCATGAACAAGCGCGACGCCATCGCCGCGCTGGGGGCCGAGACCCGCATCGCCGGCCGCTCGCAGGACGAGGCCGAGGTCGAGGCCGAACGGCTGGCGCGCGATGACGGCCTGACCCTGATCCCGCCCTTCGACGCGCCCGAGGTGGTGGCGGGGCAAGGCACGCTGGGGCTGGAGATCGCCCTGGCGCAGCCGGATCTTGCCGTGCTGCTGGTGCCGCTTTCGGGCGGCGGGCTGGCGGCCGGGGTGGCGGCGGCGGTCAAGGCACGCTGCCCCGCGGTGCGGGTGATCGGCGTCAGCATGGAGCGCGGCGCGGCGATGGCGGCAAGCCTTGCCGCCGGGCGGCCGGTGGCGGTCGAGGAACAGCCGACGCTGGCGGATTCGCTGGGCGGCGGGATCGGCATGGCGAACCGGCTGACCTTCGCCATGTGCCGCGCGTTGCTCGACGACGTGGTGCTGCTGACCGAGGCCGAGATCTCCGCGGGCATCCGCCACGCCTACAGCAATGAACGCGAGATCGTCGAGGGCGCGGGTGCGGTGGGCATCGCGGCGCTGCTGGCGGGCAAGGTGACGCCGGACGGCCCCACCGTGGCGATCCTTTCCGGGCGCAACATCGACATGGGGCTGCACCGGCGGGTGCTGGACGGGGCGGACGGGCTGGAGGAGGCGGTGGCATGACACGGATGGCGATCCTGACCGAGGCCGAGTTGCGCCGCATCCTGCCCCTGGACCTTGCGGCGGTGGACTGCATCGAGAATGCCTTCGCGGCGCTGGCGACGAAGCCCGTGGCCATGCCGCCGATCCTGCGGCTGGACATTCCCGAACACAACGGCGAGGTCGATGTGAAGACCGCCTATGTGCCGGGGCTGGACGGGTTCGCGATCAAGATCAGCCCGGGGTTCTTCGACAACCCGAAACTGGGCCTGCCCTCGACCGGCGGGCTGATGGTGCTCTTGTCGGCCACCACCGGGCAGGTGCAGGCGCTGCTTCTGGACAACGGCTACCTGACCGACCTGCGCACCGCCGCCGCCGGGGCGGTGGCGGCGAAGCACCTCGCCCGGCCCGACGCGGCCGTGGCGGCGGTGCTGGGCGCGGGGATGCAGGCGCGGATGCAGCTTGCGGCGCTGGCGCTGGTGCGGCCGCTGACCGGGGCACGGGTCTGGGCGCGCGATGGCGCGAAGGCCGGGGCCATGGCGGCGGAGATGACCGCGCGGCTGGGCTTTCCGGTGCAGGCCGTGGCCGATGCGGAGGCGGCGGTCGCAGGCGCGGATGTGGTGGTCACCACCACCCCCGCCACCGCGCCGATCCTGCACCGGGCCGAGCCGGGCCAGCACATCACCGCCATGGGCGCGGACGCCGGACACAAGAACGAGGTCGCACCCGCGCTGCTGGCACGGGCGGTCTATGTCGCGGACCGGCTGTCGCAGACCCGGCACCTTGGCGAGTTGCACCACGCAATCGCCGCCGGGGTGGTTGCGGACGGGGATTTCCCCGAACTGGGCCAGATCGTGGCCGGGCAGAGGCCGGGGCGGACGGAGGCAGGGCAGATCACCCTTGCCGACCTC
Organism: Gemmobacter sp.; assembly: GCA_041675885.1. Classification (GTDB taxonomy): domain Bacteria; phylum Pseudomonadota; class Alphaproteobacteria; order Rhodobacterales; family Rhodobacteraceae; genus JBAYSY01. Next base: position 15,131 of record JBAYSY010000020.1, on the reverse strand, counting down.
ACCGGCACGGGGATTCAGGATACCGCCATCGCCACGCTCGCCTTCGCGCGGGCGCGGGCCGAAGCGGAAGGGACGGTCATCGAAAGCTGACCCGGCGCGGTGCCGGGCTATATGGAAAACGCCATGAAATACACTGCAATGCAGGGGGAAACCCGATCTAACCTGAAGTTCACTCTTTCCGAATACGAGACCCGGCTGGCCAGCACCCGCAAGGCCATGGAGGAAAGGGGCGTCGATCTGCTGATCGTCTCGGACCCGTCCAACATGGCCTGGCTGACCGGCTATGACGGCTGGTCGTTCTATGTCCATCAGGCGGTGATCGTGCCGCCCTCGGGCGAGCCGCTCTGGTATGGGCGCGGGCAGGACGCGAACGGCGCGAAACTGACGGCGTATCTGAATCACGCCAATATCATCGGCTACCCCGACCATTACGTGCAATCGACCGAACACCACCCGATGGACTACCTCGCCGCGCAACTGAAGGACCGGGGCTGGGGCGGGCTGCGGATCGGGGTCGAGATGGACAACTACTGGTTCTCGGCCGCCGCCTTCGCCAGCCTTGTGAAGGGCCTGCCCGACGCGCGGTTCTCCAACACGACCGGGCTGGTCAACTGGCAGCGCGCGGTGAAATCCCCGACCGAAATCGGCTACATGCGCACCGCCGCCCGCATCGTCGAGGCGATGCATGCCCGCATCATCGAAAAGATCGAGGTGGGGATGCGCAAATGCGATCTGGTGGCGGAAATCTATGATGTCGGCATCCGCGGCGTGGACGGGATCGGCGGCGACTATCCGGCCATCGTGCCGCTTCTGCCCTCGGGGGCCGAGGCATCGGCGCCGCATCTGACCTGGAACGACCGGCCGATGAAGGCGGGCGAGGGCACGTTTTTCGAGGTTGCCGGCTGCTACAACCGCTACCACGTGCCGCTGTCGCGCACGGTGTTCCTCGGCAAACCCACACAGGCGTTTCTGGACGCCGAATCCGCCACGCTGGAGGGGATGGAGGCCGGGCTGGACGCCGCGAAACCCGGCAACACCTGCGAAGACATCGCCAACGCCTTCTTCGGCGTTCTGGCGAAACACGGCATCGTCAAGGACAACCGCACCGGCTATTCCATCGGCCTCAGCTATCCTCCTGACTGGGGCGAGCGCACCATGAGCCTGCGTCCCGGCGACCGCACCGAACTGCAACCCGGCATGACCTTCCATTTCATGACCGGGCTGTGGCTGGAAGACATGGGGCTGGAGATCACCGAATCGATCCTGATCACCGACACCGGGGTGGAATGTCTGGCCAATGTGCCGCGCAGTCTCATGGTGAAGGAGTAGGCGATGCAGCTTCCCTTGCAGGCCCCGGCGCTGCGGCCCTCGCCGGTCGTGGCCACGGTGGATTTCGGCGCGAACGGCGTGCAGCACGGTTTCCTGCGCCTGCCCTACAGCCGGGACGATTCCGCCTGGGGTTCGGTGATGATCCCGCTGACGGTGGTCAGGAACGGCGAAGGGCCGGTGGTGCTGCTGACCGGCGGCAACCATGGTGACGAATACGAAGGGCCGATCGCGCTTTACGATCTGGCGCTGCGGCTGACAGCGGGTCAGGTCACGGGCACGGTGATCATCGTCCCGGCGATGAATCATCCGGCCTTCCTTGCGGGCACCCGGACCTCGCCCATCGACCGGGGCAACATGAACCGCGCCTTTCCGGGGCGCCCCGACGGGACGGTGACCGAGAAGATCGCCGACTATTTCCAGCGCGTGCTGCTGCCGATGGCCGATGTGGTGCTGGATTTCCACTCGGGCGGGCGGACGCTGGACTTTCTGCCGTTTTGCGCCGCGCATGTCCTGCCCGGCCAGTCGGCGGCGGTCAGGGCGCAGGAGGCGAGAGCCTTCGATCTGGTGCGGGCCTTCGGTGCGCCCTGGTCGGTCCGGATGCTGGAGATCGACGCGGTGGGCATGTATGACACCGCCGCCGAGGAGATGGGCAAGGTCTTCGTCACCACGGAACTGGGCGGCGGCGGCACCGCCACGGCGCGCTCGGCGGGGATCGCGAAACGCGGGGTGTGGAACCTGCTGCGCGCCGCCGGGGTGATGGCGGGCACGCCCGAGCCTTTGGCGACCCGCTGGCTGGATATGCCCGGCGACGACTGCTTCACCTTCGCCGGGGCGGGCGGGCTGCTGGAACCCTGCGCGGATCTGGGCGATCCGGTCCGGGCCGGACAGGTGCTGGCGCGGATCCATCCGCTTGGCCGCACGGGCGCGGCGCCCGAGGAGATCGCAGCGCGGATGGACGGGCTGCTCGCCGCCCGGCATTTCCCGGGGCTGGTGAAGCCGGGAGACTGCGTGGCGGTGGTGGCGGTGCCTGACGATGGGTAAGGGGGCGGGGAGGCTGGAGTGCTGTTTTGCCCGGAACAGTCGTAGCAGCGGCCACCCGGCGGTCGGCCGCTGCCCTCTGTTGCAATGGATTGGCCATGGGCAGCGATGCCGACCGACACGCAAGACAGACACCGCCAAGGGGTAAGGCTCAGCCCCGCCGCCCTGCCCTGCGGGCGATCAGCGCCTCAAGCCTTGTATAGTCGAGCTTGGAGGCATGGCGGCGGTCCATCGGCAGGGCGTCAAGCTCGACCACCCGCGCGACACCGCCGATCCCCTCGGGCAGCGCCGCGCCAGGCGCGCGGACGACCGCCAGCACCGGCCTGTCGCCCTGCCGGGCCAGCGCCGCCGCGCGGATGCCGGGATGCGAAAGCGCGGCCACCTCGACCTCAAGCGGCCAGAGCCCGCCGACGCGCCCCGCCAGCCGCCCGCGCAGCCACAGGCGGCCCTGTCCGTCCAGCCGCCCGCCGTCGCCGGTGCGGTGCCAGATGCACCCGGCCTCGGCGATCTTGTTCCCGGCATCGTGGCGCGGGTCGAGATAGGCGGGCACCACATGCGGGCCGGCGACCTGTATCTCGTCCGCTTCGATCCGCAGGTCGAGCCCCTCGACCACCCGGCCCGCAAGCAGCCCGGCCCCGGCCCGCATCGCGTCAAGGTCTTCGGGCGCGAGGTCGTGCGACGACAGCACCGCGACCGGCTCGGCCTCGGTCGAACCGTAGATCGCCACCACCTCATCGGCGATCCGGCCAAGCGCGGCGAAGTGCTGCGGCAGCACCGGCCCGCCGCCGGTGAACAGTTTTGACAGGCGGGGCATGTCGCCATGTCCGGCGAGCGCCATCGCCACCGCGGGTGGGGCGAGCAGCCGGGTCACGCCTTCGGCTGCCGCCTGCCGTGCCAGTGCCCGCGTGTCCGGCCGGTCCGGGCGTTTCAGCGCGGAATCCGGCAGAACCGCGGTGCCGCCGTTCGCAAGGCAGGCCAGCACGAAGACCGGGAACCAGACCAGATCGACCTCGGGCCGGTCCGAGGCCAGCACCCGCGACACCGCCGCGCTTTGCGCCAGCATCAGCGCATGGCTGCGCGGGATGCATTTCGCCGCCCCGGTCGAGCCGCTGGTGAAGGAGTAGAGTGCGGGCTCGGCCGGGGGCGCGGGTTCCACCGGCGCGCCCCGGCCCGAGGGGGAAAGCATCCGCATCCCGCCACCCGCGAGCAGCGGGAGCAACAGCCGCCCGACCCGGTTCGAGACCGCCCATTGCGGTTCCAGCAGCCTGCGGGCATGGCGCAGGCCCGCGATCCCGGCGAAGGGTTCGGGGAAGATCGCCGAACAGCCCGACATCCAGACCGCGATCAGCGCCCGGTAAAGCGGGATCGACACCGGATGCGCCACCAGCACCCTTTGCCCCGGCCCAAGCCCGCGTGCGCGCCAGTCCCCCGCCAGCGCCGCCGCCCCGTCGCGCAGTTCCGCATAGCTCACCGCCACCCCGTCGCGCCCGACGATGGCCCGGCGGTCGGGGAACCGCGCGCAGGCGTCGAGGAACGGGGCGAGCAGCCCGGCGGTCACAGCGCCCGCCCGAACAGGGCGTAGCGGCGGAACACCCGGGCGTTGCGGCCCTCGCTCATCCGGGCCGAAAGGTTGTCACCGTGCATCAGCGCATGGATCACCGCTTGCTGGCCGTCCGCCACGGCACGGCGGTAGAACTCGTCAAGCAGCGCCCCGCCCGCGCCCTTGCGGGTCGAGATCAGCGTCTTGACCACCAGCCCGGCGGGGGATGGGTAGCCAAGCAGGCAGGCGACGATTTCGCCCCCCACGCGCCCGGTCAGGCAGTAGCGCGGCGGCAGCGTTGCCAGCAGCGGCGCGTGCAGCGCGGCGAAACGATCATAGCCCGTGGGGGCGAAAAACGGCGCATCGGCAAAAGCGGTGTTGGCAAGCGCATGGATCGCCGCAAGGTCGCCCGCCGGGTTTGCCGGATCCCATTCGCCGATCTTCAGCCAGTCGGGCGGATCGCGCCGGGGGATCTGCGGGGCCTCGTCGATGGCGCTCAGGTAATGCGCGACCGGGGCAAAGCCGTTGCGGGTGAAGCAGTCCACGTGAAAGGCCGGGTTCCCGGGCTCGCCCGCGAAACCGGGCGTGCCGTCGGTTTCCACCACCAGCCGGTAAGGCCCCCATGTGTCGCGCCCGATGGGGCCGAGGGCACGGGTGCAACCCTCGGCCCGCAGCGCATCCAGCGCGCGGGCGATCAGCGCGGTGCCCTCGGGTTCGGTCCCGGCGCGGAAGGCGCCGATCCGCCCTTCCTCGCCCATTACATGCAGCTCCAGCGCCGCCGTGCCTTCGGTCAGTTCCCGCATCACCCCGCCCCCATCACCGCCGCCGAGACCCCGGAAAACCCGAGTGCCGCCAGCGTGACCTTGAGCGCCCGGCGCCGCGCGAACAGCCCCGGCCAGCCGAGGCAGAGCACCGGCACCGCCAACACCCCGGCGAGGCCCGGCAGCATATGGGCGGGCGCGGTCTCGGCCGCGTCCAGATGCAGCCGAACCACCAGCACCGTGCCGATGGCGGCAACCGCCAGCATCACGGCCCAGCGGCGGCGGCGCAGTGCGATGGCCGCCATGGCCGCGCCGTAGATCGCCACCGAGATCGAGAAGAACAGGATGAAGTCCCGCCCCACCGCGTTCCCGGCCACCAGCCATATGAGCCCGATGGCCACCACGGCAAAGACCGTATGCAGGTCGGCGTGCTTCTCGGCCGGGGGGGCGATGCGGTTGGCGGCAAGCGTCATCCCCACCGCCGTCGCCAGCAACATGGTGTTGAGCGCGCCGAAGCTCATCAGGAACACCGCCACCAGCAGGATCGCCGCGCGGATCGGCTGCTGCGCCACGTCGCGCGCCCGCGCGATCCGGTGCGAGACCACGACCGCCGTGGCGTAGCCGAGCGTATAGAGCAGGATCGTCCCCAGCCCTGCCGGTGCAAGCCCGATCAGGATCAGATAGGCCCCGAACGGCACGAACAGGTTGTCGAGCCCGCCCCAGCTTTCCGCCTCGATCGAGGCCCCGACGAAGGCAAGGAAAGCCGACAGCGCCACCACCTCGGCCCGCGGGATTCCGGTCAGCAGCAAAAGCAGGATCAGCGCCACCAGCCAGGAGACGAGGAAGAAGGCCGCCACCCCCTCGACCGACTTGTGGCCGCGTTCGACGAAGAAGATGCGCTTGCCGTATTCGGTTCCCGCCAGCGCGGCGGCGGTGTCCGCGAGCGTCATGATTGCGATGGGCACGATGAAGAACACCGAAGGGTCGGCCGAGATCGCGGCGGCGGCGGCACCGGCTTTCACCCCCACCGCCTGCAACAGGAACAGCCCCGCGACCGAGACGGCGAAATAGATCTCGCCCAGGGACGCCCGGCCCACGTCGTGCAGCGCCGCCCCCAGCGCGCGTTGCCGCCGGGCCAGCATCAGCACCCCGACGCACAGGACACACAGCAGCACCACCGGCCCGGGGCCGGCGAAGACGAAAGGCAGCGTCAGCACCGCCAGCCCCAGCGCCACATGCACGATCTTGCGCCGCCCCTCGGCCGCCATGCCCAGCGCCTTGCCCGCCCGGTCGGCACCGATGAGCGCCACGACCAGAAGCCCGGCGTAGATCAGCACCAGCGCCAGGTCGGCCGTGCTCATCGCACCCGCTCCACCACGAAGTCGGAGTAGAAGAACGCCTTGTCTTCGGCGTGGAGGCGGCGGTCCAGTTCCACCTTGCGTTCAATTCGCGCTTCGTGGATTTCGGGGGCACGGCGCGGCACCATCATGTTCCAGTAGGCCAGCCGCGCGCCGGGGGCGGCCATGTTCAGGATCGTGCCGTAGAGTTTCGCGAAGGCGTCGGGGTCGAGGTATTCGAAGATGTCCGACAGGTTGAAGGCGTCGAACCGCTGGCCCTCGAAGGTCTCCAAGGGCGAGAGCGCGGGGGTGAGCCGGTCGAGCCTGTCGCGGATGGTGGCGAAATGCTCCTCGCGCAGCGCCAGCGGTAGCGCGGTGTCGTGGCGGCCCTTCAGGATCCAGTGCAGATAGGGGTTTTCGGATGGATCAAGCGCGGTGAAGGCGTGGCGGGTGCGGGCCGCGACCTGATCCGAGAGCGAGCCCTGCGCATGGGTGAAGAAGGCGGGGTCGCGGCCGAGCCGCCCCATGACGGTCTGCGAGAAGAACAGCCGCAGCATCAGCCGCCAGCGCCAGTTGGCCCAGCGCCGGTCGTGGAACGCTTCGCGCGCCTCGGGCGGCATCGGCGTCAGCAGCGCGTCGATGGTGCTACGCCCGTGGACCCAGGGCAGCACCCGGTTGCGGAAGATGCGGAAGTAATGCTCGAACTTGCCGACCCCGCCCGCGCCATGGGCGATCACCCCGGGGCGCAGCGCGGCCCAGAAATCGGCGCAATCGGCGGGAAGCCCGCCCTCGCGCAGCACGCGGTCGAGCAGCTCCCCGCGCCGGTCGCTGGGGCGCGAGCCGATCAGCTCCAGCAGCCCGGCATGGTCCAGAACCCGGTAGGCCCCGATCCGCAACCGCAGGCAATGGAGCTGCGGCAGCGACAGGTCGATAGCGGTCACCGAGGCCGGGTCGGCCACCAGCAGCGCCAGCGCATTGTCGCCCGCCGAGGCGATCGACAGCACATGGTCGCCCGGCCGCACCCGCAGCGCGGCAAGGAGCACGTCGGCATCCTCCCACACCTGCGCGTAGCGGATGATGTCGAACCGGGCGCGGGTGGAAATGTCGCTCATCTGACGATCCTTGCGGTTCCGGCGCCGCCGTCCACCTCGACCATCGCGCCGTCCTCGATCCAGTCGGTGACGCCCTTGATGCCGACGACGCAGGGGATGCCCATCTCGCGCGCGACGATGGCGGAGTGCGAGAGGATCGAGCCCTTCTCGACCACCACCGCCCCGGCATTGGCGAAGAGCGCGATCCAGCCCGGGTCGGTGTTGCGGGCGACGAGGATCTCGCCCGGTCCGACCGTGCCGCGCGACGGGTCGCGGATCACCCGCGCGGTGGCGGTGACGCGGCCCGCCGAACAGCCGAGGCCCGCGCGCAGGTCGCCCCCTTCCGGCGCCTTGGCGCGGGGCACGATGGGCCGGGCGGTGAGCACGGCGCCGCGGGTCTCGAAACGGTCGGGCGGGTTGGCGGCGCGCTCGGTCTCCGCAGTGGCGCGGCGTCCGGCGGCGAGGCGGGTGAGGTCGCTGTCGATGCCCCAGCCCTCGGCACCGCCCTGCAACTCGTCCACGGTGAGCAGGAACACGTCCTCGGCGCGCTCCAGTCTGCCCGCCGCCGCCAGCCTTTCGCCCATCGCCCGCACGATCCGCCGCACCCGGCCGAAGACGCGGGTGCGGTCGAAGCGCAGGTTCTCGCGGTCGCGCACCCGGCGGGCGGCGAGGGCAAGCAGCCAGCGGGCCAGCGCCGCGCGCAAGGGCTTGCCGCGCAGCAGGTCGCGCAGTTCGGCGCGGATATCGGGCGGGGCTGCGGTGGTGGGGCCGGGCTCGCGCCCGGTGGCGGCCAGCACGGCGGAAAGCACCGGGCCGGGGTCGTCGTCCAGCGTCGGGCTTTCGAGCTTCAACTCCGCGATGCAGCGGTCGCCGAAGTCGCTTATATAGGCGGCGAGCAGCGGGCCGAAGGCGGGGTCGGCCATGAGCGTCGCCATGTCGCCCGCCTGAAGCGCCGCCAGCAGGTCGGGCCGGTCGCGCGCCACCCCGGCCAGCGCGCGGATGCGCCGGGGCGGCTCGGCCGAGACGATCTCGCCCTGGCCGATCAGCGTGGCGTTGAACAGCGCGGTGCCCGCCTCGCCGCCCCATGCCGCCAGCGCCTTGCGCGCCAGCCCCACGGCGATCATGCAGTTCAGATCGTTGAGCAGCGGCGCATCCCAGCGCGACAAGAGCCGCACCTCCAGATCGCGCCAGTGGGCCACCAGATCGTCAAGCCCGGCGGTGGCGAAGTCGATCCGCCCCTCGTCCAGCGCATCGTCCAGCCGGGCGCGGAAACCGGCGATGGTGCGCGGCAACACGAGGGTCCGCAGCGCAAGGCCCAGCCCGGCGCGCGCCAGCCGCAGCCCGGCGACCAGCCTGCCCGGCCCCGCGCCGCTGTCGAGCCCGGCCACGAACGCCTCGGGCAGCGGTTCGCCCACCCCCATCATCTGGTCCATGAACCCGGCGTTCAGCCGGTAGGCGGGCAGCGCCGACAACAGCCGGTGCCAGTTGCCGAGATCGTAATACACCCGGCCGTCGAACCGGCCCAGAAGCCCCTCGAACACCGCGTGGCGGTCGGCGATGGCGGCTTCGGTCGCGCCGAGGTCGGCCAGCAGGCGGCGGTAGACATGGGCATAGACCGACCGCGCGAAGGAGAAGGTCAGCGGCGAGACCCAGCCCGGATAGCTTTCGACGATGTTCGAGTTGTCCCAGATCCGCCAGACGCCCGCTTGCAGCGTGGTGATGGGCCGCGATTGCAGGATGTGCAGCCCGGCACCGTCGAAGGCCCATTCGATGTCCTGCGGCGCGCCCATCTGCGCCGCGATCCGCCGGGCGGCTTCGACCAGTCCGGTGATATCGGCGGGGGTCAGCGGGCAGGTGTCCCCGGCCGGGGTTTCCTCGGTGACGCAGCCCGTCGTGGCGTCAACGACATGGGTCCAGCCGTCCACCTCCCCGGCCATCAGCCCCTCGCCCAGCCCGGCGACCGAGGAGATCACCATCCGGTCGGGGCGCGAGGTCACCGGGTCGGCGGAGAAGATCACCCCGGCGGCGTGCGGGTCGATCATCGCCTGCACGATCACCGAGGGCGGCGCCTGCCCGGCGCTGCCGCGCTGGGCGCGATAGGCGGCGACCGACGCCTCGGCGCCCGAGCGGAACACCTTTGTGGCGGCGTCTTCCACCCCGTCGCGGGGGATGTCGAGCAGCGACAGGAACTGCCCGGCGAAGGAATGTTCCGCCCCGTCCTCGTCCACCGCCGAGGACCGCACGGCAAAGCTTGTGCCGGGCAGGGCGTCCATGGCGCGGCGGTGGGCCTCGGCCGCCTCGGGGCGTAGCGCGCCGGCATCGGTGAAATCCGCGCCGGGGATGGTGTGGAAGGCGGGCACGTGCCAGCCGAGGTCGCGCAGCCGTTCGAGGTTGGCGGCCTTGCCGCCGACGATTGCGGAACGTCCGGTGTTCATCCGATCAGCGCCCCCGCGATGCAGACCGCATAGGCCAGCACGATCACCCCGGCCGCCATGGCCCGCAGCCGCTTTGCCCGCGCCAGCGTGGGCTGCTGGGCATAGCCGAAGGCGAGCGTCAGCGCGGCCCCGCCCCCTGCGGCGGCCAGCGCCATCAGCGCCGGATGCCCGGCGAGCGTCGCGGCCAGCGCCAGCGTCACGGCGGCGGTCAGTGCCCAGACCGTCGCGGCGCGGGCAGGGCCCCAGAGGCGGGAATATGTCTCGACCCCTTCGCGTTCCTCCTCCGCCCCCCAGAGCTTGCGGCCGATCTCCAGCACCAGCCCGGCGCCGAAGGCGAGCGCCAGCACCGGCAGGATCGCGGGTATGGCGATATCGGCCGCGAAGGAGGTGGCGAGCAACGCCAAGAGCGGCATCACCAGCATGTGCGAGACGAGATAGGCCACTGGGTGCTCGCGCAGCCAGTCGCGCAGGCCGAATTCCACGCTCATCGCCGCGATCCAGCCTGCCGCGAGCAGCAAGGGCAGCAGCGCGGCGGGGAAGGTGAGTGCGAGGGTGAGCGGTAGCAGCGCCGCCACCGTGCCCGCCAGCCGCAGTTCCGCCAGCGTCACCAGCCCGCGCGGCACCGGGCGCTCGGGGCGGAAGGCCATATCCTCGGCATGGTCCTTGTGCTCGTCGGCCACGCGCATGATGAAGAACAATGGGAGCAGCGCGGCGAACCCGGCCAGCACCGCCTTCACCGGCAGCGCCCCGGTGAAGGCCGCCACCGACCCGGCGCACAGGAGCAGGGTCATCGGCGCATGGGCCGCGAGCGGGAACCGCTCCGCCTGATAGATCCAGAGCCGGGCGGGCAAGGGGGCGGCGGTCATTCCGTCTCCCCGGCCAGCCGCTTGCGGGCCAGCTTGTGATGCGCGCCGGTGAACTGCCCGGACGAGAGCGCGGCGATGATCGACAATTCGCCCGCAAGGCAGGTTGCCGCCACCACCTCGGCGAAGGCGTCGGCATGGCCCGGCCCGGCGAGGCCCATCACCTCCAGCGCCGCGCGGGCGGTCGGCGTGCCGGTGCCGCCGCCCACCGTGCCCACCATCAGGTCGGGCAGGGTGACGGAGAAGCGCATCTGCCCCTCGCTGCGCTCCAACCGCGTCACCCCGACCGCGCATTCGGCGACGCAGGCGGCATCCTGCCCGGTGGCGATGAACAGCGCGGCCAGCGCATTGGCGTAATGCCCCTGCACCCCGAAACTGCCCGAGACGATCCCGCCCAGCGAGGACATGCGCACATACTTGTCCATCCGGTCGATACTGGTGCGCAGGTGGCGGGCGACGATGGGTTCGGACATCACCACGCTTGCCGTGGTCTTGCGGCCGCGCCCCGACAGGAACGACAGGTTCGACGCCTTCTTGTCGGAGGAGAAGTTCGCCTCGACGAACCAGTAATCCGGCCGGATCGGGCAATGTTCCAATATCGCGAGGCAAAGCGCCTCGGTGGCGATGGTGGCCATGTTCTGTCCGGCCGCGTCGGCGGTGTCGTAGCGGCAGACCAGAAACACCACCTCGTTCTCCACATGGGGCGCGATCTCGGTCAGCCGCCCGTGCCGGGTGGTGGCCTGCGCCGCATCGCGCAACAGGCCGTTGTTGCGCACCACCCATTCGACGAACAGCCCGGCGGTGATCTCGTCCCCCAGCGCGAAGCCGGGGGAGCGCATCACCCCCCGGCTGAGCACCGCCGCCGAGACCCCGCCCGCCACCGTCGCCGCCCGCATCCCCCGGTGGTAGGAGGCCACCAGCGCCGCCTCGGTCGTGGCCAGCGGCACGTGATACTCGCCCTGCGCGTGAAGCCCGTTGACGCGCACCGGCCCGGCGATGCCGACCGGGATGCGGGCGGTGCCGATCATCGTCTCGATATTGCCGCGGAAGGCCGGAAGGCGTTCCTGCGTGTCGGCATCCCACAGCGCCGCCCTGGCTTCCGGCCCCGCGCCCGTATCCTGCGCAAGCTGCTGCCATGTGCGTTCGATATTCTCGGGGCGGATGTCGGTGAAGGGGCGGATGCCGCGTAGCCCGGGCGGTCTGGGGGCAAGCCGGGCGCGGGCCTCGTCCTCGCTCATCCGGTCGCGAAGCCGGTCGAGATCCTGCCGGATCGTGTCGCTGTCGCTTTTCATCGCCCCTCCGTATGCCGGGCATCAATGGATCTGGTGCGCAATGCTCATGCCAATACCGCCGCGAAGCGGGCCCGACAACTTAGGGACGAGCTTTGCGCCGATTGCAAGTCGATACGCGGGTGGCGATGTCCTGCCCCCGCCTGCGACCTGGCCGGGGGGCGGGGTCAGGAGTGCGGCTTTCGCCCGGGATGCCCGGCCCGGAACAGTCGTGCCGACGGCCCGGGCAGCGGCCGACCGCTTGCCCTCTGTTGCACGGGCGCCCCCCGCATACCGTCGTATGCCGACAACCATATGAAACCTATGAAGTTTCCCTTTACTTGAACCCGGATCCGGCTAGGTTGCGCAGACCCACGCGGAGCAAGCACATGCCCCCGATCGACGACCACCCCCTGCGTTACGCGCTGGTCAACGAGCTGCACGCCCGGCCGTTCCCCGAACTCGGCGTGCCCTGCGAGGCGGTGTTCCTTGCGGTCAAGGAACCCGAGGACGCCGCCAACCGTGATCGTGACCGCGACCGGGCGCATCTGCTCGACCTGCTCGATCGGCACGGGGCGGTGCATCCGCAGCCCGGCGCCACCCATCACGCCGCGACCATCGGGCGCCATGCGCTGAAATGGGAAAGCCATACCGAATTCGTGACCTATTCCGCCTTCCGTAACGGGCCGGGCGGCCTGCCGTTCGACCCGGCCATGACCGGGGTGTTCCCGCCCGACTGGCAGGCGGCGGCGCCGGGGCGGCGGCTTTGCTCGGTTCTGCTGCGGGTCGAGCCGATGCCCGATGATCCCGGCGCCATCACCGCCCGGCTTGAAGAGTGGTTCGTGCCCGAAAGTCTTGCCTGTTCCGAGGTGCTGGACGGCGCGGCGGTCATCGCCGGGGATTTCCGCATCGATCCGGCCGGGCATATGCGTTTCGCGGTCTTCGTCCGCCCCGGCACCGGACGGCGGCGGATCGGCCGTATCGTCCAAAGGCTTTGCGAGGTCGAGACCTATCGGGCGATGTCCATGCTCGGGCTGGGCCGGGCGCGGGCGCTGGGGGCGCGGCTCAACGTGATCGACCGTAGCCTGTCGGAGGTGGTCGATGCCATGGCGGGCGATGCGGCGGCGGGCAACGCCATGGCGGAAAACGGCGGGGCAGGGGATGCCCGCCCGGCCGAGGAGGTGCTGAACGACCTGCTGCGCATCGCCGCCGAACTCGAAGGGCTGGCGGTGCGGTTCTCGTTCCGCGCCGGGGCAACGGCGGCCTACCGCGCCATCGTCGCCCAGCGGATCGAGGTGCTGCGCGAGGCGCGGTTCAGCGGTCGCCAGACCTTCGGCGAATTCATGATGCGCCGCTACGATCCGGCGATGCGCACGGTCGACTCGGCCGCCCGGCGGCTGGACGCCATGGTGGACCGGGCCGCGCGGGCGGCGGAGCTTTTGCGCACGAGGGTGGATGTGGAACGTTCGGCCCAGAACCAGCGGCTGCTGGAAAGCATGGACCGGCGGGCCGCCCTGCAACTGCGGTTGCAGAACACGGTCGAGGGGCTTTCGGTGGTGGCGATCAGCTATTACGGGGTCGGCCTTGCGCTACACCTGGTCGGCCCGGCGGTCGAGGCGGCGGGGGTCGCCCGGGGCCTTGCGGCGGCGGCGCTGACGCCCGCCGTGGTGCTGGTGGTGTGGGTGATGGTGCGCCGGATCAGGCGGCGGATGCATCACTGAGCCTGCCCGTGATCCGGTCGGTCACGCAGGCGGCGAAGGCGATCGACAGAAGCGCGGTCAGCGCCGCGACGGACAGGGTGGCGATGCCGCTCAGCCCGGCGCCGATGGTGCAGCCCCCGGCCAGCACGCCGCCCAGCCCCATCATCGCCGCCCCGGCAAGATAGCGCCCGGTCTCGGCCGGGGTCGAAAAACTTTGCCAGCGCAGCCGCCTGCCGACCAGCGCCGCAAGGAATGCGCCGATGAGCGTGCCGCCCACCAGCCCGACGCCGAACCCGGGGGCGATGGCGGTGGCGGCGACCGACCAGAACAGCGTTTCCGCGGCCGGCCCGGTGTAGGAGATCGCCTCGACCGGGATCGGGTCGAAACTGTCCTGAAGCACCACGCTGGTGCCTGCCCATGCCAGCGGCACCAGCGCGCCGATGGCCACGCCCGCCAGCGCCTCGCGCGGGCCGATTCCCGAACGGGCGGCGAAGACAAGCGCCGGGACCACGATCAGCGCCGCGCCCATCGCCACGCCGCCGGGCAGGGCGGTCAGGCTGACACCCTCGCCCAGGGGCAGGGTGGCCTCGGAAAGCCAGAGCCGCAGCGGCGCCAGTATCCCGCGCAAGGAAGCGAGCGCGACGACCGCCACCAGCACGACCACCATGGCTGCGCGCAGGTTGCCGGTCGCGGCCAGCACCGTCAGCCGCGCCGGGCATCCCCGGGTAAGCACCATGCCGCAGCCGAAGATCACTCCGCCGAGGGCGATGGCGGGCAAGGGGGCGTCGGGGGCCAGGAAACGGTGGCCGCCCAGTTCGATCCAGCCGGTGACCGTGGCGGCCTGCGTGCCCAGCACCGCCACCGCCAGCGCAAGCAGCCACAGCCCCATGGCGCAGCGCCGTTCCCCGGCCGGACCGGCCAGCCCGCGACGAAAGCAGAACCGCGTGGGCTCCGCCAGCGCGCCGAACAGCAGGCCGAGCGCAAGCCCCAGCCAGAGGCTGACCAGCCGGGGGCCATAGGCGTCGAGGCCGAGCGTCTCGAACATGTCTTCTCCTGCATGGATTTCCTGCGCGCGGGCCGTTCTAGCCGATCCGCAACGGGGCTGTCGAGGTGGGATGCGGGGGCGGCGAGGGTGCAGCCCGCTGTTGCGGGGGTTCCATGGGCGAGGTTTCCGGACCGGACTCTGAACCAGGGCACACTCCGCCCGGAACAGCCGCGAAGCGGCCCGGGCGTGTCCGGCCGGGGGTGGTGCGCCGAAGCGCCCCCTGCGGGGTCGGCTGAGCGGCGGGCGACCCGCGATTCGAGCCGTCGGGACGAATCGCCGGGATTCGGGAGAGGCGATTCGAGGAAACAACCGGGGGCGCCAAGTTTTCCACAGATCAGCGACACTTATCCACAGGCGGCCCCGGTGCGGCGACCCTGCGATAGGCGTAAAACGCCAGCAAACACGGGCTTTGCAACGATTTCGCGACAAGGCCCGCATTTTCCACTTGCGCCCTCCGGCGCCCCGGCCTAAACACCCCTTCACCGAGAGGGTGGCAACGCTCCGACGGGCGCCGGGAAACCGGCGGCACAATAAACACAGAGGCGCGGGTGGTATCGCCGGGAAACCTGGCGCTGCCGTTTGTGTTGCGTGTTGTGTGCATGCTCTTTGACTTTGTTGTTTTATGAAGGGATATGCGGGCGGTTTGGTCGTTTCGGCGGCGTACTGTTTTGCATATCGGCCCATTAGGTTTCCGCGAGGGAGCCGATGATATGGGTGTCAGCTT
>JBAYSY010000019.1:0-53426 GCA_041675885.1 Gemmobacter sp. | reverse complement strand
TCGTGCTGGTCACCTTGCCCTTCGCGCTTTACGAAACCCGCACCGGCTATCCGCCGATCATCGGCACCTTGCAGAAACTGCCCGGCTTCGGCAGCTTCAGTATTGTGAATTATGAAGGCCGCCTGGGACTCCAGCGGGTACAGGCCATGACCACGCATCCGATCCACTACGGCCTGTTCGCCTCGACCGCGCTTTCGCTTACGCTGGTCGGGCTGAAGGGGGTCATGTCCGACACCCGGCGTTATCTGGCCGGGGCGGGGGTGGCGCTGTGCACCTTTCTGTCGCTGTCGAGCGGCGCGCTGCTGCCGATGATCATGCAGTTCTTCCTGATCGGATGGGGCATCACCTTCCGCCGCACTGGCATGCCGTGGCTTCTGTTGGCGCTGCTGGCGGGCGCGGCCTATCTGACGGTAGATCTGCTGTCGAACCGCAGCCCCATCCAGGTGTTTTTCAGCTATGCCACCTTTTCGGCGCATAATGCCTATTGGCGGGGGCTGATCTTCGAATGGGGGATGAAGAACGTCTGGGACAACCCCGTTTTCGGCATCGGGCTGAACGACTGGGTGCGGCCGCATTTCATGCATACGGGCAGCATGGACAATTTCTGGCTGGTGATGGCGGTGCGATACGGCTTTCCCGGCTTTCTGCTGGTCGCCCTGCCCTATCTTTGGGGGCTGTGGCGGGTGGGACGGCGCGAGTTCAGCGCCGACCCTGAACTGGCGCGGCTGCGCCGGGCATGGATGTTCACCTTTGTCAGCCTGACTTTCACGCTTTGCACCGTCCATGTCTGGACTTCGATCTATTCCTTCGTCTTCATGGTTTACGGGGCGGGCATGTGGTTCATCTCCGCCACACCGCGGCAAGCGGACCCCGCGCCGGAACCGGACCGCCGCCCGGTGACGGGTCTGCCGCGCCCGGCCGCCGGGCTCGGGGTCTTGGCCGGGCAGGCGGCCGATATGGCGGACAGCGCAGGAACCAATGCATCCCGCTACACCCGTTTTCCCCTTCGCACCCGGCAGACCTGATACGCCGCAATCCGGAAACGCATTTCATGACCCAACCCGTGCTCGGCGTCGTCATCGTCAGCTACAATTCCCGCGATGTGATTTTCGACTGTCTCGAAAGCCTGCTGGCCGCGCGCGACGTCTCCCTGCATGTCGTCGTGGTGGACAATGCCTCGACCGACGGCACGCCCGCCGCGATCAGGGACTGGGCCGCCGGACAAAGCGCCTGGACCGCCCCCGACGACCTGCCCTTTCCGTTGACCGCGGCCCCCAAACCGCTGGAACTGGCCGGGCCGGACGGCCTACCTCCGGCCGCGCCGGGAATCACCCTGCTGCATTCGCCCGTGAACGGGGGCTTCGCCGCAGGGGTCAATATCGGCCTTGCCCATCTTGCGCGGCATCCGGACATCGACAGGTTCTGGGTGCTGAACCCCGATTGCGTCACCCCGCCCGACACACCGCGCGCCTTCGCCGCTCACGAAGCCCCCGGCGGGCGGTTCTCATTGCTGGGCGGGCGGGTGACCTATGTCGATCCGCCCGACCGGATCCAGACCGATGGCGGCACGATCAACCGTTTCACCGGGGTGACCGGAAACCTCAATCTCGGGCTGTCCTTCCGGCAAACCCCCCCGCCGGATCCGGATCGGGCCGACTTCATCGTCGGTGCCAGCATGGTGGCGTCGCGTCGGTTTTACGAGATTGTCGGCCCCATGCCCGAGGAATATTTCCTCTATTACGAAGAAGTCGACTGGGCCCTGCGGCGGGGCGAGCTGCCGCTTGCCTTCTGCCCGGAGGCCCGGGTCTATCACCGTGCGGGAACGGCGATCGGCTCTCCGGTAAAGGGGCGCATGGCCTCGACATTCTCGCTGTATTTCAAGCATCGCGCCCGGCATCTTTTCGTGCGGCGCCACTTTCCCCTGTCACTGCCGACGGCATGGGCCTTCACGCTTGCGAAAGCGGGGTGGTATCTGCTGAAAGGTCATCGTTCCGCCGCCCGCACGGTGATCGCGGGCGCATATGGCGCGCCACCCCCGCGCGAAGTGCGCGAGAAGCTGTCGCCCGAGGCGAGGGCGATCCTGTCGTCGTAGCGGTCCGCCGCTGCGGGGCCGGATCCGCCCGGTTTCACTGACGCAGCAGCCCGGCCTCGGCGGCATCCCCGACCGCCCAGCCCTGCACCGCCGCCACCACCGCCACCGCCATCCGCGCCCGCCACTCGGGGTCGTTCAGCCGGGCGCGGTCGCGTTCGGACGACATATAGCCGAGTTCCAGGAGCACCGAGGGGATATCCGGCGCCTTCAGCACCGAAAACGCCGCCGCCCGGCGCGGGGTGCGGTGCATCCTGATCTCGGCCCCCTTGATCGCCGCGACCAGCGCCTCGGCCAGCCGCTCGGTGCGGGCAGCAGTCTCGACCCTTGCCAGGTCCATCAGCACCGAGGCAATCAGATCATCCTGCCCGGTCAGATCGACGCCCGAAAGCAGGCTGTCGCGGTCGTGCCGTTCGGCCAGCGCCGCCGAGGCCGCATCGGTCGCCGCCTCGGCCAGCGTATAGACCGTGGCCCCGGTCGCCACGCCCTCGGCCACCGCATCGGCGTGGAGCGACAGGAACAGGTCGGCCCCGGACTGATGCGCGATGGCGATCCGGGTTTCGAGCGGCACGAAAATATCCGCCTCGCGGGTCAGCACCACCTGAAAGCCCCCGGCCCGCAGCAGCGCCTCGCGCAGTTCATGGGCAAAGGTCAACATCAGCGCGGCCTCGGTCTGGCCGCCGTGTTCGGCCCCGGGGTCGAGGCCGCCATGGCCGGGGTCGAGCACCACCACAAGGTCGCGGTCGCCGCGCTGGCGCGGGCGCGGCGCCTCGACCGGGGCCGGGCGCGGCAGGGACCAGCCCTCGGGGTCGGGGCGGGCGGCGACTTCGGCGAAAGCCCCGGCGCTGCCCGGCTCCAGCCGCAGCCGCAAAAGCGCCGGGCCTTCGGTCGAGCCGCGCATCTCGGCCAGCGTCAGCCGGTAGGGGCCGTCAAGTTCGGCGACCAGCCGCGACCAGCCGGGCCGGAACCGCCCGGCGCGCAGTTCGGGCAGAACCCCGGCCCGGCCAAGCCGCGACAGGTCGGCGGGGGTGAAGGCAACCTCGCGGGTGTCCAGCACCAGCCGGGGCGGATCGGCAAGGAACCGCACCCGCCAGGGCACCGGCTGGCTGAGCGCAAGCTCGATCACCACGGCGCCTTCCTCGGCCACCAGCCGCGAGGCCAGGGGATCGAGCCGCGCCAGCGCCGAAAACTCCTGCGCCTGCACCGGCGCCGCCAGCACCGCCCACAGCCCCAGAAGAACCGCCGCCAGCCGCATCACACCACCCTTCACCCGCCGGTTTGCCGCGCCGCCATGAACTCCTGCAACCGCCGCAGCCCCTCGGCGATATCCGCCGTGGCCCCGGCATAGGAAAAGCGCAGCGTGCGGTGCCCCCGTTCGGGATCGAAATCCAGCCCCGGCGTCACCGCCACCCCGGTGCGGTCGAGAATCTCGGCCGCAAAGGCCCGGCTGTCGTCGGTCAGGTCCGACACATCGGCATAGACGAAGAACGCCCCGTCCGGCGGCGCGAAACGGGCGAACCCGGCGCGCGGCAGCCCTTCCAGCATCAGCCGCCGGTTTTCCGCATAGACGGCGACATTCGCATCCAGTTCCGCCCCGCAATCCAGCGCGGCAAGCGCCGTGACCTGACTGGCATGCGGCGGGCAGATGAACATGTTCTGCGCCAGCCGCTCGATCCGGCGGACATGGGCTTCGGGCACCACCATCCAGCCCACGCGCCAGCCGGTCATGGAGAAATATTTCGAGAAGGAGTTGATGACATAGAGATCATCGGACAGTTCCAGCGCCGAGACCGGCCGCGCGCCATACTGGATGCCGTGATAGATCTCGTCCGAGATGAAGGCCACGTCCCGCGCCGCGCAGGCTTCGATCAGCGCCGCAAGGGCATCGCGGCCCAGCATGGTGCCCGAAGGGTTGCCGGGCGAGGCGACGATCAGCCCGGCGATACCCTCGGGCAGGTTCCCGGGCGTGGGCTGGTAACGGCTGTCCGCATCGGTGGCGATCCCCACCGGCTCAAGGCTGAGCGCGCGCAGGATCTGCCGGTAGGACGGATAGCCGGGCAGCCCCGCCGCCACCTTCTCGCCCGCGTCGAACAGCGCGCTGAAGGCCAGCAGGAAGGCCGACGACGACCCCGAGGTGACCACCACCCGGGCGGGGTCGAGCTCGATCCCGTACCAGCGCCGGTAAAGCCCGGCGATCCCCTCGCGCAGCGCGGGCAGGCCAAGCGCAACCGTATAGCCCAGCGCGCCTTCCTCCATCGCCTTCGCCAGCGCCGCGCGCGCGGCGGCGGGCGCGGGTGTGCCGGGCTGGCCCACCTCCATATGCACCACGTGGCGGCCCTCTGCCTCGGCCCGGCGTGCGGCCTCCATCACGTCCATCACGATGAAGGGATCGACATTGCCCCGCCTTGAAACCCGCATCCCTTCCCTCCTATGGTGCCGCGACCCACGGCGTTCATCCCAAGCCCCGGCCACAAGGTCAATGGCAGAGCGCCCAAAGCCAGTCCCAAGACGGAGTAACCCGTTCCATGCGCACCTTCCTTGCCGCCGCGGCCACCGCGCTCGCGATGACCTTCGCCCTTGCCCCCCCGGCCGCCGCCTTCGACCCCGCCGCGATGAGCGACACCGAACGCAGCGCCTTCCGGGCCGAGGTGCGGGCCTATCTGCTGGAAAACCCCGAGGTGCTGATGGAGGCCATCGAGGTGCTGGACGAACGCCACCAGGCGCAGCAGGCGCAGGAGGATCTGTCGATCCTGCGGCAGAACGCGGCGGCGCTGAACACGGACCCGGACTCCTGGGTCGGCGGCAATCCGGAAGGCGACATCACCGTGGTCGAGTTCGTCGATTACCGCTGCGGCTACTGCCGCCGTGCCTTCGAAGAGGTGAAGGAACTGGTGGAAAGCGACGGCAACATCCGGCTGGTGATGAAGGAATACCCGATCCTCGGCGAAGATTCGGTCGCATCGTCGCGCTTTGCGGTGGCGGTGCTGCAACTCGAAGGCGGCGAAGCCTATGAGGCGGTGCACGAGGCGCTGCTTTCCCTGCGCGGCTCGCCCGAGCCCGAGGCGCTGGCGGCGATCGCCGACGATCTGGGGCTGAACGCGGCGGCCCTGCTTGCCCATATGGAAAGCGCCGATGTCGAGCGGGTGATCGCCACGAACCGGGCGCTGGGGCAGCGGCTGGCGATCAACGGCACGCCGACCTTCGTGATCCACGAAACGATGGTGCGCGGCTACGTGCCGCTTGACGGGATGCGCCAGATCGTCGCGGGCCAGCGCGGGAAGATGTAGGCGCGCGGCCTCAGCGCCAGTCGAAAAACCCCTTCGGCGCGCGGTCCAGCAGCCGGGCGGCAAGGTCGCGGCCCATCGTGGCGGCATCGGCGGCATCGCCGCGCACCTCATCGGCGATGGCGTCCGAACCGTCCGGGCGCAGGATTTCCCCACGCAGCCGGATCGTGCCGCCGTCAAGCTCGGCAAGCCCGGCGATCGGCGTCTCGCAGGAACCGTCAAGCGTCGCAAGATAGGCCCGTTCCGCCGCCAGCCGCAGCCCGGTCGGCACATGGTGGATCGGCTCCAGCAAGGCAGCCACCCGGCTGTCGCCGTCGCGCCGCTCGATGCCGATTGCCCCCTGGGCGACGGCGGGAAGCATGTCTTCGGTGGCGATGGCACCCCGGGCCAGATCGGCCATGCCCAGCCGGTTGAGCCCGGCCATGGCCAGGAAGGTGGCCTCGGCCACGCCCTCCTCCAGCTTGCGCAGCCGGGTCTGGACGTTGCCGCGAAACTCCACCAGTTTCAGGTCGGGTCGCCGGTGCGCAAGCTGCGCCCGCCGCCGCAGGCTGGACGACCCCACCACCGTGCCCACAGGCAGATCGCCCAGCGCGCCGTGACGCAGCGAAACAAAGGCGTCGCGCACGTCTTCGCGCGGGAGGTAGCAGTCAAGCACCAGCCCGGCGGGCTGCGCGGTCGGCATGTCCTTCATCGAATGAACGGCGATGTCGATGCCGGATTCCAGCAACGCCTCCTCGATCTCCTTGGTGAACAGGCCCTTGCCGCCGATCTCCTTCAGCGGCCGGTCAAGCACCCGGTCGCCGGTGGTGCGGATCACCACCACTTCAAAGGCGGATTCGGGCAGGTCATGCGCGGCCATCAGCCGGTCGCGGGTCTCATGTGCCTGCGCAAGCGCAAGCGGTGAACCACGGGTGCCGATACGCAGCGGACGGTCGGGGGAGGGCAGAGACTGGGTCATGGCCCTGCCATAACCGGGGCCGTGCGGGCTGGCAAGCCGCGCGCTTGCCGCAGCCCGGCGCGCGGGCTGCACCGGCGGCATGGGTCTCCCCCCTCAGGCCGCGCTGCGACACAGGCGCACCCGGTTGCGACCATGCGCCTTGGCGGCGAACAACGCCCGGTCGGCACGGGCAAGCAGCGCCTCGGCCCCCTCGCCCGTCCCGCCGCCAAGCGCGAGGCCGACCGAGACGGTGACCGCCACATCCTCCCCGTCCCCGGCGCCGAAACGGGCCGGCGCACCGCCGACCGCGCGGCGCAGATCCTCGGCCGCGCGATGCGCCCGCACCGCGCCGCAACCGGGAAGCACAAGCAGGAATTCCTCGCCGCCGATCCGGGCCAGCAGGTCGGCCGGGCCAAGGCCCAGGCCCAGCCGCCGCGCCACCTCGGCCAGCACCGCATCGCCCGCCGCGTGGCCGTAACGGTCGTTCACCGCCTTGAACCGATCGATGTCGATCACCATCACCGCACAGGGCCGCCCGCCGCCCGTCCCGCCCGCCGCCGCCGCACCCCCGGCAATCCGCGCCAGTTGCGGCAGTGCGAAGCGGCGATTGTAGAGCCCGGTCAGCGGGTCGATCACCGCAAGGCGCATCTCCTGCCGGACCGAGGCCCGCAGCCGGTCCACCGCCCGCTTGCGCCGGATCAGCGCCCGCAGCCGCAGCGCCGCCTCTTCGGCCGCGATCCCCTCGGGCAGCACATCATCGGCCCCGAGGTCAAGCGCCATCGCCGCGGCATTCCGGGCGCCGCCGCCCAGCGCCAGCGCAATGGCCGCATGTCGCCCGGCCCCGCGACAGCGCAGGTCGGACATCAGTTGCAGCCCCGAACCGCCCGCGCCCAGATCGGCGGCGATCAGATAGAGGTCCGCCGCCCCCTCCCCCGCCAGCACCTGTTCGCGGTCCATCAGTTGCAGCCCCCCGCCCAGATGCGGCGCCAGCACGGCCCGCCAGCGCAAGCCGGTTTCGGCCGGGCCCGCGATGATGGCGATACGTTCGGCGGGCATGGGCTCCGGCACGGCGGCCGGACCGGCGCCGACGCCGGACCCTGCGTCGGCATTGGCCCCGACAAAGACTCCCGCCGGGGCCGCGAACCCCGCCCCGCGCAGATCCGCCGCCGCCTCGCGCGCGCGCAGAAGGTTGCGGATACGCGCCAGCAGCAACGGCCCATCGACCGGCCTTGGCAGGAATTCATCCGCCCCCGCCCGCAGCGCGGCCAGCCGCGCCCCGTCCAGGCTGGAGATCACCACCACCGGCAGGTCGCGCGTCGCCGGATCGGCGCGCAGCGCACGGATGAGTTCGATCCCGTCCATGCCGGGCAGGGCCGGATCGAGCAGCACCAGATCGAACGCACCGGCCCGGGCGGTCTCCAGCGCCTCGCGCCCCGAGGCGGCAAGCTGCGTAACATAGCAGGCCGCCGCCAGCCGGGCCTTCATCACGATGCGGCTTGTCACCGAATCGTCAACAATGAGGATCCTTCCCGCCATGCCAACCGCGCCCCGTTCTGCTGCCCCGTTCCACGCTCCGTCCCTTCCAGTCATGGTGTGGATTGGTTAAGAAATCGTTGTCGGCCGCAGTGAGGCCGACAATGAGGAAGGAAGCCGAACCCATGGCCACGCGGCACGAGGCGGAAACACTGGCGTTGCGGGCGCTCGGCTGGATCGCCGGGGACGAGGAAATGCTGGGCCATTTCATGGCCGCAAGCGGCGCCAGCCCCGCAGAGTTGCGCGCCCGGGCGCAGGAACCGGAATTCCTCGGCGCGGTGCTCGATTTCCTGTTGATGGACGACAACTGGGTGACGGGGTTCTGCGATGCCGAGGCGCTCGACTACACCGCCCCGGCCCGCGCCCGCGCCGCCCTGCCCGGCGGGGCGCCGGACTGGGGCTGAACCTCCGGCGGCGCGCCTGAGGTGAGCGGAGAAAGGGGGGCCGTCTGCCCCCCTTCTGGCCTGCGGCCAATTGTTCGCCGCTGAAAGCCTTCCACTGGAAGCCTTTCTTAACGCGGCTCACCCCCGAGAGTACTTTCGGAAAGGTGAAAGAATATCAAGAGCACTTCTTCATCTTCACCGTGATACAAATATCCCCGCCGGAGGCACGCCGCGCGCAAGCGCGGCGCGCGGCCCAACGCCTTGTCGCGCGCGAAAGCGCGCCACAAGGGGGCGGGAGCCCCCCTTCCTATCCCCGCGCGGCGCGGATCAGGTCGAGGATCTCGCGGGCGGCGGCGGGAATGTTGGTGCCCGGGCCGAAGATCGCCTTCACGCCGCGGTCATACAGATACTGGTAGTCCTGCTGCGGGATCACCCCGCCGCAGATCACCAGGATCTCGCCCGCGCCCGCCGCCTCCAGCGCCTCGATCAGCTTCGGCGCCAGCGTCTTGTGCCCGGCGGCCTGCGATGAGATTCCCACCACATGCACGTCGTTGTCGATCGCGTCCTGCGCCGCTTCCTCCGGCGTCTGGAACAGCGGGCCCACATCGACGTCGAAACCGATGTCGGCAAAGGCGGTGGCGATCACCTTGGCGCCGCGGTCGTGGCCGTCCTGGCCCATCTTGACCACCAGCATCCGGGGCCGCCGCCCTTCCTCCTCGGCGAAAGCATCGACGTCACGCTGGATCTGCGCAAAGCCCTCGTCGCCCTCGTAGGCCGCGCCGTAAACCCCGGCCAGCGTCTTCACCTCGGCCCGGTGGCGGCCGAACACCTTTTCCATCGCCATGCTGATTTCCCCCACGCTGGCACGGGCCCGCGCCGCCTCGACCGCCGCTTCCAGAAGGTTGCCGCCCTCGCGCGCGCGGCGTTCGAGTTCGCCGAGCGCCGCCTCGACCGCCGCCGCGGCGCGCTCCGCCCGGATCCGGTCGAGCCGGGCGATCTGCGCCTCGCGCACCTTCACGTTGTCGATATCGAGGATGTCGAGCGGGTCTTCCTTTTCCAGCCGGTATTTGTTGACCCCGACGATCACCTCATCACCCCGGTCGATCATCGCCTGCCGCCTTGCCGCGGTCTCCTCGATCCGCAGCTTGGGCATGCCGGAGATCACCGCCTTGGTCATCCCGCCCAGGGAGTCGACCTCTTCGATCAGCTTCCATGCCGCATCGGCCAGTTCCGCCGTCAGGCTTTCGACGTAATACGACCCCGCCAGCGGATCGACCACCTTCGTCACCCCGGTTTCTTCCTGCAATATCAGCTGGGTGTTCCGGGCGATCCGGGCCGAGAACTCCGTGGGCAGGGCGATGGCCTCATCGAGCGCGTTGGTGTGCAGCGACTGGGTACCGCCCAGCGCCGCGGCCAGCGCCTCATAGGCGGTGCGCACGACGTTGTTGTAGGGGTCCTGCTCCTGCAACGACACGCCCGAGGTCTGGCAATGGGTGCGCAGCATCAGCGAACCCGGCTTCTTCGGCGCGAACTCCGACATGATCCGGTGCCACAGCAGCCGCGCGGCGCGCAGCTTCGCCGCCTCCATGAAGATGTTCATGCCGATGGCGAAGAAGAAGCTGAGCCTGCCGGCAAAGGCGTCCACATCCATCCCCCGCGCCAGCGCGGCGCGCACGTATTCGCGCCCGTCCGCCAGCGTGAAGGCCAGCTCCTGCACGAGGTTCGCCCCCGCCTCCTGCATGTGATAGCCGGAGATCGAGATCGAGTTGAACCTGGGCATCTCGTTCGAGGTGTATTCGATGATGTCCGCGATGATCCGCATCGAGGCTTCGGGCGGATAGACATAGGTGTTGCGGACCATGAATTCCTTGAGGATGTCGTTCTGGATCGTGCCCGAAAGCACGGCGCGGGGATGGCCCTGTTCCTCGCCGGTCACGATGAAATTCGCCAGAATCGGGATCACCGCGCCGTTCATGGTCATCGAGACCGATACCTTGTCCAGCGGAATGCCGTCGAACAGGATCTTCATGTCCTCGACCGAATCGATGGCCACGCCCGCCTTGCCGACGTCGCCCTCCACCCGCGCGTGGTCGCTGTCATAGCCGCGATGGGTGGCAAGGTCGAAGGCGACCGATACGCCCTGCTGCCCCGCCGCCAAAGCCTTGCGGTAGAAGGCGTTACTCTCCTCGGCGGTCGAGAAACCGGCATATTGCCGGATCGTCCAGGGCCGCCCGGCATACATCGTCGCCCGCACGCCGCGCGTGAACGGCGCCACGCCCGGCACCGTGCCCATATGCGGCAGGTCCGCGGTATCGGCCTCGGTATAAAGCGGCTTGACCGCGATGCCTTCGAGCGTCTCCCAGGTCAGGCTGTCGGGGTCGCGCCCCTTCAGTTCCTTTTCCGCCAATGCGCGCCAGACTTGCAGCTTGTCGGTCATTCCCGTCATCCTTCCCTTGCGTCCCGCCCGCAGGCAGCGACGATCTACCCCTGTGTTTTCCCCGCGCACCGTCCTATATCAGGGACAGCAGGAGGAAGCATGAAACCGGCCCTGACCTCATTTTTCGCGATCTTTCCGATACTTGGCATTCTTGCAGCCCCGGCCGTGCAGGCGGATACGACCCGGTTCTCCGCCGGGGCGGCGGTGGCGATCTCCCCCGGAGAACCGGTTGAGGGCGTCGAGGACACCGCCGGGGCCGGGGCCGAACCGGAAATCTCCTGGGGACCGTTCCCGGCCGATGAGGTCACGCTGGAACAGTTCCAGTGGGTATTCCGGCCCATCGTGGTCTTTGCCGACACCCCGAACGACCCGCAGTTCCTGCAACAGATGCGGTATCTGACGTCGAACCCCGACGCGCTGATCGAACGCGACATCGTGGTGATCACCGACACCGACCCGGCCGCGCGCGGCGAGGTGCGCACAAGGCTGCGGCCGCGCGGGTTCTCGCTGGTGCTGCTGGACAAGGACGGCGACGTCAAGCTGCGCAAGCCCCTGCCCTGGAGCCTGCGCGAAGTGGCCCACGCCATCGACAAGTTCCCCTTGCGGCGGCAGGAAATGCTGGAACAGAGGCCGGCCGGGCGATAGTTCATTCGAACTCCATGATCACGTCATCGACGCGCAGGCTGGCCCCCGGCGCGGCGGCGATCTTCCTGACCACGCCCTTCCTTTCGGCGCGCAGGATATTTTCCATCTTCATCGCCTCGACGGTGGCAAGGGCCTGACCCTCCTGCACCTCCTGCCCTTCCTCGACGCTGATCTTCACCACGAGGCCGGGCATCGGACACAGCAGGAATTTCGAGGTATCGGGCGGCAGTTTTTCCGGCATCAGCGCCGCCAGTTCCGCCGCGCGCGGGGTGCGCACATGCACCTTGAGGTCGGCGCCGCGCAGCCGGATGCGGAACCCGGACGGGATCTTGCCGACCTTGAGCACCAAGGGCTCGCCGTTCACGTCCAGCCGCGCCAGCGGCTGCCCCGGCAGCCAGTCCGAGACCACCCGCAGCGCCTCGCCATCCGCAAGGCGCACGGTGGCGCCCTGACGGTCGGCCTCGACGGTGACGGGGAAGCTTTCGCCCTGAACCGACACCACCCATTCGGTGCCGACAAGGCGTTCATGGTTGTCCATCGTGCCCGAGATGCGGGCGCGGCGGATCTCGGCCACCCGGTTCATGGCGGTGGCGGCGGCGGCGACCCGGCGCAGCAGCGGTTCCGGCAGTTCCGCGCCCTCGAACCCGTCGGGGTATTCCTCGGCGATGAAGGCGGTGGTCATGGCCCCGGCGACAAAACGCGGATGGTCCATCACCGCGGAAAGGAACGGCAGGTTGTGGCCGATCCCCTCGACCTCGAACGTGTCGAGCGCAAGGCGCATCTGCTCGACCGCCTCGGCGCGGGTGGGCGCCCAGGTGCAGAGCTTGGCGATCATCGGGTCGTAGAACATGCTGATCTCGCCGCCCTCGTAGACGCCGGTATCGTTGCGCACCACGGCGGTTGCCGTCGCGGTCTCGGCGGGCGGGCGGTAACGGGTCAGCCGCCCGGTCGAGGGCAGGAAGCCCCGGTAGGGGTCTTCGGCATAAAGGCGGCTTTCGATCGCCCAGCCGTCGATCTTCAGATCGTCCTGCGCGAAGGGCAGCCTTTCGCCCGCCGCGACCCGGATCATCTGTTCCACAAGGTCCACGCCGGTGATCAGTTCGGTGACCGGGTGTTCCACCTGCAAACGGGTGTTCATTTCAAGGAAGTAGAAGTTCTTCTGCCCATCGACGATGAACTCGACCGTGCCCGCGCTGGTGTAGCCCACGGCCCTGGCCAGCGCCACGGCCTGCTCGCCCATCGCCTTGCGGGTGGCCGGGTCGAGGAAGGGCGAGGGCGCCTCTTCGATCACCTTCTGGTTGCGGCGCTGGATCGAACATTCGCGCTCGTGCAGATAGACGGTGTTGCCGTGCGTGTCGGCCAGCACCTGGATTTCGATATGCCGGGGCTGGGTGACGAATTTCTCGATGAAGATACGGTCGTCGCCGAAGCTGGCCGCCGCCTCGTTCTTCGAGGACTGGAAGCCCTCGCGCGCCTCCTCGTCGTTCCAGGCGATGCGCATCCCCTTGCCGCCGCCGCCGGCGCTGGCCTTGATCATCACCGGGTAACCGACCTCGCGGCTGATCTTCACCGCCTCGTCGGCGTCGGCGATCAGGCCCATCCAGCCGGGTACGGTGCTGACGCCCGCCTCGGCCGCGAGTTTCTTCGAGGTGATCTTGTCGCCCATCGCCTCAATCGCCCCCGAGGGGGGGCCGATGAAGACGACACCCTCGGCCTCCAGCGCCTCGGCGAATTTCATGTTCTCGGACAGGAAGCCGTAGCCCGGGTGCACCGCCTCGGCGCCGGTCTGGCGGATCGCATCCATGATCCGGTCGATCACGATATAGGACTGCGCGGCGGGCGCGGGACCGATATGCACCGCCTCGTCGGCCATGCGCACATGCAGCGCATTGCGGTCGGCGTCGGAATAGACCGCGACGGTGGCGATACCCATCCTGCGCGCCGACTTGATGACGCGACAGGCGATCTCGCCCCGGTTCGCGATCAGGATTTTCTTGAACATCTCCACCCCTCGAAGTTCCTTTCCGGGCCGTTCCCGGTCTCAGGCCGCAAAAAAGCCACCGCGGCGCAGGGCCGCGATGGCATGTGTCGGATCATTGGCGGGCACGGGCCCGCCGGTGTTCAGGTCGGCAGCATTCAGGTCAGTGACAGCGCGGCAGGCCCGGCACACCGCAGGAAACGCCGCCCGCCACCGCGCCGATAAGCGCGCCGCGGGTGCGGCTGCCGCCGGTCGCATCGGCGATGACGGCCCCGGCCGCCGCGCCGCCCACGGTGCGCACCGCGGCATTGTTCGCAGGGTTCTGACTGTAGCCATAGCCGTCGTTGCACGCGGCAAGCGCAAGGATGAGCGCAAGGGCCCCGGCTGCCCGGATCGGGTTTCGCATGATCTGCCTCCGTTGTTTTTTCTCTCCCCAGAATCGGCCATCGGCGCGGCGGCGTCAAACCAAGTTTTCGCGCGCAAGGAGTGATCGGCGGCGAGTCGCCCGCCGGGCACGGCCTGAACAGACACTGGCCGAACAGACACGGCCCGGACCGACACCGACCGAAAAGCCGACCCGACCCGAAGACCAGACCGTAGATCGGATCGGGGGCCGGGCCGGGAAGTCCGGGAAGGGTATCGGTTCACATGAACCGGCGCCGGGCGCGGCATGTGCCCGACACAGGGGCAAGGATCGGATGCGAACCCGGCGCTGTCCAGCCCCGCCCCGCTGCGGGCGCCGGGTTGCGCGGGCTTTCGCCAGAAGCCGGGGGATACGGTCGGCGGGTTCATGCCGGCGCCCGGTCGTCGTCGCTGTTGTCGTCCCCATCCTCGAACAGATGCGGAAAGCCCGCCCGCGCCGCGCGCGGGTCGATGCGCAACAGCGCCTCGTAGCTTTCGGGATCGAACGGGTCTTCGGCGGGCACCACCTCGCGGCCGAACAGCCAGGACAGCCGCCCTGCGTCGAGATTGCCGCGCTCAAAAGGATCTTCGCCGAAATGCTCGACAAGGGCGAGCAGGAAGCCTTCATCCGCCCGGCGGTCGGCCGGTTTGCGGTCGCGAAAGCGTTCGCGGCGAATCAGCCTGGTGGCCCCGTCCTTGGCCGCGCGGCGGATGGTAAACTGGAAATCGGTGCCAGGCAGGCGGCTGGGAAAGCCCCTGTGCTTCAGCATGGCGCGACCTCCGGCCCATAAGGGCGCAGGGCAAGGCAGCGCAGAAGGAGAAAGGCGGCGGGCCGCGATGCGGCGGCCCGCCCGCTGTCGTCAGCCGTATTTGCCGGTGTAGGTCGGCTCAGCCGGGACCGGCTCCGGCACGTAGACGGGTTCTTCCTGCTGGGCGCAGGCCGCGACCAGGGCGAAAAGCGAGAGCGCCACCACGGCGCGGAACTTGTTGGACATACTGCCCTCCGGTTTTTCTGCCTAGCACGGGGGGTAATCAGCCCGTGTGGCGATTGCGATCCACCGGCCGCGACGCGACCGACAGGGGCGACCATAGCCGATTTTTTTGGCATGCAACATGGGGTATGACGCACTGCGGAAAATATCGTCGAATCCGGCGCAATCGCGCCACAGGCGGGGCGCAAAGGTGTCGGAACAAAGGGGAAAAGCCGCAACAGGCAGGGCATCACCAGGGCTCCCACAGGCAGCGGTCGCCGTCGATCGCGTAGCCCTCGAAGAACTGGGTCGCCTCGGGGGCGGCCATGCCGAAGGGCACCGGAATGTCGGACAGCGAAATCACGATCTGTTCGGGCCGCGGGCCGGTGATGCCGAGACTGCGCGGCAGGGCGTAGCTGTTGCACAGGGCTTCCATATCCGCGGCGGCGGTGTCGAAATCGACGCTGCCGCCGTCGCGGGCGATTCCGGGGGCAAGGAAACGAAAGCGCACGGTCAGCCCCTCCGGCCCCGGGATGCCCCGGATCGCCTCGACAAAGCGCACCTCCTGCCCCGAGGGGACCGGCACGAGATCACCGGCCCGCGCCGCGCCGCCGAATACGATGCCCAGCGCCAGCAGCCCGGCACCGGCAGCGCGCCGGGGCCGGAGGGGTGCAGGGCGGATCGGGGCGGACATGGCCGGGCTCGCATCATCGTCACAGCGGGATGTTGTCGTGTTTCTTCCAGGGATTCGACAGCTTCTTGCCCCGCAGGCTGGCGAAGGCGCGGCAGATCCGCTTGCGGGTGGAATGGGGCATGATCACCTCGTCGATAAAGCCCTTTTCCGCCGCGACAAAGGGGTTGGCGAAGCGGTCCTCGTAGTCCTTCGTCCGCCCGGCGATCTTCTCGGGGTCGCCCAGTTCGTTGCGGTAGAGGATTTCCACCGCGCCCTTCGCCCCCATCACCGCGATTTCCGCCGTGGGCCAGGCGTAGTTGAAATCGCCGCGCAGGTGTTTCGAGGCCATCACGTCATAAGCGCCGCCGTAAGCCTTGCGGGTGATCACCGTCACCTTCGGCACCGTGGCCTCGCCATAGGCGAACAGCAGTTTCGCGCCGTGCTTGATCACGCCGCCGTATTCCTGCCCGGTGCCGGGCAGAAAGCCGGGCACATCGACCAGCGTCAGGATCGGGATCTCGAACGCGTCGCAGAACCGCACGAAGCGCGCGGCCTTGCGCGACGAATCGATATCCAGGCAGCCCGCCAGCACCATCGGCTGGTTGGCCACCACGCCCACGCTCTGCCCCTCCAGCCGGATGAAGCCGGTGACGATATTTCCCGCGAAATCCTTCTGGATCTCGAAGAAATCGCCCTCGTCGGCCAGCTTCAGGATCAGTTCCTTCATGTCGTAGGGCTGGTTCGGGTTGCCGGGGATCAGCGTGTCGAGACTGGCGTCAAGTCGGCCCGGATCGTCGTAGAACGGCCGCACCGGCGGTTTTTCGCGGTTGGAAAGCGGCAGGAAGTCGATCAGGCGGCGGGTCTCGGCCAGCGCCTCGACATCGTTTTCATAGGCGCCGTCGGCAACCGAGGACTTCTTGGTATGGGTCGAGGCGCCGCCCAGTTCCTCGGCGGTGACGATCTCGTTCGTGACCGTCTTCACCACATCGGGGCCGGTGACGAACATGTAGGAGGAATCCTTCACCATGAAGATGAAGTCGGTCATGGCGGGCGAATAGACCGCGCCGCCCGCGCAAGGCCCCATGATCAGCGAGATCTGCGGCACCACGCCCGAGGCCATGATGTTGCGCTGGAACACATCGGCGTAACCGGCGAGGCTGGCCACGCCCTCCTGAATCCGCGCCCCGCCCGAATCGTTCATCCCGATCACCGGCGCGCCGTTCTGCATCGCCATGTCCATGATCTTGCAGATCTTCTGCGCGTGGGTTTCCGAAAGCGAGCCGCCGAACACGGTGAAATCCTGCGAGAAGACATAGACCATGCGGCCGTTCACGGTGCCCCAGCCCGTGACGACGCCATCGCCCGGGGGCCGGTCGCGCTCCATCCCGAAGTCGGTACAGCGGTGGGCCACGAACATGTCGAACTCCTCGAACGAGCCCTCGTCGAGCAGAAGCTCGATCCGTTCGCGCGCGGTCAGCTTGCCCTTGGCGTGCTGGGCGTCGATCCGCCGCTGACCGCCCCCGGCACGGGCCACGGCACGGCGGTCCTCAAGCTCCTGCAGGATGTCTTTCATGGCTCTCCCCCGAAAAGATGCGGCAACCTAACGGTTCATGCGGGCGAGGCAAAGCGGCTTGCGGCATATTTGCAAAAATTTGACAGGATAAAATCTGCAAATTGCAAAATTGCAAATATACGAATCATGGAAACGCGGGTGTGTTCCGCCCACGAAACAATGGCCATTGCAGGGGGTTTCTCGTTCTCGCCGATCTGCATCTCGACTTCTGGGTCGATGCCGACCGCGATCTGCTCGCCACCGTGCGACCGCTATGCCCACGAAGAGAAAGAGCTTTCCCTCAGCTCCGTGGAACGGGTTGGCACGGTTTTTGTACTCGCTGCTCCGGGACGCAATCCAGAAAGCCAGCTTCCATCGAACGCGAGCGGACCAGGATCTGTCGCTCCAACCGGGCATGCTTCAGGCCCCGGCACAAGTTCGGGCAGGGCGCGGAAGACGGGAATGCCATCCTCCTCCATGCCCGCCGTCTCCAAGCCGCAGATATCGCCCAATCTGGGCAGGTTCTCTGGCCGCCTGGAGCGGGCCAGCGGCCTTGCGCCGCGTCGGATTTCCTCCGCTTGGCCGAGGGAACCAGCGCCTCGCTGCCGAACTGATACGCAGTGGCACACATATGGTCCCATTCCTTGCCCTTGGGATTGAGGACAGGCAGGCTGTCCTTGATGAAACGGATCACCGGGCCGGTCCAGACCGGCGGGTTCTGCTCATTGCTCATCGCTGGTCCCCCTCGTCCGGCGGGATGTCTGGCACGATATGGTTCAGGATATGCAGGGCGGCCTCGGGGGCTCCCCCTTGGGCACGGCGGTCCAATGGCATACGTTTGCCGGTATCGGGGTCCATGACTGGTATCGGCTTGTGCTCGCTTTGTTCTCAATCGCCATTATCACACACATTCTGCCGATGTAGAGTGCCGGTATGGCTTGCACCTGGCTAGGCGGTTTCAATGACCACAGGCAGGATCCGAACCATTCCAGCCGCTTGCCACCCCTGTCCCGCATACAGGGCGCATATGACGGTCAAGGCGGAAGGCTGAACTGATGCCTTTGCCCCCCGAAGCCCCCTTTGCCCCCCTTGTAAAAAGTGCTGCCTGCGAAAGTTCGGGTAGGTCCATGGTGCTGCACTTTTTCGGTAGGGAGGCAAAGGGGTGCTTAGGGGGGCTGTGCGCGGTGTTTTACGCCGGGGAGCTTCAGGGGCGGCGATACGGTTCAGTTCAGCTTCAAAAGCCATGGCAAGGGCACCCCGCCACCCCTATGCATTGCGCAACGCCCATACCTTCACCTCCGGTCGTCCGAGCAAGGTGAACGGCTTGGGCAGCGGCTCGATGCCCGCCTTCCGTGCGATATGCGGCAGAAGCGCCCACTTGCGACCTGCATCGGGGGCGAAGCTCGGGTCCATGTCGAAGACCGCATGGAACAGGTCATCCGCCATGTTGAGGTCGCGAGGGTGGCTTGCCACCAGTTCCAGCGCCACCTCGTCGTGGCGGGTCCGGCTGTTGGCGATCATCAGGTAATGGTTGTGCGGCAGGACTCCGGACTGCTGTTCGGTATGTGCCAGCCAGTCGAGGAATCTGTTCCGTTCCGCCTCGTCGGGGATAAGGAACGTGATGTGTTCGAGAAAGATGCCGATACGCTGTTGCCAGTCCGGCGGTGCCGTGTGCGGGCGCGGCTTCCACAGGTTCAGCGCGTGCCGCCCATCCTCTGCCGTGCAAAACTCCCCGGCGCTCGGGTCGAAGGTCAGGGTATAGGCGACCATGCGCCTGTCGCTGCCCAGCCACATACCAAAGGTCGAGGCGACGGCTTCACCCTCAGGGGTGATGATGGTCGTGGTATTGTGCTTGGGTAGCGCCGACATGCTGACCGGGTCGGTGTCGTCAAGGTTCACGCGATCCCATGTCAGCATCGCCCCTTCGTTGCGGCGGGTGCCGGTCAGCAGGAGGAACATCACGAGGTCCAACCCGGCCAGCATGTCGGCGCTGAAGGCGGGATTCTGCCGCGCTGTGGCCAACAGATGCCAGAACATGCCAACGTTCCGGCGGTCGATGTGCCGGGTCCGTGCCCTATCAACCTACTTTACCAGTTCCTCCTTGATAACCTCAACCGGGTTCTTCTCGATGATCGGCTTGCCGTCTTTCGTCTGGTATTCGGTTCTCGCCCAGTTGATAAGCCGCTCGAGAATCTTGAAGGCGGAGGCAGCGCTGCCCGGTGCGGGGGCGGGCTTCTTCCGTAGGCCCTTCGTCGCAATTTCCTCATACCGCTTGCGGCAGTCTGCCGGGGTGATCGAGGCGATGGGCGGGTCAGCCACTTGTCGAACGCGGTCTTGAGGTGCCGATCCATCTCATCGCGAGTGGTCGGTTTCAGCATCCCCGGTCGAGCGAAGAACGCTTTGGCTACCTGCTGCAAGGTGACGGCCTTGGCTTCCTCCTCGCGCTTCACATCCCGAGGGTCAATGCCGTCGCGCATCTGCTGAAGCAGGCTCTGGGCGCGCTTGCGAGCTTGGTCCTCGGTGTAGAGCGGAAAGCGCCCGATGGTGACGATGACCGCCTTTCCCTTGACGCGCCCTTGGGCAACGAAGGCGCGGCCCCCTGTGGCGGTGACGCGCAGGCCCTATCCCGGCACCCGGTCATCCCAGTGGATTTCATAAGCCGTCGCAGGCGGTTTGACGGTCTCGCAGAACGGTTTCGTGAGCTTCGCCATTGTGGCTTCCTCCAGCACTGTGCTGACACCATGCAAGCACACTGGGACTACCTTGGGTATTCTGTCACTATCGCACAACAGTATCAAGTATTTGATTGTCAAAGACAATATTAGATGTCTCTGTCTTGCGCCAGTTTGCGCCATAATCCCGGCCATAGCTTCGGGAGCAGGGGGTCGGAGGTTCGAATCCTCTCACTCCGACCATATTTTCCCGTCATCTTCCGGTACGGAAAGCACGGCGCCCTTCGGTCATCCACACCGTAGGGTGGACACTCCTGCCCGCCATCCCCCGGCAGCAGACGGAATCGCCCGACCTACGGGACGGGATCGCCGACCAGTTCCGCCGGGATCAGTCCACGCAGGCTGTTGCCGACCCACACCGCCCGGGCGCGGCGCAGGTCGGCGGGGTGCAGCACCGCTTCGGCCCAGCCTTCATCCAGCAGCACTTCGCGCAGCACGCCGGGCAGCAGGCCGCAGCCGCGCGCCGGGGTCAGCCGTTCGCCCGTTTCGGTCAGCACGAACAGGCTGGTGATGGTGCCTTCGCAACATTCGCCCCTGCCGTTGAGGAACAGCGCCTCATCGACCCCCGGCGGCAGCGCGGCGCGGGCGCGGTCATGGGCCGCGCGCTGGGTGGACTTGAGCGACAGCCAGTCATCGGCGGGGTCAAGCCGTTCCTGCGCCAGCATCACCCGCCAGCGCGAGGGCGTGGGGCCGAGCGGGGTGCAGGTCAGTTCCACCTCTCCCCCGGCCGCAAGCGTCAACCGGCAGCGCAGCGGGCCGGTGCCCGCGATCCCCGCTACCGCCCGCGCCACCGCCTGCGGATCATACCTGAATCCCAGCCGCGACGCGCTGCGGGACAGCCGCGCGAGATGGCGCGGCAAGTGCCGCACCCCTTCGCCCGGATGCCAGCCGAAGGTCTCGATCAGCCGGGTTCCGGCGGGGACAGGCAGGCGAAACGGCTTTTCCACAGGGCTTCCTCGTATTCCGCGGGGGCGGTGCTGTCCCAGACGATCCCGCCGCCGACATTCAGTACCGCGCGGCCGTCCCCGACCGTCAGCGTCCGGATCGCCACATTGAACTCGGCCCGCCCGTCGGGCGCGGCCCAGCCGATGGTGCCGCAATAGATCCCGCGCGGCCAGGGCTCCAGTTCGCGCAATATCTCCATCGCCCGCAGCTTGGGCGCCCCGGTGATCGAACCACAGGGAAACAGCGCGCGGAAGATATCGGCCAGCCCCGCCCCGGGCCGCAGCCGGGCGGCGATCCGGCTGACCATCTGGTGAACGGTGCGGTAGCTTTCCACCTGGAACAGCGCGGGCACATGGACGCTGCCGGGCGCCGCCACCCGCGACAGGTCGTTGCGCAGGAGATCGACGATCATCAGGTTCTCGGCCCGGTTCTTCGGGTCGGCGGCAAGGCTGTCACGCAGGGCGGCGTCCTCCTCGGGCGTCGCCCCGCGCGGCAGGGTGCCCTTCATCGGCCTTGTCTCGATCCTCCCGCCCGTATCGGTGCGGAAGAACAGTTCGGGAGAGCGGCACAGGAGCGCGGGCAGGCCGTCCTGTTCGACCAGCGCACCATGGCCCACGGGCTGGCGCGCGGCAAGGGCGGCATAGAGCGCGCGGGGGGAACCTTGAGTTTCCGCCTGCATCGGAAAGGTCAGGTTGGCCTGATAGATGTCGCCCGCGCCGATCCAGTCGTGCAGCCGGGCAAAGGCGCTTGCGTAGGCGGCGGCATCCCGGCACGGGGTCAGCGGGCCGATGGCACAGGGGCCGCCCGGCAGGGGTCCGTCCGGCGCCGGCCCGGCATAGGCCCCGAAACGCAGGAGCGGCAGGCGGCGGGTCGGCGGCATCAGCGGCAGAAGGCGCGGTTCCAGCGCGAACCCCGCCTCGTAGCTCAGATACCCCGCCAGCCAGTGCCCCGCCGCCCGCGCGGCATCGAGCGCGGCAAGCGCCGGGCCGACTTCCCCGGGCGCATGGGCCTCGATCAGGCGCAGCGGCGCGTCGAACACCGCCGCCCCTTCCCCTGCCGGTCCGTGATCGAAGCGAATCCGCACGCCTGCCCCGCCGCCCTGTTCCTTAAGCCCACATATCGCGCGTCCGGGGCGGGGAAAACCCGCATCCTCCGGCCCTGCGGGAAGACGCCTGCCGGACGGCGGGGCGGACATCTGCGGCCGGTCGCGCAGGTCCGCCGCCTCATCCCTGCCCCGATACAGGCATCCCGGACCGCGCAGCGGGGCGGCCACGGCTTGCGGCGCGGGCGGAAGGGTGCTCAGCTCAGGGCCGAGTGTGTTCCGGTGCGGAGAGGGGTGTTGTCGCACAAGTGGGTGATCGGTCTGAGTTTCGCGCTGGCCCTTGCCGTGATTGCGCTGCCGCGCGCAGGCTCGCTGCCGGTGTTCCACCCCCTGCCCGCCGATGCGGAGGACCGGCTGATCCGGGCAATGGAGGACGCCTTCGAGGGCTCGCGCTTCGACCGGGTGAGCGTGTCGCGCGAGGGGTGCCGGTTGCGGATCCGGCGGGAGGATACCGCGATCTGCGAAAAGGGACTGCCACACCCCTTCACCCTGTTCGACCAGACCATCGACCTGAGCCTGCTAGAGATCGAGGGCTTCCAGGTTTCCGAACACTATCGGGGCACCCCTTTGCGGGGATACTACCTTCACATTCGCTATCCCCGCCCGCTGTTCGACCGGATGCGGGTAATCTACGACGACTACAGGGATCTGTTCGCGCTGCTCGACGATCAAAGCCGCCCCCGCGAACTGCCATGGAAGGACGCGGCCGACCGGGACGCGGGCATCCGGGCCTTCCTGAACGATCGGGTTGACGGAAAGATGCCGATGTTCTCTGTGGACCAGACCTGCGACCGGACGACCTGGCTGCGTATCCCTACCGAAAGCTTCATCATGGAACTGGACGGCATCCCCTCCGACATTGCCGAACGGCAGATCCGCAGGATGGCGGCCGACTGCCGCCGGAACTGACGCCACCACCCCTCGCTCTTGCAGCCGCCGCCGAACCGCCCCACTCTGTCGCGGAAGCACGCGGGCGGGGGAGGGCCGATGGAGAACTGGGACGAGATACGAACCGCCTGGCAGGTGGCGCGGCTGGGCACGGTTTCGGGCGCGGCGGAGGTGCTGGGGGTCCACCACGCCACGGTGATCCGCCATATCGACGCGCTGGAAAAGCGGCTGGGCACCCGGCTGTTCCAGCGCCATGCCCGCGGCTATACTCCGACCGAGGCCGGGCGCGACCTGTTCCAGGTCGCCCAGACCACCGCCGAACAGTTCGGCCAGCTTTCCGGACGGCTGCGCGGACAGGGCGAGTCGGTGGCGGGGGAACTGGTGGTGACCGCGGTGACCGGGCTTGCACCGCTGCTGACCCCGGCGCTGATCGACTTTCAGCAGGCGCATCCGGGGCTTCGGGTCCGGTTCCTGACCGATATCCGCGTGTTCCGGCTGGAATACGGCGAGGCGCATGTGGCGATCCGCGCCGGGGCTGCGCCGGAGGAACCCGACAACGTGGTGCAACCCTTCGCCAGGCTGCGCAACGCGCTTTATGCCGCGCCGTCCTATGCCGAGGCACATGGCCTGCCGGATGACCCCGGGGACTACGCCGGCCACCATTTCGTCGGCCCCGACGATCCGGCCTCGCGCGCGCCATACCACCGATGGCTTGCCGCGCATGTGCCCACCGAATCGATCACATGGCGCAGTTCCGAACCCGCCGCGCAGGCCGAGGCGGTGCGGTGCGGCGCCGGACTCGGGTTTCTGGAGGTTCGCGCGGCGGCGCAAATACCCGGCCTGATCGAGGTCGCCCCCCCGCGCCCCGAGTGGAACACCTCGCTTTGGCTGGTCACCCATGTCGATCTGCACCGCACCGCCAAGGTGCAGGCATGCCTTGCGCATCTGAAGGAGGCGGCGAAGGACTGGGAAGGGCGGTGACGGCAGCCGGGCGCGGCCATCTGGCGATGCTGCTGTTCTCGGCGCTGGTCGCCGGGTCGTTCAGCCTCGGCGCGCTGGTGGCGAACGATATCGCGCCCGCCGCGCTCACGGCGCTGCGGTTCTTTCTGAGCGCCGTGCTTCTGGGGGCGGTGGCGGCACCCCGGTTCCGCCGGGCACATCTGGCGGGTTCGTGGCGCTGGCTGCTGCTCGGCGGGATCTATGCCGTCTATTTCGTGCTGATGTTCGAGGGGCTGAAGACCGCCGCGCCGGTCTCGGCCTCGGCCGTGTTCACCCTGACCCCGATCATGAGCGCGGGCTTCGGCTGGCTTTTGCTGCGGCAGGTGACGACGCCGCGCATGGCGGCGGCCATCGCCATCGGCGCGGCAGGGGCGATGTGGGTGATCTTCCGCGCCGATCTGGCGGCGCTGCTCGCGTTCGAGATCGGCCGGGGCGAGGCGATCTTCTTCGTCGGCGTGATCGCCCATGCCGCGGTGCCCGCGGTGATGCGGCGCTGCAACCGGGGCGAGCCCGCGATGGTCGCCTCGGCGCTGACCACCACGGCAGGGTTTCTGATCCTGCTGTTCTGGGGCTGGGGCGAGTTGCGCGCGACCGACTGGGGCGCGCTGTCCTGGCAGGTCTGGGCGGTGCTTGGCTATCTGTCGGTATTCACCAGCGCGGTGACCTTCTTCCTGATCCAGTATGCCTCGCTGCGGCTGCCTTCGGCCAAGGTCATGGCCTATACCTATCTGGTGCCCGCCTGGGTGATCGGCTGGGAGATGGGGCTGGGCCATGGCGCCCCCGCGCTGCCGGTTTTCGCCGGGGTGGTGCTGATCGTCGTGGCGCTGGTGGCGCTGCTCAAGGACGAAGAGGCGGGTCGGGCAGTTCCGCCGCGAGAAACCGCTCGAAATCGTCCAGATTGACCGGCTCGAACTGGCCGAACCCCTGCATCCAGACCGAGGCGGCGCGCAGCGCGTCGGGCTCCAGCTTGCACCACTTCACCCGGCCGCGTTTCTCCTGGCTGATGAGGCCCGCCCCGGCGAGAATCGCGAGGTGTTTGGAAATCGCGGCCAGCGACATCTCGAACGGCTCGGCCACGTCGGTCACCGCCATGTCGTCTTCCAGCAGCATGGCAAGGATCGCCCGCCGGGTCGGATCGGCAAGCGCGGCGAACACGGTGTCGAGCGGGTCGGTCATGGGCTCCGGACCTTTGGGCAGGCGAAGGGTGCGGCGTGGCGGCGCGTTTGTCCAGTCGCGGGGGCGGGCATATTGCCTATCCCGCGCCCGGAATGGCATGGAGGGGCAACGACACAGCACAGTACGGAGAATCACCATGGCGTCAGGGCCGCTTGCGGGCACACGGATCATCGAGATGGCGGGGATCGGGCCTGCGCCCTTCGCCTGCATGGTGCTGGCAGACATGGGGGCCGAGGTGATCCGCATCGACCGGCCCGGCGGCGACAGCAGCGGCGAGTGGGAAGACGCGACCCTGCGCGGCCGCGCCGCCCGGCTGGCGCTCGACCTCAAGAACCCGGAGGCGGTGGCCGCGCTGCGGACGCTGGTGCGGGGCGCCGACGCGCTGATCGAGGGCTTCCGCCCCGGGGTGATGGAGCGGCTGGGCCTCGGCCCCGAGGCGCTTCTGGCCGAAAACCCCGGCCTTGTCTTCACCCGCATCACCGGCTGGGGGCAGGACGGGCCGCTTTCGGACCGCGCCGGGCATGACATCAACTATATCTCGCTGTCGGGCGCGCTTCATGCCATCGGCGGACCCGAGGCCCCGGTGGTGCCGCTGAACCTGATCGGCGACTACGGCGGCGGGGCGATGCTCGGGGTGGTCGGGCTGCTGGCGGCACTGGTGGAGCGCGGGCGCTCGGGCCGGGGTCAGGTGGTGGATGCGGCGATGACCGACGGGGCGGCGCTGCTGATGGCGCTGCTTTACGGGCTGAAGGCGAAAGGCAGCTGGCAGGACAGGCGCGAGGCGAACCTGCTGGACGGGGCCGCGCCGTTTTACGGCATCTATGCCTGCGCCGACGGGCGGCATCTCTCGGTCGGGCCGCTGGAGCCGCAGTTCCACGCCGAATTCCTGCGGGTGCTGGGGATCGACGCGGCAGGCTGGCCGCAGATGGACCGGGCGCAGTGGCCCGCGCAGAAGGCGCGGCTGGCGGAAATCTTCTCCACCCGCAGCCGCGACGACTGGGTGGCGGCTTTCGAGGGAACCGACGCCTGCATCGCCCCGGTGCTGTCGATGACCGAGGCGCCGGACCACCCGCACAACCGGGCGCGCGGCACCTTCACCGGCGACTTCCCCCAGCCCGCCCCCGCCCCACGCTTCGACCGCACACCTTCGGCGATTGCCCGGCACGACCGGCCGGTGACGGAACTGCTGCAAGGCTGGGGGCTGACGGCGGAGGAAATCGCGGGGCTGGTGCGGTAAGGCAATCTCCGAAAAAGCTGACAGGTTTTTTCGGTTTGAAATGGCGATGTCTGTCTTGCGTGTTGGTCGGCATGGCTACCCGGGACCAATCCATTGCGACAGAGGGCAGCGGTCGGCCGCGGGGGGCCGCTGCAACAAATGTGGTCTGGCAGTTTATGGTGCCGAATACCCCCTCGCTCAGAACGTGCCGCAACGTTGCAATAGCGGCCGCCGTCGTGCCGAAGGCACGCCTCCGGCGTGACGCGGGCGGTCTTCCGCTGCCCGGCGGCGCTGGCGCGCCTTGATTCCGGGCGAAGGTGGCGCTTCGGGGTCAGGCAGCCACCGCCCGCAGCGCCGCCCCGTCCTCGCCGGTGATGCGGGCGGCGACGATGCCGCCCTCGGGCTGGTCGCTGTCGAACAGGGTCTCGGTGAACTGCTCGGTCCGGCCCATGCGCGGGCTTTCCATCAGCACCCGGTGCGCGCGGCCCTGCTGCGCCGCCAGATGCCGCGCCAGCGCCGCTGCGCCCGCGGCCCGCAGCCGGGCCGCGCGCTCGCGCACCGCGCCGCCCGCGACCTGCGGCATCCGTGCCGCCGGGGTGCCCTTGCGCGGGCTGAACGGGAAGACGTGCAGGAACGTGAGCCCGCAGTCCTCGACCAGCCGCAGCGAGTTCTCGAACATCGCCCCGGTCTCGGTCGGGAAACCGGCGATGATGTCGGCGCCGAACACCATGTCGGGCCGCAACCGGCGGGCCTCCTCGCAGAAGCGGATCGCGTCGTCGCGCAGGTGGCGGCGCTTCATCCGCTTGAGGATCATGTCGTCGCCCGCCTGAAGCGACAGATGCAGATGCGGCATCAGCCGGGGTTCGGTGGCGATGGCCTGCATCAGGTTCTCGTCGGCCTCGATACTGTCGATCGAACTGATCCGCAGCCGCGGCAGATCGGGCACCAGCCGCAGGATGCGCATCACCAGATCGCCAAGCCGGGGTTGCCCCGGCAGGTCCGCCCCCCATGAGGTCAGATCGACGCCGGTCAGCACCACCTCGTTGTAGCCCGCCGCCGCGAGCCGGGCGATCTGCTCGACCACCACCCCGGCAGGCACGGACCGCGAGTTGCCCCGGCCGTAGGGGATGATGCAGAAGGTGCAGCGGTGGTCACAGCCGTTCTGCACCTGCACGTAAGCGCGCGAGCGGGTGCCGAAGCCGTCGATCAGGTGGCCCGCGGTCTCGCGCACCGACATGATGTCATCGACCTGCACCCGCTCGGTCTCACCGATCAGGTCGGGGGCCATGGCGGCCCATGTCCCGGGGCGCATCTTCTCGGCATTGCCGATCACGCGGTCCACCTCGGGCATGGCGGCGAAGGTGGCGGGTTCGGTCTGGGCGGCGCAGCCGGTGACGATGATCACCGCCTCCGGGTGCTCGCGGCGCAGACGGCGGATCTCCTGCCGGGCCTTGCGCACCGCCTCGGCCGTGACCGCACAGGTGTTGACCACCACGGCATTGTCCACGCCCGCCCCGGCGGCGAGGGTCTTCATCGCCTCGGTCTCATAGGCGTTGAGGCGGCAGCCGAGGGTGGCGAAGACTGGGGCGCTCATCCGGCGGCCCCGAGGAAGGCGGGGGTGAGCCAGCCGTCGAACACATGCGTGGTCGGGCCGGTCATCCAGACGCCATCGTCGCGCCAGTCGATCTCCAGCATCCCGCCGTCCACATGCACCGCGACCCGCCGCCCGGTCAGCCCGCGCCGGGCCGCGGCGACGGCCGCGGCACAGGAACAGGAGCCGGAGGCGAGGGTGACGCCGGTGCCGCGCTCCCATATCCGCAGGCGGATGGCATCGGGGCTTAGCACCTGCACGAACTCCACATTGGTGCGCTCGGGGAACAGCTTGTGGTGTTCGTATCGCGCGCCCTCGGCAGGCAGGTCGATGGCTTCGGCGTCAGGGACGAAAAAGGTGCAATGCGGGTTGCCCATGCCGGTCGCCACCGGATCACCCGCGATCGGCAGGTGGAGCGTATCGGCGGCTTCGGCCAGCGGGATCTCCTGCCAGCCGGTCAGCGGCGCGCCCATGTTGACGCGGGTAAGGCCCCCGCCCGCATCCTCGGCCGCCAGCACGCCGCGTTCGGTGCGCAGCCGCAGCGTGGTCCGCCCGGTCTCGTCCATCAGGTGCCGGGCAATGCAGCGGGTGGCGTTGCCACAGGCGGCAGAGGGCGAGCCGTCGGCGTTCAGAAAGGTCAGCACCGCATCCACGTTCTCGCCATCCACGTTCTCGCCGGTGTCGATCAGCGCCAACTGGTCGAATCCCACCCCCCGGTGCCGGTCCGCCAGCGCCCGCGCCAGCGCCGCCGTCACCGGCACCTTGCCGGTGCGGCGGTCGATCACCACGAAATCATTGCCGAGCCCGTGCATCTTCATGAAGCGCAGGCCCTCGGGGGCGGGCATCCTGTCCATGGCCGCGATATACGCCCGCACGGATGATTCCGCCAGATGCCCCGAAAGTCTTGATTTTGCCCTTGACCCCGGCAGGCGAAGTTTCTAGTGACACGCCAGCGTGGGCCCGTAGCTCAGTTGGTAGAGCAACTGACTTTTAATCAGTGGGTCACAGGTTCGAATCCTGTCGGGCTCACCATCCCCAAACTGTTGTCCGCCACGACCGGACCGTCATTTCCGCCCTTCTCCCGAGGGTTCGGGGAACACCGGGCGGAGCCTGCCTTCCGGTCGGCAACCCGGTTCGGGCAGGCAGGCGCCGTTCATTCGCCGAACCCCGTCATCACACGCTTTCCGGCATAGTCGCGCAGTGCCCGCATGGACAGGAAGCCCGGCAGGCACAGCAGCAATGCGCCAAGCGCAAGCCACAGCGGCGCACCCGGCGCGATCAGTCCGCCCCCGGCGGTCACGGCAAGGCAGGACAGGAGAACGACCCCCGCCGTCAGCAGCAGCGGCAGCACGACGGGACGGAACGGCACTTTCAGGATGTGATGCGAGAAAACCGATGCGACGATCATGCCGAGGATTTCGCCGAGGATCGCAATCTGGATCAGCAACAGAAGGCTCCCCCCCCGGGCGACCACATACCAGCCCAGCGGCAACAGTGCCACGCGCAGGACATTGGCATACATCGGATTGCGGGTATGCCCGGTCGCAAGTGCCAATACCGCCCCCCCGACCTTGAACACCCTGACCGCCTGCAACGCCGCCAGCCAGACCAGATAGGGCACGAGCGGCGCGTATTTCTCGCCAAGCAGGACATGCACCAGCGGCCCGCCCACGAACAGCATCGCCACCAGAAACAGCGCCCCCCCCAGCAGCGACGCCTGGATCACCGCCAGCGACAGGGCGTTGAAACGCTCCCGCTCGTCCTTCACCGCGGAAACCTGCGGCAGGAAGAAGTTGCTGAGACTCCCCGCCATCACCAGTGTCGGCGTCAGCGTCAGCGTCATGCCCATGGCGAAGATCGCCAGCACCTCCATGCCCAGTTCGCGGCCGACGATC
This sequence comes from Gemmobacter sp., assembly GCA_041675885.1. Lineage (GTDB taxonomy): Bacteria > Pseudomonadota > Alphaproteobacteria > Rhodobacterales > Rhodobacteraceae > JBAYSY01. Next base: position 23,998 of record JBAYSY010000019.1, on the reverse strand, counting down.
AGCTTCTCGCCGTGGAACACCGCAAACAGCAACGCCCCGTTCACCAGGATCGGCCAGCCGAAGCCCAGCCCTTCGCGGATCACCGCCACGTCGAACACCAGCCGGAAGCGCCGTTCCGCCACCAGATGCGACACCGCGACCCCGAACACCGCCTGCATCAGCACCGCCCAGAGCATTACCCGGAAATCGCCGAACAGCAGGAACAGCGGCCAGACCAGCAGCACCGAGACCACGGCGGGAACCGCATTGCTGAGGATCAGCGGGCGGAAGCTCATGCGCCGGTTCAGGCGGTGGATATCGAAATGCTTCAACCCGTTCAGCAGCGGCACCAGCGCCAGCAGCCGATAGGCCCAGGTTACCTCCGGCACCCCGAGGAAGCCCGCGAAGAACGGCGCCAGCAGGAACAACACCACCGCCAGCACCACCGCGCGCAGCATCTGGAACCCCTGCAACGCCGCCTGGAAATGCGGATCGTCGCCGCGGCTGTCGCGCACGATCATCTGTTGCAGCCCCAGCGCCGACATCATCTCGACGATGGCAAGACTGATGGCGAAGGTCGCGGCGATCCCGTAATCCTCGACACTGATCAGCCGCACCACAATCAGCGTGCGCAGAAGCGTCATCAGCGAGGAAAAGGCGTTCCCCGAAAGGATCAGAAGGGCGGTGCGGAACATCAATTATCGCTTTCGTACGGTAATACCCGGATTCGCCGCAGCCCTGATCCCGCCGCGCGCGCCGCTACGGGTGCCGGGCGGGTGCCACGGCACAGGGATGCGAAACCCGGGCGCATCAGTCAACCGCATACGCGCCAACGGTTTGACAATCCCCCCGGAATTGCCGGAATGATGACGACATGAGCCAGAAAACGCCCGCCCCCTCCTCTGCCGCCCTGCGCCTGGTCGCGCGGGGTGATCTCTGTTCCGGTTGCGGCGGATGCGCGGCCGTCGCGCCCGACCGGATCGTGATGGCCGAGGCCGCGCCCGGCTACCTGCGCCCGCAGCAAAGCGCGCCGCTGACCCCGTGGCAGGAGGAGGCGATCACCCGCATCTGCCCCGGACTGGTGCAGGAGGTCGCGGCGCAGGGGCGCGAGGATCATCCGCTCTGGGGGCCTTATGTCGGGATGCGGACCGGCTGGGCCTGCGATCCGGAGGTCCGTTTCGCGGGTTCGTCGGGCGGGGCGCTGTCGGCGATCCTGCTTCACCTGCTCGATACCGGCCGGGTGGACCGGGTGTTGCTGACCGGGGCCGCGCCGGACCTTCCCACCGGCAACGCCGCCGTCTTCGTCACCGACCGGGCCGGGGTGCTTGCCGGGGCCGGATCGCGCTATGCGCCCTCGGCCCCGCTTGCGGCGCTGCCCGAAGCCGTGGCCTCGGGGCTGCGCCATGCGGTGGTCGGCAAGCCCTGCGACATTGCCGCGCTGCGGGCGCTGGCGGCGATAGACCCGGCGGTTGCGGCGGCGGTGCCGGTGATGCTGTCGTTCTTCTACGCGGGTGTGCCCTCGCATAGCGGCGGGCGGGCGGTGCTGTCGGCCCTCGGCGCCGCAGAGCCCGAGGTGGCCGCGTTCCGCTTTCGCGGCAACGGCTGGCCGGGGCGGGCCACCGCCACCCTGACCGACGGCTCGGAACGGTCGATGAGCTATCATGACAGTTGGGGCGGCATCCTGTCGAAACACGTCCAGCACCGTTGCCGCATCTGCGCCGACGGCACCGGCACCGCGGCCGACATCGTCTGCGCCGACGCGTGGGAAAGCGACGAGGCCGGCTATCCGCTGTTCGACGAGGCCGATGGCACCAGCCTGATCGTCGCCCGCACCGCGCTGGGCGCCGAACTGATTGCCGGGGCGGAGGCCGCCGGGGCCGTGGCCACCGCGCCTTTCGACATCACCGCGCTGGCCGCGATCCAGCCCGGTCAGCGCGGGCGCAGGCGGGCGCTGCTTGCCCGGCTGATCGCGCTGCGCCTCTGCGGCCGTCCGATCCCGCGCTACCGTGGCCTGCAACTGCGGGCGGCGGCGCGGCAGAACCCGTTGCGGCGCAACCTGCACAACTTTCTGGGCACCATCCGCCGGGTGCTGTTTCCCCGACGGCGGCCGGGCGGGTGACGCGGGCGGTTCCAGCCCCTTCCGCAACATGCTAGGGTCGGCCCCGATCGGCCCGGCCGACCCGTGATCCAGAACCGCCGGAGCCCGCAGCCATGCCTCGTATCGCACTGACCTTCCACTCGGCCCGCAACGACAATCTGGGCGTGGGGGCGCTGAGCGTCTCCGAAGTCGCCATCCTGCGCCGGATCGCGGAGGAGGAGGGGCTGCCGGTCCATATCACCGTCTGCGAATCGCGCGATCCGCGCCCGGCCTATGTCTCGGGGCCGGATATCACCCTGCGCCCGGTGCGGGTTCTGCGCAAACCGCTTGATTTCTACCGGGTGATCCGGGGGCAGGATCTGGTGATCGACATCGGCGGCGGCGACAGTTTCGCCGATATCTACGGGCCCCGGCGGTTGCTGCGGATGCTGCTGACCAAGGCCATCGTCCTCCTGGCGCGGCGGCCCCTGGTCCATGCGCCGCAGACCTACGGCCCGTTCCGCAGCCGCCTGCTTGCCGCGCTGTCGCGGCGGGTGATCGACCGTTCGGCGCTGGTGGTCAGCCGCGACCGGGAGTCGATCGACTTCCTGCGGAAACTCGGGGTGACCCGGCCGGTGATCGAAGCCTCCGACGTGGCGCTGCGGCTGCCATACGACCCGCCCGCCCCGGCCGCCGGGGGGCCGGTGAAGGTCGGGCTCAATGTCTCGGGCCTGTTGATGAGCGGCGGCTACACCCGCGACAACATGTTCGGGCTGACCATGGATTACCGGGCGCTGATGCGCGACCTGATCGGCGATTTCCTGAACCACCCCGCAGGCTGCGAGGTGCATCTGGTCCCGCATGTGCTGAGCTGGCCGACCGGCAAGGCGGGCGATCCTTACGTGGAATGCGACCGGCTGGCCTCGCTGGAGCTTGCCGCCGACCATCCGGGGGTCAAGGTCGCCCCGGCCTTCGCCTCGCCCTCCGAGGCGAAAGGCTACATCGCCGGGATGGACTTCTTCGCCGGGGCGCGGATGCACGCCTGCATCGCCGCCTTCTCGACCGGGGTGCCGGTGGTGCCGATGGCCTACAGCCGCAAGTTCGCCGGTCTGTTCGGCACGCTCTGCTATGACCGGACGGTGGATTGCACCGCCGCCGATGCGGATACGGTGCGCGCGGCGGTGCTTGCCGGTTTCGAGGCACGCGAGACGCTGCGGGACGAGGCTGGGGCGGCGCTGGAGCGCGGGCTTGGCAAGCTTGCGGCCTATGAGGCCGCGCTGGCCGGGCTGCTCCGCGATCTGGCGGGCGGGGATCAGCCCCGGAACTGACGCGCCCGGCGGGTGCGGTAGCCGGTGACCACCGTCCCCGCCCCGCGCAACCCGCGCCGGGCAAGCGCGCGGCGCAGGGCGCGCAGGGCCGTGACCCGCGTCGCGCCCTGCCGCGCCACCATGACCCCGGCGGCCGGAGGCAGTGCCGCAAGCGGCCGGGGGTCGGGACAGAACAGGACCACAACCGCCCCCTCGGCCTCGGCGGCCCCGGCAAGCGCGGCCGGGTCGGGCACCTCTCCCGCCCCGGCGGGCAGCAGGCGCAAGCCCGGTTCGAGGGTGTTTTCCGGCCAGCCCGGCGCCGGTCCGGCCAGCAGGACCGGCCCGCCCTCCCGCGCGGCGGTCATGGCAAGGCCAAGCGCCACCGCCCCGGATTCGGGCCCGGATTCGGCCCCGGATTCGGGCGCAGGTCCGGTGACCAGCACCAGACGTGCGCCGCGCTCCTGCAACTCCAGCCGCAGCCGCAGCCACAGCCCGCGCAGCGCCTCGGCGCCGGGGCCGTCCGGCGGCGGCGGCGGCGCGCCCTCGCGTCGGCGGGTGAATTCTGCGCCGGGGGCGGCGGGCAGCAGCGCAAGGACCGGCAGGCGGTGGCGCAGTTCCAGCGCCGCCGGATCGTCCACCACCATCCGCCGGCGCCGGCGCAACCAGATGAGCCCGGCCGCCGTCGCCAGCAGCGCGGCAACGGCAACGGTCTGGCTCAGCACCCCGCCGCCTCCGCCGGGGCAATCCGGCGCAGCCACTCATCGGCGTTCCGCGCGATTGACTGGAAGGCCGCTTCATGCGCGGCGGCGGGGCGGCGGAACGGGTCGGCGATCCCGCGCCCGCCGGTCCAGTGATCGAAGGCCATCACCCGGCCCGACAGATGCGGACAGTCGCGCAGGATGTCGAAGCGATGCGCGGGTTCCATGGTCAGGATCAGGTCGCATCCCCCGGCCAGCGCCGGGGCAAAGGCCCGCGCCATATGACCGTCGAGCGACACGCCGTGCCGGGCCGCCACCCGCAGGGTCGCCGGATCGGCCGGGCGGCCCTCGGCGGCCCGAAGCCCGGCCGAGTCGGCCGCAAACCCGCCCCCACGCAGCAGCGCCGCCCCGAGCGGTGAGCGGCACAGGTTGCCGGTGCAGACCACCAGAAGCTTTCCGACCGCGATCACCGCCGCTCCCCGCCTTGCGAACCGCACCGATTGTAACCGCGTGAGCGGTTTTGACCATGCCCTCCCGCGCATCCGATGGCCGGCTTGGCTTTGCCACCCGGGCCGTATAGGCAGGGCGGACCCCCGACGGAGCGCGACACGATGCGGGCAGCCGATTCCTTCCATCCCGCCGCGCAGCGGCTTGCCGCCGCGCTGACCGCCGTGCTGGCGCTTGCGATCCTTGTGCTGACGCTGATGCCGGTCGGGCATATCCAGGGCGCGGGCACCTGGTCGGACAAGACCGACCACCTGCTGGCCTTCGCCGCGCTGGCCTTTCCGCTGTCGCTGGCGCGGCCGCGCCGGGCGCTGTTGATCCTCGCCGGGGCAGCGGCGCTCGGCGGCGCGATCGAGCTGATCCAGCCCCATGTCGGCCGGAGCGGGGAATGGGGCGACTTCCTGGCCGATGTGGCCGGGGCGGCGCTGGGAGCCGGGGCGGGCTGGCTGGGCGGGCGGGCGCTGGAACGCCGGTTCCACCGCGACGAAAAAGGCCGCACCAGGGACCGGAGCCGGGAGAACGCCTGACGATTCGCCCGGCGCCGTGGCCGCCCGATCAGCGCCACTATACCGCCACATCGACACCTCGAACCCGGGTTTACCTTCCCGTGTCACATGGCTAGCTTTCGACCATTCATCGGTGCAATCGGGTATTGCAGTATTGATCCTGTCCGGTGCCGGTTACCGGCGGCTTTCGGGACAGGCGGGAAGGGAATTGAATGACCGTGCCCACGGCACAGCGCAGAGTCCTGATCGTCGTCGAGAATCTTCCCGTCCCGCTTGATCGCCGGGTCTGGCTGGAGGCGACGACGCTGGCCGCCCATGGCTACCACGTCAGCGTGATCAGCCCGATGGGCCGCGGCTGGACCGCCCCTTATGAAGAGCGCGAGGGCGTCCATATCTACCGCTTTCCGGAACCGCCCGAGGCCCATTCCGGCGCGGTCGCCTATGCGCGCGAATACCTGCACGCGCTGCGCCACATGTTCCGGCTGGCCCGCAAGGTGCGGCGCGAGCAGGGCTTCGACGTGATCCACGGCTGCAACCCGCCCGACCTGATCTTCCTGCTGGCGCTGCGCTGGCGGCTGGCGGGCGTGCGCTACCTGTTCGACCACCACGACGTCTGCCCCGAACTGTTCGAGGCCAAGTTCGGCCGCCGCGGTCTGCTGCACCGGCTTCAACTCATGCTCGAACGGCTGACCTTCGCCACCGCCCGGGTCTCGATCGCCACCAACGACAGCTTCCGCCGCATCGCCGTCCGGCGCGGCCGCATGGCGCCCGGGGACGTGTTCGTCGTCCGCTCGGCCCCGCGGATCGAGGGCTTCGTCCCCGGCCCCGGCCGGGACGGGCTGCGCCGGGGCGCCCGCACCGTGCTGGGCTATGTGGGGGTGATCGGCCAGCAGGAGGGGATGGACCTCATGGTCGCTGCCATCGACCGGCTGGTGCGCGGGATGGGCCATGACGACCTGCATGTGATCGTCGTGGGTTTCGGCCCGCATCTGCCGCAGGTCAGGGCCGATGTGGCGGCGCGGGGGCTCGATGCGCATTTCACCTTTACCGGCCCGCTGTTCGGCGACGACCTGCGCGACACGCTGAACAGCATAGACATCGGTCTCAGCCCCGATCCGAAGAACGCGATGAACGACATCTCGACCATGAACAAGGTCATGGAATACATGGCGCTGGAAAAGCCGGTGGTGCAGTTCGACCTGACCGAGGGCCGGGTCTCGGCGGGCGAAGCTTCGCTTTACGCCCGGCCGAACGATCCCGACGATTTCGCCCGCTGCATAGCCGAACTGATCGACGACCCGGAAAAGCGCGCCCGGATGGGCCGGACCGGCCGGAAACGGGTACTGGAGGCGCTGTCCTGGGAACATTCGGTGCCGCACCTGCTTGCCGCCTACGAGCGGGTGTTCGCCCGGCGCTGAGCGGGGGGCCTTGCGCAACAGAGGGCAGCGGCCGACCGTCGTGCCGAAGGCACGCCTCTGGCGTGACGGGGGGCCGCTGCAACACCTGTGGTCTGGCAATTCATGGTACCGAATACCCCTCGCTCAGAACGTGCCGCAGCGTTGCAATAGCGGCCGCCCGTCCGGGCGGTCGGCCGCTGCCCGGCGGCGCTGGCGCGGCTTTATTCCGGGCAAGGGGAAAAACGCCCCGGTCCGCCCCCGCCCCGGCAGGGTACGCTTCTGCGCACCACCCCGCAGCGCCCGGCCCGGCTTGCCCGCCGGGCGCCCCGGGCCCATACTGGCCCCCCGCCCCGCCCCTCGACAAACCCGAGGCCCGTCCCGGCATGACGCCCCGCTTCCTGCGCCCGCTGATCCTCGCCCTTGCCGTCCTGCCGGGCGGCGCGGGGGCGGAGCCCCCCGCCCCGCCCGCGCCGGTCCCGGTGGCGGAGGGCGTCGCCGCGGTCGGCGAGGCGAACCTGATTCCCCAGCCGCCGACCGACCGGCTTCTGGTCCGGCTCGCCTTCCCCGCCCCCGCCGATCTGCCCCCCGTCCCGCCGGAGGCCGGACCCGCCCATCGCCTGCTGGCCGAGCTTTTCGCCGCGGGCCGGGCGGCGGGCAATCACGGCGATCTCTACGAGAACCGCGACCGCGGCCATTCGCGCCTGCGCCCCGGGGATCACCCGCAACTGACCCATATCCGCTACGGCGATACGCTGCGGGGGGCCGGACTCGACTACGGACTGGCCGGGCCGGTGCTGTTCGACGCGCCGCTGATCGGCAATTCCTCGACCGCGCTGACCGCCGGGCCGATGTGGCGCTCGCTGGGGCGGATGGCGCTGACCTCGGCCGGGGGGCCGCGCCGGTTGTTCCAGAACCATGTCGCGGGGCAGATCCACGTCTATCCCGAACACCGCGACCACGACCCCGAACGCGGCGACCTGTTCCCGGCCAACACGCCCTACATGATCGTCTCGCAGGGATCTTCCGGGTCGGACCGGCCGCATCTGGAGGCGCTGGCGATGATCCTCGCCGCGTTCCGGCCCGACACCAAGGCGTTCATGCATGAGCGCGGGCTCATTGCCCCCACGGTGCAGATGGTCTGGCGGCGGTCGCAATCCGGGGTGCTGACACGCGGCGCCTACCTGTCGGGCCTCGCGCATCCGGGCGCCTTCGAGGCCGACCGCATCAACCTCATGCGCAAGGTACGGCTGGCGAATGCGATCCTGCCGGACGAGGTGCCGCCGATGGTGCGCCTGCGGGTGCTGTCGGAACAGCCGGGCACGGCAGAGGAACGGCTGTTCGACACCCCTTCCGCCATCGCCCGGGTCTGGCGCGACCCGGCGCAAACACGGGTGCTGACCGTCTCGGCCGAGACCACCCGCGACCCGAACGGCCGCGATCTGCATTTCACCTGGGCGCTGCTGCGCGGCGACCCGGCACGGGTGCGGATCGCCCCCGAAGGCCCCTCGGGCGCGCGGGCGCGGATCGAGATCGACTGGCAGGGGCCGCGCCCGGTGCCGGGGCGGGCCGATCTGACCTCGGCCCGGGTCGATATCGGCGTCTTCGCCCATAACGGGGTGCATGACAGCGCGCCCGCTTTCGTCTCGGTGCTGCTGCCCCGGCACGAGATCCGCCGCCACGAGACCGGGGCGGACGGGATATCGCGGGCGGTCGAAATCATCCGCCGCCCCGGGGTCTATGCCGATCCGGCGCTGTTTCCCGTCACCCCGTAGGCAGGGGCCGTAACGCCGGGGTCGCTCATGGCACCCGCAATGTCGAAATCCGCCCCCGCGCGGGGGCGGATTGCGCCTAGAACGGCCCGAAAGGGAAAGGGGAATCGGATGCCCGGGGTCACCATCGTCTATTGGCGCGACATCCCGGCCCAGGTGATCGTGGGCAAGGGGCGGCGCGGCGCCAAGGCACCACTGCCGGAACGTTTCGAACAGGCGATCGACCGCTGCGCCATGAAGGTGGGCGCGCGCGACACCGACGCCTATCTCGCCGAATGGCGGAAGGCGCCGCCCTATGAGGTGGCCGGAGACCCCGACACCGTCGCCGCCGCCGAGGCGGCGCGGATCGACACCGAATACGACACCGCGCGCCTCAAGGCGCTGATCGACAACGACGGCCGGGCGTGATCCCACGCGCGGCCCGCATCCGGGAGGCAATCATGGCGCTTCTGAACTTCCGCCGGGACATCCCCGCCACCCCCCCCGCCTCGCGCGAGATGGAGGCGCTGCTTCAGGGATATTCCATCGAGGTGATGCCCCGCACCGCCGAAAAGATCAGCGATTTCCGCGCACTGCTGCCCGAGGGCACCCGGGTCTACATCGCCCATATCGACGGCACGCCGATTGACGACATGGTGGCCACCGCCCGTCGCCTTTCGGCCGGGGGTTTCGCCGTCATGCCGCATTTCCCGGCCCGGATCATCCGCGACAGGGCGATACTGGCCGACTGGATCGCCCGTTACCGGGGCGAGGCCGGGGTGGACCAGGCGCTCTTGCTTGCCGGGGGCATCAGCCAGCCCGCGGGGGAGTTCGAATCCTCCATGCAACTGATCGAGACCGGCCTGTTCGACGGCTTCGCCCGGCTGCATGTGGCGGGCCACCCCGAAGGCAACCGCGACATCGACCCCGACGGCTCCGACCGCGCGGTGATGCAGGCGCTGCGCTGGAAACAGGCGTTTTCCGAACGCAGCGACGCGAAGATGGCCGTCGTCACCCAGTTCTGCTTCGAGGCCGCGCCGGTGATCGCCTGGGCCGACCGGCTGGCCGCCGAAGGTATCTCCCTGCCGATCCACATCGGCGTCGCCGGGCCCGCGAAACTCCAGACGATGATAAAATTCGCCATCGCCTGCGGCGTCGGCCCCTCGCTCCGGGTGCTCCAGAAACGCGCGAAAGACGTGACGAAACTGCTCTTGCCGTTCGAGCCGACCGCCTTCCTTTCGGACCTCGCCGCCCACAAGGCCCGCCACCCCGGCTTCGGGATCGAGCGGGTGCATATCTTCCCGCTCGGCGGGATCGGCACCAGCGCCGCCTGGGTGAGGGAACATGGCGGAGCCTCGGGCGTGCCCGCCGAACAAACTTCACAAAAAGGTTGAAGAATGACCCGCACCGTCCTGGAATCAAAAACGAAAACCGTTATCATAGGCTTTGACGAGCCCTTCTGCGTGATCGGTGAGCGGATCAACCCCACCGGCCGCAAGAAGCTGGCGGCGGAACTGGAGGCCGGGGATTTCTCGACCGTCGAGAAGGACGCGCTGGAACAGGTCGCCTGCGGGGCGATGGTGCTCGATGTCAACGCGGGCGTGGTCTACAACTCGAACCCGAACCCGAACGAGACCGAACCGCCGCTGATGCGCCGGATGATCGAACTGGTGCAGGGGCTGGTGGATGTGCCCTTGTGCATCGACAGCTCGGTGCCCGGCGCGCTGGAGGCCGGGCTCGCCGCCGCCGGGGGCCGCCCGCTCCTGAACTCCGTGACCGGCGAAGAGGAGCGGCTGGAACTCGTGCTGCCGCTGGTCAGGAAATACAACGTGCCGGTGGTGGCGATCTCGAACGACGACACCGGGATTTCCGAAGACCCCGACGTGCGCTTCGCGGTGGCGAAGAAGATCGTCGAGCGCGCGGCCGATTTCGGCATCCCGGCACATGACATCGTGGTCGATCCGCTGGTGATGCCGGTGGGCGCGATGGCGACGGCGGGGCAGCAGGTCTTCGCGCTGGTGCGGCGGCTGCGCGACGAATTGGGCGTGAACACCACCTGCGGCGCGTCGAACATCAGCTTCGGCCTGCCGAACCGGCACGGCATCAACGCGGCCTTCCTGCCGATGGCGATCGGCGCGGGCATGACCTCGGCGATCATGAACCCGGTGCGCCCGGTCGAGATGGAGGCAATCCGCGCCGCCAACTTCCTGATGAACCACGACGCGAACGGCGGCGAGTGGATCCGCTTCGCCCGGGTGCTCGACGCGGTGAAGGAAGGCACCCCCTTCGCCGAGGCAAGCCGGGCCGCGGCGGCAGGCAGCACCGGACGCGGCGGGCGGGAAGGGCGGCGGCGCGCACGCGGTTGAGGACCGAAGTCAGAAACAGGAAAGGGGCCGCTTCACACGCGGCCCCCTTGCCTTTCCGGGCGGCGGCCTCACCGCACCAAGCCTGAACCCCTGCACCTGCTGCTTGCCATTTCTCAACTACCCCTGACGAAAAGCCGGCCTCCCGGCACCTATCCTTTCCGTTTCGCAACAAATCGCGCCACCCCACCCTTCTTCTGTCTGAAAATATCCCCGCCGGAGGCTCCCAACCAGCCCCCCGCGCAACGCCGGGAAAATGCCACCATCGCCGCGCTCTTGCGCGGCGCCCGGCCCAACGGGAGGGGGCGCGCAAGCGCGCCCCCGACGGGCGGGAGCCTCCCCGCCCCCACCCATCCGGCGGGGAATTCAGCCCGCCGCCGCGACCGACAGGCCGCCGGTGGCTCCATCAGGGTTGCCGCCGGACGGTTGGCCACCGGTTCCATCGCGGCGACGCGATGGCTGCATCGGTCGCCGTGCTGTTCTCTTCAATAAAGCCTCGATCGAAACAGAGGTTCGAGGCCGGATCGGCATGCACCGCGCAGGCCCCGCATTGCGAGATGCCGCAGTCCGCATGCACAGCGGTCAGCCCCGGCCTCTCGCACAGAAACTGCACCGGCAGGGCACGGCCCTGGACCGGGCCCCCGCGCCGTTCAGCATCATGGACACTTGCATCATGTCCGGCTTCCCCCTGTTTCCCCCTCCTTGTTCCCGTTGTCGGGCTGCTCCGGTTTCTCCGGCATCGTGCTACAATTGAACATACCTCGAAATGGCGGAAAATGCTACCTTCGGCACGCGACACCCCGTGGGAAACAACGGCCCGGCGGGGGACTGGAGGCAGATCGACGGGGCTGCGGGCGGATCGGGGGTGCGACCCTTCGCCTTTTGTGCCGACGGGCCGGCGTCCCGGGGTTGCAGCCCCCGGCCCCCTGCCGCAAAATGCCGCCGCAATCTTGGAGGGGTTTCATGCGTGATTGGCAGGGCAAACGTTACTGGCTGATAGGGGCAAGCGAAGGTCTGGGCCGCGAGCTTGCACGGGTGATGAGCCGCGCCGGAACCGACCTGGTGCTGAGCGCCCGCACCGCGGCCCGGCTTGAATCGCTGGCCGGGGAACTGCCGGGCCGGGCCGAAGTCCTGCCGATGGACGTGACCGATCCCGCCGCGGTCGCCGCTGCCGCGCAGCAGGCGGGCGAGATCGACGGGGTGATCTGCATGGCGGGGCAATACGCCCCCATGACCGCCCGCCAGTGGGACGCCGGACAGGCCGCCGCCTTCTGCGACGTGAACCTGACCGGCACGGTGCGGGTGCTGGGCACGGTGATGCCCGGAATGATGGAACGCGGGCGCGGGCATGTGGTGCTGGTCAGTTCGCTGGCCGCCTATCGGGGCCTGCCCGGCATGATCGGCTACGGTGCCGCCAAGGCCGGGGTGCTGTCGCTGGCCGAATCGATGCGCGCCGACCTGCGCGATACGGAAATCGAGGTGCAGGTGGTGCTGCCGGGCTATATCCGCACCCGGATGACGGCGCAGAACGACTTTGCCATGCCCGGCCTGCTCGACCCCGAGGACGCGGCGCAGCGAATGTTCGACTTCATGCTGTCGGACCAGTTCCGCGCCACCCTGCCCGGGCCGATGGGGCTGGCGGTGCGGCTGGCGCAGTTCCTGCCCGACTGGGCCTGGAACCCCCTGCTGCCGAAACGCTGAGCCGGGGAAAAGGGTAGCCGTCCGGAGCACGGCCTTCGCCCGGAACAGCCGCGCCAGCAGCCCGTGCAGCGGCCGACCGCCCGCACGGGCGGCCGCTGCCCTCGGTTCCGCCTGTGTCGTGGCGGCAGGGGGCGCGAGATCGGCCCGGCCGCTACAGCCCAAGCACATCCGCCATGTCGTATTCGCCGGGCTTGCGGTCCTGCCCCCAAAGGGCGGCGCGCAGCGCGCCGCGGGCGAACAGCGCCCGGTCGGTGGCGATATGGCGCAGCACGATGCGTTCGCCATCGGCGGCGAAGATCACGTCATGTTCACCGACGATATCGCCGCCACGGATCGCCGAGAAACCTATGTCCCCGCGCCTGCGCGCGCCGGTGATGCCGTCGCGACCCCGGTCGAAGACCGCATCGGGATCGGCGCCCCGCCCCTCGGCCGCCGCCTGCCCGAGCATCAGCGCCGTGCCCGAAGGCGCATCGACCTTCATCCGGTGATGCGCCTCGACCACTTCGATATCCCAGTCCGGGTCGAGCACCGCCGCCACCCGTTTCGTCAGTTGCGCCAGCAGGTTGACCCCGAGCGACATGTTCCCGGCTCGCACGATCACCGCATGACGCGCGGCGGCGGACAGCCTGGCCAGATGTTCGGGGGCCAGCCCGGTGGTGCCGATCACATGCACCAGCCGCGCCTGCGCCGCCAGTGCCGCGAATTCGACCGTCGCCTCGGGCGCGGTGAAGTCGAGCACCGCCCGGGCGCCCGCGAAAGCCTCCAGCGGATCGTCGATCACCGTGACGCCGACCGGCGCGCCGCCCATCGCCTCACCCGCGTCGCGGCCGATCCAGCCGTGTCCCGGCCGCTCGACACATGCCACGAGCCGCAGCCGCTCCGACCCCAGCACGGCGCGGATCAGGGTCTGCCCCATCCGCCCCGACGCCCCGGTGACGACCACGCCCGGCTTCTCGTCGTCCATGCGCCCCCTCCTGTCCCTGACCCTTGCGCCGGGTGTAGCCGCATCCGCACCGCTTGGCAAAGCCCCCCATCGCGGGGGCGTTGCGCAACCCCGGCGCAGCGGCCGCCCGTCACGCGAACAGCCGGGCGTGTTCCTGCAACGCGAAGCGGTCGGTCATGCCCGCGACGTAATCGGCCACGATCCGCGCCAGTTCCACCTCGTCCGCCACCTGCGCCACGTCCTCGCGCCATTCGCGCGGCAGGAGGTCGGGCCGCGCCATGTAGAGCGGGAACAGGTCGTGCACCACCGCCGTCACCTTGGCGCGTTCGGCCATCACCGGCGGCGCGCGATACATCCGGGTGAACAGGAAGGACCGGATCGCCTTCAGCTCCTGATACATCGGCTTGGAGAACCGGATCACGGTGGCGTCCATCGCCCGGATATCCTCGACCGAGGCGGGCCGCGCCGCGGCAAGCCGGTTCTGCGCCACCGCGATCACGTCCTCGACCATGGCGCCGAACACCCGCCGCAGCGCCTCGTGCCGCCGCCGCATCGGGTCGAGCCCGGGATAGAGCCGGTCCACCTCGGCGAAGGCCGGGCCGGTCACGGGAAGGTCCATCAGGTCGGCCTCGGTGAACAGCCCCGAACGCAGCCCGTCGTGCAGGTCGTGATGCGAATAGGCCACGTCGTCGGCGATGGCCGCCACCTGCGCCTCGGCGCTGGCGAAAGTGTGGAGTTCGAGATCCCATTCCGCGTTCACCTCGGCCAGCGCATAGGGCAGGTCGCCCGTTACCGGACCGTTATGCTTGGCGATCCCCTCCAGCGTCTCCCATGTCAGGTTGAGCCCGTCGAAGTCCGCGTAATGCCGTTCCAGCCGGGTGACGATGCGCAGCGACTGGGCGTTGTGGTCGAAACCGCCGTAGGGCTGCATCAGCGCGGCCAGCGCATCCTCGCCGGTGTGGCCGAACGGGGTGTGGCCGAGATCGTGGGCAAGCGCGATCGCCTCGGCCAGATCGGTGTTCAGCCCCAGCACCCCGGCCAGCGTCCGCGCCACCTGCGCCACCTCGATCGAATGGGTGAGCCTCGTGCGGTAATAATCGCCCTCGTGCTCGACGAAGACCTGGGTCTTGTGCTTGAGGCGACGGAAGGCCGAGGAATGGATGATCCGGTCGCGGTCGCGCTGGAAGTCGCTGCGGAAGGTGCTCATCGCCTCGGGGAAGCGTCGCCCCCGGCTGGCTCCGGGCTGGCAGGCATAGGGTGCCGGCATCGGTCTGCCTCGTTCTTGTGACCGTCTTTTATCGCCCCTATATTACCGAACGGCCCCGAATGATATGGTGCCGGGAAAATTTGGTGAAGCCATGCAACTGCCGCCCCGCGTGACCGACCGCGCCTATGCCCGCCTTGCCGAGATCGCCGAAGCCTCGGGCGAACACCGCGCCTTGCGGGTCGCAGTCGAGGGCGGCGGCTGTTCCGGGTTCCACTACGATATAAGGCTCGACGACCCGGCGCCCGACGATCTTGTGCTGGAAAAGGGCGGGTTCAAGGTGCTGGTCGATGAGGTGTCGCTGCCGTTCCTCGCGGGCGCGACCATCGACTTTTCCGAGGAACTGATCGGCGCGCGCTTCGTGATCGACAACCCGAACGCGGCCTCGTCCTGCGGTTGCGGCACCAGCTTCTCGCTTTGACCGGCCCCGGCAGGGGCGGGTTTGCGGCGGAGTCTGCACATATTGGTCGGTTTTGCCGAACGGGCAGATATACTGCGAAACAGAGGGCAGCGGCCGACCGCGGGGGGCCGCTGTGACGATTGTAGTCTGGCAGTTTATGGTGCCGAATACCCTGACGCCTGTGCATGTTGAAACGTTGCAATAGCGGCCGCCCATGCGGGCAGTCGGCCGCTGCCCGGGCCGCTGAAGCGGCTGTTCCGGGCAAGACGGGCAAAACCGGATGTCCCGCCCCCGCCGACCGGCACGATCAACGGACACCGCTCGATTTTTCCCGATTCCCCCACGAAGGGGGCTTTTCTTTGCCGCCGCGCCGCGCCATAGTCGCAAGCATGGCACGGGTCGCACATATCATCCACACACCGGGGGAAATCGCCCCCCTGTCCACCCGTGGCCTCCTTCTCCTTAGCAGCCTCTGAGCGTGCCCCCGGGCGCGACCGCTCGGAGGTAGCCAGCGCCCGGACCCCGCATCAGGCCACACGCTGAGGAACGAGAGAGATACCGCCATGACCCAGACCGAAAGAACCGCTGGCAAGATCGCCGGACAGGACCGCGTTCTGATCTTCGACACCACCCTGCGCGACGGCGAACAGTCGCCCGGCGCCACCATGACCCACGACGAAAAGCTGGAGATCGCCCGGCTGCTGGACGAAATGGGGGTGGATATCATCGAGGCGGGCTTCCCCATCGCCTCGCAGGGCGACTTCGAGGCGGTGCGCGACATCGCGAAACAGGCGCAGGACGCGGTGATCTGCGGGCTGTCGCGCGCCAACGTCCAGGATATCGACCGCTGCTGGGAGGCGGTGAAACACGCGCGCCAGCCGCGAATCCATACCTTCATCGGCACCTCGCCCTTGCACCGGGCGATTCCGAACCTGACGCAGGACCAGATGGCCGACCTGATCCACCAGACGGTCAGCCACGCGCGCAACCTGTGCGACAACGTGCAATGGTCGCCGATGGACGCGACCCGGACCGAACACGACTATCTGCGCCGGGTGGTGGAGATCGCGATCAAGGCGGGCGCCACCACGATCAATATCCCCGATACCGTGGGCTATACCGCGCCGCGCGAATCCGCCGACCTGATCCGGATGCTCATCGAGCAGGTGCCGGGCGCCAACAAGGTGGTGTTCTCGACCCATTGCCACAACGACCTGGGCATGGCGACGGCGAACTCGCTGGCCGCGGTCGAGGCGGGGGCACGGCAGATCGAATGCACGATCAACGGCCTCGGGGAGCGCGCGGGCAATACCGCGCTGGAAGAGGTGGTGATGGCGCTGAAGGTGCGTAACGACATCATGCCCTACCGCACCGGGGTCGATACCACCAGGATCATGAACATCTCGCGCCGGGTCGCCAGCGTCTCGGGCTTCGCGGTGCAGTTCAACAAGGCGGTGGTGGGCAAGAACGCCTTCGCCCATGAATCCGGCATCCACCAGGACGGGATGCTGAAGAACGCCGAAACCTTCGAGATCATGCGCCCCGAAGATGTGGGGCTGGCCGCCACCAACCTGGTGATGGGCAAGCATTCCGGCCGGGCGGCGCTGCGCGCCAAGCTGCGCGACCTGGGCTACGAGATGGGCGACAACCAGCTTCGGGACGTGTTCGTCCGGTTCAAGGATCTGGCCGACCGCAAGAAGGAGGTCTATGACGACGATCTCGTGGCGCTGATGGCCGATCAGGCCACCAATACCGAGCACGACCATCTGCAAGTGCGGCGCCTGCGGGTGGTCTGCGGCACCGAAGGCCCGCAAGAGGCCGGGTTGACGCTGGCCATCGACGGGGTGGAGCACACGGTGGACGCCACCGGCGACGGGCCGGTGGATGCCGCCTTCAACGCGGTCAAGATGCTGTTCCCGCATACCGCGCGGCTCGCGCTCTACCAGGTCCATGCGGTGACCGAGGGGACCGACGCGCAGGCCACCGTAAGCGTGCGGCTGGAGGAGGACGGCAAGATCGTCACCGGCCAGTCGGCCGATACCGACACGGTGGTGGCAAGCGTGAAAGCCTATGTCAACGCGCTCAACAAGCTGATGTGGCGGCGGCAGAAGACCCGCCCCGACGAGGCCGCAAGCGCCTGACGAAGCGGGGGAGGCCAGGGGTTTCGGGCAGTTTCGGGGCCGAAGTCGCGAAAAAGTGCTGATTGCACTTTGGCAACATCCGGCCCCTGCCCTTCCACGCAGGATCAACGGGTTGCGGCGCGGTCTTGACATGCCTCGCCCGCCCGGCTTTCGGTTTTACAACATTTTCGGGGTTTCCGCCCTGCCCCGGCGCACCCCGCCCGCCCCCGTGACGGCCGGGGCGTGCGGCCATACCCCTTTCCCTTGCCCTGCCTCCCGCATATAAGGACGCGC
Source organism: Gemmobacter sp. (assembly GCA_041675885.1). GTDB lineage: Bacteria > Pseudomonadota > Alphaproteobacteria > Rhodobacterales > Rhodobacteraceae > JBAYSY01. The sequence continues at coordinate 6,697 of JBAYSY010000019.1, read as the reverse complement.
CCGCCCGGCAGCAGAGTCGCGGGCCCCGCCCCCGTTTTGCGCAGCACAGGATCAGGACAGGATGTCGATTTTCTCGGGCCTCTTCTCGTCGGACATGGCCATCGACCTCGGCACGGCGAACACGCTCGTCTATGTCAAGGGGCGCGGCGTCATCATGAACGAGCCCTCGGTCGTCGCCTATCACGTCAAGGACGGCAAGAAGCAGGTTCTGGCGGTGGGCGAGGACGCCAAGCTGATGCTTGGCCGCACCCCCGGCAGTATCGAGGCGATCCGGCCGATGCGCGACGGCGTCATCGCCGATTTCGACACGGCGGAGGAAATGATCAAGTATTTCATCCGCAAGGTCCACAAACGCACGACATTCAGCAAGCCGAAGATCATCGTCTGCGTGCCGCATGGCGCGACCCCGGTCGAGAAACGGGCGATCCGCCAGTCGGTGCTGTCGGCGGGCGCGCGCCGCGCCGGGCTGATCGCCGAACCGATCGCCGCCGCCATCGGCGCCGGGATGCCGATCACCGACCCGACCGGCTCGATGGTGGTCGATATCGGCGGCGGCACCACCGAAGTCGCGGTCCTCAGCCTCGGCGATATCGTCTATGCCCGCTCGGTCCGGGTCGGCGGCGACCGGATGGACGATGCGATCATCAGCTATCTGCGGCGGCACCAGAACCTTCTGGTCGGCGATTCCACCGCCGAGCGGATCAAGACCACCATCGGCACGGCACGGATGCCCGACGACGGGCGCGGCACCTCGATCGTGATCCGTGGCCGCGACCTGCTGAACGGCGTGCCGAAGGAGACCGAGATCAATCAGGCGCAGGTGGCCGAGGCGCTTTCGGAAACCGTGCAGCAGATCTGCGACGCGGTGATGCAGGCGCTGGAGGCGACGCCGCCCGACCTTGCCGCCGATATCGTCGATCGGGGCGTGATGCTGACCGGCGGCGGCGCGCTCCTGGGCGATCTGGACCTTGCGCTGCGCGAACAGACCGGCCTGCCGATCTCGGTGGCCGATGAGTCACTGAATTGTGTGGCACTGGGCACCGGCAAGGCGCTGGAATTCGAGAACCAGCTCCGGCATGTGATAGATTACGACAGCTGAACAGCCCGGGAACCGGGGGCCCGGGAATGGTGGGGGCATCGTGGCGCGGGACAACACCGGACAGGAATACACAAGACCCGTCCGCCGCATCCTGATCGGGATGCTGGTGCTGGTCTTGCTGTCGCTGTTCCTGATCTGGCGGATCGACAACCCCCGGGTCGAACGGCTGCGCGTGGCGCTGGTCGATCGGGTGGTGCCCAACATGGAATGGGCGATGCGGCCGGTGACCCGGGCCACCGGCATGATCGAGCAGTTCCAGTCCTACACAAGGGTCTATGAGCAGAACCGCGAATTGCGCCGCGAGTTGCAGCAGATGAAGGCCTGGCGCGAGGCCGCCTTGCAGCTTGAACAGGCCAACGCGCGGCTGCTGGACCTCAATCAGGTGCGGCTGGACCCGCGGCTGACCCATGTGACCGGCGTGGTTCTGGCGGATTCCGGCAGTCCGTTCCGGCAGTCGGTGCTGATCAACGTCGGCGCCCGCGACGGGATCGTCGATGGCTGGGCGACGATGGACGGGCTCGGGCTTGTCGGCCGGATCTCGGGCGTGGGGCGCAGCACCAGCCGGGTGATCCTGCTGACCGACGCCAACAGCCGGGTGCCGGTGACGGTGCAGCCCTCGGGCCAGCGGGCGATCCTGTCGGGCGACAACACGCCGCTGCCGCCCCTGGATTTCATCGAGAAGTCCGACCTTGTACGGCCGGGCGACCGGATCGTGACTTCGGGCGACGGCGGGCTGTTTCCGGCCGGGCTGCTGGTCGGTCAGGTGGTGCAGGGCCCCGACCGGCGGTTGCGCGCGACGCTTTCGGCCGATTACCAGCGGCTGGAATTCCTGCGGGTGCTGCGCAGCCACGAGGCCGAGCGGATCGACGACACCGGCGCGCTGATCCCGCCGCCCGACCTGCCGGACCCCGATCTGGCCGACCCCGCCGCCGATCTGGACATCGCCGCCCCCGACACGGCCGAACCGAGGGCGGAGGCCGCCGATGGCTGATGCGCTGAAGGGCACGGTCTGGGGCTGGCGGGCGCTGTTCGCGGCGGTGGTCGTCGGGCTGATCTATCTGCGCCTGCTGCCGCTGGGGCATCAGGCCGGGGCCTGGCCCGCGCCCGACTTCGTGCTGTGCCTGACCTGCGCGCTGGTGCTGCGGCGGCCCGAGTTCGTGCCCGCGCTGCTGATCGCCGCGATGGTGCTGATCGAGGATCTGCTGCTGATGCGCCCGCCCGGCCTCTGGGCCGCGCTCATGCTCATGGGGACCGAGTTCCTGCGCCGCCGCGCCCAGTTCTCGCGCGAGATCGCCTTTGTCACCGAATGGATCATGGTCGCCGTGGTGATGTGCGCCATGCTGCTGGGCTACCGGCTGGCGCTTGCGCTGGTCATGCTGCCGCAGGTCGCCTTCGGCCATGCGCTGGCGCAGATCGCGGGCAGCATCGCCGCCTATCCGCTGGTGGTGGGCGTGCTGCGGCTGGGCCTCGGGCTGCGCAAGCCCGCGACGGGTGAACTGGACGCGATGGGGAGGCGGCTATGAGGCGCTCGCCCCGCGATACGCTGGAAAGCGCCCGCAGGATCAGCCGCCGGGCGATGTTCCTTGGCGGTTTTCAGGCGGCGGTGGTCGCAGCGCTCGGGTTGCGGATGCGCCACATGCAGGTCGATCAGGGCGACCAGTTCCGCCTGCTGGCCGAGGAAAACCGGGTCTCGATCCGGCTGATCCCGCCGACGCGCGGGCTGATCCTCGACCGCAACGGGGTGCTGATCGCCGGCAACGAACAGAACTACCGCGTGGTGGTCACGCGCGAGGACGCGGGCGACGTCGAAGAGGTGCTGTACCGCCTCGCCCGGGTGATCCCCCTGTCAGAGGCCGAGGTCGAGCGCAGCTTGCAGGAGGTGTTCCGCCGCAGCCCCTTCGTGCCGATCACCGTGGCCGACCGCCTGCGCTGGGAGGATATCGCCGCGGTTTCCGTGAACGCCCCCGCCCTGCCCGGCATCACGCCCGAGGTCGGCCTGTCGCGCCACTATCCGCTGGCCGAGGATTTCGCCCATGTGGTGGGTTATGTCGGCCCGGTGTCGGAAAGCGATCTGGAACAGCTCGATGACCCCGATCCGGTGTTGCAGATCCCCAAGTTCCAGATCGGCAAGATCGGGGTCGAGCGGCGGCTGGAAGACGTGCTGCGCGGCACCGCCGGGTCGAAGCGGATCGAGGTCAATGCCGTCGGCCGGGTGATGCGCGAACTGGACCGGCGCGAGGGCACCACCGGCGCCGACACCCGCCTGACGCTGGACGCCGGGTTGCAGAACTTCTGCCAGGCCCGGCTGGGGCAGGAAAGCGCCTCGGCCGTGGTGATGGATGTCCAGTCGGGCGACCTGCTCGCCATCGCCTCGGCGCCCTCGTTCGACCCGAACCTGTTCGTGCGCGGCATCTCGGTGCCCGATTATCGCGGGCTGATGGATCACGAATACCGGCCGCTGGCGAACAAATCGGTGCAGGGGGCCTATCCGCCGGGCTCGACCTACAAGATGGTGGTGGCCATGGCGGCGCTGGAGGCGGGCGTCATCACCCCCGAGACCACCGTGCGCTGCCCCGGCCATCTGGACGCCAGCGGGCGGCGCTTCCACTGCTGGCGGCACGGCGGGCACGGCACGGTGAACCTGCACCGCAGTCTGGTGGAAAGCTGCGACGTCTATTACTACGAGATCGCCCAGCGGGTCGGCATCGACGCCATCGCCGAGATGGCGGTGCGACTGGGCTTCGGCCAGCGCCACGACCTGCCGATGTCGGCGATCTCCGAGGGGCTCAACCCCTCGCGCGAGTGGAAGCGCGAGCGGCGCGGCGAGGAATGGCGGATCGGCGACACGATCAACGCCTCGATCGGCCAGGGCTATGTGCTGTCCACGCCCTTGCAGCTTGCGGTGATGACGGCCCGGCTGGCCAGCGGCAAGGCGGTGTCGCCCCGGCTGATCCGCAGCATCGACGGCGAGGAGCTGCCGGTGCCCGAGGCGCCGCCGCTCGGCCTGAACGAGGCGCATCTGCGTCTGGTGCGCCGCGGCATGGCCGGGGTGACCAACAGCGAGGCAGGCACCGCCTTTCGGGCCCGCTCCGCCGACCCGGCCATGCTGATCGCGGGCAAGACCGGCACCAGCCAGGTGCGCAACATCACCAGGCGCGAGCGCGAACTGGGTGTGATCCGCAACGACCAGCTTCCGTGGAACCGGCGCGACCACGGGCTTTACGTCGCCTATGCGCCGATGGAGGCGCCGAAGATCGCCGTCTCGGTGGTGGTCGAGCACGGCGGCGGCGGTTCGGCCGCCGCGCCGGTGGCGCGCGACATCCTGCTTTACGCGCTGAACGGCGGGCTGCCGCCGCTCTCGGCCTATCCGGCGAACCAGCGCAACCGCATCGACAGCCAGTTGCGCGGCCTCGACCTGCGCCCGCCCGCCCCGCCGGACAGCCCCGGCCAGTCGAGGGCCTAGGGCGATGAGCTATCTTGAATACACCGTCAAACGGATGCCGAGCGGGCTGCGCAAGTTCTGGCACATCAACTGGCCGATCGTGCTTCTGGTGACCGCCGTGGCCTCGATCGGCTTCCTGATGCTCTATTCGGTCGCCGGGGGCGCGCTGCACCCCTGGGCCGAGCCGCAGATGAAACGCTTCGGCCTCGGGCTGGTCCTGATGTTCGCGGTCGCCTTCGTGCCGGTCTGGTTCTGGCGCAACATGGCGGGGATCGCCTTCGTGCTGACGCTGCTCCTGCTGCTCGCGGTCGAGTTCTTCGGCGTGGTCGGCATGGGGGCGCAGCGCTGGCTGAACCTCGGGGTGATCCGGTTGCAGCCTTCGGAACTGGCCAAGGTGACGCTGGTGATGATGCTGGCGGCCTATTACGACTGGCTCGACATCCGCAAGACCTCGCGGCCGCTCTGGGTGCTGATCCCGCTCATGATGATCCTCGTGCCGGTGTTTCTCGTGCTGCGCCAGCCCGATCTGGGCACGGCGCTGATGCTCCTGGGCGGCGGCGCGGTGGTGATGCTGGTGGCCGGGGTCCACTGGGCCTACTTCGCCGCGGTGGGGGCGGCGGGCGTGGGCGCGGTCACCGCCGCGCTCACCTCGCGCGGGACAGAATGGCAGTTGCTCAAGGACTACCAGTACCGCCGGATCGACACTTTCCTCGATCCGGCCTCCGACCCCCTGGGCGCGGGCTATCACATCAGCCAGGCCAAGATCGCCATGGGCTCGGGCGGCTGGACCGGGCGCGGCTTCATGCAGGGCACGCAGTCGCGGCTGAACTTCCTGCCCGAGAAACACACCGACTTCATCTTCACCACCCTGTCCGAGGAACTGGGCTTCGTCGGCGGTTTCTCTCTGCTGATCCTCTACGCGCTGATCGTGATGTTCTGCATCGCCTCGGCACTGGGGACGAAGGATCGGTTCTCGGCGCTGCTGATCCTCGGGATCGCGGGCAATTTCTTCTTTTATTTCAGCGTGAACATTGCCATGGTGACCGGGCTCGTTCCGGTGGTGGGGGCGCCGCTGCCGCTGGTCTCTTACGGGGGGTCGGCGATGCTGGTGCTGATGATCGCCTTCGGACTGGTGCAGAGCGCGCATATCCACCGGCCGAGGTAAACCGATGCCGATCAACGTCTTCTTCGCCGCAGGCCCCCGGCGCTGGCCCGCCTATGAGGTGGCGCTGGCCGATGCCTTTTCCGCCGCCGGGCTGGACGCCGTGGCGACGCCCGAGGCCCCCGACCCGGCGGCGGTCGATTACATCATCGCCGCCAACGGCGCGGTGGTCGATGACTTCCGCCCCTTCACCCGGGCGAAGGCGGTGCTGAACCTCTGGGCCGGGGTCGAGAAGATCGTCGGCAACCCGACCCTGACCATGCCCTTGTGCCGGATGGTCGATCCGGCGCTGACCGAGGGCATGACCGAATGGGTGGCCGGGCAGGTGCTGCGCCATCACCTCGGGCTCGACCGCTACATCCGCGGCGAGGCGGGCTGGGATCCGGTGGTGCCGCCCCTGGCCCGCGAACGGCCGGTGGCGATCCTCGGGCTCGGGGAACTGGGGCAGGCTTGCGGCCGGGCGCTGCTGGCACTCGGCTTCCCGGTGCTGGGCTGGAGCCGCTCGCCGCGCGACATTCCGGGCTTCGAGTGCCTGTCTGGTGAGGCCGGGCTGGAGGCCGCGCTGCGCCGGGCGCAGATCGTGGTGACGCTGCTGCCGCTGACGCCGGATACCGAAAACCTGCTCGACGCCCGGCGGCTTGCATGGCTGCCCGAGGGCGCGGTGGTCGTGAATCCGGGCCGGGGCGCGCTGATCGACGACGACGCGCTGCTGGCGGCGCTCGACGCCGGGCGGCTCGGCCATGCCACGCTCGACGTGTTCCGGGTGGAACCGCTGCCTGCGGACCACCCGTTCTGGGCGCATCCGAAGGTCACCGTCACCCCGCATATCGCCGCCGACACCCGGCCCGAAACCGCCGCCCATGTGATCGCCGAGAACATCCGCCGCGGCGAAGCGGGCGAACCCTTCCTGCATCTGGTCGAACGCGGCCGGGGTTATTGAGACCGGCCGGGCAAGGGGGGCCGTCTGCCCCCCTCTTGCGCCTGACGGCGCAAC
>JBAYSY010000018.1:0-54286 GCA_041675885.1 Gemmobacter sp. | reverse complement strand
CGATCGCCTGTTTCATCGCGCTGAGCTTCGGCAGCAGCTACCCCTATCTGGTCATCGTCAAGGAGATGTTCTCGGGCCTCGACAGTTTCCCGCTGCTGGCGGTGCCGTTCTTCATCCTCGCGGCCGAACTGATGACCGGGGGCGCCATGACCGCGATCCTGCTGCGCTTCGCCTCGCAGTTCGTCGGCCACCTGCGCGGCGGGCTGGGCTATGCCAATGTGCTGTCCTCGACCATGTTCGCGGGGATCTCGGGCTCGGCGCTTGCGGACGCCGCCGGGCCGGGGGCGATGATGACGCGGATGATGGAGAAGGCGGGCTATCCGCGCGCCTATGCCGGGGCGCTGACGGTTTCCAGCGCCGTGGTGGGGCCGATCATCCCGCCTTCGATCATCATGATCATCTACGCCATGCAGGACGAGCGGGTGTCGGTCGTGGCGCTGTTCATGGCCGGGATCGTTCCGGGGCTGCTCATGTCCGGCGGGATGATGGTCGCGAACTGGTGGGTCTGCCGCCGGCGCGGCTACCGGGGGGACGAGCCGCGACCGCCATGGCCGCAGATGCTGCGCACCACCTTCCACGCCATGCCCGCGCTGTTCCTGATCGTGCTGATCATCGGCGGCATCCGCGGCGGCATCTTCACGCCCACCGAGGCTTCGGTGATGGCGGTGGCCTATGCGCTCTTGTGCGGGATGTTCGTCTACCGCTCCTTGCGGGTCCGCGACCTGCCCGGCATCGTGCTGCGCGCCGGGCTGACCGCCGGGGCGGTGCTGCTGATCCTCGGCGCGGCGCGGGCCTTCGCCTGGATCCTGATCATCGAGAGCATCCCGCAGGCCATGGCCGCCACCATCATCGGCTGGAACCTCGACCCTATCGTGTTCCTGCTGACGGTGAACGTGCTGCTGCTGGCGTTCGGGCTGTTCATGGACCCGCTGCCGGGCGTGATGATCCTGGTGCCGATCCTCGCGCCCATCGCCTTCTCGTTGGGAATCGACCCGATCCATTTCGCCATCGTGGTGATCGTGAACCTGACCATCGGCCTGACCACGCCGCCGCTCGGCAGCCTGTTGTTCGTGGTGTCCTCGGCGGTCAACATCCGGCTGACCGATCTGGTGCGGGAAACCCCGCCCTTCCTGATCTCGAACCTGCTGGTGCTGCTGCTGCTGACCTTTGTCCCGGTGATCTCCACCTGGCTGCCGCGCGTGAGCGGCTTTTAAGGAACACGCATGAGCCTGATCATCCGCCCCGCCGGGCCCGAGGATGCCGCCACCGTCCACGGCTTCATCCTGAAGCTGGCGGAATACGAGAAGCTGCGCCACGAGGTCACGGCGCGGGAGGCCGACACCGCCGCCGCCCTCTTTGGCCCCGCGCCAAGGGTATTTTGCGACATCGCCGAGGTGGACGGCAAACCGGCGGGATTCGCGCTGTGGTTCTATAGTTTCTCCACCTTCCAGGGGCGGCACGGCATCTGGCTTGAGGATCTGTTCGTCGATCCCGCCAGGCGCGGCCATGGCATCGGCAAGGCGCTGCTGTCCCGCCTTGCCCGGCGCTGCATCGACGAGGGACTGGGGCGGCTGGCGTGGTGGGTGCTGGACTGGAACGAAAGCGCCATCGACTTCTACAAGGCGCAGGGCGCGCGGATGCAGGACGAATGGACCGTCTGCCGGGTCAGCGGCGCGGCGCTTGGTGAACTGGCCCGGCGGGGGTGACGCTACGGCAGCCACACGCAGCACGGGGAATTCCCGGCCGCGCGGGCTGACATCGGCCCGTCGCGGACCTATGGTCAGGGGAAGACCCGAGGACACGCGCGCAGCATCGGTTTCGCGGCACCGCCGCAGAGAAGGAGGGATCATGTCCGACAGCGATTTCACCGGCCGGGTGGCCATCGTCACCGGCGGCGCTTCGGGAATCGGCGCGGCCATCGCGCGGGAACTGGGCGCGCGCGGCGCCCATGTGATCGTCAGCGATCTGGGCGAGGCCGCGGCCGGGACCGTCGCCGCCGACATCCGCGCCGCGGGCGGCAAGGCCGACGCCTGCGCCGCCGATGTGACACAGGCGGCCGACATGGAACGGCTGGCGGCTTTCGCGGTCGAAAAGGGCGGCGCGCTGCATCTGGCGGTCAACAATGCGGGTATCGGCGGGCCTTCCGCCCCGGCGGGCGAATACCCGCTGGACGGCTGGCGGCAGGTGATCGACGTCAACCTGAACGGCGTGTTCTACGGGATGCGCTACCAGATCCCCGCGATGCTGGCGGCGGGCGGCGGGGCCATCGTCAACATGGCCTCGATCCTCGGCAGTGTCGGTTTCGCCAATTCCGCGGCCTATGTGGCGGCGAAACACGCGGTGCTGGGGCTGACCAAGACCGCGGCGATGGAATATGCGGCACAGGGGATCCGCATCAATTCGGTGGGCCCGGCCTTCATCGACACGCCGCTTCTGTCGAACAACCTCGACGAGGTCACACTGGGCGCGCTGGCCGGAATGCACCCGGCGGGACGGCTGGGCACGCCCGAAGAGGTCTCGGCGCTCACTTGCTTCCTGCTGTCCGACCGGGCGTCGTTCATCACCGGCAGCTATCATCTGGTGGACGGCGGCTACACTTCGCCATGATTCGGGGCCCTGACGCGGACTGACGCAGATCAAGGCGGGGCGCCGCAGCCCCGCCCATGGGGAGGGCCGGAGACACCATGACATGACCCAGACCCCCGTATTCCGCACCGAGGGCATCACCAAGGTCTACGGCAGCGGCCCCTCGGCGGTCCACGCCCTGCGCGGCGTCGATCTGACGCTGTTCGAGGGCGAGATGGTGGTTCTGCTCGGGGCCTCGGGCTCGGGAAAATCGACGCTGCTCAACATCCTCGGCGCGCTGGACCGGCCCACCGCCGGACGGGTGTTCTTCCGCGACCGCGAACTGTCCCGCGCCTCGGACCGGGAACTGACCACCTTCCGCCGCGACCATGTGGGCTTCGTGTTCCAGTTCTACAATCTGGTCCCCTCGCTGACCGCGCGGGAGAACGTGGCGCTCGTGAGCGAGATCGCGAAGAATCCGATGCGCCCGGAAGAGGCGCTGGAACGCGCCGGGCTCGGCCACCGGATGGACCATTTCCCGGCCGAGATGTCGGGGGGCGAGCAGCAGCGCGTCGCCATTGCCCGCGCCATCGCCAAACGGCCCGAGGTTCTGCTGTGCGACGAACCCACCGGCGCGCTCGACAGCCGAACCGGGGTGACGGTGCTGGAGGCGCTGGCCGATGTGAACCGGGAACTGGGCACCGCGACCGCGATCATCACCCATAACGTCGGCATCCAGAAAATCGCCCATCGGGTGATCTTCCTTGCCGACGGGCAGGTGTCACGGGTGGTCGAGAACGCCACCCGGATCGCCCCGGCCGAGGTCACCTGGTGATGCGCGCGCTCGACCGCAAGCTCATGCGCGACCTGCGGCGGATCTGGGCGCAGGCGCTGGCGATCGCGCTGGTGATGGCCTGCGGCGTGTCGGTGCTGGTGCTGGCCCACGGCTCGCTCCATACCCTGGCCGAGACCCGCGACACCTATTACGAGCGCAACCGCTTTGCCGATATCTTCGCAGGCGCGGTGCGCGCGCCCGAGGCGCTGGCGGCGGATATCGCCGGCATCGGCGGCGTGGCGCAGGTCGAGACAAGGATCGCCGAGCATATGATCCTCGACATGCCCGGCATGGTGGAGCCGGGGATGGCACGGGTGTTCTCGCTTCCCGCCGACGGGGCGCCGGTGCTCAACGTGCCCTTGCTGCGGCAGGGCCGCCTGCCCGACCCGCTCAGCCCCGACGAGGTGGCGCTGTCCGAACCCTTCGCCGATGCGCACGGGCTGCGGCCCGGCGACGGGTTCAGCGCCATCATGGGCGGGCGGCTGCGCGATCTGCGCGTCACCGGCACGGTGCTGTCGCCCGAATACATCTATACCATCGGCCCGGCCACGCTGTTTCCCGACGACCGCCGCTTCGGCCTGTTCTGGATGAGCCATGCGGGCACCGCCGCCGCCTTCGATCTGGACGGGGCGTTCAACGACCTCGCGCTGCGGCTGGTGCCGGGGACGGACCCGGCGCCGGTGATCGCCGCGCTCGACGATCTGCTTGCGCCCTATGGCGGCACCGGGGCGCATGGCCGCGACCGGCAGACCTCGCACGCCTTCCTGCAACAGGAACTGGACCAGATCGCCACCCTGGCGCGGATCATGCCGCCGGTGTTCTTCATCGTCTCGGCCTTTCTGGTCAACATGGTGGTCGGGCGGCTGGTAACGCTGGAACGCCAGCAGATCGGCCTGTTGAAGGCGGTGGGCTATTCCACCGGAGAGGTGGCGGCGCATTACCTGAAACTTTCAGCCGGGATCGGGCTTGGCGGCGTGCTGATCGGCTGGGGCGCGGGCTGGTGGCTGGCCGATGCGCTGGCGCGGCTTTACGGCGAGTATTTCCGCTTTCCCTACCTGATCGGGCAGGCCGCGTTCTGGCCCTATGCGGTCTCGGGCGGGCTGGCGCCGGCCACGGTGCTGGCGGGGGCGATGCGCGCGGTCTGGGCCACGGCACGGCTCAGCCCCGCCGTCGCCATGTCGCCGCCCGCGCCGCCGGCGTTCAGCCGTGGCATGGTGGATGCGGCGGGGCAGCGGCTGCGGCTGCGCCAGACCACGATGATGATCCTGCGTTCGGTCACCCGCTGGCCCGGGCGGGCCTCGGTCACGCTTCTCGGCACGGCGGCATCGGTCGCGGTGCTGGTCGGATCGCTGTTCTTCTACGATGCGGTCGAGGTGATGATGGACGAGATGTTCACGCTTTCGAACCGCCAGCACCTCAGCCTGACGCTGACCACCGCCCAGACCCGCGGCGCGCTGATCGACGCGCGCAACCTGCCCGGGGTGCTGGATGTCGAAGGCGGCTACACCCTGCCGGTGCGGCTGATGAACGGCCCACGCGAGAAGCTGGTCGCGCTGGAGGCACGCGGCGAGGGTGCGGAACTGGTGCGGGTGCTGGACCGCCGGGGCCGGGCGGTCGGGATTCCGCCCGGCGGGGTGGTATTGCCGCAACTGCTCGCCCAGGAGATCGGGGCCGGGGCGGGCGACCTGATCGGCGTCGAGTTCATGGCCGAAACGCGCGAGACCCATGTCCTGCCCGTCGCGGCCATCATCCGCCAGACCCTGGGCGAGGCGGCCTATATCCACGAGGACACGCTGTTTTCCCTGCTGCGGCAGGCCCCGCGTGTCAACCGCATCAACCTGATGGCCGATACCGCCGAACTCCCCGCGCTTTACGCGCAGGTCAAGGCAACCCCCGCCATCGGCGGCGTGGCACTATGGAGCGAGGTTCAGGCCCAGTTCCGGCGGGAGATCGACGAAAGCCTGATGACTGTGGTGTTCATCTATGCACTCCTGGGTATCCTGATCGCTGTCGGCGTGATCTACAATGCCGCGCGCATCCAGCTGGCCGAGCGCACCCATGAACTGGTCAGCCTGCGGGTGCTGGGCTTCACCCGCGCCGAGGTCGGCTTCGTGCTGGTGGGCGAGATCATGTTGCTGGCGGTGATCGGCCTGCCGGTGGGGCTGGCGGCGGGCTACGGGCTGGCGGCGCTGACCGCCGGCCAGATGTCGTCGCAGATGTTCGAGATCCCGCTGGTGGTCAGCGGGCCGACCTATGCCTGGTCGGCGATCATCGTCTTCGTCTCGGCGCTGATCTCGGTTCTCATGGTGCGGCGCAGGCTCGACCGGGTGGATCTGGTCAGCGCCCTGAAGCAGAAGGAATGACGCCATGAACACAAGAACCGCCGTCATCTCCGCCGTCGCCGCGCTTGCGGTGGCGGGCGCGCTGTTCTGGGCCTTCCGCCCCGAGCCGGTAACGGTGGACATGGCCGAGGCCCGGCTGGGGCCGATGCAGGGCACCGTGGCGGCCGAAGGGGTGACCCGGGTGCGCGAGCCCTATCTGGTCACCGCGCCGATCTCGGGCACGGCGCTGCGCTCTCCCGTCGATGTGGGCGATGCGGTGGAACGGGGCAAGACCGTGGTGGCGGTGATCCGCCCGGCCGAGCCCGCGCTCCTGGACGCCCGCGCCCGTGCCCAGGCCGAGGCGGCGGTGGCCGAGGCCGAGGCGGCGGTCCAGGTGGCGCAGGCCAACCTTGCCCGGGCCGGGACCGATCTCGACCACGCCGAAAGCCAGCTGGTGCGCAACCGCGAACTGGCGGCGCGCGGCACCATCCCGCAGCGGCTGCTGGAAGACAGCCTTCAGGCGGTGGATCTGCGTATCGCGACGCTGGAGGCGGCGCGTTCGGAACTGTCGATGCATCAGGCGACGCTGGCCCGCGCCCGGGCGCAGCTTGTGGGCCCCGAGGGACGGCTTGCGAACGGCGACATCGACGCCTGCTGCGCCGAGATCGTCGCGCCGCAGTCGGGCACCGTGCTGTCGGTGGTGAACGAAAGCGCCCGGCTGGTGCAGGCGGGCGAACATCTGCTGACCATCGGCGATCTGGCCGATCTGGAGATCGAGGTCGATCTTCTGTCGCCCGATGCGGTCGGGCTGGCGCCCGGCGCACGGGCGCTGATCGAACGCTGGGGCGGGCCGTATCCGCTGGAGGCACGGGTCCGCCGGGTTGATCCGCGCGGCTTCACCCGCGTCTCGGCGCTGGGGATCGAGGAACAGCGGGTGCGGGTGCTGCTCGATTTCGACGCGCCCCCCGGGGAACGACCGGGGCTGGGCGACGCCTTCCGCGTCTTCGCCCGGATCGTGGTCTGGGAAGAACCCGAGGTGTTGCAGGTGCCGGTCAGCGCGCTCTTTCGCCACGGCGAGGGCTGGGCGGTGTTCCGCATCGACAACGGCACCGCCACCCTCCGCGAGGTCGAGATCGGCCGCCGCACCCAGACCGAGGCCGGGATCGTCGCGGGCCTTGCGCCGGGCGACTTGGTGGTGGCCTATCCCGGCGAACGGGTCGGCGAAGGCACCCGCGTCGTGGCGCGGGTGGAACAGTAGCCGCCACCCCGCCGCAATTTCAAAGGTGGTATCTGCCTTGCGTGTTGGCAGGGCCGTCTGAAGCGCCCCACCTTCGCCCGGAATCAAGGCGCGCAAGCGCCGCCGGGCAGCGGTCGGCCGCTGCCCTCTGTCGTGCCATACATTTACCCCGCTCGGCAAAACCAACCGACACGCAACAAAGACCCCGCAATTTCCAACCGAACGAAGCCCGTCGACTTCTTCTGAAACGGCTCTAGCGTACCGCGCCGCCGGCCGCGTAGCGTTCGCACACCAGCGCGGCAATTTCGCCCACCCGCTTGCGGTAGCGCCCCAGCACCCGCGCCCGGGCCAGTTTCAGCGATTGCAGGAACAGCCGCGCCGGAAGCGTGCGCGGGCGCACCTCGGTCGAGACCGACATCCTCGTGCGCTTCGGGCCGAGCGCGATCAGTTCCACCCGGCTTTCGCCGTCGATCACCCGCGAAGCGAAGCCAAAGCGCAGCAGCCCCGGGCGGCTGGCCTCATCCAGCCGCAGCACCGCCTCGCGCCGCTTGCCGCGCCAGTCGAAGGCGATCTGCCATTCAGGCCCGTTCGTCCCGTCCTTGCGGACGACCTCGGCCCCGCGCCGCAGCGCCGCGCGTTCGAAATGTTCGAAATCCGTCAGCGTTTCGAAGACGAACCCGACCGGGGCCTCGATATCCTCGCGTGCGGCAAATTTCACGTCGCTCTCCTCGGGTGGTCCTTGCAGGCGGACGGCGCCGCCGCTCCTTCTTGCTTCAATCAAGCTGGTCCGCAAGCCAGGCGGACACCAGGAAATGCGCTATGGCGCCGCGCCGCGCCGGTTTCACCCTTGGGTGGCGGCCGGTCATCACCTCGACCATTTCCTCGCGCGTGATCCACAGCGCATCCTCGATCTCGACCGGGTCGATGCGCAGATCGTCCTCCAGCGCCTCGGCCCGGCACCCCAGCATGAGCGAGGCCGGGAACGGCCAGGGCTGGCTGGTCAGGTATTCGACCGCGCCGATGCCGATCCCCGCCTCTTCGCGCACTTCGCGGCGGACGGCGGCCTCGACGGTCTCGCCCGGCTCGACGAACCCCGCCAGCAGCGAATACATCCCCTCGGGCCACCCGTGCGAGCGGCCCATCAGCACCCGGTTGCCGCGCAGCACCAGCATGATGACCACCGGATCGGTGCGCGGAAAGTGATGCGCGCCGCAGGCCGGGCACAGCCGCTGCCAACCCGCCGCCGCCGCCGCGCTTTCGGCGCCGCAGCGCGAACAGAACCCGTGGCTTTCGTGCCAGGCAAGCAGCGCCCGCGCGGTGGCGGCAAGTTCGGCATCCTCGGGCGACAGCCCGACCATGACCCCGCGCAACTCGGTAAAGCGGTGGTCGGTCGGCAGCGCCGGATGAGGCTGTTCCGAGGTGTCGAAAAAGGCCACCGTCGCCGCCGAATCGACCCCGGCGGGCTGCCAGGCCGACAGATCGACGGCGAAGCGCGGCGTCGGGGCCGTGCCGGGCGCCCCCGCCACCAGCCCGAGGAACACCCGCAGCCCCGCCCCGGCCAGCGCCGGATGCGCCGGGGGCAGCCAGCCCAGCGCATTGCGCGATGCCCCGGTCACCAGCGGCCGGCCCCGCCAGACCGGCAGCACCCGCGCCGCCGGATTGGCGAACAGCGCGTCGAACTGCGGCCCTTCGATCCGTTGCAGCGCCGCGCGGTCGATCCGCGCACTGCCGCCGAAGGTGACGTTATGGCCGTTGCGCATGTCTTTCCTGCCTTCCCTGACCGTCACCGCCCCGTGGTCCCGCGCCACCCCGGCTCCTGCCGTCATGGCACAGCCCGAAACCGGGTGCAAACCGCATGGGCGACGGGGCAGCGATGCCGGTGGCGCTATGTGTCGGACGTGTTGGGGGGCTTCGCCGAACGGGGCAAATGTATTGTGAAACAGAAGGCAGCGGCTGTTCCGGGCCGGGCGCCCCGGGCGAAAGTCGCACTCTGACATCCTGCCCCTTGCGGCCAACACGGCATGCGGCAGCGGCACCTGTTGACAACAGCCTGAACGGGAAATAGCATTAAGTTGCTCCCGTAAACGGTTGTCTCATTATGTTTTCTCCCGGCGCCCTCCCCTGCCCCTCTCGCCCCTGCCCCGATGCGGCAGTCCGTGGCGGTGACTGAGCGTCCGCCCCTCATGCCCGATCCCGGGCCCGCGCCGCGGGTCATGCTGCGTATCCTTGCCACCAGCGACCTGCATTTGCAGATCTACCCGCACGACTACCGCACCGACCGGCCCGCGCCGGGAACCGGGCTGGCGCTGGCGGCGCGGCTTATCACCCGGCTGCGGGCGGCGGCGCCCAACAGCCTGCTGTTCGACAACGGCGACTTTCTGCAAGGCAACCCGATGGGCGATTTCGTGGCCGAGACGCGCGGCCTGCCGCCCGGCCGGTCGCATCCGATGATCCGGGCGATGAACCGGCTGGGCTATGACGGGGCGACACTGGGCAATCACGAATTCAACTACGGGCTGGATTTCCTTGGCCGGGCGCTGCGGGACGCCTGTTTTCCGCTGGTTTCCGCCAATCTGTTCGACCCGCGCAGCGGCGCGCCGCTGTTCGCCCCCCATGCGATGATCGACCGGGTGGTGGTCGATACCGCGGGGCGGCGCTGGCCGTTGCGGGTCGCGGTCACCGGATTCCTGCCGCCGCAGGTGGTCGAATGGGATCACCGCCATCTCGGCGGCCGGGCGGTGGCGGCCGGGATCACCGAGACCGCGCGCCGGATCGTGCCGGAACTGCGCGCCGCCGGGGCGGATGTGGTGGTCGCGCTCTGCCATTGCGGGATCGACCCCGGCACGGAGGGCGCGGGCAACGCGGCGCTGGAACTCGCCCGGGTGGCCGGGGTGGATGCGGTGGTCGCGGGCCACAGTCATCAGGTCTTTCCCGGCCCGGACTTCGCCCGGCTTGCCGGGGCCGATGTCACGGCGGGCACCCTGCACGGGGTTCCCGCGGCGATGCCGGGTCACAGCGGCAGCCATGTCGGGGTAATCGACCTGCTGCTGGAGCGCGGGCCGCGCGGCTGGCACCGGCTTTCCGGGCGTGGCCGCGCCCTGCCCGCCAGACGCGCCGAATGTGTCGCCGGGAACGGGGCGGACCCCTGCCGGTCGCTGATGGCTTTGACCGAGCGCGACCACCGCGAGACGCTCGGCCACATGCGTCGGGCCGCCGGCCATTCGGTGGCGCCGCTGCACACCTATTTCGCCCTGGCGGGCGATGGCGGCGCGGTGCGGCTGGTGGCGCGGGCGCTGATCCGGCATGTGGAGGGGGCGCTGGCGGACTCGGACCTCGGCGGGCTTCCGGTGCTGGCGGCGGCGGCGCCGTTCCGGGCGGGCGGGCGCGGCGGGCCCGCGAATTACACCGACATCCCGCAGGGCGCGCTGACGCTGCGGCATCTGGCCGATCTCTGCGCCTATCCCAACTCGGTCTCGGCGCTGGTGCTGCGCGGGGCCGAACTGCGCGCCTGGCTGGAACATGCGGCGGCGGCGTTTCATACCATCGTGCCCGGCACCGCCGACCAGCCGCTGATCGACCCCGGCATTCCGGCCTACAACTTCGACCTGATCGAGGGCGTCAGCTACCGTATCGACCCCACCCGGCCACCGGGCGGGCGCATCCGCGGGCTGCGCTTTCGCGGCCGCCCGGTGGCGGCGGAGGACCGATTCGTGCTGGCCACCGGCAGCCACCGCGCCGTGGGCGGCGGCGGTTTTCCCGGCAGCGGGCCGGGGGCGATCGTCTATGACAGCGGCCCGCCCCTGCGCGAGGCCGTGGCCGCCTATCTGGCCGACACCGGCGCCTATACCCCGCCCGCCGATCCGGTCTGGCGTTTCGTCGATCTGCCCGGCACCTCGGCCCTGTTCGACACCGGCCCCGGCGCCGCCGCCCACCCGCCCGCGCCCGGCACCGAACGGATCGGCCCGGCGGAAACGGGTTTCCTGCGCTACCGGCTGCGGTTCGGGTAAGCACGCGCGCACCCTTGCCAAGCCCGGCCATCCGCCCTAGATACGCCCGCGAGAGGCTGGCGCGGGCAGGCAGTTCGCCAACCCGGTCAGGTCCGGAAGGAAGCAGCCGCAACGAGCCCCGTCTGGGTCGCTGTCCAGCCTCTCACCCCGGCCTTTCCTGTATTGGAAACGCCCGAAACCCCTGAAGCCCGAAACCCCTGGAGATCGGGGGGTCCCACATCACCCGGCACAGACCGGCGCCTGTCTCCGCCGCGCTCAGAACGCCCTGCTGAATGAGATCGAGGCCGAGGTATTCGTGTAGTTCGCAACCGGCAGATTCGACCTGCGCACCTCTCGCCTTATCGTCAGCGAAGGGCGGAACCCGCGATGCACGAACCGCGCGTGGCTTACCTCCAGCTGAAGGGCCCAGACACGATCGCGCCGCCGCTCGCCGATCAGGGCCGAAGCGCCATCGCGCCGGTCATTCATGGCCAATACATCGGCCGAAAGCATCAGACCCCCTTCCGACCTGAAGCTCAGCCCCCCGGAAACGCCAAGCTCCAGCCCGCTTTCCCGGTCGATCTGCCCGCGTGTCAGCGAAGCATAAACCCCCAGCCTGCCGGAAAGCCTGTTGTCGAACCCATGGCTGATATCCAGACGGGTGCGGTTCCGCCACCCGTCCTTCTGGTCATGCCTGTCATACCTGAGCGCGACCTGTTCAGACCGGACAGCAAACCGGGTTTTCTGGTTCAGGCGGCGGGAATAGGACAGGTAGGGCCCGATCTCATGCGAAAAACCCTTGTTTGCGATCCAGCGCCGCATCGCGACAATGCCAACGCCGGTTTCCCTGCCCATATCCCCATGGAATGAAAGCCCGGCCCGGCTGCGGAGGATGAAGTCATTCAGCCTTTCATCTTCAAACGCCCTGACGTTCAAGGTGGTTTGCGACGTGAAGGCCAGGTCTTCGCCGATCATGTGAAAGGTTGAAACACCAAGCCTTGCCTGCATGCCGAAGCTGGGCTCGACCTCTCCCTCCAGGGTGAACGGTATTCCGCCAAGGAAAATCGTGTCGGCACTGGTGCGCTGTTCCGGGTTCGCCTCGTACAGCGGGGTGATCGTGAAGGAAAAACCGACGGCGCGTGTCTGGTCCATCCGGCGCAGCAACCGCGCGACGCCCTGCTGCTCCTGCGCGGACAGGTTCCCGGCCTGCGCCTGTTGCAGATGGTGCCTTGCGCGTCGATGGTTCCTTGTCTGGACATACACCGCGCCAAGTTGCGCATGGACCGAAGCCTGATCGGGATACCGGGCCAGGATCCCCTCCAGCAGCGGGATTGCCGCCCGTGGCCTTGCATCGCGCACAAGCTGCTGCGCGCGTTCCCACGCCTGCACGACATTGCCCTGCGCGCCGGGGGCGTCCCGGCCATTCGACAGGGCATCAACCGACGACAGCAACAGGAAGGAAAGCGCAAGGATGCAGGAGATCAGGCCGTGTCGCAACTGATTGCCCAATTCGATGCCGCGGCCCCGGAAAGGCCGCGGCAGAAAGCCCGGCCGGGCGATTACCGGCGTTCGGCGCCGAAAATACCGTACACCGGCATATCCTCGTTCCCGTCCAGGATGCCACCCAAATCCCCCTTGATGACGTCAGCGTTGTCACCGAAGAAGACCCCGTATAGTTCTCCGACGATTTCCGTCGACTCGCCGTTCACGGCAAGGGAACCGGCAAGGTCCGCCCCTAACCATCCACGCCCGGGCCCATCATGATGGATTTTACCGTCCAGCATATCTACGCTCCCGCTTATTTCCGCCTCTTTGCTCCTGAAATTGTCCAGCCTGCCGGAAATCGTCTCATCGGCGAAGTCAGCGTCGAGGGTTACCCGTGACACCACCGCCGGGTCGTCCAGATAATCTTCCGCCATGGGGCTGAGTCCGTAAGCCGCAACGCCGGTGTAGGTCGCCCTGCCCGTGGTCGGAACCGTCTCGGAACGCTCCTCGACAGGCTCAAGCCTTGCACGCAGCCTGTCCCCGTCATCCACCAGGGCTTGATAGGAAAGCGATCCCCCGGACCCCGAACCGCCGCAGGCAGCCAGAAACCCTGCCGAAATTACCGCGATCGGCGCTAGAAGTCTTTTTACCAACATTACCAGTCCCTTTGATTTCTCATTGGCTTGCCCGGGCGGAAGCGTCAAAGCCCCCAACCGACGGGCATACGCTTAACAACTTGTGGGCGAGCGCACAACTATCCGTGCGCGATCCGCCCGCACCCGGGGCCGCATCGCCCGGTGGCGGCGGGACTGGTTTCCCGATCTTCGGTGGCTTATGTCTCTGTTCAACCGCTCAAGAGGATGGCAAGAAGGATGGCCCTGGCCAGATCGTCAAAGACGGCAGCCGGAATCGGTGAAGCCATGCGGGAAAAGCATCCCGGCAAGCCGCCGCGCAGCCAGACCCTGCTGCGCGGGTTCGAGATCATCGACACGGTGCTGCAACACCCGCTGACGATCCCCGAAATCGCCGAGGCGGTCGGGCTGAGCTATCCGACCGCGCATCGTCTGGTTTCGGTTCTGACCGAACAACGCTACCTGCAAGGGATCGGGGGGCGGCATTACGGGCTGGGGCCCCGGCTGATCGAACTGGGGTTTGCCGCCCATGCCGCGACCGATCTGGTGCAGATCGCGCGCGAGCGGCTGGAGCGGCTGGCCGAACAGACCCGCGACACCGTGCATCTGGCGCAGCGCGACGGGCGCGAGGTCTTCTATCTCGACAAGCTGCCCGGTTCGCGGCTGATCGAGGTTTCATCCCGCATCGGCGGGCGCAAGCCGCTGCTGACCACCGGCGTGGGCAAGGCGCTTTTGCTGGATGAACCGCCCCACGTCCTGCGCGAACTGCTGGCGCGGGACGGACATCTTCTGCCGCCGACAACCACGCCCGAGGACTGGCTGGCATCTATGGACAGCTATCGCGCCGGTGGTTTCGCCTATGATCTTGGCGAGGAAGAGGCCATCGTCCGTTGCGTGGCCGCCCCGGTGCGGGATGCCTCGGGCCGGATCATGGCCGCGGTCTCGATCACGTCGACGCGCGAATATACCGACGATGCCCGGATGCGCTCGCTCGTGCCGGTCATCAAGGATGCGGCCGCCGGGGTGGCGGCGCGACTCGGGTATCGCGGTCCGGCGGGCTGATCCGGCACGGGTGTTTTGGGGAATGTCTGCGGGCCGTGGCAAATGTGCTTCGCAACAGAGGGCAGCGGCCGACCGTCATGCCGAAGGCACGCCTCCGGCGTGACGCGGGCTGTCGGCCGCTGCCCGGCGGCGCGTGACGCGCCTTGATTCCGGGCGGGGCGTTCCGGGCAAAAGTTGCGCTCTTGATACTCTGTCCGTTATCGGCTGCGGCAGCCGACCGGGCTTGCACTGCACCGCTTCTATCACATATTGATAGCTACTCTTATAAATTGACAAATTCACAGGTTTCCCCTAGATCGCTCCGATGCGGGAAAGGAGGACCGCCCGGTTCTGCTTGCGACTCGCGGCACCAA
Source organism: Gemmobacter sp. (assembly GCA_041675885.1). Taxonomy (GTDB): domain Bacteria; phylum Pseudomonadota; class Alphaproteobacteria; order Rhodobacterales; family Rhodobacteraceae; genus JBAYSY01. Next base: position 39,810 of record JBAYSY010000018.1, on the reverse strand, counting down.
CAACCCGCCTGCCCTGGGGGGCGGGTGGAACGGGGAAGGGCATTCGATGCATCACATGACGTTCAAACTGCTCCGTGGCGGGCTGCTTTCCTTGGCGACCGTCGCGGGCCTCGGGACCGTTCCGGCGCTGGCCGATCCCGAGATCGTTTTCCGCACCGCGCATGCGGGGGCAACGACCTCGACGGGGCATCAGGCGCTTGAGTTCCTCGACCGCGAACTGCGCGAGCAAAGCGACGGCCGCATCGGCCTTGAAATCTTCCCCAACTCGCAGCTTGGCGGCGAACGTGAGGCGGTGGAAAACATCCAGTTCGGCAATATCGACCTGACCTTCGTGTCCTCGGCCCCGGTGGCGTCGTTCGCGCCCGCCTTCTTTGCCTTCGACATCCCGTTCCTGTTCTCGGACCGCGCCCAGGCCTATGAGGTTCTCGACGGCGAGATCGGCCGGGAAATCATGGCGACGCTTGAGCCCGCGGGCATGGTCGGCCTGGCCTATTGGGAAAACGGGTTCCGCCAGTTGACCAACTCGCGCCAGGAGATCCGCACGCCCGAGGATCTGGCCGGTTTCAAGATGCGCACGATGGAAAACGAAGTCCATATCGCGGCATGGCGCGCGGTGGGCGCGAACCCGGCGCCGCTGGCCTTCAACGAACTGTTCACCGCCCTGCAACAAGGCACGTTCGACGCGCAGGAAGGCCCGATCAACCTGTTCTACGACATGAAGTTCAACGAGGTGCAGGGCTTCATCTCCAAGACCAACCACATCTATTCGCCCTGGCCGATCCTTGCCAACCCGGACAAGCTGGCGTCGCTGTCGGATGAAGACCGCGCGATTTTCGATGCGGCCATGGTTCTGGCCACCGACTACCAGCGCGAACTGGCCAAGGATGCGGACGACAAGGCCGAAGCGGCCATGACCGAGGTGACCTTCACCGACCTGACCCCGGCCGAGCTTGAAGCCTTTGTCGCCAGGGTCGCCCCGATCGCCGATCTGGTGCGCCAGCGCGCCGGCGACGATCTGGTGACGCGCCTGCTGGCCGCGACCGGCAAGAACTGATCCGGCCCGGCCCCCGGCGGACAACGCCGGGGGCCTTTGCCTTTTTCATGCCCCCGCCTTCCGTCATCGCCCTGATGCCCGTCACCCGGGCCGGAGTCCGGGCCGGAGTTTCCCCATGCTTAAACTGATCGACGAGCATTTCGAGGAGGCGATCATCGTCGCCCTGATCTCAGCCATGTCGCTTCTGGTCGGAGCGCAGGTGTTCATGCGTTATGTCATGTCGGCCTCGCTTTCGTGGTCGGAGGAACTGTCGCGCTACCTGTTCATCTGGCTGACCTATCTCGGGGTCGCCTTCGCAGTGCGCCGCGATGCCCATATCCGCGTGACCATGCTGGTCTCGGTTTTCTCGCCGGGCTGGCAGGTTGCCGCACGCATCCTGACCCATGTGATCTTTGCAGGCTTTGCCGCCTTCGTGATGTATCAGGGCTGGTTCATGGTCGAGCGCACCTTCCGTTTCGGCCAGACCTCGGCCTCGCTCGGGATTCCGATGGGCTATGTCTACCTGGCCCCTGTCACGGGTTTCGCGCTGACACTGGTGCGTCTGATGCAGGCGGCGATCCTTGACCTGATGCGCTGGCGCGGGGGGAACCGGGCATGATCACCGCGGTTCTCTTCGGGCTTCTGGCCCTGCTGCTTCTGCTGTCGGTGCCGATCGCCATATCGCTCGGGATCGCCTCGACAGTGGCCCTGCTGCTGTCGGGCAAGGTCTCGGGCTCCTATGTGCCGCAGGGGCTTGTCACCTCGATCGACAGTTTCCCGCTGATGGCGGTGCCGTTCTTCATCCTGGCGGGCGACCTGATGGGCAAGGGCGGGCTTTCGACCCGGCTCATCAATGTCGGCCGGATGATCTTCGGGCGCTATACCGGCGGGCTGGCGATCATCGCGGTTGTGACCTGCATGTTCTTCGCGGCGATTTCCGGGTCGGGTCCGGCGACGGTGGCGGCGGTCGGTTCGATCATGCTGCCGGCGATGCTCAAAGACGGCTATCGCCCCTCCTTCTCTACCGGGCTGGTGGCAAGCGCCGGTTCGCTTGGCGTCATCATCCCCCCTTCGATTCCGATGGTGATCTACGCGACTTCGGCCAATGTCTCGGTCTCCAAGATGTTTCTTGCCGGGGTCATCCCCGGTCTTCTGATCGGGCTGGCGCTGATCGGCTACGCCTGGTTCCAGGCAAAGCGCGACGGCCTGAAGCCGGGCGACGAAGCCCCGACATGGCGTGAAATCCTGGCCGGGCTGAACGATGCGAAATGGGCGCTTCTGGCCCCGGTCATCATCCTGGGCGGCATCTATGGCGGGGTGTTCACCCCCACCGAGGCCGCCGCCGTCGGGGTGATCTACGGCTTTGTCGTCGGGGCCTTCGTCTACCGCGAGTTGACGCCGAAGAACCTTTACGCCGTCATCGCCGAATCGGCCCTGATCACCGCCTCGATCATGATCATCGTCGGCAGCGCCACCATCTTCGGCCGGGTGCTGACGCTTGAGGGTATCCCGTCGATGATCGCCGAGACGATCACCACATGGGTCAGCCAACCGTGGTTGCTGCTGCTGCTCATCACGCTGCTGCTGCTGGTCATCGGCACCTTCATGGAGGCGCTGGCCGCCATCATCATCCTGACGCCGATCCTGTTGCCGCTGGCGGTTTCCATCGGCATCAGCCCCGAGCATTTCGGCATCCTGATGATCGTCAACCTCGGGATCGGGATGGTCACGCCGCCGGTCGGAGTCAACCTGTTCGTCGCTTCGCGTGTCGGCAACGTCCCGTTCGAAGAGGTCGTGCGCGGCTCGTTCCGCCCGATTCTCGTCATGCTCGGGGTACTTCTGCTTGTCACCTATATCCCCGCGCTGACGCTCTGGCTGCCGTCGCTGTTCGGGCTTTGAGGAAAGGATCGCTCACATGGTCGAAAAACTGAAGGTCGCCATTGTGGGATCGGGCAATATCGGCACCGATCTGCTTTACAAGCTGAAACGCTCGGCCCTGCTGGAGCCGGTGTGGATGGTCGGCATCGACGCCGGGTCCGAAGGGCTGGCCCGCGCGCGCGAGATGGGGCTGAAAACCACCCATGACGGGGTGGACGGGCTGCTGCCGCATGTCGGCGCCGACGATATCAAGATCGCCTTCGACGCGACCTCGGCCTATGTCCACGCCGAAAACAGCCGCAAGCTCAATGAGTTGGGGGTGTTCATGGTCGATCTGACCCCCGCCGCCATCGGGCCGCTGTGCGTGCCGCCGGTGAACCTGGGGCAGATCGCCGCGCAGGGCAGCCAGATGAACGTCAACATGATCTCCTGCGCCGGTCAGGCAACGATCCCCATCGTCTCGGCCGTGGGTGCGGTGCAGCCGGTGGACTATGCCGAGATCATCGCCTCGCTGTCGTCGCTGTCGATCGGCCAGGGGACGCGGGCCAACCTGGACGAGTTCACCTATACGACCTCGAACGCGCTGGAAAAGGTCGGCGGGGCGAAGCGCGGCAAGGCGCTGGCGATCATCAACCCCGCCGATCCGCCGTTGATCATGCGCAACACGATCTATTGCGAGGTCGAGGGCGAACCGGACCGCGCCGCGATCACCGAATCGGTGCTGCGGATGATCGAACAGGTTCAGGTCTATGTGCCCGGCTACCGGCTGGTCAACGGCCCGGATTTCGACGGCAACCGCGTGGCGGTGTTCATGGAGGTGGCCGGTCTGGGCGACTATCTGCCCACCTATGCGGGCAACCTCGACATCATGACCGCCGCCGCCGCCCGCACCGGCGAGATGTTCGCGCAAGGCATCCTTGACGGCACGGTGACATTGACCCGGATGGAGAACGCATGATGGCCAAGAGCAAACTTGCAGGCCGCAAGGTCACGCTGCACGACATGACCCTGCGCGACGGGATGCACGCCAAGCGCGAACAGATCCCGGTCGAGATGATGGTGAGGATCGCCTCGGGCCTCGACGCGGCTTCGGTGCCCTACCTTCAGGTGACGCATGGCGCCGGGCTTGGCGGCAACTCGATCCAGCACGGCCGCGCGCTGGCCTCGAACGCGGAATATATCTCGGCGGTGGCGGCGGCGGTGAAACAGGCGAAAATCTCCGTCCTGCTGATCCCCGGCCTCGGTACCATGCAGGAGTTGCAGGAGGCTTACGATTCCGGCGCGCGTTCCGTCCATGTCGCGACCCATTCGACCGAGGCCGACACCTCGCCCCAGCATATCGCCTTTGCGCGCAAGCTGGGCATGGACACCACGGGCTTTCTGATGATGTCGCACCTGAACGACGCCAAGGGGCTGACCGGACAGGCGCTGCTGATGGAAAGCTATGGGGCGCAAACGGTCTATGTCACCGATTCGGCGGGCTACATGCTGACCGACGATGTGACCGAAGTGATCTCGCGGATGCGCGATGCGCTGAAGCCGGAAACGGAAATCGGCTTTCACGGCCACCACAACCTCGGGCTTGGCATCGCCAACTCGATCGCGGCCATCGCGGCGGGGGCATCGCGGATCGACGCCTCTCTGGCGGGCTTGGGCGCGGGCGCGGGCAATGCGCCGCTTGAGGTGCTGGCCGCGGTCTGCGACCGGATGGGGATTGAAACCGGCGTCGATACTTTCGCGCTGATGGATCTGGCCGAAGATGTGGTCGTGCCCTTCATGGACGATATCGTCCGGGTGGACCGCGAGGCGCTGACGCTGGGCTTTGCCGGGGTCTATTCGACGTTCCTCCTGCCCACGCGCCGCGCGGCCGAACGTTTCGGCGTGCCCGCCCGCGATATCCTGATCGAGCTTGGCCGCAAGAAGATGATCGGCGGGCAGGAAGACATGATCCAGGACACCGCCATGACCATGGCGCGGGAACGCGGCCTGCTCTGACAGGTTGCCTTGCGGTGGCGGTGTCTGTCTTGCGTGTTGGTCGGTTTCGCCGAGCCGCGCGAAGATACTGCGCAACAGAGGGCAGCGGCCGACCGCTGCCCGGCGGCGCGTGCCGCACCTTGATTCCGGGCAAGAGGACGCTTCTGACACCCTGCCGACCCGCAAGGCAGACATCACCCTCAGAACGCCAGCCCGATCCCCTCGGCGTGGCGGGTGACCTGAAGCGCCCGCCCCGCAAGGTCGAGCTCCCGCCCGAACAGCGCGAAATGCACCTGCGCCGCACTCAGCCCTTCGGGGGCGGGGGCGCCCGCCGCCACCTCCCACAGCCCGGACTCATGCCGCAGCCGGGGGGCGCGCGCCTCGACCCGCCAGCCCGCCCCGGTCCGCTCGAAGATGACCGAGCCGCCCCACGGCATCGCGGTCTCAAGGCAGAGGAACGCCAGGAACACCAGCTTCACCTCGCGCCGCAGCAGGTCGCCCGCAGGCTGCCACTCGACCTTCAGCCGCCCGCCCCTTGTGATATCGGCCAGGATCGACGCCACCTCGGGCCGGCCCATCCGCTGCTCGGCCGTGCCCGTGCCGAAGGCCACCCGGAAGAACCGGATACGGGCGCTGGCATGGGCCACGCTTTCCGAGATCAGCGCCATTTCCGGGCTGTGTCTGCCGCCTTCCAGCAGGATCAGTTCCACCCCGTTGCCGATCGCGCCCAGAGGGCTGATAAGATCGTGACAGATGCGCGACCCGAGCAAGGCGGCAAGGTCGGGGTCGTCTGGCATCTGCGGGCTCCTGACCGGAGGAACTGGTAATGGGCGATCCGAACGCAATCTTCGAGCCGGGCATGCTCGTGCGTCACCCGACCCGGCCCGACTGGGGCATGGGACAGGTTCAGTCGAACATATCAGGACGCATCACCGTCAACTTCGAACACGCCGGCAAGGTCGTGATCCAGGCGGAACGGGTCGCGCTGATCCCGGTTTTCAATCATTAACAGCACTACAGGACACCACTATAGGTTGAATATTCCGGGCGCAACAAGTCACGCTATGGAAACAATCCGTTTCCAATCAGCGCCCAATCACCCGCATCCGCCGCACCGGCGCGGCGTGTTTGTGTTGCATTGCCGCGCCCGCCCCCCTAGAACCCCGGGCAGGAGACGGGCCACGGCGCGCATGGGGCCACACCCGGCCCCCTCCCGACCGAGCAGAAAGACCGAGCGCCGCCCATGACCCTGCCATGACCCCGGACGAGACGCATTTCCGCATACGACTCGCGCAGGACGAGCGCGACCTGAAGGCCGCCCAGCGCCTGCGCTACGAGGTGTTCGTGGCCGAACTCGGCGGCGACGGCGCGCTGGTCGATCACGACGAACGGCTGGAACGCGACGCCTTCGACCCGCATTTCGACCACCTTCTGCTGATCGACACCCGCCGCGATGCCGGGGCACTCGACGATGTGGTGGGGGTCTACCGGCTGCTTCCGGGCGAGCGGATGGCGGCGGCGGGCCGGTTCTATTCCGAGACCGAATACGACCTCACGCCGCTCAAGACCAGCGGGCGGCGGCTGCTGGAACTCGGCCGGTCCTGCGTGCATCGCGACTATCGCGGCGGCACGGCGATGTATCTGCTGTGGAGCGCGCTTGCCGAATACGTGCTGGCGCGCGAGGTCGAGCTGATGTTCGGCGTCGCCAGCTTTCACGGCACCGATACCGAGGCGCTGAAGATGCCGCTGGCCTATCTGCACCACCACCACCTTGCGCCCGAGGATATCCGGGTCCGCGCCCGGCCCGACCATTTCCAGGCGATGGACCTGGTGCCCGCCGACCAGATCGACCGCCGCGCCGCCATGGCCGCGACCCCGGCGCTGATCAAGGCCTACCTGCGGCTGGGCGGCCATGTCGGCGAAGGCGCGTGGATCGACCATGCCTTCAACACCACCGACATCTGCCTGCTGATGGACACCGCCCGCATGTCGGCCAGGCACCGCGACTTCTACACCCGCAGACAGGGTGGCGCGGGGTGAGCCCGACCTGGCGCTCGGACGACCTGCCCGCGCCGCCGCCGATCGGCCCCATGGGCTGGCTGCGGGTGGTGCTGCGGGGCTCGATCCTCGGGCTCAACACCTACGGCTGCCTGCTGCTGCTGCTGCTGCTGCGGCTGGTCGAGCGGCCGCTGTTCGGTCTCGGCCGCCCGGTCACGCCCTTCATCACGCAATATGTCTGCCGCTCGGCCTTCGCCATCATGGGGATGCGCTACCGCACCCGGGGCCGGCCGATGCGGGAAAAGGGCGCGGTGGTGGCGAACCATGCGTCATGGCTGGATATCTTCACCCTGAACGCCTGCCAGCGGATCTATTTCGTCTCGAAATCCGAGGTGGCGGGCTGGCCCGGCATCGGCTGGCTGGCCCGCGCCACCGGCACCGTGTTCATCGACCGCAAGGGAAGCGCCGCGCTGGCGCAGAAGAACCTGTTCGAGGCAAGGCTGCGCGCCGGCCACAAGCTTTTGTTCTTCCCCGAAGGTACCTCGACCGACGGCCGCCGGGTGTTGCCGTTCAAATCGACGCTGTTCGCGGCCTTCTTCGCAGGCGGGCTCGACCGGGTGCTGCATGTCCAGCCGGTCACCGTGGTCTATACCGCGCCCCGGGGCGCCGATCCGCGCTTCTACGGCTGGTGGGGCGACATGGCCTTCGGCCCGCATCTGCTCGCGGTACTCGCCAGCCGTCACCCCGGCGGGGTCGAGGTGATCTTCCACGACCCGGTGCCGGTCTCGGGTTTCCCCGACCGCAAGGCGCTGGCCGCCCATTGCGAACGGGCGGTGCGCGAGGGGATGCAATCGGTCCTGCCCGGCGCAGACTGACTCCCGATCTTCTTCTGTCTGAAAATATCCCCGCCGGAGGGTGAGCGGCGTCTCGGAAACGATCCAGTGGATCGTTTCAGCCGCGAACGGGCGCCCCGTGGGCGCCCCGGAGAAACCTCCGCTCACGCGACACCGGTCAGGTGCGCTTCCTGCCCATTTTCTGTCTCTCAAATATCCTCACCGAAGGCACGCGCGCGCAAGCGCGGCGCCGGGCCCGGGCGCCTTGTCGCGCGCGAAAGCGCGCCACAAGGGGGCGGGAGCCTCCCCGTCCCTCACACCCGGTGATAGGGGCTGCCCGACAGGATCGTCGCCGCGCGGTAAAGCTGTTCCGCCAGCATGACCCGCGCCAGCATATGCGGCCAGACCATCCGCCCGAAGGAGACCGCGACCTCGGCCCGCGCCCGCAGCGCGGGGTCGAGCCCGTCGGCACCGCCGATCACGAAGGCCGCGTCCGGGCGCCCGCCGTCGCGCCAGCGCGCCAGAGCCGCGGCGAACTCGGGAGAGGACATGTCGCGCCCGCGCTCGTCCAGCACCGCGACGACTGCCCCCGCCGGGATCGCCCGTTCCAGCAGCGCGGCCTCCGCCGTCCTGCCGCCGCCGCGCCTGTCCTCGACCTCATGCACCGTCGCGGGGCCGAGGCCCAGCGCCCGGCCGGTCCGGTCGAACCGCCCCAGCCAGTCGCGAATCAACTCCAGCTCCGGCCCGGCGCGCAACCGCCCGACGGCGCAGACATGCACCCGCACCGCCGACGATCAGGCCGGGGTCTGAGCGCCCGCGGGCAGCCAGAGTTTTTCAAGCTGGTAGAAGGCGCGCACCTCGGGGCGGAACACGTGGACGATCACGTCGCCCGCGTCGATCAGCACCCAGTCGCCGGTCTCCTTGCCCTCGACCTTGCACAGGATGCCGAACTCCTGCTTCAGCCGCTCGGTCAGCTTTTCCGAGATCGAGGCCACTTGCCGCGACGACCGGCCCGAGGCGATCACCATGTGGTCGGCCATTTCCGAACGGCCGCGCAGCCCGATGGACACGATGTCCTCGGCCTTTTCGTTGTCGAGAGATGCGAGGATGCGGTCAAGCAGCACCGTGCTTGAAGGTCGGTCTGCCGCTGACATCAGCGGCGATTCCGGGTCGGCCTGCGATAACGCGGCCTCAGGACTGTGAGACAGGGCATGTTCCCCCTATGCGGCGCGCCGATCCCGCCCCGGCGCAGGGCTTGCATCCAAAATAGCATTGCGCGGGTGAAATCTCAATGATCCGCCATGCGCACAGAGGGGATCGGTTCGAAAAAAGGCGGCGGATTTGCGGAACGGAACCGTATCGCCCCTTGCACGGAACGGCGCAGAGCGCGCCGATCAACGAACGGCCGTCCCTCCGTTGAGCAGGAGAGCGGCCCGGGATGGAGCAGATTGCCATGAGCACCGAGCCGGAAACCCTTCCCCCCCTTGCCCGGAATCAAGGCGCGGCACGCGCCGCCGGGCAGCGGCCGACCGCCCGGACGGTCGGCCGCTGCCCTCGGTCGCGCCTTCGTGGTTGCTCCCGGGACTTCGGGTCGTCATCCTGCCCCCCGCGCCCGCCCGCGCCGCACAATTCCCCGGCAATCATGTTGCCAGACGCGGGCTTCGGGCGTAGAACCGGCCCATGATCCGGTTCTTCGACATGGATGATCGCGCGCGTCTGCCCTGGCGGTTCCACGGCGACACCCGTTGCGTGCCTGCGCGCCCCTGACGCCCGGCCTGTCGTCGAACCCCTGCGCGGCTCCGTGCCCGCACCCCCGAATTCCAGCCAGCAGCGAGAACCCGTGTCATGACCGCTCCGAGAACCCTCTACGACAAGATCTGGGACGATCACGTCGTCCATACGTCCGAAGACGGCACCTGCCTTCTCTATATCGACCGCCATCTGGTGCATGAGGTCACCAGCCCGCAGGCGTTCGAGGGGCTGCGCATGACCGGCCGCACGGTCCGCGCGCCCGAAAAGACCATCGCCGTGCCCGACCACAACGTGCCCACCACCTGGGACCGCGAGAAGGGCATCGACAACGAGGAAAGCCGGATCCAGGTCGAGGCGCTCGACAGGAACGCCAGGGACTTCGGCATCCACTACTACCCGGTGTCGGACATCCGGCAGGGGATCGTGCATATCATCGGCCCGGAACAGGGCTGGACCCAGCCCGGGATGACCATCGTCTGCGGCGACAGCCACACCGCGACCCACGGCGCCTTCGGCGCGCTGGCCCACGGGATCGGCACCTCGGAGGTCGAGCACGTCCTGGCCACCCAGACGCTGATTCAGAAGAAATCGAAGAACATGAAGGTCGAGATCACCGGCAAGCTGCCACCCTGGGTCACGGCCAAGGACATCACGCTTTCGGTGATCGGCGCGACCGGCACCGCGGGCGGCACCGGCCATGTCATCGAATACTGCGGCGAGGCGATCCGCGACCTGTCGATGGAAGGCCGCATGACCGTCTGCAACATGGCGATCGAAGGCGGCGCCCGCGCGGGCATCATCGCGCCCGACGAAAAGACGTATCAATACGTCAAGGGCCGCCCGCACGCCCCCAAGGGCGCAGCATGGGAGGCCGCGCTGGCCTACTGGAAGACGCTCCGGTCCGATCCCGGCGCGCATTACGACAAGGTGGTGACGATCCGGGCCGAGGACATCGCCCCCGTCGTCACCTGGGGCACCAGCCCCGAGGACGTGCTGCCGATCACCGGCATCGTGCCCGACCCCGAGTCCTTTACCGGCGGCAAGGTCGAGGCGGCGCGGCGCTCGCTCGACTACATGGGGCTGGAACCGGGCACCCGGCTTCAGGACGTCAAGGTCGATGCGGTGTTCATCGGCTCCTGCACCAACGGCCGGATCGAGGATCTGCGCGCCGCCGCCGGGGTGCTGAAGGGCCGCAAGCTGGCCGAGGGCGTGCGCGGCATGGTGGTGCCGGGCTCGGGCCTCGTGCGGCTTCAGGCCGAGGAAGAGGGACTCGACCAGGTGTTCAAGGACGCGGGATTCGAATGGCGCCTCGCGGGCTGCTCGATGTGTCTCGGCATGAACCCCGACCAGCTTGCGCCGGGCGAACGCTGCGCCGCGACCTCGAACCGCAACTTCGAGGGCCGCATGGGCCGCGGCGGCCGCACACACCTCATGTCCCCGGTGATGGCGGCGGCGGCGGCGGTCACCGGACGGCTGAACGACGTGCGCGAGCTGATGGCTGAAGAAACCGTGTGACCGGGGACGGCCCGGACCGGACGGGCTTCCGTGCGCACGCTTGACGTACGGGAGTCCGGCAAGGGTCCGGCAGGAGTCCGACGGCAATCACACCCTTCAAGGAAAACCGAGATGGAAAAGTTCACCACCCTCACCGGCATCGCGGCGCCCATGCCGCTCGTCAACATCGACACCGACATGATCATCCCCAAGCAGTTCCTCAAGACGATCAAGAGGACCGGGCTCGGGGTCAACCTGTTCGACGAGATGCGCTACACGCTCGAAGGCGAGGAGAAACCCGATTTCGTGCTGAACCAGCCCGCGTATCGCGAGGCGCAGATCCTCGTCGCGGGCGACAATTTCGGCTGCGGCTCCTCGCGCGAACACGCGCCATGGGCGCTGCTCGACTTCGGCATCCGCTGCGTGATCTCCACCAGTTTCGCCGATATCTTCTACAACAACTGCTTCAAGAACGGCATCCTGCCGGTGGTCCTGCCGCAGGAGGCGGTGGAGGTGCTGATGGAAGATGCGAAGAAAGGCGCCAACGCCCGCATGACCATCGATCTTGAGGCCCAGACCGTCACCGCCTCGGACGGGCAGAGCTTTTCCTTCGAGGTCGATCCGTTCAAGAAACACTGTCTTCTCAACGGGCTGGACGATATCGGCCTGACGCTGGAGAAGGCCGCCGCCATCGACGGCTTCGAACAAAAGGCCCAGACCCTGCGGCCCTGGCTCTGACGCCCGCCCGATCCGGCGGACAGCCACTACATCTTGCGGGCAAGGGGGAAACTGCCCCCCGTATAAGGGGCCGACGCCACGTCGGCCCCTTTTTCAACCCCGAATTGATGCAAAGTGGCGACACTATCTCCCTGAAATAGCCACAAAAATCGTGTTCTCTCAGGGAGATTGTTGCGGGGCGGGCGGAAAGAAGGCAAAAGTTGGGCAATAATGAGGCAACCAACCGCTTGACGCGGAAACCGGCAGGCAACTGGGGCAGGCATGTGCCTTCCCCGGCAAGAATCGGGGAATATCGGGCAGTGGTCTCTCGCATGACAGGTGCGCTGGTGCGTGCCGTGCTGATGGCGATTCTGGTCGCCACGCCCTCGATGCTGCTGCCCGAGGTCGGCAGCGACATCAAGCAGGTCACGGCGCTGATCGCGCTGTTCCTCGGCGCGCTGGTGTTTGTCGAATATTCCTCGACCTATCCGGGACTGGTGGAGTTCCGCCACGCCCCCCCCTTCAACCGCATCCGCTTTCTGTCGCTGTTCCTGACGGTGTTCCTGCTGGCCGCGATCCTGCGCGGTCAGGCCGAACCGACCACGCTCACCCGCCTGTTCGAGGCCACGGGGGCGATCATCGGCCAGACCATCGACTTTCCCTACAGCCCGGTGCGGCTGATGACGCTGATCCTGCCCGAAGGCACCGATCCCGCCCATGTGGCGATGATCCGCACCGCGGCGGGGGTAAGCTATCTGGTCTCGCTGCTCGGGCTTGCGATCTTCGTGCTGATCCAGCGCGCGGGCCTCTGGCCCAGCCGGCATGCGGCGTTCAACGTCTGGGTCAACCTGCCCACCTTCGACCCGACCGTGGGCGGCGACGTGGTGCACCGGCTCGAACGTGATGCGCGCTTTAACATTGCGTTAGGGTTTTTGCTGCCATTCCTAGTTCCGGCGGTGGTCAAGGCGGCGGCGGACGGATTCGGTCCCGTCACGCTGGAATCGCCGCAGGTGATGATCTGGACGATGGCAGCATGGGCGTTCCTACCGGCAAGCCTGTTCATGCGCGGGATCGCGATGGGCCGCATTGCAGAAATGATCCGCGCCAAGCGGCGGCAGATCGAACTAGCCGGCGACGAAGCCTACGCACCCGTCTGACGGTATTCTCCCGTCTGGTCGCGCTTCTGCCCGGGCTGTTCTGCGCGGCCCCCGCGATGGCGGAGCCGCTGCGCATCGCCACCTTCGGCACCGACCTGTCGCGCGACGGCCCCGGCCTCTTGCTGCGCGACATCCTTTCGGGGCACGACGATCAGGTTGCGGCGGTGGTCGCGGTGCTGGCCGAGGCGCGGGCCGATGTGCTTCTCCTGACCGGGATCGACTACGACCATGGCCTTGCCGCACTGGGCGCGCTGGCCGACCTGCTGGAGGTCAAGGGGCTCGACTACCCGCACCGATTCGCGCTGCGGCCGAACCGGGGGATGCAGACCGGGCTCGACCTTGACGGCGACGGGCGGCGCGGCGGGCCGGACGACGCGCAGGGCTTCGGCCGTTTTGCCGGGGCGGGCGGCATGGCGGTGCTGTCGCGCCTGCCGGTGATGGCGCAGGAGGCACGGGATTTCTCGGGTTTTCTGTGGCGCGACCTGCCGGGGGCGCTGCTGCCCGATGTGCCCGCCGAAGCGCGGGCGGTGCAGCGCCTCTCCACCACCGGCCATTGGGAGGTGCCGCTGCGCCTGCCCGGTGGCGGCAGCCTGCGGCTGCTGGCATGGCACGCCGCGCCCCCGGTATTCGGTTTGGCTGAGCGCAACGCGCGGCGCAACCATGACGAGACCGCCTTCTGGCTGCGGTTCCTGTCCGGGGAACTGCCGATCCCTCCGCCCGGGGCCCCCTTCGTGCTGCTGGGCAACGCCAATCTCGACCCCGAGGACGGCGACGGGATGCGCAGGGCGATCCGGGCCTTGCTGGCCCACCCCACGCTGCAAGACCCCCGGCCCGGGGGCGCGGGCGGCATGGCCGCGCCCGATGCGGATCACCGGGGCGATCCGGCGCTCGACACCGCGGCGCATCGGGCGGGCAACCTGCGGGTGACCTATGTTCTGCCCTCGGCCGGTCTCACGATAGCGGATACGGGCGTGCTCTGGCCCGCGCCGGGCGACCCGCTGGCAGAGACCGCCGCCACCGCCTCGCGCCACCGGCTGGTCTGGGTCGATCTTCTGCCGCCGTGAACGGGCAGCACGACGGAGTGCAAGGCGGTCCCGTAGGGTGCCGCTTCAGCGCACCGCCCCCGTGCCCGGGATCGCCGGTCGCAGCCCGGCGGGCGCTGCTCCATGTCGCGACGGATGTGCCCGGTTGACCTTTCATCCCGCCCCGGCTAGCCCCGCGCCATGGCACGCGCTCCGCTTCTGCAACTTTCCGGCATCTCGCTGACCTTCGGCGGCGATCCGGTGTTTTCCGGCCTCGACCTCGCGATCCAGCCCGGCGATCGGCTGGCGCTGGTGGGCCGCAACGGTTCGGGCAAATCGACGCTGATGAAGGTGATGGCCGGGCTGGTCGAGCCCGACGCGGGCACCGTCTCGGCCGCGCCGGGCATCCGCGCGGGCTATATGGAGCAGGATCCGGACCTTTCGGGTTACGCCACCCTGGGCGATTTCGCCACCGCCGGGCTGGCCGAGGGCGAGGGCTGGCGAGTGGCCGCCGCCGCCGAGGGGCTGGGCTTCGATCCCGACACGCCGACCGCCACCGCCTCGGGCGGGGAACGCAGGCGGGCGGCGCTGGCGCGGCTGATGGCCGAGGCGCCGGAGCTGATGCTCTTGGACGAGCCGACCAACCACCTCGACATCCAGGCCATCGAGTGGCTGGAGGCCGAGTTGCGCGACACCCGCGCCGCCTTCGTGCTGATCAGCCACGACCGCGCCTTCCTGCGCGCGCTCAGCCGCGCCACGCTGTGGATCGACCGCGGCCGGGTGCGCCGCCGCGACGCGGGCTTCGACGGGTTCGAGGAGTGGCGCGAGACCGTCTGGGCCGAGGAGGACGAGGCCCGCCACAAGCTTGACCGCAAGATCAAGGCCGAGGCCCGCTGGGCGGTCGAGGGCATATCGGCCCGGCGCAAGCGCAACCAGGGGCGGCTGCGGGCGCTGGCGGCGATGCGGGCCGAACGCGCGGCGCAAATCCGCAGGCAGGGCACGGCGGCGCTGGCGCTGGACGCGGGCGCGCAGTCGGGCAAGCGGGTGATCGAGGCCGAGCGGATCAGCAAGAGTTTCGGCGACCGCACCGTGATCCGCGACGTGAGCCTGCGGGTGGCGCGCGGCGACCGCATCGCCTTCGTCGGGCCGAACGGCGCGGGCAAGACCACACTGGTGAACCTGCTGACCGGCGCGCTCGAACCCGACAGCGGCAGCGTCACGCTGGGCACCAACCTCCAGATCGCGGTGTTCGACCAGAGCCGGGCCCGGCTCGACGGGGATGCCAGCCTCTGGGAGAACCTGACCGGCGATCCCTTGATGCAGGTTGCGGGCGCGGCCGATCAGGTGATGGTGCGCGGCCGACCCCGGCATGTGGTCGGCTACCTCAAGGACTTCCTGTTCGACGAGGCGCAGGCCCGTGCCCCGGTCCGCTCGCTCTCGGGCGGGGAAAAGGCACGGCTCCTGCTGGCGAAGATCATGGCGCAGGACTCCAACCTGCTGGTGCTCGATGAACCCACCAACGATCTCGATGTCGAGACGCTGGACCTGTTGCAGGACGTGATCGGCGACTATGACGGCACCGTGCTGCTGGTCAGCCACGACCGCGATTTCATCGACCGGGTGGCGACGGCCACGGTGGTGCTGGAACCGGACGGCCGCGCCACGCTTTACGCCGGGGGCTGGAGCGATGCCCGCGCCCAGCGGGGGACAGCGCCGGTCGCGACGGAGAGGCCCGCGAAACCCGCGAAGCCAGAGGCGAAACCTGCCCCGAAACCGGAGAAGACATCCGCCGGGGGGCTGAGCTTCACCGAGAAACACCGGCTCGACACCCTGCCCGCGCTGATCGAAAAGCTCGAATCCGAGATCGTGAAACTCTCCGCCCTGCTCGCCGACCCCGACCTTTACACGCGCGAGCCGGTCAAGTTCCGCAAGGCGACCGAGGCGCTGGCCGAACGGCAGGCGGCACTGGGCGCGGCGGAGGAGGAATGGCTGATGCTGGCGGAAAGGGCGGGCTGAAGCGCCACCTTCGCCCGGAATCAAGGTCCGTCATGCGCCGCCGGGCACGGGGGTGGATGTTCCGGACTGGGCGCTTCGGGCGAAAGGTTCGTTCCTGACCGCCCTGCCCCGACCCACTGGCGCCGATTGGATTTACATTATTTTCAGCGCATTACACAAGAAAGCTTATGCAGGGCGCGAAGTCGGCGCGGCAGGCGCCGCGCCCCGCAGGACACCCCTCGCGGCGCGTCACCCCCGCAGCACCGAGCGCCCGGCATATTCGGCGGTCTCGCCCAGCAGTTCCTCGATCCGGATCAGCTGGTTGTATTTCGCCAGCCGGTCCGAGCGCGCCAGCGATCCGGTCTTGATCTGGCCGCAGTTGGTGGCCACCGCAAGGTCGGCGATGGTCGAATCCTCGGTCTCGCCGGAACGGTGGCTCATGACGCTGGTGTAGCCCGCGCGGGTCGCCATCGCCACGGCGTCGAGCGTCTCGGTCAGGGTGCCGATCTGGTTGACCTTGACCAGAAGCGAATTGGCGCAGCCCTTGGCGATCCCCTCGGCCAGCCGGGCCGGGTTGGTCACGAACAGGTCGTCGCCCACCAGCTGCACCTGCCCGCCCAGCCGTTCGGTCAGCAGCTTCCAGCCCTCCCAGTCGTCCTCGGCGCAGCCGTCCTCGATCGACAGGATCGGGTAGTCGGCGCAGAGCGCGGCGAGGTAATCGACATTCCCGGCGGGCGTCAGCCGCAGCCCCTCGCCATCCAGCACATAGGCGCCCTCGCGGAAATATTCGGTCGCCGCGCAGTCGAGCGCCAGCATGATATCGCTGCCGGGCGCATAGCCCGCCTTCTCGATCGAGCGCATGATGAAGTCGAGCGCGTCGCGGGTGGAGCGCAGGTTCGGCGCGAAGCCGCCCTCGTCGCCCACGCCGGTGGCATGACCCGACGCGATCAGCTCGCGCCGCAGGGTGTGAAAGATCTCGGCGCCGATCCGCACGGCCTCCACGATACTGTCGGCCGCGACCGGCATGATCATGAATTCCTGGATGTCGATCGGGTTGTCGGCATGCTCGCCGCCGTTGATGATGTTCATCATCGGCACCGGCAGCACGCGGGCATTGGTGCCACCCACGTAGCGGTAAAGCGACTGGCCGGTCGCCTCGGCCGCCGCCTTCGCGACCGCGAGCGACACGCCGAGGATGGCGTTCGCCCCCAGCCGCCCCTTGTTCGGCGTGCCGTCGATCTCGATCATCGCCCGGTCGATGGCGATCTGGTCGGTGGCGTCCGCCCCGTCGAGCGCGTCGGCCAGTTCCCCGTTCACCGCCTCGACCGCGGCCAGCACCCCCTTGCCGCCATAGCGCGCCGGGTCGCCGTCGCGCCGCTCCACCGCCTCATGCGCGCCCGTGGAGGCGCCCGAGGGCACCGCGGCACGGCCGAGCGAGCCATCCTCAAGCGTCACATCGACTTCGATGGTGGGGTTGCCGCGGCTGTCGAGAATCTCGCGGGCGCGGATGTCGATGATGTCGGTCATTACCTGTCCTTCCGGTTGCGGTCGGCGCGCACGCCGTAGAGTTCGAGCCGGTGGCCCTTGAGCCGATAGCCGAGCCGGGCGGCGATCTTCTCCTGCAACGCCTCGATCTCGGGATCGCAGAATTCGATCACCTCGCCGGTGGTCATGTCGATGAGATGGTCGTGGTGGTCGCGCTCGGCATCCTCGTAGCGGGCGCGGCCGTCGCCGAATTCCAGCCGTTCCAGTATCCCCGCCTCCTCGAACAGCTTGACGGTGCGATAGACGGTGGCGATGGAGATCTTCGGGTCGATGGCGCTGGCGCGGGCGTAAAGCTCCTCGACATCCGGGTGATCGTCGGCATCGCCGATCACCCGCGCCACGGTGCGGCGCTGGTCGGTCATGCGCAGGCCCCGGGCCTCGCAACGGGCGATGATGCTGTCGGACATCGGATCTCGGCGTCGGGCTTTCCGGCCATCGGGTGGCCTGTCGGGTCTGGCCGGGGTTTACGGGATTCGCGCGCGGGGGGGAAGTCCCCCGGGTGGGCCGCCGTGCGCGCGCCCTCCCCCGCCCCTTGGCGCGGGCTGTCCCTCATGTCACAAGGCGGCATGGAACTGTGGATCTGGGTCACGATCGCCGCCGCCGGGGTGCAGACGCTGCGCTTCATGCTGCAACGGCGGCTGAAGGCGCTCGGGCTTTCGACCGGGGGCGCCACGTTTTCGCGCTTTGTCTTCGCCGCGCCCATCGCCGGGGCGGCGGCGGTGCTGCTGCTCATGGCCGAGGGTCAGGGGGCACCTGCCCTGTCGGCCCGGTTCTGGACCTTCGCCGTCGCGGGCGGCATCTGCCAGATCGTCGCCACCTTCTGCACCGTCGCGCTGTTTTCCGAGCGCAGCTTCGCCGTCGGCATCGCCTTCACCAAGACCGAGACGGTACAGGTCGCGGGCTTCTCGGCGCTCATTCTCGGCGAGGCGGTCTCGGCCCCCGGCCTCGTGGCGATCCTGATCGGGGTGGCGGGCCTCGTGATGCTGTCGCCGCCGCCCGCCGGGCAGGCGGGGCGGTTCTTCGGCCGGGCCATGGTGCTGGGCATCCTCGCGGGCGGGTTCTTCGGGCTGTCGGCGGTGGGCTACCGCGGCGCGACCGAGGCGCTGGCGCTCGACGGCGCGCTGTTGCGCGCGGTGATGGCGCTGGCCTGTGTCACCGCCTTCCAGACGGGCGCCATGGCGCTGTGGCTGATGTGGCGCGAGCCGGGCGAGGTCGCCCGCGTCGCCCGCGCCTGGCGGGCAACCGCGCTGGTGGGCGTGACCGGGGTGCTTGGCTCGGCCGGGTGGTTCACCGCCTTCGCGCTCCAGAACGCCGCCTATGTGCGGGCACTGGGACAGGTGGAACTGATCTTCGGCGTGCTGGTCTCCGCCCTTGTCCTGCGCGAGCGGGTAAGCGGGCGCGAGGTGGCGGGCATGGCGGTGCTGGCCGTCTCGATCGCCATGATCGTGCTGGTGGCGTAGGGAAGGCCGCTGCCCCCCGCACAACAGAGGGCAGCGGTCGGCCGCGGGGGGGGCCGCTGCAACGCTTGTGGTCCGGCAGTTCATGGTGCCGGGCATCCCTCGCTCAGAGCCTGCCGCGACGTTGCAGGAGCGGCCGCCGTCGTGCCGAAGGCACGCCTCCGGCGTGACCGGGCGGTCGGCCGCTGCCCGGGCCGCTGACGCGGCTGTTCCGGGCAAGGGAAAGGGGGCTGGTCCGGCGCGCCGCCCTCCCGGCCAACCAACACGATTCACCGACACCCCCGGGATTTCCCAACCGCTCCCGTCACTTACCTTCCCCGGCGCCACCTCGCGCGACAGGATCACCCCAACCGCACGATTCAACCAGAGCGAATTTTCCTACAAATCGACACAATCCGCCCGCAATCGCGGCACAGTTCGCGGTCATCCTTGCCGAAAGACAGGCAGGAGGTTGTGCCATGCATGACGCGAATGACTGTACGATTGCCTCGCTGTTGTTTGCGACCCCGCCCATTCTCAATTTCGCCCGGATCGTGGGCGAACTTGACGCGAAACTCGGACAATATCCGCATGACCGGCGGTCGGTCAGCTGGGATCTCGACGATATCGCCCTGTTCGACGTGGACGGCGCCCGGCTGGCGCTCGGCTGGGCCGACGGGCTGCCGGGGGCATGGGGGGCCTGCCTGACGGTGGCGGTCAGCCCGGGACGGCCCGACAACGGCACCGACCGGCTGGCCGGGCGGCGGCGCGCGGTCTGCCAGATGATCGCCGAACGGATCGCCCGGCGCTACCCGCCCGACGCGCTGATCTGGCATCAGGGCAACGGCATGGTGACCTCGGACACCATCGACGAGATGGTGGAAGCCTGCATCCTGCTGTCGCAGGGAACCGAGGCCCAGGCCGCCGAAGTGGCCGCCGAAGAAGGCGGGCCCGACGAGGATGCGGCCGAGGCACTGGCACAGGCCGTGGCCGCGAAGACGGCGAAAGCAGGCCGGGACGCGGCCGAACTGCTCGCCCCGCTGGGCGATATCCGCGCCGATGTGGAGGCGATCGACCGCGCGGTGGCCGAGGCGCTGGCGGCGCGCATGGCCGAACCCGGCCCCAATGCCGCGACAGCGGCCCGGCCCCGGAAAGCCGCGCGCAGGGCCGCAGCCGCAGCGGCATCCAGACCGGCATCCAGAGCGGCACCCGAACCGAAACCCGCCTCCGAACCCGCCGACGGCACCGCGACCGAACCGCCGCTGTTCAGCGCCCGCCCGCGCGCGGCCCAGCACGCTGCCCGCACCCGGCTGGCCTCCGAGGTGGACCTTGCCGCGATGGACCGGCTGATGGAGCGGATGGAGGCCGAACTGGCCGTGACCCCGGACCGCCGCGTGCGCCTTGCCCCGCGCCCGGTCCGGCCCGAGGGCGTCGCCGCTGACCGCCCCGCCCCGCCCGATTGGGCGCGGCTTGAACCCGCCAACACCACTCCCGACCTGCCGCCGCCGCTGCACGATCAGGCCGCACGCATCCGCGCCGCGCTCTATCAGCCACGACAGGCGGGTGGCGAAGAGGCGGGGGACGACGATCGGCCATCGATCCCGATGCGCCTCGCCGTCGGCACCATGAGCGGGGTTCTGCTGCTGGCCGTGGCGCCGGTGGGCGGCGCGGTCCTGACCTACAACGCGCTGCACGGGGCGGATTTCAAGGTGACCGCAAGGGCGGTCGCACTGACCGGCGCGGCACTGGCCTTTTTCCAAAGCGGCTACGGCCAGGCGCTGATCAACGCGGTGGTCTGACCCCCCGCCCCCTCCCGGCGGGACCATCGGCGGGGATATTTCCGCCACGGTGAAGCACACAGGGCAACCTCCCATGCTTCGCCTTGAAGGAAATATCCCCGCCGAACGGGGACCGTTTCAGCCGCGAACGGGCGCCCCGGATCGCCGCGCCCCGGCCCGGTCGCACCCCCCGGTCGCCCCCGCCGACCCGAAACGTCACACCGACAGCCGCATCCCCTGCGTGCCGCGTTCGCGGTAGGGGGTGGTGTTGTATTGCGCCCGGTAGCATTTCGAGAAATGCGAGGGCGAGGCGAAGCCGCAGGCCAGCGCCACGTTGATCACGCTCATGTCGGTCTGCATCAAGAGGTTGCGCGCCTTCGACAGCCGCAACTCCATGTAATACCGCTTGGGCGAGCGGTTGAGATAGCGGCGGAACAGCCGTTCCAGTTGCCGGGTGGACATGCCCACGTCGCGGGCCAGGTCGGAGGGGCTGATCGGCTCCTCGATATTCGCCTCCATCATCTGGATCACCTGGCTCAGCTTGGGGTGGCGCACGCCGATCCTTGTCGGGATCGACAGGCGCTGGGTGTCCTGATCGGTGCGGATCGCCGAATAGATCAGCTGGTCGGCCACGGCGCTGGCCAGTTCCTCGCCGTGGTCGATGGCAATCAGCTTGAGCAGCAGGTCGATGGACGAGGTGCCGCCCGCGGTGGACATCCGGTTGCCGTCGATCACGAAGACCGATTTGGTCAGCCGGACCTCCTCGAACTCCTCGTTGAAACCGTCCTGGTTTTCCCAGTGGATCGTCGCCCGCCTGCCGTCCAGCAACCCGGCCCGCGCCAGCGCGAAGGCCCCGGTGCACAGCCCGCCGATCGCCACGCCCCGCCTCGCCTCGCGCCGCAGCCAGTTGAGGATCGGCCTGGTCACCGCCTCGCGCACGTCCATCCCGCCGCAGACCAGCAGCACATCGTCGCGCTCAAGCTCGGAAAGCCCCATGTCCAGCCGGAATGCCGCCCCGTTCGAGCAGGTGGCGAAACGCCCGTCCTCGCCCGCTAGCGCCCAGGCGTAAAGCGGCCGCCCCGCCATGCGGTTGGCGATGCGCAGCGGCTCGACCGCGCCCGCGAAGGACAGCAGGGTGAACTTTTCCAGCAGCAGGAACACGAAACGGCGCGGCCCCCCGCCCGCCGTCGTCTCCGCCCTGCGCTCCGCCTGTGCCATGATGCGACCTGCCCCTGATGCGACCTGACCGTGATGCGACCTGCCCGTGTCGTTTCCATACCACCAAAGCAACAGAATTGCCCGCCCCGCAAGGGGGGGCGGCAGGGAACCGCCCCCGCCTTGCCGGGAATTGAAGTTTGCAGTTCGCCTCCCACCTGCCTATAGAAGGCGACTTAGGGCCTTTCGTGTTTCGATCGATCGGAACACGGGCTCTGAACGATCGGTTTTCGCGTTTCCGAACCGGAAAAGTGCTGTCCACCTTTCCCGGAAACGCCCTGGCGGCACAGGCGGAGATATGGCCATGAGACAAGCCCCGACATCGGCCCCGAAACAGGCCCCCACCGGGGCGGCGGCACAGGGCTGGAACAAGGCCGGCTGGCGCGAAAAGCCCCGGGTGCAGATGCCCGACTACCCCGACCCGGCGGCGCTTGCGGCGGTCGAGGCCCGGCTTGGCCGATACCCGCCGCTGGTCTTCGCGGGCGAGGCGCGGCGGCTCCGGCGCGCGCTGGGCGAGGCGGCCGAGGGGCGGGCCTTCCTGCTTCAGGGCGGCGACTGCGCCGAAAGCTTCGCCGAGTTTTCCGCCGACAACATCCGCGACACCTTCCGGGTGATGCTGCAAATGGCGGTGGTGCTGACCTACGGCGCCAAGGTGCCGGTGGTGAAGGTCGGCCGGATGGCGGGCCAGTTCGCCAAGCCGCGCTCGGCGGGGATGGAGACCATGGACGGGCAGGAACTGCCCAGCTACCGCGGCGACATCATCAACGGTTTCGACTTCACCGCCGAGGCGCGGGTGCCCGATCCGCAGCGGATGCTGCAAGCCTATACCCAGGCGGCGGCGACGCTGAACCTGCTGCGTGCCTTCTCCACCGGCGGTTTCGCCGATATCCACCGGGTCCACAGCTGGACGCTGGGTTTCGCCGAGCAGGACAAGGCCGACCGCTACCGGGAACTGTCGAACCGCATCTCGGACGCGCTCGACTTCATGACCGCGGCCGGGGTGAACGGCGAGACCTCGCATTCGCTCTCGACGGTCGAGTTCTACACCAGCCACGAGGCGCTGCTGCTGGAATACGAAGAGGCGCTGTGCCGGATCGACTCGACCACCGGCCTGCCGGTGGCGGGGTCGGGGCACATGATCTGGATCGGCGACCGCACCCGGCAGCCCGACGGCGCGCATGTGGAGTTCTGCCGCGGCGTGCAGAACCCGATCGGGCTCAAGTGCGGGCCGTCGATCTCGGCGGGCGACCTCAAGCGGCTCATTGAGTTGCTGAACCCGGAAAACGAGGCCGGGCGGCTGACGCTGATCGCGCGCTTCGGCGCCGGGACGGTGGGCGACCACCTGCCGCGGCTCATTCGCGCAGTCGAGGAGATGGGGGCGAAGGTGCTCTGGTCCTGCGATCCGATGCACGGCAACACGATCAAGTCGGCGACCGGCTACAAGACCCGGCCCTTCGATTCGGTGCTGCGCGAGGTGCGCGAGTTCTTCGCGGTCCACAAGGCCGAAGGGACCGTGCCCGGCGGCGTGCATTTCGAGATGACCGGGCAGGACGTGACCGAATGCACCGGCGGGCTGCGGGCCGTCAGCGACGAAAACCTGTCCGACCGCTATCACACCGCCTGCGACCCGCGGCTCAACGCCTCGCAGGCGCTGGAACTGGCGTTCCTGGTGGCCGAGGAACTCTCGGCCCAGCGCCAGGCGGCGCAGGCGGCGGCGGGGTGATCCGGGCGGCGGGGGCTACCCCCGCCGCACCCGCAACCGCGCGGCGGCAAGCGACAGGGCGACCGAGGCCAGAACGCAGCCGGTGAACAGGTAAAGCCCCCAGCCGAGCGTGATCGTGCCGCCCTGGATGCCCTGGAACAGCGCGATATAGACCGCGATCAGGAACACGTCGGCCATGGCCAGCCGCCCGATCAGGTAAAGCACCCCGTGCAGCCGCGGCGACATCAGCCGCAGCAGGATCAGCGCGAGGCCCAGCACCTTGATGGTAGGGGCGACGATGGCGAGGAAGGTCAGCACCAGCGCCAGCACGGCGTCCTGCGCCCAGACCGATTGCAGGGTGGAGATCACCGAAAGGTCGCTGCCCTCGGCCCAGAACCGCAGCGTCACCCTGACCGTCATCAGGGGCGCGAACCACGCAACCGGGAACAGCACCATCAGCGCGCCGCTGGCGAAAAGCAGGAACAGGCGAAGCCGGGCGGGCGGCATGGGGCCTCCATGGACGGGTGTTCAGGCTATTCCACCGCGCCCGCCCGCCGTCAACCTCGGCACGGCGGTGCGTTGCCGCGACGGCGGCACGGGACGTCGGGCGCGCAAGGGGGCCTTCTGCCCCCTCTTGCGCCTGACGGCGCAATTCACCCCCGAGAGTATTTCCGGCAAGATGAAGCAGTTAAGAGCAGGTCTTCATCTTCACCGTGAAAGAAACGTCCCCGGCGGAGGCGGCGTCTCGGGAACCTTCCAGTGGAAGCCTTTCCTGACGCGGCTCACCCCCGTGGCTGGGCGCGTTCGACCAGACGGGCAAGGAAGCTTGCCCCGATCGGGGCGGCGGCGTCGTTGAAGTCGAACTCCGGGTGGTGCAGCCCGGCGCCGGGGCCGGTGCCGAGAAACAGGTAGGCGCCCGGCCGGGCCTCCAGCATGTAGGAGAAATCCTCGGCCCCCATCTCGCGCGCCGCCTGCGCATCGACCAGCGCCGGGCCGGAGATCTCGCCCGCCACCTCGGCGGCGAAGGCGGTCTCGTCGGGGTGGTTCACCGTGGGCGGATAGCCGCGCTCGTAATCCACCTCGGCCGTGACACCGAAGGCCGCCGCCTGCCCGGCGACGATCTCGCGGAACCGCCGCTCGGCCAGATCGCGCAACTCGGGCGTGAAGCTGCGGATCGTCGCCGCGAACCGGGCGGTTTCGGGGATGATGTTCGTGGCGCTCCCCGCCTCGATCTGCGTCACCGACACCACCAGCGAATCGAGGGGCGGCGCGTTGCGGCTGACGATGGTCTGAAGCGCGCCGACCATGCCGACCAGCGCCACCACCGGGTCGGCGGTCTCATGCGGGTTGGCCCCGTGCCCGCCCTTGCCGGTGATCCGCACCCAGGCGGTATCGACGGCGGCAAGGAACGGCCCCGGCACGGTGTTGAAACGGCCGAACTCCACGTTCGGCGCATTGTGGATGCCGTAGACCTGCGCAATGCCGAACCGCTCCATCACGCCTTCGCGCACCATGGCCTCACCACCGCCGCCGTCTTCCTCGGCGGGCTGGAACATGAGCGCCACCCGCCCGGCGAAGTTGCGGGTCTCGGCCAGGTATTTCGCCGCGCCCAGAAGCATGGTGGTATGGCCGTCATGGCCGCAGGCGTGCATCCGCCCCGGCACGGTCGAGGCATGGGCGGCCCCGGTCGCCTCGGTGATCGGCAGCGCATCCATGTCGGCCCGCAGCCCGATGGTCGGCCCCTCGCCCTTCCCCTCGATGATCGCCACCAGCCCGGTCCGCGCGATCCCCTCGTGAATCGCATCGACCCCGAACTCGCGCAGCCGCGCCGCGACGAAACCCGCGGTCACGTGACAGTCGAACCCCAGTTCGGGGTGCATGTGCAGATGCCGCCGCCATTCGGTCATCTCTTCGGCATAACCGGCGATCCGGTTCAGAACGGGCATGGCTGGACTCCCTGTCGCGCGCGCGGATAGATCGGGGGCACTCAACCCGAAAACGGAAGGCCCCGCAATGCCCCGTCTTTCCGGCCCCGAGGCGGGGCTTGCCGAACTGGTCGAGATCATGCGCCGCTTGCGCGACCCCGAGACCGGCTGCCCCTGGGACATCGTGCAGGATTTCGACACGATCGCCCCCTATACGCTGGAGGAGGCGCATGAGGTCGCCGACGCCATCGCCCGGCGCGACTGGCCGGGGCTGCGCGACGAGTTGGGCGACCTGCTGTTGCAGGTGGTCTATCACGCCCGCATGGCCGAGGAAGCGGGGCATTTCGCGCTCCCGGACGTGATCGGTGCGATCTGCGACAAGATGGTGGCGCGGCATCCGCATGTGTTCGGCGCGGAAAGCCGCGACAAGACGCCCGAGCAGCAGACCGCCGACTGGGAGGCGATCAAGGCGGCCGAGCGCGGCCGGGCGGGCGTGCTGGACGGCGTGGCGCTGGCGCTTCCGGCGCTCACGCGGGCGGTGAAATTGCAGAAACGCGCGGCGCGGGTGGGCTTCGACTGGCCGGATATGGGCGGGGTGCTGGACAAGATCGCCGAGGAGGCGCGCGAACTGGCCGAGGCCCGCGACACCCTGTCGCCCGAGGCCCAGGCCGAGGAATTCGGCGACCTGATCTTCGTCATGGCCAACCTCGCCAGACGCCTGAACATCGACCCCGAGGCGGCGCTGCGCGGCGCCAACGCCAAATTCACCCGGCGCTTCGGCCGGATCGAGACGCTGCTGGAGGCCCGGGGCAAGACCCCCGCCGACAGCGACCTGGCCGAGATGGATGCGCTGTGGGACCGGGCCAAGGCCGAGGAACGCCAAGTCTGAGCAAAATGTTCAGGATTGACCCAAGGGAAAAAGTCAGGGTAAGGCGGGTGCTGAAGTCCGACAAAAGGAGTCAGCCATGACCGCCCGTTCCGTCCTTCTCGCCTCCTGCATCGCGGCCGTTGCCGCCCCGGCGCTGGCCGATGAGGTCAACGTCTACACCACCCGTCAGGCTTTCCTGATCGAGCCGGTGATGGAAGCCTTCACCGCCGAGACCGGGATCAGTGTCAACCTGGCCTATATCGACCAGGGGCTGGTGGAGCGGCTGCGCTCGGAAGGGGCGCGCTCGCCCGCCGACCTGGTGATGACGGTGGACATCGCCAACCTCCAGCAGATCGTCGAGGCCGACGTGCTCCAGCCCGTGGACAGCGCGGCGATGAAGGAGGCGGTGCCCGCGCATCTGCGCAGCCCGGACGACCTCTGGTATGCGCTGACCACCCGCGCCCGGGTCGCCTTCGCCCACAAGGAGCGGGTGGCCGAGGGCGAGATCACCACCTACGAGGATCTGGCGACCGAGAAGTGGCAGGGCCGGATCTGCACCCGCCCGGGGACGCACGCCTACAACCTCGCGCTGATGGCGGCGGTGATCGGCCACCACGGCGAGGAAGCGGCGAAGGCATGGGCCGAAGGGGTCAAGGCCAACCTGGCGAAGAAGCCCGAGGGCAACGACCGCGGCCAGGTGCGTTCGGTCTGGGCGGGCGAATGCGACATCGCACTGACCAACACCTATTACATGGGCGCGATGCTGGCCGAGGCCGACCAGAAGGAATGGGCGGAATCGGTGCGCATCGTGTTCCCGACCTTCGAGAACGGCGGCAGCCATGTGAACGTCTCGGGCGTGGCGATGACCAAATCCGCGCCGAACCGCGATGCGGCGCTCGCGCTGATGGAATTCCTGGTCTCGCCCGCGGCACAGGCGATCTACGCCGAGGTGAACTACGAATTCCCGGTGCGCGACGACGCGGCCCGCTCGGAACTGGTGGCAAGCTGGGGCGAGTTCACCCCCGACACGCTCGACCTGACCGAGGTGGGCAAGCTGCGTCCGGTCGCGCTGCGGATCATGGAGGAAGTGGGCTTCGACGACTGAGCCCCTTCGCCCGAAGGTTCGACCCCGCCCCCCGCCCGGTTCGCCCCGGCGGGGGTTTTCCGTCAGGGGGGCTCCCGCCCCCTTGTGGCGCGCTTTCGCGCGCGACAAGGCGTTGGGCCGGGCCGCGCGCTGACGCGCGCGGCGCCTCCGGCGGGAGTATTTTCGGCAAGATGAAGATGAAGAACTGCTTTTAATTACTTCATCTTGCCGAAAACACTCTCAGGGGTGAATTGCGCCGTCAGGCGCAAGAGGGGGCGGACAGCCCCCTTCCCGCTCAGCCCCCCAGCGCCGCCACTCCGGGCAGGGTCCGGCCTTCCATCCATTCGAGGAAAGCCCCGCCCGCGGTCGAGACATAGCTGAAATCCGCCGCCGCCCCGGCCCGGTTCAGCGCCGCGACGGTATCGCCGCCCCCCGCGACCGACACGAACCGCCCGGCCCGGGTCAGCGCCGCCGCATGGCGTGCCGCCGCATTGGTCGCCGCGTCGAAGGGTTCGATCTCGAAGGCGCCCAGCGGGCCGTTCCAGATCAGCGTGCGGCAGGTGTCGAACAGCGCCGCGATCCGGGCCACCGACTCGGGCCCGGCGTCGAGGATCATCGCATCCTCCGGGCAGTCACCGACGGCGACCACCTCATGCGGCGCGCCCGCACGGAACTCGCGCGCCACCACCAGATCGACGGGCAGATGCACGGTGCAGCCCGCCGCCTCGGCCCGGCCGAGAATCTCGCGCGCCGTCGCCGCCATCTCGTGTTCGGCCAGCGAGCGGCCCACCTCCACCCCCTGCGCCGCAAGGAAGGTGTTGGCCATGCCGCCGCCGATCACCAGATGCTCGACCTTGCCGGAAAGGTTGCCGAGCAGGTCGAGCTTGGTCGAGACCTTGGCGCCGCCGACCACCGCCGCCACCGGCCGGGCGGGGTTGCCGAGCGCCGCGTCGAGCGCGCGCAGTTCGGCCGCCATCAGCCGCCCGGCACAGGACGGCAGCAGCCGGGCGATCGCCTCGGTCGAGGCATGGGCGCGGTGCGCGGCGGAAAAGGCGTCGTTGACGTAGACATCGCCCAGCGCGGCGAACTCGGCCGCGAGGGCCGGATCGTTCTTCTCCTCGCCCGGGTGGAAGCGGGTGTTCTCCAGCAGCACCACATCGCCGCCGCCCTCAACCGCCGCGCGGGCGGCGGCGCCGACGCTGTCCTCGCCGAACACCACCCGGCGGCCCGGCAGCGCAGCCTGAAGCGCCGGGAGCACCTGCCCGAGGCTCATCTCCGGCACGACCTTACCCCTGGGCCGGCCGAAATGCGCCAGCAGGACCGGCCGCCCGCCCCGCGAAAGGATATGTTCGACCGTGGGGACGATCCGCTCGATCCGGGTCGCGTCGCTCACGCGGTCCCCCTCGACCGGCACGTTGATATCGACCCGCACCAGCACCCTGCGGCCCGCAAGCTCCATCTCGTCCAGCGTCTTCCAGCCCATGCGGCCCTCCCCTTCCGGCACACCGGCGCCGTTCTTCCCCCGTCGCGGGCCCCGCGTCAACCGATCACGCAGGTTTGCCCTTTCGTTCCAGCCCGCGCTCGCCTAGGGTCGCGCCCGGCAAATCGACCAAGGAGGACGGCGCAATGGCCGAGATCACCGACCCCGAAAACACCATCCTGATGGAACTGAAGGGCGGCACCGTCGTCATCCAGCTTCTGGCCGACGTGGCGCCTCAGCACGCCGAGCGGATGAAGACGCTGGCCCGCGCCGGGGCCTATGACAACGTGGTGTTCCACCGGGTGATCGAGGGCTTCATGGCCCAGACCGGCGACGTGTCGAACGGCAATGCGGAAAAGGATTTCGACCTGCGCCGGGCGGGGACCGGGGGGTCCGACCTGCCCGACCTGCCGGCCGAGTTCTCGAAACTGCCGCATGACCGCGGCACGCTGGGCGCGGCGCGGACCTCGAACCCGAATTCCGCGAACAGCCAGTTCTTCATCAACTTCAAGGACAACCACTTCCTGAACGGGCAATATACCGTCTACGGCCGGGTGATCTCGGGGATGGAACATGTGGATGCCATCGCCCGGGGCGAACCGCCCGCGAGCCCCGACCGGATGATCAGCGTGAAGGTGGCCTCCGATGCGTAAGCTGCTGGGCACCGCCGCCGCGGGCTGGCTTTCGCTCGCCGCGCCCGCGCTGGCCGCCGATCTGGTGATCGAGGTCGCGGGCGAGGCCGAGGGCCGGATCGTGATCGAGCTGTTCGAGGACGTGGCCCCCGGCCATGCCGAGCGGATCGCCACCCTGGCCGAACGCGGCGACTACGACGACGTGGTGTTCCACCGGGTGATCGACGGCTTCATGGCCCAGACCGGCGACGTGCAGCACGGCAAGGGCGGCGGCTCGGGCCGGGCAGGCACCGGGGGGTCGGACCTGCCGAACCTCGCCGCCGAATTCTCCGATCGGCCGTTCGAGCGCGGCACCGTCGGCATGGCGCGCTCCCAGCACCCGGATTCGGCGAACAGCCAGTTCTTCATCATGTTCGCCCCGGCCCCGCACCTGAACGGGCAATATACCGTGGTCGGACAGGTGACCGAGGGCATGGAGGTGGTGGACGCGATCCGCAAGGGCGACGCCGCCGCCAACGGCACGGTGAGCAACCCCGACCGGATGGTGCGGGTGACGGTGGAACGCTAGGCGCCCGGGGAGAGGGGCTCCTCCCGTTGGGCCGGGCGCGCCCTGCGGGCGCGTGGCGGTGGCCGGGGGGTGAAGTGCTTTCGCCTGCCGTGGCGCCCGGAACAGAGTTGGGGAGCCTCCGGCGGGGATATTTAGGGACAGAAGAAGATCAAAAAACTCTTAATGATCTTCATCTTGCCATAAACACTCTCGGGGGGTGAATTGGGCGCGTAGCGCACAAGAGGGGGGCAGACGGCCCCCCTTCCCCGCTCTCTGCCCGCCCGCACCGCCGGGACTCAGCCCAGCCGGTAGTTCGGGCTTTCGCGGGTGATCTGCACGTCGTGGACGTGGCTTTCGCGCAGCCCGGCGCCGGTGATGCGTACGAAACGGCAGTTGCTGCGCATCTCGGCGATGGTGCGGTTTCCGGTATAGCCCATCGCCGCGCGCAGCCCGCCCACAAGCTGGTGGATCACCGCCCCGGCCGAGCCCTTGTAGGGCACCTGGCCCTCGATTCCCTCGGGGACCAGCTTGTCCGAGGCGGCGTCCTTCTGGAAGTAGCGGTCGGCCGAGCCGCGCGCCATGGCGCCGAGGCTGCCCATGCCGCGGTAGCTCTTGAAGCTGCGGCCCTGGTAGAGGATCACCTCGCCCGGGCTCTCGTCCGTGCCGGCGATGGCCGAACCCACCATGGCGCAGCTTGCCCCGCCGGCGATCGCCTTGGCGAAATCGCCGGAATACTTGATGCCGCCGTCGGCGATCACCGGCACCTCGCCCGCCGCCGCGGCCGCGTCCATGATCGCGGTCAGTTGCGGCACGCCGACCCCGGCGACGATCCGGGTGGTGCAGATCGAGCCCGGGCCGATCCCGACCTTGACCGCATCGGCCCCGGCGTCGATCAGCGCCCGCGTGGCTTCCGCCGTGGCCACGTTGCCCGCCACCACCTGCACCGCGTTCGACAGCGCCTTGATGCGTTCAACCGCGCGGGCGACGCCCTCGGAATGGCCGTGGGCGGTGTCGATCACCACCATGTCGGCCCCGGCCTCGATCAGCGCCGCCGAACGTTCGAACCCCGCATCGCCCACGGTCGAGGCGGCGGCCACCCGCAGCCGCCCCAGCCCGTCCTTGCAGGCATTGGGGTTGAGCACCGCCTTCTGGGTATCCTTGAAGGTCAGCAACCCGGTCAGCTTGCCCAGCCCGTCGGTCACCAGCAGTTTCTCGATCCGCCGCGCCTTCATCAGGCTGATCGCCTGCTCGCGGTCCACCGGCTCGCGCAGCACGGCGAGGTTGTCGGCGGTCATCATCACCGAGACCGGCGTGCGGTCGTCCGAGGCGAAGCGCATGTCGCGGTTGGTGACGATCCCCAGCAGCCGCCCGCCCGCGTCCACCACCGGAAAGCCGGTGACGTTGTAGCGTTCCTGAAGCTCCTTGGCATCGGCCAGCGTCTGGTCGGGCCGCAGCGTGATCGGCGCATAGACGATGCCCGATTCGAACCGCTTGACCCGGCGGACCTCGCGCGCCTGAAGCTCGATATCGAGGTTGCGGTGGATCACCCCCATGCCGCCCGCCTGCGCCATGGCGATGGCCATGCGTCCCTCGGTCACCGTGTCCATCGCCGAGGAAAGCAGCGGGATGTTCAGCCGGATCGAGCGGGTGACATGGGTCGAGGTATCGGCATCGGCCGGAAGCACGTCGCTTGCCGCGGGGACAAGCAGAACGTCATCGAAGGTAAGCGCCTCGCGAATCTCCATGGGGCCTCCTTTAGGGGCGGGATGTGGGAGGGTTCGTTTGACGCTTCCCCTTTTCACGCCCCCGACCGAAACGCAAGCCTGAAAGGCAAGCCGGAAACCTGCGCCGGGTGGCGGTGCCATGGCTGCCAAGGCCGATGTATTGCGCAACAAAGGGCAGCGGCCGACCGCGGGGGGCCGCTGATACGGCTGTGGTCTGGCAGTTTATGGTGCCGATTATCCCGACGTATGTGCATGTCGAAACGTCGCAATAGCGGCCGTCCGGGGGGCGGTCGGCCGCTGCCCGGCGGCGCTTGCGCGCCTTGATTCCGGGCAAAAGAAAGACCGTCTGTTCCAAGCGGAGTGCTTCGGGCAAAAGTTGTGCTCCTCCCGGCTTGCCGATACGGCCAGCGGACACCGCAAACCGGATACCGGGGCCCCGGATGCCGCCAACCGGCCACCGGATGCCGCTTGCCGCCATTGCCCCCGGCACGGAAGGGCGTAGAAACGCGGAGGAAACGCCGGAGCCCGCCATGACCGCCACCCGCCCCCCCGCCGCCGGGCCGACGCCCGATAAAGCCCGCGATACCGGCCCCGATACCGGCCTCGATACTGGCCCCGACACCACCGACGCGCTGGTGATCTTCACCCCCTCGGGCAGGCGCGGCCGGGTCGCTGTCGGGACGCCGGTGCTGACCGCCGCGCGGCAACTCGGGGTCGATCTCGATTCGGTCTGCGGCGGGCGCGGCATCTGCTCGAAATGCCAGGTCACGCCGGGCTACGGCGCCTTCCCGAAACACGGCGTCACCGTGGCCGAAGGCGCGCTGGGCGAATGGAACGCGGTCGAACAGCGCTACAAGGACAAGCGCGGCATGATCGAGGGGCGGCGGCTGGGCTGCCAGGCGCGGATCATGGGCGATGTGGTGATCGACGTACCGCCGGAAAGCCAGGTCCACCGCCAGGTGATCCGCAAGTCGGCGACCGACCGGCCCATCGTCATGGACCCGGCGACGCGCCTTCTTTACGTCGAGGTCGCCGAGCCCGACATGCACGAACCCTCGGGCGATTTCGAGCGTCTTGCGCAGGCGCTGCACGCGCAATGGGACGTGGGCGAGGTGACGGCGGATCTCGACATCCTGCGCCGGTTGCAGCCGGTGCTGCGCAAGGGCGGGTGGCGGGTGACGGTCGTGCTCTACCGCGACCATCTGGACGGACCCGCGCGCATCCTCGACATCTTTCCGGGCTATGACGAGGGCGAGGTTCTGGGGCTTGCGGTCGATCTCGGCTCCACCACCATCGCGGCACATCTGACCGACCTGCGCGACGGGCGGGTGCGGGCCTCGGCGGGGATGATGAACCCGCAGATCCGCTTCGGCGAGGATCTGATGAGCCGGGTCTCCTACGCGATGATGAACCCCGGCGGCGACGTGGAGATGACGGGGGCGGTGCGCGGGGCACTCGACAGTCTCGCGCGGGAGGTGGCGGCGGAGGCCGGGGCCGACCCGGCGCGGATCTACGAGATCGCCCTCGTCTGCAACCCGGTGATGCACCACCTGCTCTTGGGGATCGACCCGGTGGAACTGGGGCAGGCGCCCTTCGCGCTGGCGCGGTCGGAAAGCCTGGCGCTCGCCGCGCGCGAGCTCGATCTTGACGCACTCAACCCCGCGGCGCGGGCCTATGTGCTGCCGTGCATCGCCGGGCATGTGGGGGCCGACGCCGCCGCCGTGGCCCTGTCCGAGGAACCCCACAACTCGGATGACATGATGCTGGTCGTCGATGTCGGCACCAATGCCGAACTGCTGCTTGGGAACCGGGAGCGGGTGCTGGCCTGTTCCTCGCCCACCGGGCCGGCCTTCGAGGGGGCGCAGATCAGCGCCGGGCAGCGCGCCGCGCCGGGCGCCATCGAGCGGGTCGAGATCGACCCCGCGACCAGGGAGCCCCGGTTCCGGGTGATCGGGGTCGAGGAATGGTCGGACGATCCCGGCTTTGCCGAGGCCGTGGCCGCCACCGGGATCACCGGCATCTGCGGTTCGGGCATCATCGAGGCGGTGGCCGAGATGCGCATGGCCGGGCTGCTGGATGCCTCGGGGCTGATCGGATCGGCGGAACAGACCGGCAGCGCGCGCTGCATCCCCGAGGGCCGCACCCATGCCTGGCTGCTGCATGATGACGGCGGGCGACGTATCTGCGTGACACAGGGCGATATCCGCGCGATCCAGCTTGCGAAATCGGCGCTTTACGCAGGGGCGCGGCTGTTGATGGACGAGATGGGGGTGGAACGGGTCGACCGGGTGGTGCTGGCGGGCGCGTTCGGCGCGCATATCTCGCCCAAACATGCGATGGTGCTGGGCATGATCCCCGATGCGGCGCTGGATCGCGTGACCTCGGCCGGGAACGCCGCCGGGACCGGCGCGCGGATCGCCCTGTGCAATGTCGCGGCGCGGGCGGAGATCGAGCGCGTCGTCCACCGTATCCACAAGGTCGAGACCGCGATCGCCCCCCGGTTCCAGGAGCATTTCGTGGCCGCGAACGCCATCCCGCACGCGACCGCCCCCTTCCCCGAACTCGCGCAGGTCGTCACCCTGCCCGAGGTCAGCTTCAACACCGGCGGCGGCGGGAGCGGAAGCGGGGGCGGCGGACGGCGGCGCAGGCGGAGCTGAGCGCCGGGACGGGGCGCAACGAAGAAGGGCAGGAAGCCGGGTCATGCCGGTTGCGGGCCGGGCAAGGGAGCAGTCGGGGATGGTGCGCTGAAGCGCACCCTACGGAGCACACCCGGCCGGTTAGGGCCTTGCCGTAGGGTGCGCTTCAGCGCACCCCCTTGCCCGGAACAGCCGCGTCAGCGGCCCGGGCAGCGGCCGACCGCTGCCCTCTGTTGTGCATCTGCGGTGGGGGGCAACCGCGCCTGCGCCCGCGGCCCGGCTATTCGCCCCGGACCGCCTTGGCAAGCGGCGCGAACAATTCGCCGTTCCCGGCGATGAGCGAGCCGGTTTCCAGCATGTCCGCGCCCTCCTCGATCGGGGCGACCATGCCGCCCGCCTCGCGCACCAGCAGGATGCCCGCGGCCACGTCCCAGGGGCTCAGCCCGCGTTCCCAGAAGCCGTCGAACCGCCCCGCCGCCACATAGGCCAGATCGAGCGCCGCCGCGCCCCAGCGGCGCATTCCGGCGCTGCCAGGCATCAGCCGGGCGATGTCGCGCAGGGTCTCGGGCAGGCCGGGGCGCGCGCCGAAGGGCACGCCGGTGGCAAACAGCGCC
This sequence comes from Gemmobacter sp., assembly GCA_041675885.1. Taxonomy (GTDB): domain Bacteria; phylum Pseudomonadota; class Alphaproteobacteria; order Rhodobacterales; family Rhodobacteraceae; genus JBAYSY01. Next base: position 4,771 of record JBAYSY010000018.1, on the reverse strand, counting down.
TCGTGCATGTAGCGCCGCCCCGAGACCCGCAGCCGCCGGTCGTTCATCCAGGCCCCGGCGCCCTTCTCGGCCACGAACATCTCGTCCTTCGCCGCGTCATAGACCACCGCCGCCACGATCTCGCGCTTGTGTTCGAGCGCGATCGACACCGCCCAGTGCGGCAGCCCGTGCAGGAAGTTGGTGGTGCCGTCCAGGGGATCGACGATCCAGCGCCGGGTCGGGTCCTCGCCCGGCGCGGCGCCGGTTTCCTCGCCCAGCCAGCCGTAGGTCGAGCGCCCGGCCATCAGTTCGGCGCGCACGATCCGCTCCGCCTCGCGGTCGGCGCGGGTGACGAAATCGCCCGGCCCCTTGGCCGAGACCTGAAGGTTCTCGACCTCGCGGAAATCCTTGACGAGGCTGCGCCCGGCCTTGCGCGCGGCCTTGATCATCAGGTTGAGGTTGGCGCTGCCTTGCATCGCGGGGCTCCTTGGCGGTCAGGCCGTGGCCTTACACGGGCGGGCGCGGGATGTGAAGGGCCGGAGTGGCGGGGCGAAGGCCCGCCCCTATTCCCGTTGCAGCTTGACCGGCACCGTGCGGCCGAGCCGCAGGACATGCGCCATGAACGGCAGCGCCGCGTCCTCGTCGCGGATCGCGGCGTAAAGGCGCTTGACCGGGCGGCCCTTCAGCGGCCGGGTCACGTAATCGGCGGAATATTTCACCTCGCGCAGCACCCAGTCGGGCAGCACCGACACGCCCCGGTCCGAGGCCACCAGCATCAGGATCACCGCCGTGAGCTCCACCTGCCGCACCGCGCGGGGCTCGACCTTGGCCGGGGTCAGCAGTTCGGTGAACACGTCGAGCCGGGCGCGTTCGACCGGATAGGTGATCAGGGTCTGGTCGCGGAAATCCCCGGCCGCGATCTCCTCTTTCTCCGCCAACGGGTTGGTGGCGGCGGCGATGAACACGGGCTCGTAGTCGAACAGCGGGTGGAAGGTGACGCCGGGCAGATCCTCGGGGTCCGAGGAGATCACCAGATCGACCTCTTCGCGCACCAGCGCGGGCAGCGCGCCGAAGGCGAGGCCGGGGCGGATATCGACATCGACCTCGGGCCAGGCGTGGCGGAACTGTTCCAGCACCGGGAACAGCCATTCGAAACAGGCGTGACATTCGATGGCGATATGCAGCCGCCCGGCCTTGCCGGAGCGCAGGCCCGCGAACTCCTCCTCCAGCGCCTCGATCTCGGGCAGGATGCGTTCGGCCAGTTTCAGCAGCCGCAGCCCCGCCGCCGAAAGCCGCAAGGGCTTGGAGCGGCGGGCGAACAGTTCCACCCCCGCCTGTTCCTCCAGCCCCTTGACCTGATGCGACAGCGCCGATTGCGTCATGTTCAGCATCTCGGCCGCGCGGGCCAGCCCCCCGGCCCGGTGGATCGCCCTTATCGTGCGCAGGTGGCGGAATTCGATGTGCATCTTGCGGTCGGCCTCATGTCCATCTTGAAGATTATGAATTTGTCTCAGGTTTCACGATCTGCGACAAGGGCGCAAAGGAGCCATACCATGTCCGCACCCCGCGTCTCGTTCGAATTCTTCCCGCCGCGCACGCTCGATGCGTCGTTCCGCCTGTGGGAGACGGTGCAGATGCTGGCGCCGCTGAAGCCCGGCTTCGTGTCGGTCACCTATGGCGCGGGCGGCACGACGCGGAAACTGACGCATGAGGCGGTGACGGCGATCGGCGCGCATTACGGGCTGAACGTGGCGGCGCATCTGACCTGCGTCGATGCGACCCGCGCCGAGACGCTGGAGATCGCCGAGGCTTACGCCGAAGCCGGGGTGCGCGAGATCGTGGCGCTGCGCGGCGATGCGCCGAAGGGCGAAGGCCGCTTTGCCCCCCACCCCGAGGGCTTCGCCGATTCCGTCGAGCTGATCGAGGCACTGGCCGCGACCGGCCGGTTCACCCTGCGGGTCGGCGCCTACCCCGAACCGCATCCCGAGGCCGCCGACCCGCTGTCCGACGTGCGCTGGCTCAAGCGCAAGATCGAGGCCGGGGCATCGAGCGCGATCACCCAGTTCTTCTTCGAGGCCGAGACCTTCCTGCGGTTCCGCGATGCCTGCGCCGCCGAGGGCATCACCGCACCGATCATCCCCGGCATCCTGCCGATCGAGAACTGGCAGGGCGTGCGCAACTTCGCCGCCCGCTGCGGCACGCGCATCCCCGGCTGGCTGGACGAGGCGTTCGCCACCGCGAAACGCGACGGGCGCGAGGAATTGCTGGCGGTCGCGCTCTGCACCGAGTTGTGCGACACGCTGATCGGCGAAGGGGTGGAGGATCTGCATTTCTACACCCTCAACCGCCCGCACCTGACCCGCGACATCTGCCACGCGCTGGGCGTTACCCCCGAGGTGGCACTGGAAAACGTGGCCTGAACGAGCGGAGGCGGGGAACGCCCCCCGGACGGGGTGGTGGGCAGATTGCCCACCACCGCTACACCGGAAAACATGGCCTGAAAGGCTGGGGCGGAACACCGGATACGGGTCCCCCCTTGCCCGGAATCAAGGCGCGCCAGCGCCGCCGGGCAGCGGCCGACCGCCCGCACGGGTGGCCGCTATTTCGACGTTGGCGCACGACTTGAGCGAGGAGTCGGCTGCACCATGAACTGCCAGACCACAGAGGTTGCAGCGGCCCCCCGCGGTCGGCCGCTGCCCTCTGTTGCGCAAAGTGCCGGCCGGGGCTTCAGGTCGAAATCCAGACCGATCCATCATTTTCACCTGCCCCCTGTTGACAGCGCCGGGCGGCCTGACTACCTGTCCGGGCGTTGGCACTCGTATCTGTCGAGTGCCAACATGCATTCAACCTGGAACCTAGGGAGTGTTCTCAGATGGCATTCAAACCGCTGCATGACCGTGTGCTGGTCCGCCGCGTCGAAAGCGACGAAAAGACCAAGGGCGGCCTCATCATCCCCGATACCGCCAAGGAAAAACCCGCCGAGGGCGAGATCGTCTCGGTCGGCGAGGGCGCGCGCAAGGATTCGGGCGAACTGATCGCCCCCTCGGTCAAGCCGGGCGACCGCATCCTGTTCGGCAAGTGGTCGGGCACGGAAGTCACCCTCGACGGCGAGGAACTGCTGATCATGAAGGAAAGCGACATCCTCGGGATCATCGGCTGATCCAGCCGCCGACCCGGGGTCGGGCCCGGAACAGATCCGGCCCCGCGCCTTTCCATTCACACGAAACCAGGACTGACAGGAGACAGCGATCATGGCTGCCAAGGACGTCAAATTCAACACCGATGCCCGCGACCGGATGCTCAAGGGCGTCAACATCCTCGCCGATGCGGTGAAGGTGACGCTGGGCCCCAAGGGGCGCAACGTGGTGATCGACAAGAGCTTCGGCGCACCGCGCATCACCAAGGACGGCGTGACCGTCGCCAAGGAGATCGAACTCGCCGACAAGTTCGAGAACATGGGCGCGCAGATGGTGAAGGAAGTCGCCTCGCGCACCAATGACGAGGCGGGCGACGGCACCACCACCGCCACCGTGCTGGCCCAGGCGATCATCCGCGAAGGGCTGAAGTCGGTGGCCGCGGGCCTCAACCCGATGGACCTCAAGCGCGGCATCGACCTTGCCGTGGCCAATGTGGTCGAGAACATCAAGGGCGCCGCGCGTCCGGTGAAGGACAGCGACGAAGTCGCCCAGGTCGGCACCATCTCCGCCAACGGCGAGACCACCATCGGCCGCCAGATCGCCGACGCGATGCAGAAGGTCGGCAACGAGGGTGTGATCACCGTCGAAGAGAACAAGGGGATGGAGACCGAGGTCGAAGTCGTCGAGGGGATGCAGTTCGACCGTGGCTACCTCTCGCCCTATTTCGTCACCAACCCCGACAAGATGGTGGCCGATCTCGAAGACGCGCTGATCCTGCTGCATGAGAAGAAACTCTCGTCGCTGCAACCGATGGTGCCGCTGCTGGAGCAGGTGATCCAGTCGCAGAAACCGCTGCTGATCGTCGCGGAAGACGTGGAAGGCGAGGCGCTGGCCACGCTGGTCGTCAACAAGCTGCGCGGCGGCCTGAAGATCGCCGCCGTCAAGGCGCCGGGATTCGGTGATCGCCGCAAGGCCATGCTCCAGGACATCGCCATCCTGACCGGCGGTCAGGTGATCTCGGACGATCTGGGCATGAAGCTTGAGAACGTCGGCATGGACATGCTGGGCAGCGCCAAGAAGATCTCGATCACCAAGGACAACACCACCATCGTCGATGGCGCCGGTGACAAGGCCGAGATCGAAGCCCGCGTGGCGCAGATCCGGGCGCAGATCGAGGAAACCACCTCGGACTACGACCGCGAGAAGTTGCAGGAGCGTGTGGCGAAACTGGCGGGCGGCGTCGCGGTGATCCGCGTCGGCGGCATGACCGAAATCGAGGTCAAGGAACGCAAGGACCGCGTTGACGACGCGCTGAACGCGACCCGCGCCGCGGTGCAGGAAGGCATCGTGGTCGGCGGCGGCGTGGCGCTGGTGCAGGGCGCCAAGGCGCTGCAAGGTCTGACCGGCGCCAACAGCGATCAGGACGCCGGCATCGCCATCGTCCGCCGCGCGCTTGAGGCCCCGATGCGCCAGATCGCCGAGAACGCCGGTGTCGACGGTGCCGTCGTGGCCGGCAAGGTCCGCGAATCCGACGACGTGACCTTCGGCTTCAACGCCCAGACCGAGGAATACGGCGACATGTTCAAGTTCGGCGTGATCGACCCGGCCAAGGTCGTGCGCACCGCGCTTGAGGACGCCGCTTCGGTCGCCTCGCT
>JBAYSY010000017.1:0-54492 GCA_041675885.1 Gemmobacter sp. | reverse complement strand
GCGGGCGATGAAGGGTCATCCGATCTCTCAGCGCCGGGCCTGCGTCCTGATCGGTGTCGATCCGAAGACCGTGCGGCGCGCGAGGCCGCCTGACAACCCGGAGAACCGTGTGGAGATGCACAAGATCGCGGAGAAGCGTCGCCGGTTCGGCTATCGGCGCGTGGGCATCCTGCTGGAGCGTGTGGGCATGGTGATGAACGAAAAGAAGCTCTACCGCATCTACCGGGAAGAAGGCCTGTCGGTGCGCCGTCGTCGTGGCCGCAAAAGGGCGCGGGGAAGCCGGACCCCGATGCCGGTGCCGCTGCGGCGGAACCAGCGCTGGTCCCTGGACTTCCTGTCGGACACGTTCGGCGCCTGCCGGAAGTTCCGCATTCTGGCCGTGAACGACGATTGTTGCCGCGAGAACCTGGCGCTGATCGCGGACACCAGCATCCCGGGGGCCAGGGTGGCGCGGGGACTCGATGCGCTGGTCAGGATCTACGGAAACCGACAACTATCAAACCCAACGTCTCTCGTTATGAACGAGGGACGACCGGGGGCAGGTCACCCGCTTTCGCGCGCGACAAAGCGTTGGGCCGGGCGCCGCGCTTGCGCGCGGCGATCCGGGGCGGCCACGGGCCGCCCGTTCGCGGCTGGAACCTTCCACTGGAAGGTTCCCGAGACGCTGCTCACCCTCCGGCGGGGATATTTCGGGACAGAAGAAGACGAAGATGCGCCCTGGGATTCTTTCGCCTTGATCGAAATATCCTCGGGGTGAGCCGCGTTAAGAAAGGCTTCCAGTGGAAGGCTTCCAGCGGCGGATAATTGCGTGTGAAACGCGCAAGAGGGGGCAGACGCCCATAGGCGCTAACTTAGGGGGATGGAGAGTGTTCTTGCGGCATTCGCCTGGTTCTTTCGTTGTCTGGGCGGATCGCAAAGAAGCCGCATGATTTTTGTGAGGGACTTGCCCGCGTTTTTCTTTGGCGAAGGTGCTTTCAGGATCGCGGTCAGGAATGCGCGCTTCAACAGGCCATGCAACCTCCACATGGAAATCGCGATGGCTTTACAGGTTGTCATCGCCACAGGGGGGAGAGTCGAGGGCGTCGTTGACGGCCTCGTCGATCATCAGCGCCAGAATGAGATGCGCCATCAGCCAGGTTCTGGCCAATCGTGGGTCCTTTGCTGGAAGCTTGTGGATGCCGAGACCGCTCTTGAGACGTTTGAAAGCGAGTTCGATCTGCCAGCGCAGCCGATAGACGTCAAGAACGGCTTCAGCCGTCATGTCGGTTGTCGGGATCGACGTCAGCACCATGATGAACCCCGCCGCCGCGAGAGTCGTCGGCAGCATGACCTGATTGGAGCGGCGGCGCTGGTGACCACGTATTGCCGACTTCAGGGAGCGTGCTGCTGCCTCGGCGTCCTTCCGCTTGATGATGAGCCTTGCCTGAAACAGCGGCTTGCCGCGTCCCTTTTGCTTGCGACCGGCATGTTCGACACACACATTGATCTCGCGAACCTCGCCGACCTGCATGGGACCAAAAACGGCATTCCAGTCGATCGGCCGGTCATCCGTGGTGACGATGCGTATTGTCCGCCAACCTGAGCGGACGATGAAATCGGCACCGGCAGCGACGACCTTTTCCAATGACGGCGCACGCGCATACGCCCGGTCGCCGACAACGATATCGCCTGCCTGTAGCGGCACTCGTGTAAATGCCTCGCCGCCGTGGGCGTCGGTGATCTCCAGATGGGTGAAGCGGGAAAGCGTCGGCTCGTATGTCGCATGCAGCCGGAAATCCGTGTCTGCGCTGCCTGGCTGGGAAATCGAGCTGCCGTCCGCAATTCGAAGATGACGGCTGCCGGCAGAAGGCGCGGCCTCAGAAGCATCGGCCAGAAGCGCGCCTGCGATGTCGCCGAGCCAGTCTGCCGAGCCGCGCAAGCGCTTCAGCAAGGCGACATCGGAAAGGTTGGCAACATCATTCAAACCTGCCCACGCCGCTGCCGAGCGCAGGCTCATGCCGCCAGGGCCGTAAGCGAGAGCCAGGCGCAACAAGCTCGCCCCATCCTGCACGATACGGCGGCGTAAAAGCGCCCCGCTCTCCCGCGCTGTCGTGTCGAGATCAATGATCCGCGAAAGTTTCGAGATAAGGTTTTGCCAATCGGGCTCGATGGAAGCAATCGTTCGCATCTGTCCAAGGAATCACATCACGATTCCCTGTGTCCATCCCTTAAGTTAGCGCCTATGGGGCAGACGCCCCCTTCCGCCCTCTCCGCCTCGTGCTACCGCGCGAATTTCTTGTATTTCACCCGCTTCGGCTCGATCGAATCCGGGCCGAGGCGGCGCACCTTGTCTTCCTCGTAAGCCTCGAAGTTGCCCTCGAACCATTCCACATGCGCGTCGCCCTCGAAGGCGAGGATATGGGTGCAGAGCCGGTCGAGGAAGAAGCGGTCGTGCGAGATGATCACCGCGCAGCCCGCGAAATCCTCGAGCGCGTCCTCGAGCGCCCGCAGCGTCTCCACGTCGAGGTCGTTGGTGGGCTCGTCCAAGAGCAGCACGTTGCCGCCCGAGCGCAGCAGCTTCGCCATATGCACCCGGTTGCGCTCGCCGCCCGAGAGCAGCCCGACCTTCTTCTGCTGGTCGCCGCCCTTGAAGTTGAACGCCCCGCAATAGGCGCGCGAGTTCATCGTGGCATCGCCCAGTTCCAGCACCTCCAGCCCGTCCGAGATCTCCTCCCACACCGTCTTGTTCGGGTCGAGCGCGTCGCGCGACTGATCGACATAGGCGAGCTTCACCGTATCGCCGAAACTCACCGTGCCCGCGTCGGGCGCCTCCTGCCCGGTCAGCATCCGGAACAGCGTGGTCTTGCCCGCGCCGTTCGGGCCGATCACCCCGACGATCCCGCCCGGGGGCAGGGCGAAGGACAGATCCTCGATCAGCAGCTTGTCGCCCATCGCCTTTTTCAGCCCCTCGACCTCGATCACCCTGCCGCCGAGGCGCGGGCCGTTCGGGATGATGATCTGCGCCTTGCCGACCTTCTCGCGCTCGGACTTGCTGGCCAGTTCCTCATAGGCGTTGATCCGGGCCTTCTGCTTGGCCTGCCTTGCCTTGGCCCCGGCGCGGATCCATTCGAGTTCCTTTTCCAGCGTCTTCTGCCGGGCCTTGTCCTCGCGCGCCTCCTGCGCAAGGCGTTTGGCTTTTTGCTCCAGCCACGACGAATAGTTGCCCTCGTAGGGGATGCCCCGGCCGCGATCCAGTTCCAGGATCCAGCCGGTGATGTCGTCGAGGAAGTAACGGTCGTGGGTCACGATCAGGATCGTGCCCTTGTATTCGATCAGGTGCTTTTGCAACCAGGCGATGGTCTCGGCGTCCAGATGGTTGGTCGGTTCGTCCAGCAGCAGCATGTCGGGCGAGTCGAGCAGAAGCCGACACAGCGCCACCCGGCGCTTTTCGCCGCCCGAAAGCGTGGTTACATCGGCGTCGTCCGGCGGGCAGCGCAGCGCCTCCATCGCCACGTCCACCTGGCTGTCGAGATCCCACAGCCCCTCGGCGTCGATCTCGTCCTGGAGCCGGGCCATCTCGTCCGCGGTCTCGTCCGAGTAGTTCATCGCCAGTTCGTTGTAACGCTCGATCTTGGCCTGCTTGGCCGCGACCCCCAGCATGACGTTGCCGCGCACGTCGAGCGCGGCATCCAGCTCCGGCTCCTGCGGCAGGTAGCCCACGCGGGCGCCCTTGGCTGCCCAGGCCTCGCCCGAGAAATCCTTGTCGATCCCGGCCATGATGCGCAAGAGCGTCGATTTCCCGGCGCCGTTGACGCCGACGACGCCGATCTTCACGCCGGGCAGGAAGTTGAGGCGGATGTTCTCGAAACATTTCTTGCCGCCGGGATAGGTCTTGGAGACGCCATCCATGTGATAGACATACTGATAGGAGGCCATGGGGTGCTCCGCTGGCTGGAATCCGGTTGCCCCACCCCCTACAGGCGCGGGCCGCGATCTTCAAGCGCGGGGGGTATTGCGCCGGGGGCGGCTTGCATCCCGACAGTTGCGATGGACGCAACAGAGGGCAGCGGCCGACCGCGGGGGGGGCCACTGCAACGGTGGTGGTCTGGCAGTTTATGGTGCCGGATACCCCTACCGTATGTGCATGCCGAAACGTTGCAATAGCGGCCGCCCGTGGTCGGCCGCTGCCCGGTCCGCTGAAGCGGCTGTTCCGGGCAAGGGGCAGGGTGTTCCGGTCCGCTGCCCCGCCTTACCCGCTGAACAGGAAGTGCAGCACGTCGCCGTCCTTCACCTCGTAGGTCTTGCCCTCGACGCGGAACCGTCCCGCCTCCTTGGCGCCCGCCTCGCCGTTTCCGGCCACGTAGTCGTCGAAACCCACGGTTTCGGCACGGATGAAGCCCTTTTCGAAGTCGCCGTGGATCACGCCCGCCGCCTGCGGCGCGAGGGTTCCGGCCGGGATGGTCCAGGCGCGGGCCTCCTTGGGGCCGACGGTGAAATAGGTGCGCAGGCCGAGCAGCGCGTATCCCGCGCGGATCAGCCGGTCGAGCCCGGCCTCGTCGAGGCCCATTTCGGCAAGGAATTCCGCTGCTTCCCCGGCGGGAAGCTGGGCCAGTTCCTCCTCGATCCGGGCCGAGATCACCACATGGCCCGCGCCCTGCGCCGCCGCCATTTCCGCCACAAGCGCGGTCTGGGCGTTGCCGGTCGCGGCCGAGGCTTCCTCGACGTTGCAGACGTAGAGCACGGGCTTGGCGGTCAGAAGCTGGAGCATCTCCCACGTTCTCGCGTCCTCGGGCGCGACGGTCACGCTGCGGGCCGGGCGCCCGGCCTCCAGCGCCGCAAGCGCCGCGCGCAGCAGCCGGTCCTGTTCCACGGCCTCCTTGTCGCCGCCCTTGAGCTTGCGGACGAGGTTGGCCAGGCGCCGCTCGATCGACTCCATATCGGCCAGCATCAGTTCGGTCTCGATGGTCTCGGCATCGGCCACCGGGTCGATCCTTCCCTCGACATGGGTGATGTCGCCATCCTCGAAACAGCGCAGCACATGGGCGATGGCGTCGACCTCGCGGATATTGGCGAGGAACTGGTTGCCCAGCCCCTCGCCCTTCGAGGCGCCGCGCACCAGCCCGGCGATATCGACGAAGGTGATCCGGGTGGGGATGATCTGTTTCGAGCCCGCGATGGCCGCGAGTTGCTCCAGCCGGGCGTCGGGCACCGCGACCTCGCCCACGTTGGGCTCGATGGTGCAGAACGGAAAGTTCGCCGCCTGCGCCGCCGCCGTCCGCGTCAGCGCGTTGAAAAGCGTCGATTTGCCGACATTCGGCAGACCGACGATACCCATCCTGAACCCCATCCCGACCTCCGGTAGCTGTGACGGGCCGCTTGTAGGCACAGGCCCCCTTCGGATCAAGCGGCCGCTTTGCGGCGGGCGGCGCCCCGGTCGGGGGCTGGACAATTCCGGCGCCCTGTGCAAGGAGCCCACAACTCGCAGGATCCTGTTATCACCATGAAATCGCTTGTTCTTGCCCTTGCGGTCGCCCTTGTCGCCACCGCCGCCCCGGCCGCCGAACTGCTGCTGGGCGCGGGCCATTCCAGATACGGGTCGGATCGTGGCCGCGACAGCGCGGTGATTTCCGCCGAGTTGCGCGGCGCGCCCTTTGCGCAATTCGCAGGCGCCGGGGTCTCTGCCGCCGTCGCCGCCGATCTGCACGGCCGGGGCGATGCTTTCGTGGGGATCGGGCTGGCCGCGCGCTGGGCGCTGGGCGCGGACTGGTTCATCGACACCTCCGTCCTGCCCGGCCTTTACAGCGCCTCGGGCTCGGCAAACGACCTGGGCGGGAATTTCCAGTTCCGCAGCGCGCTGGCACTGGGCAGGCGGTTCGACGGCGTGGGGGCGGTGTCGCTTGCCGTCGTCCACAAGTCGAACGCGGGGATCGATTCGTTCAACCCCGGCATGAACGCGCTGTTGCTGCGCTGGCACCGAGAGTTCTGAACCCCGCGTCCGGCAACGGGCGGCTTGCCTTTTCCGCGCCCCTGCCGCATCACCGGGGGGCCAGAGGGAGGGACGACGTGACCCGTATCGACCAGACATTCGCCCGCCTGCGGGCCGAGGGGCGCAAGGCGTTCGTCGCCTATATCATGGCGGGCGACCCGGATGCCGAAACCTCGCTTGCGGTGATGAAGGGGCTGCCGGGCGCCGGGGTCGATATCATCGAACTGGGGATGCCCTTCACCGACCCGATGGCCGACGGGCCGACGATCCAGCTTGCCGGGCAGCGGGCGCTGGCGGGGGGGCAGACGCTCGACCGCACGCTCGGGATGGTGCGCGCGTTCCGCGCGGGCGATGCCGCCACGCCGATCGTGCTGATGGGCTATTACAACCCGATCTATTCGCGCGGGGTGGACCGTTTCCTGTCCGAGGCGAAGGAGGCCGGGATCGACGGGCTGATCGTCGTCGATCTGCCGCCCGAGGAAGACAGCGAGCTGTGCCTGCCCGCGCAGGCCGCCGGGCTGAACTTCATCCGGCTGGCGACGCCGACCACCGACAACCGGCGGCTGCCGAAGGTGCTGCAAAACACCAGCGGATTCGTCTATTACGTCTCGATCACCGGCATCACCGGCGCGGCGGCGGCGCAGGCGGCCGAGGTCGCCCCCGAGGTCGCCCGGATCAAGGCCGCGACCGATCTTCCGGTCATCGTCGGCTTCGGCATCTCGACCCCCGAATCCGCGCAGCAGATTGCCGGGATCGCCGATGGCTGCGTCGTCGGCTCGGCCATCGTCAGGCTGATCGGCGAGGGCAGGCCCGCGCCCGAGGTGCTGGCCCGGGTCGCGGAACTGGCCGAAGGCGCGCACCGGGGCTGAGAGACGGTTTGATAATTCTACTCCAGCGGGCATCTGACGCGGTTTTCTGCGCTTCCGGTGCTCATGTGCATTGAGCACACTCCGCTCCGGTTCTCGAAAACCACGCCACCTGCCGTGCCGGAGCGAATTCTCAAACCATCTCTGAGCGGCCCGGTGGCAGGGCTGAAATTCTTGCCCGTTCCCCGGCGCGCTGGTAAGGGAATCTGACCAATCTGCCCGGAGAACACCATGCCCGTCATCACCTGTATCGAGGACCTGCGCCGCATCCACGCCCGCCGCGCGCCGCGGATGTTCTACGACTACGCGGAATCCGGAAGCTGGACCGAACAGACCTTCCGCGAGAACGTCACCGACTTCGCCGAGATCCGGCTGCGGCAGAAGGTGGCGGTGGACATGACCGACCGCTCCACCCGCTCGACCATGATCGGGCAGGAGGTGGCGATGCCGGTGGCGCTGGCCCCCGTGGGGCTCACGGGGATGCAGCACGCCGACGGCGAGATCCTCGCCGCCCGCGCCGCGGCCCGGTTCGGGGTGCCGTTCACGCTCTCCACCATGTCGATCTGCTCGATCGAGGACGTGGCGGCGAACACCGACGCGCCGTTCTGGTTCCAGCTTTACGTGATGCGCGATCAGGATTTCGTCTCGCGGATCATCCAGCGGGCGAAGGATGCGAAATGCTCGGCGCTGGTGCTGACGCTCGATCTGCAAATCCTCGGCCAGCGGCACAAGGATCTGAAGAACGGCCTGTCGGCCCCGCCGAAGCTGACGATCCCGACCATGGTTAACCTCGCCACCAAATGGCGCTGGGGGCTGGGGATGCTGGGGACGAAGCGGCGGTTCTTCGGCAATATCGTCGGTCATGCGCAGGGGGTGGGCGATGCGTCCTCGCTGTCCGCCTGGACGGCGGAACAGTTCGATCCGCAACTGGACTGGGGCAAGATCGCGAAGATCAAGGAACAGTGGGGCGGCAAGCTGATCCTCAAGGGCATCCTCGATGCCGACGATGCGCGGAAGGCGGCCGAAGTGGGCGCCGACGCCATCATCGTGTCGAACCACGGCGGGCGGCAGCTTGACGGGGCGCTGTCGTCGATCCGGATGCTCGCGCCCATCGTCGACGCGGTGGGTGACCGGGTGGAGGTGCATATGGACGGCGGCATCCGCTCGGGGCAGGACGTGCTCAAGGCGCTGGCGCTGGGGGCGCGCGGCACCTACATCGGCCGCGCCTTCGTCTACGGCCTCGGCGCGATGGGCGAGGCCGGGGTGGCCAGGGCGCTGGAGGTGATCCACCGCGAGCTGGACACCACCATGGCACTGTGCGGCGAACGCGACGTGCACGACCTCGGCCGCCACAACCTGCTGCTGCCGGCGGATTTCACCTCGCGCTGGACCTGACGCGGCGCGGGGCGAGGGGGGCGCATTCAGGCTTCATCTTTCCAGAAATACTCATTATCCCGCCCTGTCCACCCCTCGCCTGCGGTGGCGTTTGTTGACCGTGTTTGGCCGACTTCGCTAATGGGGCAAATATACTGCGCAACAGAGGGCAGCGGCCGACCGCGGGGGGCCGCTGCGACGATTGTGCCTGGCAGTTTATGGTGCCGAATACCCCGACGTATGCGCGTGTCGAAACGTTGCAGGAGCGGCCGCCCGTGCGGGCGGTCGGCCGCTGCCCGGCGGCGCTTGCGCGCCTTGATTCCGGGCAAGGGGCACCGGGCGAAAATTGCGTGCCAGATGCCCTTTCCGCCCTGCGCCCATTGCAGGTTGGGCCTACTGCAAGTCGGCGAAGGCCCGTTGCAGCCGCTCCACCGCCTGTTCGACCAGCGGGCGCGGGGTGGCAAGGTTGAAGCGCAGGAAGCTCTCGCCCCCCATACCGAAGGTTGCGCCGTGGTTCGCGGCGATGCCCGCGCCGCGTTCGACCCTTGCGGTGAACTCGGCGGGCCCCATCCCGGTGCCCGCGAAATCGACCCAGGCGAGATAGGTCGCTTCGAGCGGCATCGAGGCAAGGCCGGGGATCGCCCCGACGCCCGCGTCGAACAGCCGCCGGTTGTCGTCGAGATACGCCACCAGCGCATCCACCCATGCGGCGCCTTCGGGCGAATAGGCGGCGGTGGCCATGACCAGCCCGAAGGAGTTTCCGGAAATCCCCAGCCCGGCGATCTTCGCCGCGAAGCGGGCCCGCAGCGCGGGGTCGGGGATGATGACATTGCCGGTATGGCCGCCCGCGATGTTGAAGGTCTTGGTGGTCGCGGTCATCATCACCAGCCGGTCGCCGATCTCCGGCGCGGCCAGCGGCATCGCGATGTGCCGGTGGCCGGGCATGACCAGATCGTGGTGGATCTCGTCCGAGACAAGGATCAGGTCGTGGCGGATGCAGAAATCGGCCACGCCGCGCAGTTCCGCCGCCGTCCAGACCCTTCCGCCGGGGTTGTGGGGCGAGCACAGGATCAGCATCTTCTCGGCGCCGGTCATCCGCGCGTCCCAGGCGTCGAAGTCCATCTCGTAACGGCCGCCGTTGTTCACCAGCGGACATTCCACCACCTGCCGCCCGGCGGCTTTGATGACGCGTGCGAAGGCATGGTAGACCGGCGTCATCAGCACAACCCCGTCGCCCGGGGCGGTGAAGGCATCGACGCAGATCCCGGTGCCGTTCACCAGCCCGTGGGTGGTGAGGATCGCCTCGGGCGCCACCTCCCAGCCGTGCCGGGTGGACATCCACCAGCGGATCGCGTCCAGATAGGCGCGGTCGTCGCCGAAATAGCCATAGACGCCATGCGCAACCATGCCCTCCAGCGCCCTCTGCACGCAGGCGGGGGGGCGGAAATCCATGTCGGCCACCCACATCGGCAGGCCGGTATCGGCGGGCACGTCATAGGTTTTCGCCATCATGTCCCATTTCGCCGAATGGGTGCCGCGGCGGTCGATGATCTCGTCGAAACTCATGGTGAATCCTGTGTTGGGGGGCGGATGCGGGCGGATCATATGGCGGACGGGGGATGATGTTCCAGATATATTTTATATATTGGGAAAATTTTCCGATAAATGCCTTTTGTGCAGAAAATTTATCTGTATTTGCAGGAATTTTTAGAGCTGCTTTCCATATTTTCCACCTCTGTCCCTCCGCCCCCATTGCACGCCGGGCCATTGCACAGCGGGATCGCATGGCCTAAATCCCGGCCATGATACGCCCGATCCTGATCCATCCCGACCCGAGGCTCAAGAAGCTTTGCGAACCGGTGGCCGAAATCACCCCCGAGATCGTCCGGCTGGCCGGGGACATGTTGCAGACCATGTATGACGCGCCGGGCATCGGCCTTGCCGCGCCGCAGATCGGCGTCATGCAGCGTATCGTGGTGATGGACTGCGTGAAGGATCCGGAGGCGGAACAGCGGCCACTGGTGCTGATCAACCCCGAGATCGCCTGGACCTCGGAAGAGCGCAGCACCGCCGAGGAGGGCTGCCTCTCGATCCCCGAGCAATATGCCGAGGTGACCCGCCCCGCCGAAGTCGCCGTGCGCTGGACCGCGCTTGACGGGTCGAAGCAGGAGGAGCGTTTTTCCGGCCTGTGGGCGACCTGCGTGCAGCACGAGATCGACCATCTGAACGGGCGGCTGTTCATCGACCATCTCGGGCCGATCAAGCGGCAGATGATCACCCGGCGGATGGAAAAGCTGAAGCGCGAGCGGGCGCGGGCCTGACCGGGCCAGGCGGGCCGCTGCGCAGGCGCAGCGGTTTCCACCTGCGGCGGAAGCCTTCGGCGAGGATATTTCGACAAGGCGAAGACGGGCCGTGGCGCCGTGGACGAAGCGCGCACCGGGTGCTATGGCCGCGCCATGAGCATTCTGCCGATCCTGCGCTACCCCGACCCGCGCCTTGCGCAACCCTGCGCGGCGGTGGGCGAGGTGACGGACGATATCCGCCGTCTGGCCGAAGACATGCTGGAGACCATGTATGCCGCCCCCGGCCGCGGCCTTGCCGCGCCGCAGGTGGGCGTGTTGCTGCGGCTGTTCGTGATGGATGTCGCCGGGAAGGACGGCGCGCCCGAACCGCTGGTGTTCGTGAACCCGGAGATTGTCGAGGCGTCCGGGGGGATGGCCAGCCGGGCCGAGGGCTGCCTTTCGATCCCCGGCCTCATGGTGGAGGTGGCGCGGCCCGAGGCGGTGCGGATGCGCTGGACCGGGCTTGACGGCGCGGAGCGGCAGGCGTGGTTCGCCGGGATCGCCGCGACCTGCGCCCAGCACGAGTCCGACCATCTGGACGGGGTTCTGACCCTCGACCGCATCGCGCCCGAGGCGCGGGCGGCGGCGCTGGCGGAGTATGCCGGATGATCCGTCCCTTCGTTCCCTGGCCCGACAGGCGGCTGCGTAGCCCGGCCGTGCCGGTCGAGGCCGTGACCGATGAAATCCGCGCGATCTGGGCCGATATGGTCGATACGATGGAGGCCATGCCCGGCGTCGGCCTTGCCGCGGTGCAGATCGGCATGATGCTGCGGCTGGCGGTGGTGGACTGTTCCGAGGCGCGCGGGCAGGCGGTGCTGATGGCCAACCCCGAGGTGCTGCACGCCTCGGGCCGGTTCCGCGAGCATGAGGAGGCCAGCCCCAACCTGCCCGGCGTCTCGGCGGTGGTCGCGCGGCCCCGTGCGGTGACGGTGCGGTTCCTCAATGCCGGGGGTGCGGTCGAGGAGCGCGATTTCGTCCACCTCTGGGCCACTTCGGTGCAGCATCAGATCGACCATCTGGACGGGCGGATGTATTTCGACCGGCTCAGCCCGCTGAAACGCCGGATGCTGCTGGCGAAGGCCGAAAAGCTGGGGAGGCGGGGATGAGGGTTGTTTTCATGGGCACGCCCGACTTTTCTGTTCCTGCGCTGGAGGCGGTGGCGGCGGAGCACGAGGTCGTGGCGGTCTATACCCAGCCGCCGCGCCCGGCGGGCCGGGGCAAGCAGCCGCGCCCCTCGCCGGTGGCGCGGCGGGCGGCGGAACTCGGGCTGCCGGTGCGCCACCCCGTATCCCTGCGCGATGCGCAGGTGCAGGCGGAATTCGCCGCGCTCGGGGCCGATGTGGCGGTGGTGGCGGCCTATGGGCTGATCCTGCCGCAGCCGGTGCTGGATGCGCCGCGCCATGGCTGCCTGAATATCCACGCCTCGCTGCTGCCGCGCTGGCGCGGCGCGGCGCCGATCCAGCGGGCGATCCTCGCGGGGGATGCGGAAACCGGGGTCTGCATCATGCGGATGGAGGCGGGGCTGGACACCGGCCCGGTGCTGCTGCGCGAGGCGACGCCGATCGGGCCGGAGGACACGGCCGCCGACCTGCACGACCGGCTCGCCGCCATGGGCGCGCGGCTGATCGCGGCGGCGCTGGCACGGCTGCCGGAACTGGCGGCGGAACCGCAGCCCGAGGACGGCGTGACCTACGCCGCCAAGATCGACAAGGCCGAGGCCCGGATCGACTGGACCGAACCCGCCGAAGCCGTCTGCCGCCATATCCGCGCGCTCTCGCCCTTTCCCGGCGCATGGTGCATGGCGGGGGCGGAACGGATCAAGTTCCTGCGCGCCCGGCTGGCCGAGGGTGCGGGGGCGCCGGGGCAGGTGCTTGGCGGCCTCACCGTGGCCTGCGGCGCGGGCGCGGTCGAGATCACGCTCGCGCAGCGCGAGGGGCGGCGACCGATGGCAGCCGGGGAGTTCCTGCGCGGTTTCGCCCTGCCCGAACGGCTGGAGTAGCTCTGACCGGGGAAGGGGGCTGTCTGCCCCCTCTTGGCCTTCGGCCAATTCACCCCCGAGGATATTTCTTTCACGGTGAAGAACAAGGAGCGAGCCCCTGTGCTTCACCGTGAAAGAAATATCCCCGCCGGAGGCTCCTGCCCTTCCAACCTTGGCATCGCCGGGCGAGAGTGCCCGCCTCAGACCCGCTCGATGGCGATCGCGGTGCCTTCGCCGCCGCCGATGCAGATCGCGGCCACACCGCGCTTCAGACCGCGTGCCTCCAGCGCATGAAGCAGCGTCACGATGATCCGCGCGCCCGAGGCGCCGATGGGATGGCCAAGCGCGCAGGCGCCGCCGTTGACGTTCACCCGGTCATGCGGGGCGCCGGTCTCGGCCATGAAGGCCATGGGCACCACGGCGAAAGCCTCGTTCACCTCCCACAGGTCCACGTCCGCGACCGACCAGCCCAGCCGGTCGAGCAGCCTGCGCGCCGCGGGCACCGGGGCGGTCGGGAAATCGGCGGGCGCCTGCGCGTGGCTGGCGTGCCCGAGCACCCGGGCGCGCACCGGCAGCCCCCCGGCCTGCGCCACTTCGGCCGAGCACATCACCAGCGCCGCCGCCCCGTCCGAGATCGACGAGGAATTGGCCGCCGTCACCGTGCCGTCCTTGCGGAAGGCGGGCTTGAGCGTCGGGATCTTTTCGGGCCGGGCGCTGGCGGGCTGTTCGTCGGCGCTCACCACCACCTCGCCCCTGCGGCCTGTCACCGTCACCGGCGTGATCTCGGCCTTGAGCGCGCCCGACGCCTGCGCCTCCAGCGCGCGGGACAATGAGGCGAGCGCGTAGCCATCCTGCGCCTCGCGGGTGAACTGGAACGCCCCGGCGCAATCCTCGGCGAAGGTGCCCATCAGGCGGCCCTTGTCATAGGCATCTTCCAGCCCGTCGAGGAACATGTGGTCCAACACCTGCCCGTGGCCGATCCGCGCCCCGGCGCGCATCTTCGGCAGCAGGTAGGGCGCTTCGGTCATGCTCTCCATCCCGCCCGCGACCATCAGCCCGGTCAGGCCGAGCGCGATCTGGTCATGCGCGATCATCGCCGCCTTCATCCCCGAGCCGCACATCTTGTTCAGCGTGGTCGCGGGCACCCCCTCGCCCAGCCCCGCGGCAAAGCCCGCCTGCCGCGCCGGAGCCTGACCCTGCCCGGCGGGCAGGACGCAGCCCATCAGCAGTTCCTCGACCCGGGCGGGGGCCACGCCCGCGCCCTCAAGCGCCGCGCGGATCGCCGCGCCGCCCAGCGTTGCCGCGGGCACCCCCGAGAACACCCCCTGAAAGCCACCCATCGGCGTGCGGGCCGCCCCTGCGATCACCACTTCGTGCATCTGCCCCGTCTCCTCGATTTTCCGGCGTTCCCTGCATCACGCTTACCGAATGGTAACGACCTGCGTCTAGTCTTGGCAGTGCGGAATGCGGTGAAAGGACGGACGGGATGCAGATCGGGGCGGAGCGGACGGGGGATACGCTGGTGGCACGGGTGGCGGCGGAACGGATCGACGCCGCCGTGGCGATCCAGTTCAAGGACCGGATGCGGGATGTCATCGGGGAGCCGGCGCCGGTGGTGATTCTGGACCTGTCGCGGGTCGGCTTTCTCGACAGCAGCGGGCTGGGGGCGCTGGTCGCCGTGATGAAACTGCTGGAGGAGGGGCGTCGGCTGGAACTCGCCGGGCTGACCCCCATGGTGCGCAAGGTGCTGCGGCTGACGCGGATGGACAGCGTGTTCATCATCCACGACACACCGCCGCCACGGCCCGGCCGTGCGGGCTGAGGCAGGGGTGATGTGCCCGCGGCACGACGACCCCGCGCTGCGGCTGTGGCTGCGGGCCGAGCCGCTGGCGGTGCGCGCGGCCCTCGGGCAGGTGCGGGCGATGCTGATGCAGGGCGGCGGCGGGGTTGACCCCGACATTGCCGAACTGGTGCTGGCCGAGGTGCTGAACAATATCGTCGAACACGGCTGTGAAGGCGGCGGCAGGATCGGGGTCGAGTTGCATGAAGATGCCGCGGGCCTCGTCTGCGCGATCACCGATGACGGCAGCGGATTTCCCGAAATGGCGCTGCCGCCGGGCGGGCACCCTTCGGCCGGTTCTCCTGCCCCGGTTCGCGCCCCGCCCGAAGGGGGCTATGGCTGGTTCCTGATTCGCGGCCTGACCGAAGGGCTGTGCTACAGCCGCGCGGGCGGGCGCAACCGGCTGACATTCCGCATCCCGGCGGAACAGTCGGCAGGCGCCGGGGGGATTGTTTCGCCGTGGCGAGAGGCGCCGCAATAATGCCCCGTTCGGCCCCCAATCCTGCCCCGCGGCCCCGTCATAACCGGCCCTGTAGCTGCATAAGGCTTCCCTCGGCGTCGTGGACAACAGCCCCCACCCAGACCATGGCGCCGAGGTTCCTTATGCGGCTACGATCTCTCCCTTCCGAAATGCGGATCGTCCCCGCCCCGTGCTGCGGCCCGGATCGAAGCCCGTAGCCCGCCGGGTGTGTTTCGGCGCACCGGCTTCGTCCGGGCCGCGGGTATGGAGGCGGGAGGGCAGGAATGGTGCGCTCAAGCGCACCCCGGCAGCCCGATGCCTGCCGCAGGGGGCGTCCGGGCCGTTCCGGCTCAGCCCAGCGCGTAGCCCGCGCCGCGCACCGTGCGCACCGGGTTGCTGCCGCCGTCCTTCATCAGCGCCTTGCGCAGTCGGCCGATATGCACATCGACCGTACGGGTGTCCACGTAGATATCGCGGCCCCAGACCCGGTCCAGCAGTTGCTCGCGGCTCCAGACCCGGCCGGGTTTTTCCATCAGCGTCGAGAGCAGGCGGAACTCGGTCGGGCCAAGGCTGACCGCCTGCCCGGCGCGGTAGACCCGATGCTCGCCCGCATCCAGCAGGATGTCGTCGAACATCAGCCGTTCGCCCAGCGCGGCCGGGCGGGTGCGACGCAGCTGGGTGCGCAGCCGCGCCATCAGTTCCGCCACCGAATAAGGCTTCACCACGTAATCGTCGGCCCCGGTTTCCAGCCCGCGCACCCGGTCGATCTCCTCCGACCGGGCCGAAAGCATGACGATCGGGATCGCCCTTGTCTCGGGCCGGGCCTTGATCTGGCGGCAGACCTCGATCCCCGAGACATTCGGCAGCATCCAGTCGAGCAGGATCAGGTCGGGTGCCGCCTCCTGCACCAGCAAAAGCGCCTCGTCCCCGGTCTCGGCCATGGCCACGTCGAAGCCCTCGGCCTCAAGGTTGTAGCGCAGCACCTCGCGCTGGGCACTTTCGTCCTCGACCAGCAGGACAACGGGTTGTTTCTGCACCGCCATGGTCCGCCCTCAGCCCTCGGTGGCCCCGACGAAAGGCGTACTGTCGCCCTTGGGCCGGGCCTCGTCGGGCATCTCGCCGGTCACCAGATAAACGACCTGTTCGGCGATGCCGGTGGCGTGATCGCCCATCCGCTCGATGTTCTTGGCGATGAAATGCAGGTGCATGCAGGCGGTGATGTTGCGCGGATCCTCCATCATATGCGTGAGCAGCACCCGGAACAGCGAGTTGTAGATCTGATCGACCTCATGGTCGCGCAGCCGCACGTCGGTGGCCAGATCGGCATCGCGCCGCACATAGGCATCCAGCGCGTCCTTCAGCATCTGCTCGACCTGCCGGGCCATGCGGCGGATCGTGCCCGGCGCCCCCTCGACGGGTGCGAATTGTGCCAGCACGGTCGAGCGTTTGGCGATGTTCTTGGCGTAATCGCCCATCCGTTCCAGGTTGCCCGCGATCTTGAGCACGGTCAGAAGCGTGCGCAGGTCGCCCGCCGTGGGGGCGCGCAGGGCGATGATGCGGGCGGCCTCCTCGTTGATCTGCGCTTCAAGCGCATCGACCGCCTTGTCGCCCTGGCGTACAGTCTGGGCCAGTTCCTCGTCGCGGGTCTCAAGCGCCCGGGCGGCGTCGAGTGTGGCGGCCTCGACAAGCCCGCCCATCTTCATGATCAGCGCCTGCACCGCCTCAAGGTCGCGGTCGAAGGCGGTGGCGATATGCGGTTGCGGTTCGGTATGCATCGGGATCCTCCGTCAGCCGATCCGGCCGGTGATGTAGCTTTCAGTCCGCGGGTCCTGCGGGTTGGTGAAGATGTGGCCGGTCTCGCCGAACTCGACCAGCCGACCCAGATGGAAGAAGGCGGTCCGCTGGCTGACGCGGGCGGCCTGCTGCATCGAATGGGTGACGATCACCACCGCGAAGCGGCTGCGCAATTCGTCGATCAGTTCCTCGACCTGCGCGGTGGCGATAGGGTCGAGGGCGGAGCAGGGCTCGTCCATCAGCAGCACCTCGGGGCTGGTGGCCACGGCGCGGGCGATGCACAGCCGCTGCTGCTGGCCGCCCGAAAGCCCGGTGCCGGGGGCAGTCAGGCGGTCCTTCACCTCGTCCCACAGCGCGGCGCGGCGCAGGGACTTTTCCACGATGGCGTCCAGCTCGGCCCGGTCGCGCGCCAGCCCGTGGATGCGCGGCCCGTAGGCCACGTTGTCGTAGATCGACTTCGGGAAGGGGTTGGGTTTCTGGAACACCATCCCCACCCGGGCGCGCAGTTGCACCGGATCGACCCGCGGGTCGTAGATGTCCTGCCCGTCCAGCGTGATCGTGCCCTCGACCCGGCAGATGTCGATGGTGTCGTTCATCCGGTTCAGGCAGCGCAGGAAGGTGGATTTCCCGCAGCCCGAGGGGCCGATGAAGGCGGTCACCGTCTTGTCGGCGATGTCGATCGACACATCCTTCAGCGCGTGGGTTTCGGCGTAATACACCTGCACGTCGCGGGCCGTGATCTTGGCCTCGTCGAGATCAAGGCTGCGGTCGAGGGGTCGCATGTCGTTCACCTGTGGCTCTCCACGCATGGTTTACCATTTCCTTTCGAATTTCGAGCGCAGGAAGATGGCGAGGGCGTTCATCGCGATCAGGAACCCGAGCAGGACGAGAATCGCGGCCGAGGTGCGGCTGACGAAGCCGCGTTCCGGACTGTCGGCCCAGATGAAGATCTGGGTCGGCAGCGCGGTGGAAGGGTCGAAGGGCGTCGCGGGCGCGGCGGTGACGAAGGCGTTCATGCCGATCAGCAAAAGCGGCGCGGTCTCGCCCAGCGCCTGCGCCAGCCCGATGATCGTCCCGGTGAGGATGCCGGGCATCGCAAGCGGCAGGACGTGCTGGAACACCACCTGCTGTTTCGACGCGCCGAGCCCCATCGCCGCCTCGCGGATCGAGGGCGGCACGGCCTTCAGCGCGGCGCGGGTGGCGATGATGATGGTGGGCAGGGTCATCAAGGCCAGCGTCATGCCGCCGACGAAGGGGGCCGAGCGCGGCATCCCGAACCAGCCAAGGAACACGGCAAGCGCCAGCAGGCCGAACACCACCGAAGGCACGGCGGCGAGGTTGTTGATATTGACCTCGATGAGGTCCGACATGCGGTTCTTCGGCGCGAATTCCTCAAGCCAGATCGCCGCGCCGATCCCGATGGGGAACGACAGCAGGAAGCAGGTCAGCAGCGCATAGAGCGAACCGACCAGCGCGCCGCGCAGCCCGGCGAGTTCGGGGAAGCGCGAATCGGCGTTGGTCAGCAGCCCGAAGTTGAGCGGCCTGGAGATCGCGCCCTCGGCCTTCAGCGCATCGAACCAGCCGATTTCGCGGTCCGACAGGCGGCGGATATTCTCGGGCGTGTCGCGGTCGATCAGGCCCTTGTTCAACTGGTCGTAGGGGTCGGCCAGCGGTACCCGCAGGGTCAGGGTCTGGCCCGCCAGCGCCGGTTTCGCCACCAGCCGTTCACGAAGCGCGGATTGCGCGCCGTTCGACAGGATCGCCCCCATCCGGCGCAACTCGGCCGCCGCGGCCTCGCCCTCGCCCAGCCGCTCGGCCATGGTGGCGCGCAGGAGGCCGCGGAAGTCCGACCGGCGCAGATCGTCCGTGTTGATGTATTCGGGCGCGAGGGTCACGGTGATCCGTGCATGGCTCTGGGTGAAGGCGTGCCAGCCCGACAGGGTGAGCGAGCCGATCAGCACCGCCAGCATCAGGAAGGCAAAGCCGATGGCGCCCATGCCCACGAGTTTCAGCCGGGTCTCGGCCCGGCGGCGGCGGCGCAGGCGCGCGCTGGCCTCGGGCGTGGTCCATCCGGCGGCGGGGGCGGGGCTGTTGGAAATGTCGGTCATGGCCCGGCCTCAATCGTAGATTTCGCGGTATTTGCGCACGATGCGCAGCGCCAGGATGTTGATGCCCAGCGTCACCAGGAACAGCATCATTCCCAGCGCGAAGGCCGCGAGGGTCTTGGGGTTGTCGAAGGCGGTGTCGCCGATCAGCAGGGTGACGATCTGCACCGTCACCGTGGTCACGCTGTCCAGCGGGTTGATCGTCATCCGGGCGATCAGCCCGGCGGCCATGACCACGATCATCGTCTCGCCGATGGCGCGGCTGACGGCCAGCAGCACGCCGCCGACGATGCCGGGAATCGCCGCGGGAAACAGCACGTTCAGCATGGTCTCGGCCCGGGTCGCGCCCAAGGCCAGCGCCCCGTCGCGCAGCGCGCGCGGCACGGCGGACAGCGCGTCGTCGGCAAAGGACGAGATGAACGGAATCAGCATGATCCCCATCACCGCCCCCGCCGCCAGCGCGGTATTCGGTGCGATCGGCAGGCCGAGCGAGGCGCCGAAGGAGCGGATCGCCGGGGCCACCACCAGAATCGCGAAGAATCCGTAGACCACCGTGGGGACACCCGCGAGGATCTCCAGCATCGGCTTGGCCACCGCCCGCACCCGGCGCGAGGCGAATTCGTTCAGGTAGATCGCCGCGAACAGCCCCACCGGCACCGCGATCACCAGCGCCACCACGGTGATGACCAGCGTGCCGAGGATCACCGGCAGCCAGCCGAAGGCGCCCTCGGCCGCGATCTGGTCGGGGCGGATCGGGATCTGCGGCTCCCACGTCGTGCCGAACAGGAATTCGTGCCAGGGCACCATGCGGAAGAAACGCACGGTCTCGAACATCAGCGAGGCGACGATGCCGATGGTGGTGAAGATCGCCACCACCGAGCAGAAGATCATCAGCCCGCGCAGGATGCGCTCCACCCCCTGCCGGGCGCGGAATTCGGCGCTGACCCGGCGGCGGGCGCGGAACAGCATGGCGGCGGCGATCCCCAGCACCACCACCAGCATCAGGTTGGCGGAGCCGGCGCGCAGCGCCACCATGCGGTCGGCGGCGGCGAATTTCCACGGCTCGGGCGTGCCGAACACCCGGCCCCCGGCGATGGAGCGGATTTCCGAAAGCACCAGCCCGGCCGCGCCCGCGTCCATGCCGTCAAGCACCCCGGCGGGCAGCCCGGCCATCACCATGCGTTCGATCACCGGGCCTTGCAGCACCAGCCACAGCAGGAACAGGACGAAACAGGGCAGCGCCACGGTCAGGAAGGCATAGCCGCCATGAAAGCCGCCCAGGGAATGAAGCCGCGCCCCCCCGGCCCGGATGCGCCGCGCCGCCTGAAGGTTCATCGCATAGCCGGACAGCGCGGCGGCAAACAGCAGGAAGAAGGCGAACAGGGTCATTTCGCCTCCATCGGCAGGCCGCGCACCAGCGTTTCGCGCAACCGCGCCCGGGCGGCGTCGTCCAGCGTCACCAGACCGCGCTCTTCCAGGTAGCCGCCGGGGGCCAGCGCCTCCTCCATCATGTATTCCTCGACGAACTCCTGCAAGCCGGGGATCACCCCGCGATGGGCGTTCTTGACGTAGAAATAAAGCGGCCGGGCGATGGGGTAGGAGCCGTCGCCGATGGTCGCGAGGTTCGCATCCACCCCGCCGATCCTGACGCCCTTCAGCCGGTCGTTGTTCTCGTAAAGGAAGGAATAGCCGAAGATGCCCATCGCGTCCGGGTCCGACCCCAGCCGCTGCACGATGAGGTTGTCGTTCTCGCCCGCCTCGATGAACGGCCCGTCGGTGCGCATGCGCGAGCAGTTGGCGGTGATCCAGTCGCGGTCGAACCCGCCGTCGCGCACGTGATCGAGCGTCGCGCAGCCGGTGTGCAGCGCCAGTTCGACGAAGGCGTCGCGGGTGCCCGAGGTGGGCGGCGGGCCGAGCACGGTGATGGGCGTGTCGGGCAGGCGCGGGTCGATCTCGGACCAGCGGCGATAGGGGTTCGCGGCCCAGCCGCCATCGACCGGCACCTCGGCCCCGAGTGCGAGGTAGATTTCCTCCAGCGTCAGATCCCAGTCGAAGGTGTTGCCGCGCGATATGGCGATGGTCAGTCCGTCATGGCCGATCATGGCCTCGGAAACGCTTGTCACCCCGTTCGCCACGCAATGCGCCCATTCCGAGGCGGTCATCGCCCGCGAGGCGCCGGTGATGTCGGGGAAGCGTTCGCCGATTCCGTCGCAGAAGATGCGGGTGCCGCCGCCGGTGCCGGTGGCCTCGACGATGGGCGGGCGGGCACCGGTGATGTCGGAAAATTCCTCGGCCACCGCCTGGGTATAGGGGAACACGGTCGAGGAACCGACGATCCGGATCTGTTCGCGCGCTTGTGCCGCGCCCGAGACCGTGCCGACGGCGATCGCCGCGGCAAGGGCTGCAAGCGGCAGGCGGAAGACGGGCATGACGGCTCCTTTCAGGCCGGGCGGGGCGCGCGCGTCCGGCGGCCCCGCTTTGACAGCTTTGCGCGACGGCTATGCGACGATTCTGTAACAGCCGCATGACAATCGTCCCGCGCCCCGGCATTTCGTGCCGCAATGCTTGCGGGCCGTGTCGGCCGGATTTGCCGAATGGGCAGTATATTGCGAAACAGAGGGCAGCGGCCGCCTGCGGGGGGCCGCTGCCCGGGCCGCTGACGCGGCTGTTCCGGGCATGGGGCGCCCGCACGTAAGTTGTGCTTCTGACGGCTCTGTTTCCCGGCCTGCCAGCATGGGTTGTAAACACCCCCTTTTCCTGCCCCCGCGCGAAAAGCGTTGGCGAAACGGCGGGCTTCGACTAGGCTTTCCCGGTCGCCCGAATTCATTTGCGCGGGATGATTTTCACAATGATTGAACCCACCGCGGAACAGATCGAAGCCCTGCGCAAGCCGCGCCTGCGCGACTGGCAGCACGAGACGGCGCAGGAATTGCGGCAGCGATTCCCCGACCATGCCGTGGCCCGGCCGCCCGAAGCGACCGGGGCGCTGGTTGCCCGCGCGGTCGAGGTCGGCCCGTCCTACGGCGTCACCTCGGGATATGACGTGCGGCGGCTGGCCGAATGCCTGCTGCTTTACGGCCCGGCCTTCCCCGAGGGGGAGCATGACGCCTGGGCGAAACGGATCCTGCGCCGCGACGATCTGGGCGGGCGCGAGAAGATGGATGCGATCTCGGAATACGAGACCTTTGCGCTGGCGTTCCGGGGGCCCGGCCAATGACCCGTGTCGCGAAACGCCCGCTTGATCCGGTGGCGGTCCGGGCCGCGAATGACGGGATTTACCAGCGCCACCGGAACGACCCGCGCCCCAACCCGCTTTACGATGCCGAGGGCAAGCGCAAGCCGCTGCACCCCTCCGACCCGTCGCAGGCGGCGCTGCGGGGCGAGTGGATGGGGCTTTACGAACAGAATGGCGGAGCGGTCGAGGACAGCAAGACCCAGCCCCGGACCCCGCCGGGCAGCGTGGTCGAACCCTGCGAGGGGCCGCCGGTTCCGCCGCCCCCGCCGCCGCCGGTCGAGCCGGAGCCCACGATCAAGGTGCGCTGGTCGAAACACGAGGTGCTGCCCGATCACAACAGCACATGGCCCCCGGCCAGCGCCCCCACCGACACGGTGCCCGACGCGGCCAAGGTGGAAATGATCGTCGATGTGACCGATGTGCCCGACGGCACCCCGGCCTCGATCGCCGTCGCCCATTGCGTCACCGGGGCGCAGGTGGCCGACGGGCTGATCACCGGGCTTGAGGTGCGGGGCGGCAAGGTGGTGGATCCCGCCACCGGCGAGCGCCCGGTCTGGATCTTCACCGCAAGGCACGACCCGTGGTCGATCTGGGACAAGCCGTTCTTCTTTTTCCGCGCCGTGGTGCATCACAAGGGCCTGTCGGACGAGACCCCGCGCACCACCGACCCCCAGGGGGCGAAGGACTGCTGCCGGGTGCTTTACTGGACGGTGACCTTCCCGGACAGCGGCTCGGGCCTCTCTGGCGTGCTGCCCGAAGCGAATGCGATCAGGGCCGCGCTCCACAAGCCCGGACAGAAGTCCCACTGCAAGGTCGAACACCGCCACGGCCATACCGCGGCGGCGAATCTGGGCTCGATCCTGCGCAACACCTATGCCTTTCATGTCGGCTCGCACGGCAACCTGGTGGAGAAGGCGACCAACCGGCCAAGCTGGTATTATCAGGATATCGACCGCAATCCGCCCGACTTTTCCCATACCGGCGCCGACGGGCGGTTGCCCGGCCCGGCCTCGAACTGGCGCAGCACGGTGACGGTGACGGTCCACAGCCCGCCGACGGTGCTGCTCGACGGCTCACCCCGGGGGGAAACCGGGTCGTGGGAATGCGACCAGTTCGGCAATACCGAGGCGGTCTCGGCGGCGAACTACCCTTCGGTGCCGAAGAACCTGTTCTATGCCTCCTGCTGCGTCGCGGGGTTCGAGGGCAGCTTTGCCAACGCGCTGGTGGCGCGCGGCTGCCGCAACGTGATCGCCTTCCGCATGTTCGTGCCCGACGACGACGCGGCGGCGATGGGGCGCAGGTTTTTCGAGAAGTGGATGGCGCAAAAGCTTGACCCGGCAAAGATCCCCGACGTGTTCCTTGCGGTGGGCACGGATTATCAGGATACGATGCAGCCGGTGCTGTTCGGAGCGGGCGGCGGTGGCAGCCCCGAGAAGTTGAAGGCGGAGAAGGCGGTCGAAAAGGTGATGAAGGGGCTGAAGAAACTCGGCAAGCTTCTGGGGGCGTGAATCGGGGCGCATGAGAGGGAGGGCGGGATGCCGCCACGGGACATCGCGGAACTGAGCGGCCGGGCGCTGGCATTGATGCGCGCGCGGGTGTCGGAACTGCTGCCCGGCGACTTCCGGCCCGCGCCGATCGAGGCCGAGCAGGACTTCGATCCCACCTTGCTGCGTGTGGTGCAGACCGACCGCATCGCGCTGTTCCGCGCCTTTTCGCGCGTGCGGTTCGAGTGTGATGCGCTGGGCCGCCCGGTCCGGTTCGAGGAAAGCGCGCGGCTTTCGGACCCGCCCGGCCCGCGCGAGGCGGCCCCGGTGGAGCCCGCCCGCATCGGCCGACTGCGCGAGATCGCGGCCACCACCGGCCTTGTCAGCCCGCACGCACGGGTGACCGAAGCCGGGTATCGCGCGGACGGTTTCGCCGATATCGCGGTGGAACAGTTCGTGCCCGGCTTCCCCGCCCGTATCCGCCTGCTGGTCGATCCGCAGGATGAGCTTGTCGCCGCCTTTCAGGTGCAGGAATGGGGGGACGCATGACCGGGGACGAAGCCGGCCGCATCGCCATGGACGCCCGCGGGCTTTACGGCCTTGCGGGCTATCGGGTCGCCGGGGCCGAACGGCGCTATATCGAGATCGTCGAGGGCGTGCCCCCGGCCATCGTGCCCATGTCGCCGGGGCCGGTGCGCGACGTGGCCGCCTGGGTGGTGCGGATGACGCGCGACGGCGGCTTTGCCGAGGTCGCCGTGGATGACGCGGACGGCGCCGTTGTCCGGGTCCGCAAGGGCCGTCAGGGGGTGTGATGGCGAACCCGGCCGAAGACTGGCTCGACGCCTTCGCCCGCCGCGAGCTTGCCCTGCGGGGCGAGGATGAGGCGGCGCATTTCCTCGCGGATTTCGTCAGCCTCGTCACCATGGCCGAGGAACCTTTGCCCGATGGCGGGCGGCGCTGGATCGTGGACCGGCTTCAGAACCACGGCGAATGTTCCGTGCGCCAGAACGCCGTGACCGGCGAGGCGATTTCGTGGTATGTCGAGGGGCTGGCCGAGGACGGCGACGAAAGCCACCCGGCCGGGGACATGCTGGCGCTGGCCACCGCGACCCTGCAACCGCCCGAAGACGCGGTGCCCGCGGGCGCGGGCTACGAGACGCAGGGCGACCGCACGCTGTTCCGCGCCCGCTGGCGGCACGAGATCGGCGGCATCCCGGTCGAAGGCGATTACATGGAGGCGCTGGTGAACGGACGCCATGGCAAGGTCTTTGCGGTCAGCCGCCGCTGGCGGCAGCCGCGCCCCGGCACGCCGGGAACGGAACGGTGAGCGGGATGCTGCGCCGCGCGTGTCTCGCGCTGCCGCTCGTCACCCTTGTTTCCGCCATGGGAGGAGGAAGCGCGATGGCCTGTTTCTCGGCCGAGGCAGTGGCGCGGCTGGCGAATTACGACGGCGGCCGGGTGGTGGCGGCGCGGGTCGACGAGGTGGTGGTGCACGGCGCGGGCACCCGCAACCAGCGGATCCAGGTCTGGCTGTCGCTGCTGTGGTCCGACCCGCCGCTGGCCGAAGACCGGCTGTCGTTCCAGTTCCGCCACGCCGACACCGGCTTTCTTGCCGCCGGGCGCCATTACGCGATCCTGCTGGGCGAGACCCGGGGCGAGACGACGGCCCATACCGTGCTCGACCGGGTGGAGGCGCCCGAGGGACAGGTCACCGCCCGCGCCCGCGACTGCCGCGCCGGTCTGCCGTAGGGCGTATGGCCGTCACCACTTCGGGCGCTCCGCCAGCGCCGGACCCGGGCAGGCCGTTGTTCAGGCCGAAACGGTGACGGTGGGCGAACCCGTGGTGATGGTGCCCCCGCAGGAGGTCTTGCACCCGACATAGGCCACCGGCCTGCCGAGATCGGTGGATACGGATGACCCCTCGACGATCACCCCGCCGCAGGCGCAGGTATCGCCAACGCGCGCCATCGGGCGGCCGTCCGCGGTGCCCTTGCCGCCCGAGGTTATGACATTGGTGCCGTGCCGGGGGCAGGCGTGGGTGTCACCAAGACGGGCAACCGGATGCATCGGGCGTTCTCCGTTTCATGGCGGCTTCGGGCCATTCGCCGCCCGGCCGTGTCTTCCCTGCCGTCCGCCGCTCTCCCGGCCGGACTTCGATCGCTGCGGGGGTCGCCCCCCGCGCCGTGCAACGTAACCTGTTCCCGCCGGACGGGAAACCCGGTTCCGCCGTTCATCCCGCCATCTCGCACTCCCTTATGGTCGGCGCAAAGCCCGCCAACCTGACAGGATCACCCCTCCGAAATGTTCCTTCCGACCAGAAGATCACGCAGCGCCAGCACGACTGTCACAAGAACGACAAGCTGCCCGCCGGTCATCGGCAGCATGATCCGGGTCATCCCGTTCGCCAGAGCGGCCCCGGCGATGATGGCAATCTGGATCGCGGCGGTCGCCAGCAGTACGCGCCTTGCACCATGCCCTGGCTGGCCCCCGGGCAGGAGGCGGGCATAGCCATGGACGAAAGGCAGGATCAACAGGGCCTGCAAGGCAAAACCGGCCACGAAGAAGGCCCAGGGGGTCCGGATGTCCCACATGGGCAGTTCCTGAAACAGCAGCGGCAGCACAAGGCTGGCAACACTGCCGACAAGAATTGGGGGCCAGAGCAGGATCTCACGCTTTCACTCCTGACGCCCGCATTGCCTGCCCTGACGCGGACAAATACTCATGGATCACCCTGCACTCCGGAACTGGTCAAACAGGAAAAGCATGTCAACGGCCATCAGAACAATCTGGTAACCCTTTGATCCGGCCTGACCCAGAACAAAATACACCACGCATCGGGTATGCAGGTGCCCCTGCGGGCGGGGTGGGGCGGATGTCTGCGCACCCTGACCCGCTCGGCGGCAGGCACAGGCCGGGCGCACGTCCGCCTCACGGCCCATCACGAGCGCGAAGCGGGGGGATGCGTCCGCCGCGCCGTCGCTGTATGTTGCGGGCATGAACAGATTTGACCGTATCCTCGCCCCGCTTGCCCTCGCGCTTGCCCTTGCGCTGCCCGTGAAGGCCGACCCGATTCCGCTGGCGGAACTGTCCCGTTATCTCAATGGCCTGGGCACGGTGGAAAGCCCGTTCACCCAGGTCAACCCGGATGGCAGCATCGCCACCGGAACGGTGCGGATCAGCCGCCCCGGCCGGGTGCGCTTCGAATATGCGCCCCCCGACCGGACGCTGGTGCTGGCCGACGGCCAGCAGGTCGCCATCTTCGACCCCAAGTCGAACCAGCCGCCCGAAGCCTATCCGTTGCGCCGCACGCCGCTGAACCTGATCCTTGCGCGGGATGTGAACCTGTCGCAGGCGCTGATGGTGGTCGGGCACCGCGAGGACGGCACCACCACCCGCGTCACCGCGCAGGATCCGGAGTATCCGGAATACGGCACCATCGAGATGGTGTTCACCGCCGCGCCCACCGAGCTGCGGCAATGGGTCATCACCGACGATGCGGGCGGGCAGACCACGCTGATCCTCGGCGACATGCGCAAGGGCGGCAGCCTGAACAACAGCATGTTCGACATCCGGCTGGAGGCGCAGCGGCGCGGCCATACGCCGGAGCAGTAGAACCTTTCGCCTTGTCGAAGGCGGTGTCTGTCTTGCGTGTTGGCAGGGCTGACCGGGGTACCGCTTTCGCCCGGAATCAAGGCGCGTCAGCGCCGCCGGGCAGCGGCCGACCGCTGCCCTCTGTTGCGCGGTATGTGTGCGCCGCTCGGCAAAGCCGACCGACACACAAGGTCGGCATCGCGTTTTCGGACCGGGAAAGTGGTGCCATTTTTCCTGGAAACGCCCTGTGCCGGGGGATCTGCAAGCCGGATCAGAGCCCGCCCAGCTCGCGGATCACCTGCCATTCGGCCGGGGTCACCGGCTGCACCGACAGGCGCGAGTTGTTCACGAGCACCATGTCGGCCAGTCGGGGCTCGGCCTTGCAGTCCTCCAGCGTGACCGGGCGCGGCAGCGGCTCCACCGCCTTGATGTCCACGCATTCCCAGCGCGGGTCGTCGGTGGTGCTGTCGGGATGCGCCAGTGCGCAGACCTCGACGATGCCGACGATCTCCTTGCCCTGATTGGAGTGGTAGAAGAACCCGAGGTCGCCCAACTGCATCGCCCGCATGTTGTTGCGCGCCTGATAGTTGCGCACCCCGTCCCATTCCTCGCCTTCCGCGCCCTTGGCCACCTGCTGGTCCCAGGACCAGGCGTCGGGCTCCGATTTGAACAGCCAGTATTGCATCAGCCGATCACCCTTTTCCATTCCTCGATCTCGACGCTCTCGAACAACCCGGCCTGCGCGTAGGGATCGCCCGCGGCCCAAGTCTCGGCCTCCTCCCGGGTCTCGACCCCGAGGATCACCAGCGACCCGGCCATCTGCCCGTCACGGATCAAGGGGCCGCCGATCTGCACCGCGCCGGTCTCCTCGACATAGGCCAGATGCGCGGCGCGGGTATCCAGCCGGGTTTGCAGCGCGCCGGGACGGTCCCGGCAGATCAGCACGAAGGGCATGTCTCACTCCTGTCGCAATGGGCGGGAAAGCAGGGCCTGCACCGCCTCGGGGATGGTATGGCTGCCGTCGAGCACGGCGGCAACCATGGCGGTGATCGGCATCTCGATGCGCCGCTCGGCGGCGAGGCGGGCGGCGGCGCGGGCGGTGGCGGCGCCCTCGACGGTGATCCCGGCGGGAAACGCCTCGCCCCGGCCCAGCGCGAGGCCGAAGCGGAAGTTGCGCGACTGTTCCGAGGTGCAGGTCAGGATCATGTCGCCCAGCCCCGCAAGCCCGTCGAGCGAAGGCCGCTGCGCCCCCAGCGCCCGGGCGAGGCGCGACATTTCCGCGAAGGCGCGGGTCATCATCGCCGCGCGGGCCGAATCGCCCAGCCCCGCGCCGATCACGATCCCGGCGGCGATCGCCATCACGTTCTTCAAGGCCCCGCCCAGTTCGGCGCCCACCATATCCGCGCTGTGGTAGATGCGCAGAACCGGGGTCGAAAGCAGCGACTGAAGCGCAAGCCCCTCGGCCCCCCCGGGGGTGGCGACGGTCAGCGCCGTGGGCAGGCCGCGGGCGATGTCGGCGGCGAAGCTCGGCCCGGTCAGCACCGCCGGGGTGGCGCGGGGGCAATGTTCCGCGATCAGCGCACCCGGGCCGCGCAGGGTGGCAAGGTCGATCCCCTTGCAGCAGGCGACCAGCGTCGAATGGGTGAAATGCGGGCCATGGGCCTGAAGAAAACCGTTCAGGCTCTGCATCGGCACCGCGAGCAGGACGGTGGCGGCTTGCGGGGCGATCCGTCCGGTCAGGACGACGGCCGGGGGCAGTTCGATGCCGGGCAGGTAGCGGGTGTTGCACCGGCTGCGGGTCATTTCGGCCAGTTGCGCCTTGTCGCGGGCCCAGAGCGTCACCCGCACCCCGTCGCGTGCCAGCGCCACCGCCAGCGCGGTGCCGAAGGCCCCGGCCCCGGCGACGAAGACCTCGCGCGCGGCGTTCATGCCTTGGCCCCCTTCCTGCCGCCGCCGATCATGGCGGGGGCGGTCTCGTCCAGCGGCCAGCGCGGCCTTGCGGCGAAGGGCGCGGGCGGAAGGCCCGCGCGCAGCCGCTCCACGGCGGCCCATGCGATCATCGCCGCGTTGTCGGTGCAAAGCGCAAGCGGCGGGGCGTGGAACGGCACGCCCGCCTCCTGCGCGACCGCTTCCAGCGCTGCGCGGATGCCGCGGTTCGCCGCCACGCCCCCGGCCACGGCGAAGGCGGTGACGGGGCCGGCCTGCGCCAGCGCCCGGCGGGATTTTTCCGCCAGCACCCCGGCCACCGCGATCTGGAATCCGGCGCAGAGGTCGCGGCGGTCCTGCACGGTCAGGCCGCCCTGCGCCGCCACCAGCGTATCGCGCGCCCGCAGCACGGCGGTCTTGA
Source organism: Gemmobacter sp. (assembly GCA_041675885.1). Taxonomy (GTDB): domain Bacteria; phylum Pseudomonadota; class Alphaproteobacteria; order Rhodobacterales; family Rhodobacteraceae; genus JBAYSY01. The sequence continues at coordinate 25,111 of JBAYSY010000017.1, read as the reverse complement.
GCCCCGAGAACGACAGGTCGCAGCCGGGCCGGTCAAGCAGAGGCCGGGGAAAGACGAAGTGTGCCGGATCGCCCTCGGCCGCCTCGGCCTCGACCTCCGGCCCGCCGGGCTGGGGCAGGCCGAGAAGCTTGGCCACCTTGTCGAACGCCTCACCCGGGGCGTCGTCGATGGTGCCGCCAAGCCGGGCGAAGCTATCCGCCCCGCGCACGGTCAGGAACTGGCAATGCCCGCCCGAGACCAGAAGGATGAGGTAGGGGAAGTCGAGACCGCCCGTGAGCCGGGGCGTCAGCGCGTGGCCCGCAAGGTGGTTGATGCCAATGAGCGGCAGCCCCGCCCCGGCGGCGATGCCGCGCGCGCACATCACGCCCGAAAGCACCCCGCCGATCAGCCCCGGCCCCGCCGTCACTGCCACCGCGTCGATCTGCGCCAGCCCCACCCCGGCCTCGGCCAGCGCCTGCTCGACCGCGTGATCCAGCCGTTCGGCATGGGCGCGGGCGGCGATCTCGGGCACCACGCCGCCGAAGGGCGCGTGCAGCGCCGCCTGCCCGGCCACGACCGAGGAAAGCACCTCGCCCGCCGCGCCGGGGCGGTGGCGGACGATGGCGGCGGCGGTGTCGTCGCAGCTGCTTTCGATGCCGAGGATGGTCAGGGTCGGGTTCATGCGCCCCCCGTTGCAGTCAGGGTTCCCGGCAGGTAACACCTTCGCCATGGCCAGACAATCCCGCCCCCTCATGCCCGACCCGCCGCCCGTGCTGCTGACCCGCCCCCGGGCGCAATCCGACCGTTTCGCCGCTGCGCTGCGCGCGCGGTTCGGTCAGGCGGTGCGGGTGACGGTCGCGCCGCTGATCGCCCCGCGCTGGATCGCGTCCGAACCGCCCGGCGGGCTGGCCCCGCTGCTGGCGCGGGCGGCGGGGATGATCTTCACCTCGGAAACCGGGGTCGAGGGGTTTCGGCGGCTTTCGGCCGATGCCTGCCCGGAGTTCGTGCCGGGGCTGGCGTGGTGCGTCGGGCCGCGCACCGCGGCGGTGGCGCGGGCGGCGGGGTTCCGGGCGATCTCGGCCGGGGGCGATGCGGAGTCGCTTGTCGCGCTGCTGACCGGACGGCAGGCCGAGGGGCCGCTGGTCCATGCGCGGGGCCGCGAGGCACGCGGCGCGGTGGCGGCCCGGCTGACCGCGGCGGGGATCGAGACTTCGGAAACCATCGTCTATGCGCAGGAACCCGTGCCGCTTTCGCCCGGGGCGGCGGCGCTGCTGGCGGGTGCGGGGCCGGTGCTCGCCCCGCTGTTCTCGCCCCGCAGCGCGGCGCTGTTCGCGGCGGCGGCCGGGGCCGCGCGGGCGCCCTTGTGGCTGGCCGCGATCAGCCGGGCGGCGGCGGATGAGGCGGCGGCGCTTGCCCCCGCGCGGCTCGCGATCGCGCCCGAGCCTTCGGCCGAGGGAATGATGGCCGCCGTCGCCGCGCTGATTGCCGCACCGGCTGCGGGTTGAAGCCGGGGGCATGGGCGCGATAGTCTGGGGCGGACCAGCCAGGGACCGCCCCCGGCCAGAACAGGAGAATCACCCGTGACCGGCCCGGACACCCCTGAGGACAAGCCCGCCGCCCGGACCACCCGCAAGGGTTCCCGCAGGACGGCGGGGCCGGAAAAGACCGCCCCCGGGGCGGAGCGGCAGGCGGGGGGGCAGCAGGTGGAGGAGACCCCCGCAGCGCAACAGGCCGGGGTGGATGCGGCCACGGCGGCGGAAACCGAAGCGCAGGAGACCCCTGCCGCCGATGCCGCCAACCCCGTTACGCCCGAATCTGACATGCCCGAATCTGACATGCCCGCGCCGGATACGCCCGACACGGCCGCCCCGGAACAAGCGCCCGCCCCGCCTGAACCCGCGCCGGACAGCGCCGCCGTGCCGGATACGCCTGAACCCGAATCCGTCCCCGTCGCCGGGGCGCCCGCCGCCGATCCGCCCCCGCCGCCCGCCGCACCGCGCCGGGGCGGATTCGCGGGGCTGGTGGCGGGCGGGGTGCTGGCCGCCGCAATCGGTTTCGCGCTTGCCCGTTTCGTGGTGCCCGAGGGCTGGCCGGTGCCTGCCGCGCCCTCGCCCGAACTCGCCGCCGCGCAGGAACGCATCGCAGCGCTGGAGACCCGGCTGGCCGGGCTCGACCCCGCCGCGTTCGAGGACCGGATCGCCGCCCTTGCCGCCGAAGCCGCCGCGACCGGGGCGGCGCAGACGGAGCTGGCCGGGCGGATCGAGGCCGCCGAGGCATATGACTCGCGCCTTGCCGAACTGGAGGCCCGGCCCGACCTTTCCACCGAATTCACCACGTTGCAGGCCGAACTCGCCAATCTGCGCGGCCGGATCGAGGACGGCGCCGACCCGGCGCTGATCGAGGAGATCGAGGCCCTGACCGCCGCCGCCCAGGCCGAGCGCGAAGCGGCGCAAGCCGAACGCAAAGCCGCCGGGGCCCGCGCCGCCGTGCTGGAGGCCGAGGCCGAACGCACCGTCCGCGCCGCCGTGGCGCGCGGCGCATTGCTGCGGGCGCAGGCGGCGGTCGAGGCCGGGGGCGCGCTTGCCCCCGCGCTGGCCGATCTCGAAGCGGCCGGGATCGTTCTGCCCGCGACCCTGACCGGACAGGCCGCCGGGGTAGAGACGCTTCTGGAATTGCAGGACGGCTTCCCCGCTGCGGCCCGCGCCGCGCTTGCCGCAGCGCCGGAGGACGAGGCGGGCGCGGACCTGACCGGCCGCGTCACCGCGTTCCTGCGCGCCCAGACCGGGGCGCGGTCGCTGACGCCGCGCGAAGGCGGCGATACCGATGCGGTGCTTTCGCGGAGCGAAGCCGCGTTGCGGGCCGGTGATCTCACCGCCGCGCTTGCCGAACTCGATATGCTTGCACCCGCGCCCGCCGCCGCCATGGCCGACTGGCGTGCCCGTGCCGGGGCCCGCGCCGATGCTGTCGCGGCGCTGGCCGATCTTGCCGCCGCACTCGACGGCGAATAAGGGGACACCGATGCTCTGGTCTCTGTTCAAGGTTCTCCTGTTTGTCGCGCTGGTAACGGGGCTGACGCTGGGCGCGGGCTACCTGCTCGACGCCGACGGCGGGCTGCGGATCGCGGTGGCGGGGCAGGAGTTCACCCTCGGGCCGCTTCAGGCGGTGATCGCGGTCGTGCTGCTGCTGCTGGCCTTCTGGCTGGTGCTGAAGCTGGTCGGGCTGCTTGTCGCCATCCTGCGCTTTCTCAACGGCGACGAAACCGCCATCTCGCGCTATTTCGACCGCAATCGCGAGCGGCGCGGCCACAAGGCGCTGGCCGACGGGATGCTGGCGCTCGCCTCGGGCGAGGGGCGGGTGGCCTTGTCGCGGGCGGCGAAGGCCGAACGGCTGCTGGGCAGGCCGGAACTCACCACCCTGCTTGCGGCGCAGGCGGCGCAGATGTCGGGCGACCGCGAACGGGCGAAACACGAATACAAGAAGCTTCTGGGCGACGAGCGCACCCGTTTCGTCGCCATTCGCGGCCTGACCCGGCTGAAACTGGACGAAGGCGATACCGACACGGCGCTGAAACTGGCGGAAAAGGCGTTCGCGCTGAAACCCGCGCATGGCGAGACCCAGGACCTGCTGCTCAAGCTGCAAGTGGGGGCGGGCGACTGGAAGGGCGCGCGCAAGACGCTGGGGGCGGAACTGCGCGCCGGTGCGCTGCCGCGCGACCTCTACCGGCGACGCGACGCGGTGCTGGCGTTGCAGGAGGCCCGCGTGGTGATCGACGAGGGGTCGAGCATCGAGGCGCGCGAGGCCGCCATCGCCGCCAACAAGCAGTCGCCCGACCTGATCCCCGCCGCCGCCATGGCCGCGCGCAGCTATATCGCGCAGGGCAATGGGCGCCATGCGGCGCGGGTGCTGAAAAAGGCATGGGGCGCGCAACCCCACCCCGACCTCGCCGCCGCCTTCGCCGAGATTGCCCCCGAGGAAAGCGCGGCCGAGCGGGTCAGGCGGTTCGAGGCGCTGACCGCCGCCAACCCGGACCACGACGAGACAAGGATGCTGCGGGCCGAACTGTGGATCGCGGCCGAGGATTTCCCGGCCGCCCGCCGGGCGCTCGGCGACCTGCCGACCCGGCACCCGACGGCGCGGGCGCTCACGATCATGGCGGCGATCGAGCGCGGCGAGGGTGCCGACGACGCGGTGGTGCGCGGCTGGCTGGCGCGGGCGCTGACCGCGCCGCGCGGGCCGCAATGGACCTGCGAATCCTGCCACAACATCCACCACCACTGGCAGCCCGTGTGCGAGAACTGCGGCGGCTTCGACACGCTGGCCTGGATCGAGCCGCCCGAGACCGGCGGCCCCAGCCCGACCCAGACCGAGATGCTGCCGCTGATCGTCGGCCGCCCGGCCCCCACGCCGCCCCCCGCACCGGAGCCGGAACCCGAGACCGTGACGGAGCCGGAAACGGAAACGGAAATAACGGAAGGCCCCACCGCCCCCGAGGCGGAAGCCCCGTCCGACTTCCCCGACCGCCGGGGAACCGGGGTATGAGCCGGGGGGGGTGAACAGTCCGGGCCGCACGGCCATTTTCATGCGGCCATTTTCATGCGGTCGGTGCGACTTCCCCATTGCGGCCCGCGCCGTTGATTGCTAAGGCATCGCCCGGAAGCGGCCGGTTCAGACCGACTGGCGGGGCAATACATTCGCAACCATCGGGTCCGCCCGAGAAAGGCGAATGAAGCCAGCGAGTTGGATCGGGGCTTGTGGAACCGGCAGGGCCATAGTAGGCCCCGGACAGAGAAGAGTGCCGCTGTAGCTCAGCTGGTAGAGCACGTCATTCGTAATGATGGGGTCGGGGGTTCGAGTCCCTTCAGCGGCACCAGTCTTCTCGAACCAGCCATCAATTCCAATAGCTTGCCGGGCACCGCGCCCGGCACGACGGCGGGCCTGGCGACGACAGGGCCGGTAGGGTTTCGTACCCCGCGCGCGCTGCCGGACTTGCGGTGCGGAAATCGCAAGGGCGCTGGCGCCCGTTCCGAATGCGGATCACGCAGTCGAAAAGGATCTCGTCCTTGCTGGCAACGTATTGATAGATCGTCGGTTTCCAGAACAACCTCGCGCTTGATGTCGGTGCGGCTGCGCTTGCGGTTGCCGGGGAGGGCAAGCGGATTTCGGGCATCCTGTACGGGTCCGCGCTTTTCCTGCGGCACTTCGGCGGCAAGTGCCGTTCCGGGTTGATCGGCCTTCATACTCATGGGTAAGTTCACGCTGCCTGCAACGGTCACGATGCGGCAAGTGCCCTGTGGGCCGTTGTGGGGGCGTCACGGGATCGACCGGCTATAAGAAGGGGGGCGGTTGCACGGGGGCTACGGCTTCATGGATGAATACCGCATCGCCCGCGTCCGAAACCCTGAAAGAGATCATCGCCCGGACGCCACAGACCGGGATTTGCAGGAGGATATGCCTTGAAACTTGAGGGAATTGCCGCGCTGGTTACCGGAGGGGGCTCGGGTCTGGGCGAGGCCACCGCCCGCGCGCTGGCCGCAGGCGGGGCCAGGGTCGCGCTGCTCGACTTCAACGAAGAGGCCGCGACGCAGGTCGCGTCGGAAATCGGCGGGCTGGCCGTCAAGGTCGATGTGTCGGACGCCGCCAGCGCCGAAGCCGCGGTGGCCCGCGCCGCCGGTGCGCATGGCCCGGCCCGTATCCTGATCAACTGCGCGGGCGTTGCTCCGGCGCGCAAGGTGCTGGGCAAGCAGGGGCTGATGCCGCTGGAGGAATACCGCCGCGGGATCGAGGTGAACCTGATCGGCACCTTCAACATGCTGCGGCTGTTCGCCGATGCCGCCCAGAACCTCGACCCGCTGGACGGCGGCGAGCGCGGGGTGATCGTCAATACCGCCTCGGTCGCCGCGTTCGAGGGGCAGATCGGCCAGACCTCCTATGCCTCGTCCAAGGCGGGCGTGGTCGGGTTGACCCTGCCGGCCGCACGCGAATTCGCGCCGCTGGGCATCCGCGTCTGCACCATTGCGCCCGGCATCTTCGAGACCGCGATGCTGCGCGGTCTGCCGCAGGCGGCGCAGGACAGCCTGGGGCAGATGGTGCCTTTCCCGTCGCGTCTGGGCCGCCCCGAGGAATTCGCCTCGCTCGCGTTGCAGATCGTCGGCAACCAGATGCTGAACGGCGAGACGATCCGGCTGGACGGCGCCATCCGCATGGCCGCGAAGTAAGGGTCACGACGACAGGATCGAAGCCCTCTCATCCCCGGGGCGGGGGCGGGCAGCCCCCTTTCCGCGCTTTCAGCCCAGTTCCGCCGAGGGGATCACCGGAAAGAACGTGCCGCCCGACCACAGGCCGAACCAGTCCCGGCCTTCGTGCGGGGCGTGGGCGCCGATCTCCATCAGCCGGTAAAAGCTCTTGCGGTCGATCAGTGCTTCCAGCCCGGCGCGGACCATGACATAGGGCGCGGGCTCGCCGGTCTGTGCATCGCGCTCTACCCGGATCGGGTGTTCCGGCCCGGCGTTGACCGTATCGCCGACATGGGTGGTGAAACTGATCGCCTGCGCCGTGCCCTCGCCCTCGGTTTCGAAATCCACCGCGACGAAGGGGGCGTCATCGACGGTGATCCCCACCTTCTCGACCGGGGTCACCAGAAAATAGCTGTCGCCCTCGCGCTTCAGGATCGAGGAGAACAGCCGCACCAGCCCGGCCCGGCCGATCGGTGTGCCGAGGTAGAACCATGTCCCGTCCCGCGCGATCCGCATGTCGAGGTCGCCGCAGAACGGCGGGTTCCACAGGTGGACCGGCGGCGGTCCCTTCTTCGCCGCCGCCCCTGCCGCCGCGGCAAGGCTTTCCGCCGAAGGTCTCACGATCATTTGTCCCCTTCCCGGTTTTGCCGTTTGTGCCCGGAAGCAACATCCGGTCTAATGGTCCCGATATAGGCAACGGAATGAGGCTTGTCATGTCCGACACCGGCGAACTGGTCGCGCGGATCGAGGCGCTGGGCGAACGGCTGGGGGCCGCGAAAGCCAGCATCAACACCCGTTTCATCGGTCAGGACCAGGTGGTCGGGCTGGTGCTGGGCGCGCTTCTGTGCGGCGGTCACGCGCTGCTCGTCGGCCTGCCGGGGCTGGGCAAGACGCGGCTCGTGGATACGCTGTCCACGGTGATGGGGCTCAGGGCCAACCGGGTGCAGTTCACCCCCGACCTGATGCCGGCCGACATCCTCGGGTCCGAGGTGCTGGACACCGCGCCCGACGGCAGCCGGGCGTTCCGTTTCATCGAGGGGCCGGTGTTCTGCCAGTTGCTGATGGCGGACGAGATCAACCGGGCCAGCCCGCGCACCCAGTCGGCGCTCTTGCAGGCGATGCAGGAACACGAGGTGACCATCGCCGGGCAGCACCGGCCGCTGGGCAGGCCGTTCCACGTGCTCGCCACCCAGAACCCGATCGAGCAGGAAGGCACCTATCCCCTGCCCGAGGCGCAGCTTGACCGTTTCCTCGTGCAGGTCGATGTGGACTACCCGGATCGCGCGACCGAGCGCGAGATCGTGCTGGCCACCACCGGCGTGGCCGAGGCCGGGGCGCATCAGGTCTTCGACGCGGACACGCTGATCGACGCGCAGGAGGTGCTGCGGCGGATGCCGGTGGGCGACGCGGTGGTCGATCTGATCCTCGACCTGGTGCGGGCCTGCCGTCCCGGCGATCCGGCCGCGCCCGCCGATCTGCGCGAGGCGCTGGCCTGGGGGCCGGGGCCGCGGGCGGCACAGGCGCTCATGCTCATGGTGCGGGCACGGGCGCTGATGGACGGCCGCCTCGCGCCTTCGGCCGAGGATGTGGCGGCGCTGGCACGGCCGGTGCTGATCCACCGCATGGCGCTTAGTTTCGCGGCGCGGGCGCGCGGCGCCGACCTTGGCGAACTGATCGGGCAGGTGACGGCCCAGGTGACCCGGACCGAGGCGGCGGCGTGACGGTTGCGGCCCGATCACTGCGCGGCCGGGCCGAGGCGCTGGGCCAGGCGTTCCCGCCACTGCTGGCGGCGGCCGAGCATCTGGCGGCGACGGTGATCCTTGGCCAGCACGGGCGCAGGCGGTCGGGCATGGGGGATGAGTTCTGGCAGTATCGCCCGGCGCATCCGGGCGATTCGGCGCGGATGATCGACTGGCGCCGCTCGGCGCAGGGCGATGCGCATTTCGTGCGCGAACACGAATGGCAGGCGGCGCAGTCGGTGGTGCTGTGGGTCGATGGCGCGCGCTCGATGGCCTTTACCGGCGATCCGCGCCACCGCGAGACCAAGGCGGAGCGTGCGCGGCTTCTGGCGCTGGCCGTCGCCGTGCTGCTGCTGCGCGGGGGGGAACGGGTCGGGCTGGCAGGCGCCGACGTGCCGCCGCGCGCCGGGCGGGGGCAGGTGCTGCGCATCGCCGCCGCATTGGGCGACCGGCCCGAGGATTACGGCGCACCCGACACCGGCGGCATGGCGCCGCGCGGCCGGGCGGTGTTCCTGTCGGATTTCCTCGGCGATCCGGCCGGGGTCGAGGCCGCGCTTTCCCGTGCCGCCGGGCGCGGCGTTCGCGGCGCGCTCATGCAGGTGCTCGACCCGGTGGAGGAGGATTTTCCCTTCGACGGCCGCACCGTGTTCGAAAGCATGACGGGCAGTCTGCGGCACGAGACCCGGCGCGCGGGCGACCTGCGCGAGCGTTACCTGACCCGTCTGGCCGAACGCCGTGACCGGATCGCCGCCGCGGCGCGGGCGGCGGGCTGGCAGTTCACCACCCATCACACCGGCCAGCCCGCGCAATCGGCGCTGATGTGGCTTTACCGCGCGCTGGAGCGCGACGGCTGATGTGGATTCTCGGCCCCGTCGGCTTCACCGCCCCCGCCGTGCTCTTGGCGCTTGCCGCGCTGCCGGTGCTGTGGTGGCTCCTGCGCGCCGTGCCGCCCGCGCCGCTGCGGCGGCGGTTTCCCGGCGTGGTGCTGCTGCTGGGCCTGAAGGACCGCGAGGTCGAGACCGACCGCACCCCGTGGTGGCTGCTTCTGTTGCGGATGGCGGCGCTGGCGGCGCTGATCGTCGGTTTCGCCGGGCCGGTCTTGAACCCGCAGATCCGCGAGGCCGGCAGCGGGCCGCTTCTGGTGCTGATGGACGGCACCTGGGCCGATGCGCGCGACTGGCCCCGGCGGCTCGACCGGGTGGCGGCGCTGGTCGAGGATGCGGGCCGCGACGGGCGGCCGGTGGCGGTGGCGACGCTGACCGATCCGCCGGTGGACGGGCTGCCGTTCCAGGCGGCTTCCGCCTGGTCGGCGCGGCTCGGCACCCTGATCCCCCGCCCGTGGGAGCCGGACCCGGCGCATGACTGGGCCGGGACGCTGACCGGCGGTTTCGAGACCTTCTGGCTTTCCGACGGGGTGGAGCGTGAGGGCCGCGCGGCGGTTCTGGCCGCGCTGGAGGCGCGCGGGCCGGTGACGGTGTTCGAGGGCGCGACCCCGGTTCTGGCGCTGGCGCCGCCGGTGTTCGATGGCGGCGACATCGCGCTTGCCGCCCGGCGGCTGGTGCCCGCGACGATGCCGGGGATCGAGACCGAGGCCGAGGTCATCGCCCGCGGCCCCGACCCCTCGGGGGTGGAACGGGAACTGGCGCGCGGAACGGTCGCTTTCGGCGCGGGCGAGACGGCGGCGGAGACCGCGCTGACTCTGCCGCCCGAATTGCGCAACCGCATCACCCGGTTCGAGATCGCGGGCGCGCGCTCGGCGGCGGCGGTGTCGCTGGCCGACGACAGCCTGCGGCGGCGCAAGGTGGTGCTGGTTTCGGCCCGCGACGGCCGGGACGAGGCGCTGCAACTGCTCTCGCCGCTGCATTACCTGCGGCAGGCGCTGGAGCCGGTGGCGGAACTGATCGACGGCGCGCTGACCGACACGCTGCTGGCCAGCCCCGACGTGGTGGTTCTGGCCGACATCGCCCGGCTGGCGGCGCCGGAACAGGAGGCGCTGGCCGAATGGGTGGAGCGCGGCGGGCTGCTGCTGCGCTTCGCCGGGCCGCGCCTTGCCGCCAGCGACATCAGCCGCGCCGAGGAAGACCCGCTGATGCCGGTCCGCCTGCGCGAGGGCGGCCGCACCGTCGGCGGCGCCATGAGCTGGGGCGAGCCCAAGGCGCTTGCCCCCTTCCCCGAGGACTCGCCCTTTCGTGGCCTGTCGGTCCCCGGGGAGGTGACGGTGACGGCGCAGGTGCTGGCCCAGCCCGACCCGGAACTGGGCAGCCGCAGCATCGCCGCGCTGGCGGACGGCACGCCGCTGGTGACCCGCAAGGCGATGGGGCAGGGGCAGGTGGTGCTGTTCCACGTGACCGCCAACGCCGAATGGTCCAGCCTGCCGCTCTCGGGCCTGTTCGTGCAGATGCTTGAACGGCTGGCGGTCTCGACCCGGCCGGTGCAGCCCGGCGCGGAGGAGATGGCGGGCGAGACATGGCAGGCGGTCGCGGTGCTGGACGCTTTCGGTGCGGCGCAGGACGCGGGCCAGATCGCCGGGGTTGCCGGGGCCGATCTGGGCGCGGCGATCGCGGGCGGGCGCACCGGGCCGGGGCTGCCGCCCGGGGTCTATGCCGAGGGCGACCGGCGGGTGGCGCTCAACGTGATCGGGCCCGACACGGTGCTGGAAGCCGCCGCATGGCCCGCGCGGATCGCGGTCGAGGGGCTGGCGGTGACGCGCGAACAGGGACTCAAGGGTCATCTGCTGGCGCTTGCGCTGGGGCTCTTGCTGCTCGACATCCTCGCGGCGCTGTGGCTTTCCGGGCGGCTGCGCGGTGCGCCCGCCGGGGCGGCCCTGCTGGCGGCGGCGCTTTTGCTGCCGCAGCCGGGGGCGGCGCAGGAGGACGAGGCCCCGCACGACGATACATTCGCGCTTCAGGCCACGACCGAGGTGGTGCTGGCGCATGTGCTCACGGGCGACGCGCGGGTGGATGCGCTGGCCGAAGCCGGGCTGCGCGGCCTTGGGCGGGTGCTCTATCAACGCACCTCGGTCGAGCCCGCCGCGCCGATGGGCGTCGATATCGAGCGCGACGAGCTGATCTTTTTCCCCTTTCTCTACTGGCCGGTGACGGCGGATGCGCCGCTGCCCTCGGCGGCCGCTTACGGGCGGCTGAACCGCTATCTGCGCACCGGCGGCATGATCCTGTTCGATACCCGCGACGCGGATGTGGCCGGGTTCGGCGGCGCCACGCCCGAGGGGCGGCGGTTGCAGATGCTGGCAGCGCCGCTCGACATCCCGCCGCTGGAGCCGGTGCCGGAAGACCACGTGCTGACCCGCACCTTCTACCTGATCCAGGATTTCCCCGGCCGCCACGCGGGCCGCGCCCTCTGGGTCGAGGCTGCGCCGCCCGATGCCGAACTGGCCGAGGGGATGCCGTTCCGCAACCTCAACGACGGGGTGACGCCGGTGGTGATCGGCGGCAACGACTGGGCCGGGGCCTGGGCGGTGGACGATCAGGGCGGGGCGATGTTCCCGGTCGGGCGCGGCTTCGCCGGTGAGCGCCAGCGCGAGATCGCCTATCGTTTCGGCGTCAACCTGATCATGCATGTGCTGACCGGCAATTACAAATCCGATCAGGTGCATGTGCCCGCCCTGCTGGAAAGGCTGGGGCAATGACGGCGGGGCTGATCTTCGATCCGCTCTTGGGCTGGCCGCCGGTCTGGGTGCTGGCCGCGCTGGCCGTGGCGGCGCTGGCGCTGGCGTTCTGGCGCGGGCTGGCGGGGGCGTGGCTCCGCGCGCTTACGGCGGCGGCGGTGCTGCTTGCGCTGGCCAATCCCTCGTTGCAGGAGGAGGAGCGGGCCGATCTTTCGGACATCGTGATCGTGGTGGTCGATGACAGCGCCAGCCAGCGTATCGCCGACCGCCCGGACCAGACCGCCGGCGCGCTGGCACGGGTCGAGACGGCCATCGCCGCGCTGCCCAACACCGAGGCGCGGGTGATCCGGGTCGGCGATGGCGAGGGCGACAGCGGCACCCTGCTGATGGCCGGGCTGGCCGAGGCCATGGCCGAGGTGCCACGGGCGCGGCTTGCCGGTGCGATCCTCATCAGCGACGGGCAGGTGCATGACGCCGAACTGGTGCCCGACCTGCCCGCGCCGCTGCATCTGCTGCTGACCGGGCATGAGACCGACTGGGACCGGCGGCTGATCGTCAGGAACGCCCCCGCCTTCGCGATTCTGGGCGAGCCGGTGACGCTCACGCTCCGGATCGAGGATCAGGGCCGGGTGCCCGCCGATGTCTCGGGCGCGGCGGAACTGTCGATCTCCATCGACGGGGACGAACCGCGCCGGTTCCGCGTCCCGGTGGGCGAAGACCTCGACCTGCCGGTGTCGCTGCCCCATGGCGGGATCAACGTTCTCCAGTTCACCGTCCGCACCGAGGACGGCGAGTTGACCGACCGCAACAACACCGCCGTGGTGCAGATCAACGGGGTGCGCGACCGGCTGCGGGTGCTGCTGGTCTCGGGCGAGCCGCATGCGGGCGAACGGGTCTGGCGCAACCTGCTCAAGTCCGACGCCTCGGTAGATCTGGTGCATTTCACCATCCTGCGGCCGCCCGACAAGCAGGACGGGGTGCCGGTGTCGGAACTGTCGCTGATCGCCTTTCCGACCCGCGAGCTGTTCGTGGACAAGATCGAGGAATTCGACCTCATCATCTTCGACCGCTACCGCCGCCGGGGCATCCTGCCGACCTCCTATCTGGAAAACGTCCGCGACTACGTGCGCCGGGGCGGTGCGGTTCTGGTCGCCGCCGGGCCGGAGTTCGGTTCGGCCGACAGTCTCTGGCGCTCTCCGCTGGCCGAGATCATCCCGGTCTCGCCCACGAGCCGGGTGATCGAGGAGGGCTTCCGGCCGGAACTGACCGAGACCGGGCAGAAACATCCGGTGACCGAGGGGCTGGACCGGCTGGCGCCGGAAGGCGGCTGGGGGCGGTGGTTCCGGCTTCTGGACCTCAACCCCACCGCCGGGCATGTGGTGATGGAAGGCGACGGGCGGCCGCTTCTGGTGCTCGACCGGGTGGGCGAGGGGCGGATCGCCATGCTGGGGTCGGATCACGCCTGGCTCTGGGGCCGGGGCTACGAGGGCGGCGGGCCGCAGCTTGAACTGCTGCGGCGGCTGGCGCACTGGATGATGAAGGAACCGGACCTGGAGGAGGAGACGCTTTCCGCCACCGCCACCGGCCAGCGCATGACCGTGACCCGCCGCACGCTGGGCGAGGCGCCGGGGATGCTGGGCATCACCGGGCCGGACGGCGGCGAGATCGGGCTGGAGATGCAGGAGGTCTCGCCCGGCCGCTGGCAGACCGTGTGGGACGCGCCCGACATGGGCCTTTACCGGCTGGCCGAGGGCGAGCACAGCGCGGTGATCGCGCTGGGCCCTGCCGCCCCGCGCGAGTTCGAACAGACCATCGCCTCGGGCGATGCGCTGGCCGCGCAGGTGGCGGCGACCCGGGGCGGCGTGCTGCGGATCGAGGACGGGGAACCCGCGATCCGCCGGGTGGGCGAAGGCCGCGTCGCCGCCGGACGCGGCTGGATCGGCATCACCCCGCGCGGCGCTTATCTGACGGTCGATCTGCGGGTCGCGCCGCTGCTGCCGCCCCCGGGCTTCCTGCTGCTGATCGCGGCGCTGGCGCTGGCCGCCTGGCTGCGCGAAGGCCGCCGGTCGGGGCGGCGGGCGGAGTGACCCGGCCGGTGGGCTGGACGGATGCGGGCGGCCGCCGCCCTTTGGTGCGCCATGTTTCCCCCCGCCGTCAGTCCCCGGCGCCCGCCTGATTCAGGATCGCCGCCCGTGACGTGGATGCGAACTCCCGCCGGATCTGCACGGCCGAGGCCACCGGCACCGCAAGCGCAAGCACCAGCGGCCCCAGCAGCCAGGCCAGCATCGCCAGCGCGAAATAGACCGAATGCAGCCCCCGGTTGAAGCTGCGCGCGGCGGTGATGTTCACTTCGGCCGCCTGCGCGGCGCGGGGATAGGCGGCGGGGTGGTCGGGATCGTTCGGCACCGCCGCCATCAGGATCGCGCAATAGCCGAACAGCCGATTCGCCCAGACGAACTTGAGGAATGCGTTCACCACGAACAGAAGCGCCGCCAGCATCTTGACCTGAAGCACGAAGGCGGCGGCGGGTGCGGCCGTTCCCGTCATGCCCATCCCCACCACCCGCTCGGCATTGCCCAGCAGCGCCACCCCGCCGCCGATGGCGATCATGCAGGCCGAGGCGAAGAAGGCCGTGCTCTGGCGCAGGCTGTCCAGCACGGTGGCGTCGAAGATGCGCGGCTGCCGGGTGACGAGTTGCCGCATCCACTCGCGCCGGTATTCCGCCATCAGCACCGCGACCGAAGGCCGTGACGCGGGCGGGTGTTCGATCGCGCGGCCGATCCCGGCCCATGCGATGATCAGGAACAGGAGCGCGGCCCAGTCTTCCGCAGTGAAATGCGCCGCCAGCGCCGTGGCCGTCATGCGCCGCCCCCGTCGCACCGGGCCGGATTCGCGCAGAACCGGGATTCCCGCTTGCCCGCACCCGAAAATTGGTTATCATTTCTTACCAAAATGTCGATTTCGGTGGCTGCAATGGACATGCCCGTTCCTGACCCGGATATTCTGGCGCGCAAGGCGGCCATTGTCGCGCGGCTGCTTGCCGTGCTGCCCGAGGATGCCGTGATTCACGCCGAAGAGGAAGTGCGTGCCTATGAATGCGACGCGCTGACCGCCTATCGCTGCCCGCCGCTGGCCGCCGTGCTGCCGCGCACGACCGGGGAAGTAGCCGCCGTGCTGCGCGTCTGCCACGAGGAAGGCGTGCCGGTGGTGCCGCGCGGCTCGGGCACCTCGCTGGCCGGGGGGGTGCTGCCGACGGCGGATTCGGTGATCCTCGGCGTGGCGCGCATGAACGAGGTGCTGGAGGTCGACTACACCGACCGCTTCATCCGGGTGCAGACCGGGCGCACCAACCTGTCCGTGACCGGCGCGGTCGAGGGCGACGGGTTCTTCTACGCCCCCGACCCGTCGTCGCAGCTTGCCTGCGCCATCGCGGGCAATATCGCGATGAACTCCGGCGGCGCGCATTGCCTGAAATACGGGGTCACCACCAACAACCTCATGGGCGTGACCATGGTGCTGATGGACGGCACCGTCACCGAGATCGGCGGGGCCTGGATGGATGCGCCGGGGCTCGACCTGCTCGGGGTGATCTGCGGCTCGGAAGGGCAGCTCGGCGTGGTGACCGAGGCCACGCTGCGGCTGATGCCGCTGCCCGAGGGCGCACGGCCGGTGCTGATCGGCTTTTCCTCGAACGAGGTCGCGGGGGAATGCGTGTCGGACATCATCCGCGCCGGGCTGCTGCCCGTGGCCATCGAATTCATGGACCGCCCCTGCATCGAGGCGACCGAGGCTTTCGCCGGCGCGGGCTATCCGGATTGCGAGGCGCTGCTGATCATCGAGGTCGAGGGTTCCGAGGCCGAGATCGACGACCAGATCGCCCGCATCCGCGAGATCGCGCTGCGCCACGATCCGGTCGAGCTGCGCGAAAGCCGGTCCGAGGACGAATCGCGCCGCATCTGGCTGGGGCGCAAGTCGGCCTTCGGGGCGATGGGGCAGCTTGGCGATTACATGTGCCTCGACGGTACCATCCCGGTCTCGTCGCTGCCCTACGTGTTGCGCCGGATCGGCGAGATGAGCGGCGAGTTCGGCCTTGCCGTGGCCAATGTGTTCCACGCGGGTGACGGCAACATGCACCCGCTGATCCTGTTCGACGCCAACAAGCCCGGCGATCTGGAACTGTGCGAGGCATTCGGGGCCGAGATCCTCAAGCTCTGCGTCGAGGTCGGCGGCTGCCTGACCGGCGAGCACGGGGTCGGCGTGGAAAAGCGCGACCTGATGACGGTGCAGTTCGCGCCCGCGGATCTGGAGGCGCAGATGCGGGTCAAGGACGTGTTCGACCCGCGCTGGCTGCTGAACCCCGGCAAGGTGTTTCCGCTGGGTGCGGTGGCGGGGCGGCGTGCGGCCTGACAGACGGGTTTTTAACGGGTATTCGGGCGCAGGATATTACGGAACCAATGGAAAGAGCGGCGGATGCGGCCTGAGACCGAGGCGGAACTGGCAGAGGCGGTGGCGGGGGCGAACGGACCGCTGGCGCTGCGCGGCGGCGGCACCCGTGCGCCGGGGCCGCGCGGCGGCGCGGTGCTGGACCTTGCGGGCCTCTCGGGGGTGGAACTCTACGAGCCCGGCGCGCTGACCGTCGTGACCCGCGCGGGCACGCCGCTGGCCGAGGTCGAGACCACGCTTGCCGCCGAGGGCCAGCGCCTGCCGTTCGAACCCGCCGACCTGCGCGGCCTTCTGGGGCGCGAGGGGGTCTCGACCATCGGCGGGGTGGTGGCGGCGAACGATTCCGGCCCGCGCCGGGTGCGGGCCGGGGCCTGCCGCGACAGCCTGATCGGCGTGCGTTTCGTCGATGGCACCGGGGCGGTGGTGAAGAACGGCGGCCGGGTGATGAAGAACGTCACCGGCTACGATCTGGTCAAGCTGATCGCCGGAAGCCACGGCACGCTGGGCGTGCTGACCGAGGTCGCCTTCAAGGTGCTGCCGGTGCCCGAGGCCACGGCGACGCTGGCCATCCCGGATCTCGACGACGCGGGCGCGGTGGCGGCGATGGCCCGCGCGCTGGGCTCGCCCTTCGAGGTGACGGGGGCGGCGCACTGGCCGGGGCGCGGCACCTTCCTGCGGCTCGAAGGCTTTGCCGATTCCGTGGCCTACCGCGCCGGGCGGTTGCGGGCGCTGCTGGGCGGCGAGACCGGCCCGGCGGCGGAGGATGCCGCGCTCTGGCGGGCGGTCCGCGACGTGGCGCCGTTCCACGGGCAGCCGGGCGATGTCTGGCGGCTGTCGCTGCGCCCGTCCGCGGCGCCCGGGGTGGTGGCCCGCGCCGGGGCCGAAGGCGTGCTTTACGACTGGGGCGGCGGCAGGGTCTGGCTGCTGACCGAGCCGGGCACCGACCTGCGCGCCCGGCTGGGGGCGTTTCCCGGCCATGCCACGCTGGTGCGGGCCGCGCCCGAGACGCTTGCCCGGCTGCCCGCCTTCCAGCCCGAGCCCGCGCGGCTTGCCGCGATCGCCGCCGGGCTGCGGGCAAGGTTCGACCCGCGCGGGGTGCTAAACCCCGGGCTGATGGGCTGAGGAGGCCGCGATGGAGATGCTCACCCTGTTCCTCGTCCTGCCGCTGGCGATCTATCTGGTGATCGTCGTCATGCCCGAAGGACGCCCCGCCCGCTGGGCGCTGCTGCTGACCGGCGTGCCGCTGGTGGCGCTGTGGTTCGACGACCTGTTCGATGCCGGGCGGTTCTTCACCGGCGATCCGCAGGCCGATGCCTTCGCCTGGCTGGCGCTGGGTCTTGGGGCCGGGGCCTGGGTGCTGGGCGCGCTGGTGCAGATCGGCGGCCGGGCGCTGGTGGCCCGCTGGCCGGTGCCGGGCGGATACGGGCTGCTGGCGGCCTGCGCGCCGCTGCTGTTCGGGGTGCCGCTGATGCTGCTGCCGGTATTGTAGGACAAAGGAAACGCAGGTGCAGACTGATTTCACCCCCGAACAGTTGCGAGCCTGGCCGGGGGCGTTTGCAGCCATGCGACGCCAGTGCGGGCAGGGGAGAAAACGCTGGCGCGCGGAGCGCCAAACCCTGGACTGAGGAGCTAGAGGGGTGAGGTTAGTGCTTGCTGCCAGCGTTCTCTACATTCCGCTGTCGATCTGGCTGCTGGTGGTGACCGCGCCCGCCGGACGGTCAGCGCGGCGGACGATGATCCTGACCGGCCTGCCGATGGGTATGCTGTGGATCAGTGGCTGGCTGGGCATAGGCCCGTTCTTCAGCGGCGGCTTCCATTCGGACAAAGCTCTCTGGAGCATACTGTCGCTTTATACTGGCGGCTGGGGTCTGGCGGTGCTGACCCAGATTGTGGGCCGCCCATTGCAGCATCATTGGCAATTCCCCGGTGGCTACGGCGTGATTGCGCTGCTGCTGCTGGTGCTGGCGGGTGCGCTGGTGGTGTGGCGACTCGGATTCTAGACAAAGGAAATGCAGGTGCAGACCGATTTCACCCCCGAACAGTTGCGCGACCCTGGCACCGCCCGGGCGAACGAGGTGCTGCGCGCCTGTGTCCATTGCGGCTTCTGCACCGCGACCTGCCCGACCTATCAGGTGCTGGGGGATGAACTCGACAGCCCGCGCGGCCGCATCTACCTGATCAAGGACATGCTGGAGAAGGGCCGCCCCGCCGATGCCCGCACCGTGCAGCACATCGACCGTTGCCTGTCCTGCCTCGCCTGCATGACCACCTGCCCCTCGGGGGTGCATTACATGCATCTGGTCGATCACGCGCGGGAATACATCGAACGCACCTACCGCCGCCCGTGGCACGACCGCGCCCTGCGCTGGATGCTGGCAAAGGTGGTGCCGCATCCGATGCGGTTCCGGCTGGCGCTGCTTGCCGCGAAGATCGGCCGCCCCTTCGCCGGGCTGGTCCCCGATCCAAGGTTGCGGGCGATGATCGCCATGGCGCCGAAGCACATCCCCCCCGTCAGCCGCAACGACGACCCGCAGGTGTTCCCGGCCACGGGCGAGCGCAGGATGCGGGTCGCGCTGCTGACCGGCTGCGCGCAGAAGGCGCTCAACACCGACATCAACGACGCCACCATCCGGCTCTTGCGCCGTCTGGGCTGCGAGGTAGTGGTGGCGCGCGGCATGGGCTGCTGCGGGGCACTGACGCATCACATGGGCCGGGCCGGGGAAAGCCACGCCTCGGCCGCGGGCAACATCCGGGCGTGGATGGCCGAGAAGCGCGAGGGCGGGCTCGACGCGGTGGTCATCAACACCTCGGGCTGCGGCACCACGGTCAAGGATTACGGCCACATGTTCCGGCATGATCCGCTGGCGGCGGATGCGGCCGAGGTCTCGGCGATGACGCTCGACATCTCGGAACTGCTGTCGCGGCTCGGCCTGCCCGAAGGCGCGGCCAAGGGGCTGCGGGTGGCCTATCACGCCGCCTGTTCGCTCCAGCACGGCCAGCAGGTCAAGGCCGCGCCCAAGGACCTGCTGAAGCGAGCGGGGTTCGAGGTGGTCGAGCCCGCCGACAGCCACCTGTGCTGCGGCTCGGCCGGGACCTACAACCTGCTGCAACCGGCGATTTCGGCCGAACTCAAGGCGCGCAAGGTGACGACGCTGGAGGCGAAGGCCCCCGATCTGATCGCCGCGGGCAATATCGGCTGCATGATGCAGATCGGTTCCGGCACCGGGGTGCCGGTGGTGCATACGGTGGAACTGCTGGACTGGGCCACCGGCGGGCCGAAGCCCCGGGCGTTGGGGTGAAGTAGGGTGGGCGATTCCGCCCACCGTTGCGGGCCACCGTTACGGGGTGGTGCGCTGAAGCGCACCCTACGGGTGGCGCAGGGTTCTCCCGCCCGCGGTCGGCCGCTGTCCGGGCCGCTTGCGCGGCTGTTCCGGGCAAAGGGCGCCCGCATCCGTCCCCCCGACACACCGCTGGCGCAAAACTCCGATCCGGGTGATAGTCGCGGGCCGGGCAGCGGGTGTTTCCCGCCGCGGCGCGGCCTTAGATTCGCCGCAACCGCTGGCTAGGCAGGGCAGGGCAGGGAAGAGGACCGAGGAGCCACATGCGTCTGAACCGGATCGCCGCCGCCACCGCCGCGCTGCTGGCCTGTCTGCCGCTGGCCTCCACGGCGCAGGAGGAAGGCCGGTTGCGGCTTCTGTCCACCGGCGACGACAGCCGGGGGTGGGAGGCCGTGGGGCGGCTCAACCTCGGCCAGCGCGGCTTCTGCACCGGGGCGCTGATCGCGCCGCAACTGGTGCTGACCGCCGCGCATTGCCTTTACGACAAGGCGACCGGCCAGCGGATCGAACCGACCGAGATCGAGTTCCTCGCCGGCTGGCGCAACGGCCGCGCCGCCGCCTATCGCGGCGCGCGCAGGGCGCTGCCGCATCCGTCCTATGTGTTCGACGCCCGCGACCAGCTTGACCGGGTGGCCTACGATCTGGCGCTGGTGGAGCTGGACCAGCCGATCCGCCTGCCCTCGATCAAGCCCTTCGACACCGGCGAGCAGCCGGCCAAGGGGCAGGAGGTCGGCATCGTCTCCTACGCCCGCGACCGCTCCGAGGCGGCATCCCTGCAAGAGGTCTGCCATGTGCTCGACCGCCAGCCCGGGGTGCTGGTGCTGTCGTGCAGCGTCGATTTCGGCTCCTCCGGCGCGCCGGTGTTCGCGATCCGCGACGGGGTGGCACGGGTGGTCTCGGTCGTGTCGGCCAAGGCCGAGGTGACCGGCAGCCCGGTGGCGCTGGGAACCATGCTGGAGGCGCCGCTGGGGGAGTTGCGCGCGGCGCTCTCGGCCTCGGACGGGGTGTTCCGCCGCGAACTGCCCCCCGTGCGCAGCCTGCCCGGCGCGGCGGATGCGGGGATCGGCGGGGCCAAGTTCATCCGGCCTTGAGTAGAAGGATCGGGCGGTCTCTCAGGGCATGATCGGGTGCGGCCACGCCCCGATCACCGCCGGATGCAGCCCGGTCAGCACCGCATAGGCAAGCAGCCCCGCCAGCAGCCGCCAGATCGACGGGCGCCCGCGCGGCTTCCACCGGCCCGAGATCAGCGCCGAGAACGGAAGCAGCGAGGTCGCCCGGGTCTGTTCCCGCCAGGCGGCATCGCCCAGGGTGCGGCGCTGGCGGCGGTCGATCGCCCACATCCCCAGAAGCGCGAAGCCCCCCAGCACCCCGAACATCAGAACATGCGCCAGATCGCCGTTCGGCACCATATGCCCCCCGGCCCAAAGCGCCAGCGCCAGCAGAAGCGGATGCCGCGTCACCCCGGCGATACCGGGCCGGTCGGGGTCAAACCCGGTCCCGCGCCCGCCGAACGACAGCGGATTGGCCGCCCCCAGCCCGTAGGCCCCCAGCAGGCAGGCTGAAAGCATGGCGAAGGTCGGCACCCATGTCTGCCACGGCGCGAAATACCACAGCGTGACCGTGGGTGCCCGCCCCGCCGCCACGATCAGCCAGCCGAGCAGCACGATGGACAACAGGCTGTAGGCCGTGATGAACCCCGCCCGTCCCAGCACCGCCACCAGCGGCCCCCGCAAGGCCGGGCGCGACGGCAGCATGTGCGACAACATGAAGACCGCGAATGCGGCGATGAATTCGGCCCAGCCGGTCATGGCGTCTCCCTTCGGTCCTTCAGCGGGTGCAGTGTCGCGCGACCGGGCGGCGGGTGCAAATGGTATGGTTGCCGCAGGTGGCGGGGGGCGGGGCGGGAAAAGAAGTTCGACGGCATTCCGGGGGTGGAGCAGGCCGATTCCCGCAGGATGGCGGGCGGTGGCCTGCGGGGCGGTGCGCTGAAGCGCACCTCCATCCTCCATCTGCCCTTGTCCCCGCGTCGAAACACCCGTTTAATCGCGCCGGTCACATTGCACGGGAACCCCATGGCGCTGATCGGATATGCCCGCATCTCGACCGAGGAACAGACGACCCGGCCGCAGGCCGACGCGTTGCGCGCCGCCGGTTGTGCCGAGATCCACGAGGAACAGGCGTCGGGCGCCAGCCGGGCCCGGCCGGTGCTGGCGCGGGTGCTGGAGCGGATCGGGCGGGGCGATACGCTGATGGTGGTGCGGATCGACCGGCTGGCGCGGTCGCTCAGCCACCTGCTCGAACTCATCGAGCGGCTGGAGGCGAAGGGGGCCCATTTCCGCTCGCTCCGCGATCCGATCGACACCGCAAGCCCGCAGGGCAAGTTCACGCTTCAGGTGCTGGGCGCCGCGGCCGAGTTCGAGCGCGCGCTGATCCGCGAACGCACCAGGGCCGGGCTGCGCGCCGCCCGGGCCGAGGGGCGTATCGGCGGCAATCCCGGCCTGCGCGCCCGCGACCCGGCGGCGATCCGGAAGGTTGCCGGGGCGCGCGACGATTCCCATTTTGCCCGGCTCACGGAAAGCGCGCCGGAATGGGTGCCCCTGGTGCGCCGCCTGCGCCCCGGCCTGCCGTGGGAGGACGTGGCCCGCGCCGTCAACGCCCGCCTTGCCCCCGGCCGCCCGCGCTGGACGGTCGAGCGGCTGACCCGTGCCACCCGCCGCTATGTGCGCGAGGGGCTGCTGGACCCCGGCCTTCTGGCCCGGGCGCCGCGCGCCGATGCCGACGACCGGCTCCTGGCCATCGTCGCCGGGATCAGGGGCGCAGCCCCCGACATGACGTTGCAGGCGATCTGCGACCGGCTGGAGGACATGCGCGAACGCACCCCGCGCGGCCGCAGCCGCTGGCAGCCCTCGTCGGTGCGGATGCTGCTGAAGCGGGCCGAAGCGCGCGGGCTGCTCTAGCGATTCGCCTTTCCGGCGCGGTGGGCGATTCCACCCCCGCGACTATTCCCGACAGAGGGCAGCGGCGGCCCGGGGGGCGATCGGCCGCTGCCCGGCGGCGCTGGCGCGCCTTGATTCCGGGCCGGGGGAAAGGGGACGCCTTGGCGCACGGCTTTCCATCCGGCCGACAAGGTTTACGGATGTCCTGAAAAATATCGCCCCGGCAATGGCTTGACCCCGGTGTTGGCTCCTTTGCAAAAGTAATGCAAATTTCTTGCGCAAATGATAATTTCGTGCAATGAATATTTGCATGAGCGGCGTGGCCGCCGCCATCACCAGACAGGGAGAACACTATGAACCGTATCACCGGATGGGCCGCCGCCGCGCTGATCGCCGGAACCACTAGCCTTTCGGCGCAGACGCTGGTTGTCGCCACCGACACCGCCTTCGTGCCCTTCGAGTTCGTGCAGGACGGCGAATACGTCGGCTTCGACATCGACATGTGGGCCGCGATCGCCGAGGAACTGGAACTCGACTACGAACTTCGTCCGATGGACTTCGCGGGCATCATCCCCGGGCTTCAGACCGGGCAGGTCGATGTGGCCCTTGCCGGCATCACCATCCGCGCCGACCGGGCCGAGGTCATCGACTTTTCCGACGGCTACTATGACAGCGGCTTTCTGCTGATGGTGCCCTCCGACAGCGATATCGTGGGTTATGACGACCTTGCGGGCAAGACGCTTGCGGTCCGCACCGGCACTTCGGCTTCGGACTATGCCGAGGAACATTTCACCGAAACCACGCTGCGCAAGTTCCCGAACATCGACAACGCCTATCTGGAATTGCGCACCGGCCGGGTCGATGCCGCGATGCACGACACGCCGAACGTGCTTTACTACGTCGCCACCGCGGGCGGCGGGCAGGTGAAGGCGGTGGGCGAGCAACTCATGGCGCATCAATACGGCATCGGCTTTCCCAAGGGCAGCGAACTGGTCGAGCCGGTGAACGGGGCGCTGGCGAACATGCGCGCCGACGGCCGTTACGACGCCATCTATGAAAAGTGGTTCGGGGTGGCGCCGCAGTAAGCGCCACACCCGCCGCCCGCCCGGCCACCGGGCGGGCACACCCCGGCGAGTCCCTGCGGCCCCTGACGGCGCCGCAGCGGAGGCCCGCACCCGTCCCCCGTTCCTGTCCCACCGCCGGAGGCTTCTGCCATGGAAGTGAACTGGTCCATCATCTTCGATTTCCTGCCGCAACTGATGGCCGGGGCGAAGATGACCATCTACATCACCGTCTTCGGCCTTGTCGGGGGCATGGTTCTTGGTGCCATTGCCGGGCTCATGCGTTCGCATGGCGGGCCGGTGCTCAACACGATCGCCTTCATCTATATCGAGGTGATCCGCGGCACGCCCATCGTCGTGCAGGTGATGTTCCTCTACTTCGCCATGCCGGTGCTGGCCGGGCTGCGGATCGACCCGCTGACCACGGCCATCCTGGCGATCATCATCAACGCCGGGGCCTA
The DNA here is from genome assembly GCA_041675885.1 of Gemmobacter sp. Lineage (GTDB taxonomy): Bacteria > Pseudomonadota > Alphaproteobacteria > Rhodobacterales > Rhodobacteraceae > JBAYSY01. Next base: position 1,296 of record JBAYSY010000017.1, on the reverse strand, counting down.
TATCGCCGAGATCGTGCGCGGCGCGGTGCTGTCGATCAGCAAGGGCCTGACCGAGGCCGGTCTGGCGCTGGGCCTGCCCGCCTGGAAGGTGCTGGTCTATATCGTCGGGCCGCTGGCGTTCCGCCGCCTGATCCCGCCGCTCGGGAACCAGTTCATCGTCAGCCTCAAGGATACCTCGCTGTTCATCGTGATCGGCGTGGGCGAACTGACCCGCACCGGGCAGGAGATCATGGCCGCCAACTTCCGCGCGGTCGAGATCTGGACCGCCGTGGCGGTGATCTACCTGCTGATGACCGGAACCCTGTCGCTGATGCTGCGCATCGTCGAGAAACGCATGAGGATCCTGTGATGGAAGGTATCATCCAGTTCCGCAACGTCTCCAAGCATTTCGACGCCCTCAAGGTGCTGGACGAGGTTGATCTGACCATCTCGCGCGGCGAGGTGGTGGTGCTGATCGGGCCTTCGGGGTCGGGCAAGTCCACGCTGCTGCGCTGCATCAACGGGCTTGAGGCGATCACCGGGGGCGATCTGGTCGTCGATGGCATCAGCGTGCTTGAAGGCAAGGCACGGCTACGCACCATCCGGCAGGAAGCGGGCATGGTGTTCCAGCAGTTCAACCTGTTCCCCCAGTTCACCGCGCTGGAGAACGTGGCCTTCGGCCCGCGCAAGGTGCGGGGCGCCAGCCGGTCCGAGGCGCGCGATCAGGCCATGGCGCTGCTGGAAAAGGTCGGGCTGGCCGAGCGGGCCAACCATTACCCGTCCGAACTGTCGGGCGGCCAGCAACAGCGGGTGGCCATCGCGCGGGCGCTGGCGATCAAGCCCAAGGTGATGCTGTTCGACGAGCCGACCTCGGCGCTCGACCCCGAGTTGAAGCAGGAGGTGCTGAACGTCATGCGCCAACTGGCCGAGGAAGGCATGACCATGGTGGTCGTCACCCATGAGATGAGTTTCGCCCGCCAGGTCGGCACAAGGCTGATCTTCATGGAACACGGCAAGATCACCGTCGATGGCAACCCGCGCGAGGTGATCGCAAACCCGCCCAACGAACGGTTGAAGGACTTTCTGCGCCATGTCGAATGAGCAAAGCCGGATCGGCTGGCTGATCGCGGCCGGGGATGCGCACGCGATCGGGCTGGCGGCGGGCCGCCGGGGCCGGGCGGCGGTTGCGGCCCATCTTCTCCCCAGCGCCATCTGGCAGGAGATCACCGCCCCCGCCCATGTCGGCCGGGTCGAACAAATGGCCGCGGCCACCCGCGCCCGCTTTCCCGCCATCTGGCAGGAGATCGAGGGGCTGGC
>JBAYSY010000016.1:0-55635 GCA_041675885.1 Gemmobacter sp. | reverse complement strand
GGTGGCGGTGCTTTGCCTTGCGCTGGGGTTCCTTGCCGCCGGGCTGCGCGCGCATGTCGTGTCGGCCCCGGTGCTGGGTTTTCGCTATTACGGCCCGATCGAGGGGCGCGTCACCGGCATCGACCGCGCCGCCACCGACCGGATCCGGCTGACGCTCGACCGGGTGGTTCTGTCGCGGATGGACCCGGCGCGCACGCCCGCACAGGTGCGGGTGTCGATCCACGGCGATCCGCCCGACCCGCTCCCCGAACCCGGCACGGTGGTGATCCTGACCGGCCATCTCGCCCCGCCTTCGGGCCCGGCCGAACCCGACGGTTTCGACTTCCGCCGCCACGCCTGGTTCCAGTCGCTGGGCGCGGTGGGCTATACCCGCACGCCGGTGCTCGTGCTCGCCCCGCGTGAGTCCGGCCGGGCGGAGTTGTTCATCGACCGGCTGCGGCTGCGGCTTTCGGCGGAACTCCGCGCACAGGTGCCGGGCGAGGCCGGGGGGTTCGCCGCCGCGGTGCTCACCGGCGACCGTTCCGGCATATCCGAGGCCACGAACGAGGCGCTGCGGATCTCGAACCTCTACCACATCGTCTCGATCTCGGGGCTGCATATGGGGATGCTGGCCGGGTTCGTCTTCGGGGTGATCCGCTACGGGCTGGCGCTGGTGCCTGCGGTGGCGCTGCGGCTCAACACCCGCAAGATCGCCGCCGGGGCGGCGCTGGCGGCGGCGGCGTTCTACCTTGCGCTGGCGGGCCGCGACGTGGCGACCGAGCGCAGCTTCATCATGGTCGCGGTGATGCTGGTCGCGGTGCTGTTCGACCGCCGGGCGCTGTCCTTGCGCCCCATCGCGCTTTCGGCGCTGATCGTGCTGGCGCTGCGGCCCGAGATGCTGTTCAACCCCGGCTTCCAGATGTCCTACGCCGCCACGGTGGCGCTGGTCACGGTATTCGTGAGCGGAACCCGATGGGCGCAGCGGGCCGGGGCGCCACGCTGGCTGATGCCGGTGGTGACACTGGTGCTGTCGTCGCTGATCGCCGGGGCGGTCACCACGCCTTACGTTGCGGCGCATTTCAACCGGGTCGGCAGCTACGGGCTGATCGCCAACCTGCTTGCCGTGCCGGTGATGGGGATGACGGTCATGCCCGCGGGGGTGCTGGCCGCGGTGCTGGGGCCGTTGGGTCTCGCCGCGCCGCTTTACTGGCTGATGGAGATCGGCGGGCGCTGGATCCTGTTCGTCGGTGATTGGGTGGCGGGGCTTGCGGGTTCGGCCTTCCTGCTGCCCGGCCCGCCCGCGCCGGTGATCGGGCTGATCACGCTCGGCGGGCTCTGGGCGGTGCTGGTCACGGGGGCACGGCTGCGGGCCGCCGCGCTCTTGCCGCTGCTGCTGGCCGTGGCGCTCTGGGCCGGAACCGGGCGGCCCGCGCTGCTGGTCTCGGCCGACGGCGGGTTGCTGGGCCTGATGGGGCCCGGGGGCAGGGCGCTTTCCGCCCCGCGCGGCAACGGGTTTTCGGCCCGCGACTGGCTGGTGCGCGACGGCGATCCCGCGTCGCAGCCCGAGGCCGCTGCGCGGCCCGGTTTCACCGGCCCTGCGGGGGCGCGGGAATTTTCCTTTGCCGGGCTGCGCGGGGTGCACCTGACCGGGCGCGAGGCCGGGGCCGGGGTGGCGGAGGCTTGCGACGGGGCCGATCTGGTGATCGTCGCCGGGCTGGTCGAAGACCCGGTGCCGCCCGGTTGCAGGGTGATCGACCGCGCCACGCTGGACGCCACCGGCGCGCTGGCGATCAGCCCGGCACGCGGCGGGCTCCGCCTGCGCGCGGCGCCGGGGGCCGGGCGGGTCTGGGCCGGACGTTGAGCCTTATTCCGACGCGGCCCCGGCCGGTTCCGGGGGCTCGGCCGCCGTCTCTGCCCCTGCCTCGGCAAAGGTCTCGGCCACGGTATCGGCGACCGGGCGGGCAAAGCTGCGGGTCAGGAATTCGGGCATGTGGTCGCCCATGCCCACCACCGGCGCCTCGCCCCTGCGGCGGTCATCGTGGCGGCGGTCGTGGGAGCGGCGGTCGTCGGAACGGCGCTCCGCCGGCCGGGGCGCGGGTTCGGCGGCGCGCTGCGCTGCGATGGGTTCCTGCTCCTGCTCCTGCTCCGCGCGCTTGGCGGGTTGTGCCTGCCCGGCGCGCTGCTCGGGCCCGCGTTCCGGCCGCCCGACCCTTGCGCTGCGCGAACGCGGCTGGCGGTGTTCGCCCCGGTCGGGGCGGTCGTCGAACACCACCTCGGGGGTTTCGGCGCGGGGGATCGGCCGGGCGATCAGCGATTCGATCGCCGCCAGATACTTGTCGTCCGCCGGAAGCGCCGCGATGGTGAAGGCCCGCCCCGAACGCCCGGCCCGGCCGGTGCGGCCGATGCGGTGGACGTAATCCTCGGGATGCGAGGGCACGTCGAAGTTGAACACATGGCTGACCGCCGGAATGTCCAGCCCGCGCGCCGCCACGTCGGAGGCGATCAGCAGCCGCACCGTCCCGTCGCGGAACCCTTCGAGCGTGCGGGTGCGCACCGACTGGTCGAGGTCGCCGTGGATCGGCGAGGCGTTGAATCCGTGCGCCTTCAGCGACTTGGCCAGCACATCGACATCCATCTTGCGGTTGCAGAAGATGATGGCGTTGGTGCAGTTCTCGCCCTCGTCGCGGATCAGCCGCCGCAGGAGCGCGCGCTTTTCCGCGAAGCCCCGGTCTCGGCGCGAGGGGGTGAAGGCGTAAAGCCGCTGTTCGATGGTTTCGGAGGCGGTGGCCTGCCGCGCCACCTCGACCCGCACCGGGGCCGACAGGAAGGTATTGGTCAGCCGCTCGATCTCGGGCGCCATGGTGGCGGAGTAGAAGAAGGTCTGCCGGGTGAAGGGCGTGAGGCTGAAGATGCGCTCGATATCCGGGATGAACCCCATGTCGAGCATCCGGTCGGCCTCATCGACCACCATGATCTGCACGCCGGTGAGCAGCAGCTTGCCGCGCTCGAAATGGTCGAGCAGCCGGCCCGGGGTGGCGATCAGCACATCGACGCCCCGGTCGATCAGCAGATCCTGTTCCTTGAACGAAACCCCGCCGATCAGCAACGCCTTGGTCAGCTTGGTATACTTGGCGTAGATGTCGAAGTTCTCGGCCACCTGCGCGGCAAGTTCGCGCGTCGGCGCCAGTACCAGCGAACGCGGCATCCGCGCCCGCGCCCGGCCCTTGCCCAGCAGCGTGATCATCGGCAGGGTGAAGCTTGCGGTCTTGCCGGTGCCGGTCTGGGCGATCCCCAGCACGTCGCGGCCTTCGAGCGCGGGCGGAATCGCCTGCGCCTGGATCGGGGTCGGGGCCTCGTAGCCCGCCTCGGATACGGCTTTCAGGACCTTGGGGTCCAGTTTCAGATCGGAAAACTTGGTCATATGGCGTCCTTCGGATTGCGGTATCGGACCGCAAGGGAATGGGACGCTGTGATTTCCATGCGCGCCCCGCATCGGCTCGGCTTGTCGCGCCACGGGTTCTGGCCCGGCGCGGATGGGTGCGGTTAGCCCATCCGGCGCGAAAGGTCAAGTTTGCTGCCGGATTCGGACGTTTCGCCGGGGCAGGGCGGCAGGGGCCGCCTGCGCCCTTCTGTCGATTGTTGCAGGTGATGTCTGTCCTGGGTGATGGTCGGTAATAAGGTAAAGGGAATCCGGAGCGCAATTCCTGCCGGGACTCAAGGCGCGTCACGCGCCCCGCCGGGCAGCGGCCGACCGCCCGCGTCACGCCGCAGGCGTGCCTTCGGCACGTCACGCCGGAGGCGTGCCTTCGGCACGACGGCGGCCGCTGCCCTCAGTTGCGCAATGCATTTACCTCGGGCTGCGGCCGACCAGCACGCAAGAGACACCGCCCCGCCGTGACCGCCCCCCCGGCGGGCTTACTTCGCGCCGTCGGCGAATTGCGTTCCGGCGTCGGTCGCGGGTTTGCCCCATTCGCGCTTGACGCCGAGGAAGATCAGCGATTGCGCCGCCATGAACACCGAGGAATAGGTGCCGATCACCACCCCCCAGCAGATCGCGAACACGAAGCTGCGCAGCACGTCGCCCCCCAGCACCAGAAGCGCGATCAGCGCGATCAGCGTGGTGCCCGAGGTCATCAGGGTCCGGCTCAGCGTTTCGTTGATCGACAGGTTCAGGATGTCGAGCAGCGGCCGCTTCTTGTATTTTCCGAGGTTCTCGCGCACCCGGTCGAAGATCACCACCTTGTCGTTGATCGAATAGCCGACGATGGCAAGGATCGCCGCGATGATCGGCAGGTCGAAGCGGATCTGCAACAGCGAGAACATGCCGATGGTCAGGATCGCGTCATGGGTGAGCCCGATCACCGCGCCCACGGAAAACTGCCATTCGAAGCGCATCCAGACGTAAAAGCCGATCCCGAGGATGGCCAGCATGACGGCGATCACCGCCGTCCGCACCAGTTCGCCCGAAACCTTGGGCCCCACGCTTTCGACCGAGGCGAAGCGCACGTCGGGGTCGATCTCTTTCAGGACGGCCTCGATCGCGGCGATCTCGGCCGGGCTCATCGAGCCGGTGTCGTCCTGCGCCTGCACCCGGATCATCGCCACGTTGCGCGTGGTGTCGAAACCGGCGTCGAACACTTCGGCGATGCTGACATCGCCAAGCCCAAGGGGCGCGATGGCCGAACGATAGGCGCCCACGTCGAGCGGCTGGCTGCTTTCCGAGCGGATCGTGGTGCCGCCGCGGAAGTCGATGCCGAAGTTCAGCCCGAGAAGGAGGAACACCACCACCGAGACCACCATCATCCCGACCGAGCCGAAGAAGAAGACCTTCCAGTAGCGGAAGAAGTTGATGTTCGTCTGTTCCGGGACGATTCGCAGATGTCGCATGGCCAGCCCTTCAGACGTAGATGGTTTTCGGTCGCCGCCACTCGAACCAGAGCACGATCAGCAGGCGGGTGACATAGATGGCGGTGAAGACCGAGGTGACGATGCCGATCCCCAGCGTGACGGCAAAGCCGCGCACCGGCCCGGCCCCCATGATGAACAGGATCAGCGCCACGATCACCGTGGTGACGTTGGCATCGATGATGGCGGAAAGCGCGCGCTCATAGCCGAGTTCAAGCGCGCGGGCGGGGCCGCGCGCGGTTCGCAACTCCTCGCGTATCCGTTCGTAGATCAGCACGTTCGCGTCCACCGCCATGCCGATGGTCAGCACGATCCCGGCGATGCCGGGCAGCGTCAGCGTGGCGCCGATCAGCGACAGGATGCCGAACAGCATCCCCACGTTGATCAAGAGCGCGATATTGGCGAAGAGGCCGAACAGCCCGTAGGCCAGCACCATCGACACCAGCACCGCGACCAGCGCCGCGACCGCGGCGATGCGCCCGGCCTCGATACTGTCGGCGCCGAGTTCGGGGCCGATGGTCCGTTCCTCAAGGAAGATCATCTCGGCCGGAAGCGCGCCCGCGCGCAGCAGCACCGCAAGCTGGGTCGATTCGTCGACCGAGAAGCGGCCGGTGATGATGCCCGAACCGCCGGGGATATGGCTCTGGATGACCGGGGCCGAGATCACCTCGTCGTCCAGCACGATGGCGAAGGGCGAGCCGATGTTGGTCGCGGTATAGTCGCCGAACTTGCGCGCGCCCGAGGGGTTGAAGCGGAAGTTGACCGCCGGGCGGTTGTTCTGGTCGAAGGCGGGCTGGGCATCGACCAGTTCCTCGCCGGTGACGACCGGGGATTCCTCGATGATGTACCAGACGCCCGGCTCGTCCATCGAGGGCAGGATCTGGTTCCGGGGCCCCGGCGACTGGCCGCCGTCGGCGGTGCGGCTGACGACCGGGTGGAAGGTCAGCCGCGCGGTGGTGCCGATCAGCGCCTTCAGTTCCTCGGCCGAGCCGATGCCGGGCACCTGGATCAGGATGCGGTCGTTCCCTTGCCGCATGATCGTGGGCTCGCGCGTGCCGACCTCATCGACGCGGCGGCGGATGATCTCCAGCGACTGCTGGATGGTGCGGTCGTCGGTGGCGGCGCGTTCGGCATCGGTCAGCGAGACGACGATCTCGTCGCCGTCGCGGCGCACCTGAAGGTCGCTGGCGCCGAATCCGGTCATCGTGGCCACCGGCCGCGCCAGCCCCCGCACCACTTCGAGCGCGCGGTTGATGCCGCCGGTTTCCGAGATCGCCACCCGCAGCTCGCCCGGGTCCGAGCCGATGCGGCGGACGTTGCCCACCACGTCGCGCTCGGCCCGCAGCGCGTCGCGCACCTCGGGCCAGAGCCCGTTCATGCGCCCCGCATAGACATCGGCCACCAGCACCTCGGCCAGCAGATGCGCGCCGCCGCGCAGGTCGAGCCCGAGGTTGACGATGGTCGTGGGCAGGAACGACGGCCATGCGGCGATCGCGGCCTCCTGTTCCGGGGTGGCCGCGCCGCCCGCCGCCGCGACCATCTTGGCCGCGTCGTTGCGCAGTTCGACCTTGGAGTAGAACAGGTTCGGCATGGCGAACAGGAGGCCGAGCGCGCAGAGCGACCAGACCAGAACCCGTTTCCACATCGGAAATTGCAGCATGGCGTATGATCCTTGCCGACCCCCGCAGGCCGGGATTGCCGTCGGGGGCCGCTGTGCCGTCAGGAGGCGGCGGGTTCGGTCTTGGAAATCACCTGGGCGATGGTGTGGCGCAGCACCCGCACCTTTACGCCGTCGGCGATCTCGACTTCAAGCTCGCCGTCTTCCTTGACCTTGAGCACCTTGCCGATGATCCCGCCCTGGGTCAGCACCTGGTCGCCCCGCCGCAGCGCCTCGACCATGGCGCGATGGTCCTTGAGTTTCTTCTGCTGCGGGCGGATCAGCAGGAAATACATGATCGCGAAGATCAGGATCAGCGGCAGGAAGCTGGCAAAGGCGCTGCCTGCGCCCCCGGCAGCCTGCGCATAGGCGGGAGTGGCGAACATTCGTTGTCCTCATTGTTCTGCCCGGCGACCGCGGCGGCGGAAACGGCGGGGATTTTCGCGCGCGCACCCTATCTGCGGGGGCGGTTCTTGGCAAGGCGATGCGCCGGGGTTTCACGCCGCCGTGCGGGCCGGTTCCGGACAGGGCGCCCCGGGGGCAATGTGGCGGTGTGGCGATGCCCTTTCCATCCCTTTGCCCGGCCCCGGCACGCGCTGCCGCCGCCCCAGTCGTGACAGGGGATTTCCGTGGCAAGCCGCAGCATTGTTTCCCGTTTGCTGCTGAAGCGAGCTTTCAACAGCAAACCATCATTCGTTAACCTTTTATTAACTATTTCCTTGTTGTCGCCAGATTCGCGGGCGACCCTCGGCCCATGCCGAAACTAGCCGCCGTCCTTGCCCTGATCGTCCTCGCCCTTGCCGTCGCGCCGCTGCCCGACGGGGTGGAAGGGGCGCAGGGCGGTGCCCGGCTTTCCGGTCCGGTCACGGTGATCGACGGCGACACCATCGAGGTCGCGGGCGCGCGCATCCGGATCCACGGGATCGACAGCCCGGAACGGGCCGGAACCTGCCGCGACCACGACGGCAGCCCATGGCGCTGCGGCGACTGGGCCACGGCGGAGATGCGCGGCCTGACCGAGGGCCGCCGCGTGGATTGCACCGATCTGGGCGAGCGCACCCATGGCAGGGTGGTGGAGCGCTGCACCCTGGACGGGCAGGATCTTGCGGCGCTGGCGATCGGGCGCGGACTGGCGCGGGCCTGCCCGCGCCATGCCCGGAACCATCCGCATTCCCGGGGCTACGAGGCGGCGGAACGCGCCGCGATCCGCGCGGGCGCCGGCATCTTTCGCGGCGGCGTTCCGGAACCGGCCGGGTTCTGCCTGCCGCGTGAGGCGGCGCAGACGGCGCCGAAGATCCGGGCGGCCCCGGCTTCTGGCGAATGCACGATCAAGGGCAATATCAACCGCTCGGGCGAACGTATCCATCACCTGCCCGGGCAGACGCATTACGACCGCACAAGGATCGACACGCGCTCGGGCGAGCGCTGGTTCTGTTCCGAGGCCGAGGCCCGCGCCGCCGGATGGCGCCGGGCGCGGCGCTGACCGGCGATTCGAATTCCGGCGGGTGTTGCGCGCAGGCCATAGTCAAAGCCGCCTGCAACTGTTAACTTTTCCGTAACAATAATAATGTAACGAGCAGATGGGTCGGGATATGGGAACGGGCGAAAGCGGCACGTTCGTCATCTCCTGGTCGCAAACGGAAGCAGACGGGATGCGCGCGCCGGACCTCGGGGTTCTGAGGGTCGGGGCAGGCTGGCGCTGGACCGGGCAGGCGGTGCGGATGGACGTGCCGGGCCCGGCATTGCTTCTGGATGGGGCCGAGGGATCAGAGGAATTGCGCAGGCGCGCCGCGCGGATGGTGCGGCGGCTGATCGGCGCGGCGCTGGAACCGCGCGGGCCGGGGCTGCCGCCGGACATGGGGCCGGACATGGGGCAGGGCGGGCCGGACGAGGCCCCGGAGCAGGGTTTCGTGCTGACCGACGGGCGGCGCAGCCATGTGGCGACGCTGATCGCCGTGCCGGGCACCGGCGCGCGGCTGCTGATGTTCACCGGGCGGATGCCGCCGGCAGCGACCGATCTCTGGGTGGTGCGCAGCACGGTGGAACCCGGGCCGGAACGTCCGGCGGGGCCCGAGCGCGGCGGGGTGATCTGTTTCACCCCCGGCACCCGGATCGCCACCCCCGGCGGGCCGCGCCCGATCGAGGCGCTGCGGCCGGGCGATTTCATCGACACGCGCGACAACGGCCCGCAGGAAATCCTCTGGACCGGGCACCGGCGGATGAGCGGCGCCCGGCTATACGCCATGCCGCATCTGCGCCCGGTCCGGTTCCGTGCCGAGGCGCTGGGCAGCGGGCGGCCGGACCGGGAGTTGCTGGTCTCGCCGCATCACCGGATGCTGGTCAGGGGCGCGGCGGCGCAGGCGCTGTTCGGCATCCCCGAAGTGCTGGTGCGCGCCGCCGATCTGGTCAACGACCACAGCGTGACGGTGGACACCGCGCTGCGCGAGGTCGGCTATATCCATATCCTGCTGGAAAACCACCAGATCGTGCTGGCAAACGGGATGGAGACCGAAAGCTTCCACCCCGCCGATGCCGATCTGGACACGATCGAGGCGACCCAGCGCGAGGCGCTGCTGGCCGTGCTGCCCACGGCGGGGCGCGACCCGCAGCTTTACGGCGCCCCGGTGCGCCGGGCGCTTACCATGGCCGAAGCGGCGATCCTGCGCCACGAGGCGGCATAGCGGGGGCGGCATAACCGGGGCAGGCCGGAAAAGGAGTGGTCGGGGCGGCGAGATTCGAACTCACGACCTACGGTACCCAAAACCGTCGCGCTACCAGGCTGCGCTACGCCCCGACAGCCCCGCTACTAGCCGGGATCGGTAGGGATGGAAAGGGGGGCGGTCCGGGATTTCCGCCCCGGGATTTCCGACTGCCGGGCGCCGCCACGGCGGCGCCCGCCGGTGCGGGGGCCTGCGCCCCCTACCGGATCACCAGCACCGGGATCGTGGTATGCGCCAGCACCTCGGCGGTCTGGCTGCCGAGGATCAGCCGTTGCGCACCCCGGCGCCCGTGCGAGGACATGACGATCAGGTCGCAGCCCTGAAGGTTGGCGACCCGCACGATGGCCTGGGCCGGGTGGTCGTCCACCTCATGCTCCAGCAGGATCTCCACGCCCTGTTCCTTGGCGCGCTGCTCGATCGGCGCGAAACGCTCGTGCATCTCCTGCTCGATCGACTGGTCGTAGCGGGAGACCGGATCGCGGACCCCGGCGTAGAAGGCGGTCTTGAGCGCCCGGGCGCTCAGCGGTTCCGAGACGGTCAGGACCGTGACTTTCGCGCCAAGCGGACCGGCAAGGGCGAAGCCTTGCTCGACCCCCTTGTCGGCAAGCTCGGAACCGTCGGTGGCGATCAGGATATGCTTGTACATGGGTTTCCCTCGGTGGCTGGATCGCTGTCGGGATATTGCTTAGCCCGAACGGCGCGGTCCGGTATTGACCTATCGCAAATACCGCAATTCTGCCAGTCGCTTCGGATGCCCGGCGGATTTTTTTGTGCGCGGCCTGTGGCGGGGGGCGGGTCCGGGCGTTCCGATGCCGGTGAGGGGGCTGTTCCGCCCCCGGTGCATGGTGGGCAATATCGCCCATCCTGCGGGTCTACGGACGGTCGACCGCTGCCCTCTGTCGCGACAGGGCCGCGCCCTCAGTCCAGCAGCGCCCGGAACTCGCGCCACTCGCCCTTGCTCATGCCGGAGGTCTCCTGCGTCACCGCCTCGCCCGCGAGCATCCGCTTGACGCAGCCCAGGGCCGAGGCCGAAAGCGTGGCGCCGCCCAGCCGGTAGTCCTCGAAGGCCCGCGCCGCCAGCGGCACCCAGTCCGCCACCAGCCGGGTCATCACCTCGGCATAGGCGCGGATCTCGTATTGCGCATGGGCGTCGGCGCGCAGCCGCAGGAAGTGGAACAGGTTGTGCAGGTCGGTCTTCCAGTACCACTGGGTATAGACGTTCGCGGGCAGGTTCATCCGCGCCAGTTCGCGCGCCAGCCCCTGCTGGCCCTCCTGCGACAGCATCGCCTCGTAATGGTCGTAGCTGCGCGCGGCGTCGGACTTGAGCATCTCCAGCACCCGCGCCGCCTCCTCGCCCGCCAGCACCTCGCCCCGGCCCTGATTGTTCACCGTCGATTGCGCCGCGAGCTGTTCCGGCGCGGGGATGTAGAACTCGCGGTCCAGAATGGAATAGCGCGCCGAATATTCGTTCACATTGGCGGTGCGGTGGCGGATCCACTGCCGCGCCACGAAGACCGGCAGCTTGACGTGGAACTTGACCTCGCACATCTCGAAGGGGGTCGAGTGCCAGTGCCGCATCAGATAGCGGATCAGCCCCTCGTCGTTCGACACATGCCTGGTGCCCGCGCCGTAGCTGACCCGCGCCGCCTGCACGATGGCGGCATCGTCGCCCATGTAGTCGATCACCCGCACAAAGCCGTGGTCCAGCACCTCGTGCGCAAGGTAGAGATGCGCCTCCATCCCCTCGGACACCGCGCGCAGGGTGGGGCGCGGGGCGGCGCGGGCGGCCTCGATCTCGGCTGTCTGCTCGGGGGAAAGGGGCATGGCGGGCTCCGCTACGGGATTCGGGGGCTGCGGGATTCGGGCCGACACTATATCTGGCCCGCGCAGCGGCGCAACATACAAGGTCGGGGGCGGCCCGCCGCCACGGCGCGACCTTTTTGCACCAGAGCCCCGGTCGGACAGCCCCCGGAGGGTAACGGCGAATTGACAGACCGGCCCCGCTTCGGCAGGATTCAGCAAAACAACAAATCGGGCAGTGATCAAATGTTCAGATATGTCGTGCCGTTGGCAGCGGCACTCGCGGTGGCCGGGTGCAGTGGCGACTCCTTCGATAGCAGCGGAGCGCCGCCGTGGTTCGACGATCCGGATGAGCCGACCGATCCCGTGGACCCGGCGCCGGGCTCGCCCGAGGCGATCCCCACGGTGCTGCGCCACAACGTCAGCCAGATCGTTTATGATGCCGACAGCGATACGTTCCAGATCGCCATCAGCAGCGGCGACACCACACCCGAACTCGCAACATGGGAACGCGCTCCTGCGCTCGACGTTGGCGACTATCAAGCCTACAAGATGCAGGAAGATGAACGCGACCGGATGTTCATCGGCCTCGCCCGGCAGTCCGCCGACGCGACGGTTCGCGCCGGGGTCGGCGGTGACGGTGGTCTGTTCAACTATTACTTCTCGGGCGCCACTTATGAGCGTGTGGGCGATTTTACTCCGCCGCCGAACGATCAGCCCGGACCGGGCACCGGACAGGTTTCTTATGCTGGAACCTATGCCGGCCTGACCAACATCCGCGCACCACGGCCCGGTGAGATCATGCCGATCACACCCGGCACGCCTCCGCAAGCGATTCCCGGCCAAGCGTCACGGGTCAGCGGCGAGGTGTTCATCAACGCCAACTTTGCCGATAACGCGGTGGAGGGGACAATCACCGACCGGGTGCTGCTGGATCATAGCTTCGGGCTTGAAGACGTGGTGCTGATTGAAGCCGCAATCACGGCTGACGGCACCTTCCAAGGCTGGGTCGAACGGCCTCTCGATATTGACCCCAACCATACCGCGACCGGCGACTACGGCGGCATCTTCGGCGGTGAGAACGCGGGTAATGCAGCCGGGATCGTTGCACTGAACCGGCTCTATGACGGGGCAGGAAGTGAACTGACCAACGCCAGCGAGCGCGGCATCTTCGTGCTGCGTCAATGCGGCATGTTGGGCAGCGATTCGGCAAGCTGCGGCAATGTCGCTCCCTAGGGCATTTGCCCTTCTGGCGCTGGTGCTTCTGGCCCCGCTGCGGGCCGGGGCCGAGGCGGAAACCGCCCCCGCAGCCGAAGGGTTGCGGGGTTTCGGCGTCGAACAGGCCCGGCTGATGGGCATGGCGGCGCTGGAGGCCGGGCGGCCCGACGTCGCGGTGGAGATCGCCCGCGCGCTGCTGACCCGCGACGACACCGACGCCTATGCGCATTTCCTGATGGCCACCGCGCTGATGCGCGCGGGCGACCTCGAAGGCGCGCAGGCCGCGGCCCGGCGCGCGCATCGCCATGCGCAAAGCCCGCAGCAGCGCTATCAGTCGGCCCGGCTCACCGCCGTCGCCGCCTGGAACCGCGAACATTACGGCCGTGCGCAATGGTGGCTGCGCCGCGCCGCCGACGCCGCCCCCGGCGCGGCCGAGCGCGAGCTGAGCATCCGCGCCCTGCGCAACGTCCGGGCGCGGAACCCGTGGCAGATCGACCTACAGTTTTCGGTCAACCCGTCGAACAACGTCAACAACGGCGCGTCGGGCGAATACAACATCATCGACGGCGTGCCCATCGTCGGCTGGCTCAGCCCCGACGGGCAGGCGCTGTCGGGGCTGATCACCGAGGCGCGCGGGCAGGCCGCCTACCGCATCCGCCGCGGCGCGGGCAGCGAGACCCATGTCACCGGCGGCCTCACGCTGCGGCGGGTCGATCTCAGCCGGGCCTCGCGCGACCGGGTGCCCGACCTCGACCCGCGCATCTACGACACCCACCGGGCCGAGATCGGCCTGCGCCACACCATCCGCCCGGCGGACAGCCCGCAGGTGATCGCGGCCGAGATCGGTGCCGGGCGGCAATGGGCCCGCGACGGGCGCGACTACAGTTTTGCCCGCGCCTCGGTCGGCTGGCACCGGGCGCTGGGGGGCCACACGCTCGCCGGGCTCACCGCCGCGGTCGAGGCGCGCGAGGCCACCCCCGGCCAGACCCGGGGCGACAGTGTGCATAGCGTGCAGGCCAGTCTGGTGCGGCTGCGCGACAACGGCGACGTGATCGGCGGCGGGCTGTGGTTCAGCGGCCATGACACCCAGTTCGCCGGGCGCTCGTCGCAGGGGGTGGGCGGTTATCTTTCCTACGAGCTGGGCCGCGAGATCGGCCCGGCGAAGCTGTCGGGGATGCTGACGGTCAGTCGCACCGGGTTTTCCGGCTATGTGGTCGGCCCGATCGCCGTCCCCGGCGGGCGGCGCGACGACACCTACGGCGCGGTGCTGAACGTGACCTTCCCGGGCGTCAGCTATGCGGGCTTCGCGCCGGTGGTGACCCTGCGCACCGTGCGCACCCGCTCGAACGTCAGCCGTTTCGACACGTCTCAGACCGGGGTGTCGGTCGGGCTGCGCTCGCAGTTCTGATACGGCCGGGGTGGCGCCGGGCCCGCCGCTGGCTTATGGTCGCGCCAGCCCCGACGCAGGGGCCGCGCAGGACATAACCGCATGACAGGGGCCGGAACAGGCCCCGCGCAGGAGGGCCAGACATGCAGATCCGCTATCTTCACACCATGGTGCGGGTGCTCGACCTGGAAAAATCCATGGCGTTCTACGAACTGCTTGGCCTGCGCGAGACCCGCCGGATCGAAAGCGAACAGGGCCGTTTCACGCTGGTCTATCTGGCGCCGCCGGGGCAGGAGGAATGCCCGCTGGAACTGACCTGGAACTGGGACGGCGACGAGGGGCTTCCGTCGGACAGCCGCCACTTCGGCCATCTCGCCTATGAGGTCGGGGATATCCATGCGTTCTGCCGCTACCTGATGGAGAACGGCATCACCATCAACCGCCCGCCGCGCGACGGCCGCATGGCCTTCGTGCGCAGCCCCGACAACATCTCGATCGAACTGTTGCAGGCGGGCGAGGCCAAGGAACCGGAAGAACCCTGGATCAGCATGGAAAACACCGGCCACTGGTAGGGGGCGAAAGGGGGAAAGGGGGCCGTCCGCCTCCTCCTGCGCGCGTGCCGCGCCCGACGCCCGCATCCCGGTCTTGATTCCGCAAACAGGCGGGGCCCTTGTCTGCACCACAGGCCGCAAAAGAAGACAACAGGCAAGAAGATCATTCCCGATGGCACCCCGCAGGCCGTGCGCGTCGCACCCCATGAAGCCGTCCGGACCGCCGCTCCCCGGCCTCGCATCTGCGCGTCTGGCCTGCGATACCCGCGACAGACGGATACCGGCGACGAACAGTTGCCCTGAGCGGGCAGATGCGCGATAAGCGGGGATGACGTTCCACGGGGCCGAAGTCGGTCGGGCAGGGTATCGGCGGGGAAAGCGGGTGCCACTGCGGATATCACGGCAGACGACCACGGAAGGAACCCAACCAATACGATGGGTTACGACCGCATGTTGCTTCTGATCGACAATTACGACAGCTTCACCTTCAACCTCGTCCATTACCTGGGCGAACTGGGGGCCGAGGTCGCCGTCCACCGCAACGACGCGCTCGACGTGCAGGCGGCGATGGCGCTGCGGCCCTCGGGGATCTTGCTCTCGCCCGGCCCCTGCGACCCGGACCGGGCCGGGATCTGCCTGCCGCTGACGCTGGCGGCGGCCGAGGCCGGGATCCCCCTCCTCGGCGTCTGCCTCGGGCACCAGACCGTGGGCCAGGCGTTCGGCGGCAAGGTGGTGCGCTGCCACGAGATCGTACACGGCAAGACCTCGGACATGCACCACAACGGCACGGGCGTGTTCCGCGGCCTGCCCTCGCCGTTCCGCGCCACCCGCTACCACTCGCTGGTGGTGGAACGCGAAAGCCTGCCCGACTGTTTCGAGATCACCGCATGGCTTGACGACGGCACCATCATGGGCCTGCGCCACCGCGACAGGCCGGTGGAGGGGGTGCAGTTCCACCCCGAAAGCATCGCCAGCGAACACGGCCACGCGCTTCTGCGCAACTTCCTCGCGACCACGGCCGAGGGCGTCCCGGCATGAGCGCCTCCGACCTGCGCCCGCTCATTGCCGCCGCCTGCACCCGCCCGCTGAGCCGGGAGGAGGCCGAGCGCGCCTTCACCATCCTGTTCGAGGGCGGGGCCACCCCCGCCCAGACCGGCGGCTTCCTGATGGCGCTGCGCACGCGGGGCGAGACGGTCGATGAATACGCCGCCGCCGCCAGCGTGATGCGCGCCAAATGCGTGAAGGTGCGCGCGCCCGAAGGGGCGATGGATATCGTCGGCACCGGCGGCGACGGCAAGGGCACACTGAATATCTCCACCGCCGCGGCGCTCGTCGTGGCCGGCGCGGGGGTAGTGGTCGCGAAACACGGCAACCGCAACCTGTCGTCGAAATCCGGCGCGGCCGATGCGCTGACCGAGCTTGGCCTCGACGTCATGGTCGGCCCCGAGGTGGTGGAACGCTGCCTGACCGAGGCCGGGATCGGCTTCATGATGGCGCCGATGCACCACCCGGCCACCCGCCACGTCGCACCGATCCGGCTGGAACTCGGGACGCGGACGATCTTCAACATCCTCGGGCCGCTGACCAACCCGGCCGGGGTCAGGCGGCAACTCACCGGCACCTTCGCCGCCGGGCTGATCCGGCCGATGGCCGAGACGCTGGCCGCGCTCGGCTCGGACCGCGCCTGGATCGTCCATGGCGGCGACGGCACGGATGAAATCTCGATCGCCGCGCCGACCCTCGTGGCGGCGCTGGAAGCGGGCGCGGTGCGCGAGTTCGAGCTGCACCCGGAAGACGCGGGCCTGCCCGAACACCCGTTCGAGGCGATCATGGGCGGCACCCCCGCCGAGAACGCCGCCGCCTTGCGCGCCCTGCTCGACGGGGCCGAAGGGGCCTATCGCGACGCGGTGCTGCTCAATGCCGCCGCCGCGCTGGTGGTGGCCGAACGCGCCCCCGGCCTGCGCGAGGGGGTGGAGGTGGCGCGCGAAAGCATTGCCAGCGGCAGGGCGAAGGCGAAACTCGCCGCGCTGGCCCGGATCGCCCCGGCGGCGTGACCGGCGCGCATCCGCCAGGCGTTGCACAGGTGGAAAGTGCGGAAGCCTCCGGCGGGGATATTTTCAGACAGAAGAAGGCCGGAAGGCCCTAATATTCTTCACCTTTCTGAAAATACTCTCGGGGTGAGCCGCGTTGAGAAAACCGTCCGGGGGACGGTTTTTAGCGGCGAACAATTGCGCCGTCAGGCGCAAGAGGGGGCAGAAGGCCCCCTTGCCCGGCCCGCCACGGGCGTCACGGATGGAAAGACGCGATGACCGAACCGATGCCCCCGCCCGCCGCCTGGGCCGACCTGCCGTTCTTCGGCGCCGACTGGCCCCGCATCCGGGCCGCTCTGGCACGGGATACCGGCTGGCTGCCCGGCCCGGAACGGGTGTTCGCCGCGCTCGACCTCACGCCGCCCGAACGGGTGCGGGTGGTGATCCTCGGCCAGGATCCCTATCCGAACCGCGCCCATGCGATGGGGCTGGCGTTCTCGGTGCCGCCGGGCACGAAGCCGCTGCCCCGGTCGCTGGCCAATATCTTCCGCGAGATGCAGGGCGACCTCGGCGCCGCCCCCGCCCATGGCGACCTGAGCCATTGGGCGCGGCAGGGGGTGTTGCTCCTGAACCCCGTCCTCAGCGTGCCCGAGGGGGTCAGCCACGGTCACAAGGCGCTCGGCTGGCAGAAACTCACCCGGCAGGTGCTGGAGCGGGTGGCACAACACCCCACCGCCTTCATCCTCTGGGGCCAGCCCGCGCAAAAGCTCGCGGACCCGCTGATCGGCCCCGGTCATCTGGTGATCCGCTCGGCCCATCCCTCGCCGCTTTCGGCGCGCAGGGGGTTCTTCGGCTCGCGCCCGTTCAGCCGCGTCAACGACTGGCTGACCGCCCGGGGCGAGGCGCCGATCGGCTGGCGCGGCTGATTGCCCGCTTCCCTTCGCCGCACCCGGACGCTAGGACGAAGGGCAAGGAGGCCCGCCGACCATGACCATTCTCGACCGCATCCGCGACTACAAGCTCGAAGAGATCGCCGCCGCCAAGACCGCCCTGACCCGCGCCGGGCTGGAGGCCGCCGCCCGCGCCGCCCCCGCGCCGCGGGGCTTCGCCGGGGCGCTGCGCCGCGCCGCCGCCACCGGCTACGGGCTGATCGCCGAGATCAAGAAGGCGAGCCCCTCCAAGGGCCTGATCCGCGCGGATTTCGACCCGGTGGACCTCGCCCGCGCCTATGAGGCCGGGGGCGCGGCCTGCCTTTCGGTGCTGACCGACGCGCCCAGCTTCCAGGGTGCGCCCGAATTCCTGACCGCCGCGCATGAGGCGACGGCACTTCCCTGCCTGCGCAAGGATTTCCTCTATGACCCGTGGCAGGTGTATGAGGCCCGCGCCTGGCATGCCGACTGCATCCTGATCATCATGGCCGCGGTCTCGGACGCGCAGGCCGGGGAACTTGAAGATGCGGCCATAACCCTCGGAATGGACGTGCTGATCGAGGTCCACAACGAGACCGAGCTTGAGCGCGCCGCCCGGCTGCGCTCGCCGCTGATCGGCATCAACAACCGCGACCTGCACAGCTTCGAGGTGACGCTGGAGACCACCCGTCGTCTTGCCCGGCTGGTGCCCGAGGACCGGATGGTGATCTCGGAAAGCGGGCTGTTCACGCCCGAAGACCTCGCCGGGCTGGCCGGATACGGGGTGCGCGGCTTCCTGATCGGTGAAAGCCTGATGCGGCAGGCGGACGTGCGCGAGGCCACCCGCGCCCTGCTGGCGCAGCCGCTGGCGGCGCAGGGGGGCCAATGATGCTGACGCATTTCGACGCGAAAGGTCAGGCGCATATGGTCGATGTCTCGGCCAAGGATGAGACCGCGCGGCGGGCGGTGGCCCGGGGCGTGGTGGTGATGCGCCCCGAGACGCTGGCGCTGGTGGAGGCGGGCACGGCGCGGAAGGGCGACGTTCTGGGCGTGGCCCGGCTTGCAGGCATCATGGCCGCCAAGCGCACCGCCGACCTGATCCCGCTGTGCCACCCGCTGCCGGTGACGAAGGTCGCGGTGGACCTGACCCCCGACCCGGCGATCCCCGGCGTGGTGATCGAGGCCACGGTGGCCACCACCGGCCGCACCGGGGTCGAGATGGAGGCGCTGACCGCCGTTTCGGTCGCCGCGCTGACGGTGTACGACATGCTGAAGGCGGCGGAAAAATCCATGCGGATCAGCGATATCCGGCTGGTTCTTAAGGAGGGCGGCAAGTCCGGGCTTTATGAGGCCCGCAAATGATCCCGGTCGCCGAGGCGCTGGAGCGGGTGCTGGCGCTGGCCCTGCCGTTGCCGGCCGAACCCGTGCCGCTGGCCCGCGCCGTCGGCCGGGTGCTGGCGGAACCGGCGGTGGCCACCCGTTCCCAACCGCCCTTCGCCGCTTCGGCCATGGATGGCTGGGCCGTGACCGAGGGCGCGGTGGCGGGCGACAGCCTGAAGATCGCCGGCCAATCCCGTGCCGGAGAACGGTTTTCCGGAAAAGTGAACCCGGGGGAGGCGGTGCGCATCTTCACCGGCGCTCCCGTGCCCGAAGGCACCGCCCGCGTCGTCATGCAGGAGAACGCCGAGGCCGATGAAGACCTCGTCACCCTGCGCGAGGTCTCGCAAGGCAGGAACATCCGCCCCGAGGGCTCTGATTTCGCTGCGGGTTTCCGGATCGAGGCCCCTTGCCGCCTCAAACCCGCCGACCTCGCGCTTCTGGCGGCGATGAACGTGGCCCGGCCCATGGTCGCCCGCCGCCCGGTTGTGGCGCTGATCGCCACCGGCGACGAACTGGTGATGCCCGGCGAGGTGCCCGGCCCCGACCAGATCACCGCCTCGAACGTGGTCGCGCTTGCCGCCATGGCCGAGGCCGAAGGGGCCGAGGTCCGCATCCTGCCCATCGCCCGCGACAACGAGGCCGCGCTGGAGCATGTGATCGGGCTTGCAGCCGATGCGGATCTGATCGTGACCATCGGCGGCGCTTCGGTCGGCGATCACGATCTGGTCGGCAAGGTCGCCGCCGACATGGGGCTGGCGCGGTCCTTCTACAAGATCGCGATGCGGCCGGGAAAACCGCTGATGGCCGGGCGGCTGGGGGAATCAACGCTGCTTGGCCTTCCGGGAAACCCCGTGTCTTCAATCGTTTGCGCCATATTGTTCATGTTGCCCCTGCTGCGCGCCATGCAGGGCCTGCCCGATCCC
This sequence comes from Gemmobacter sp., assembly GCA_041675885.1. GTDB lineage: Bacteria > Pseudomonadota > Alphaproteobacteria > Rhodobacterales > Rhodobacteraceae > JBAYSY01. The sequence goes on along the minus strand of JBAYSY010000016.1, from coordinate 36,177 downwards.
GCCCCGCGGCTGCACCGGGCGCGGCTGGCCGGCGATACCCCCGAGAACGGGCCGCGTGCGCATTACATGCGGGCGCGGCTGACCGCGGGCGGGCCGCTGCCGCTGATCGAACCCTTCGACAATCAGGACAGCGGCGCATTGCGGCTACTGTCCGGGGCCGATGCGCTGCTGTTGCGACCGCCGCACGACCCCGCGCGCAAGGCGGGGGAAGAGGTGGAGTATCTGCCGCTGTAGCATTGCAGAGATCGTCAGATGTCTGCTGGAACAGAAAGATCGGACGGTCTCTAGCCGATCACCCGGCGCAGCAGGCCCACCCAGTTCGACCAGCACAGCCGTTCGATCAGCGCCTCGCCATAGCCCGCCCCGCGCATCGCCTCGACCAGCACCGGCAGGCCCGCGGCGCTGCCGATGGCACGCGGCATCATGGCGCCGTCGAAATCCGACCCCAGCGCCACGCCGCGTTCGCCCAGCCGCGCGATCAGGTGGTCGATGTGCCGCAGCACCGTTTCGGGCGGGGTATCGGCGTTCTTCACGCCGTCCTCGCGGAGGAACTGCACCCCGAAGTTGACGCCGACCAGCCCCCTGCGCTCGGCGATCGCGTCAAGCTGGCGGTCGGTCAGGTTGCGGCTTGCGGGCACCAGCGCATGGGCGTTCGAATGGGTGGCGACCAGCGGCCGGTCGGTCAGGTCCGCGACCTCCCAGAACCCGGCCTCGTTCAGGTGGCTCAGGTCGATCAGGATCCCCAGCCGGTCGCATTCCTGCACCAGTCGCCGCCCGGCCTCGGACAGCCCCGGCCCGGTATCGGGCGAGGACGGAAACCGGAACGGCACCCCGTGGCCGAAGATGTTGCCGCGCGACCAGACCGGCCCGAGCGAGCGCAGCCCGGCGGCGTGATAGACGTGCAGTTCGTCAAGGTCGGGGCCGATCCCCTCGCAGCCCTCGATATGCATCACGGCGGCAATGGCACCGGCGGCGCGGGCGGCCTCGATCTGGTCCGCGCCGGTGCAAAGCCGGATCGCGTCGGGGCGCGCGCGGGCCATGCGGATCAGGATCGAGGCCATCTCCAGGGTGATCCGCCGCGCCCGTTCCGGCCCGAGCGGCGGGAACACCGGCGCCGGATCGTCGCTGCGCGGCTCAAGGCGGTGTTCGCCCGGCACCCAGATGGCGAAGAAACCGCCGGCGAATCCCCCCTCGCGGCAGCGGGCGAGGTCGAGATGCCCGGCCCTTCCCTCGAAGAAGTCCTGCCCGGAGCGGTCGCCCGCCTCCCACAGTGCAAGCAGCAGATCGTTGTGGCCGTCGAAGACCGGAACCCGGGTCATGCGTTTCCCCCTGTCGGCGTGCGGGCGCGGCCTGTGGCTTGACAAGCGCCGGGCACGGCCCGCCCAATGGCGCGACCCTGCCGCCTTGGCCGCCGCGCCGCAACCCCGAAAGGACATGCCCCTTGCCGCCCGCCACCTCCCCGCCGCCCGCGCCGCGCGACGATCTCGACCGCCGCATCTTGGGCGAATTGCGGCGCAACGCGCGCGAACCCGCCGCCACCATCGCCGCCCGGCTGGGGGTGGCGCGCTCGACCGTGCAGGACCGCATCGCCCGGATGGAGCGCGACGGCGTGATCGCGGGCTATTCGGTGGTGCTGGGCCACGACCCGGCGGGCGAGACGGTGCAGATCCTGCTGTTGCTGGAAATCCGCCAGCAGGAGACCCGGCGCATCGTCAAGCGGCTCGAATCCTATCCCGAGGTCTCGGCCTGCTTGTCGATCAACGGTGAATTCGACCTGATGCTGACCGCCGAAGCGCCCCGGATCGAGGATCTCGACGTTCTGGTGGACGAGATCGCGGTGATCCCCGGCGTCACCCGCACCAAGACGCTGGTGGTGTTCGGCCGCCGCTTCGACCGACGCGGCCGGGGGATCGGCGCGGCGGGCTGAGGGCGCGGGGCGCCCGCCCGGCGCCGTGCGGGCGGCACCTGTGCCTCCGTCGGGGATATTTTCATCAAGGCGAAGCCGCGGGGGCTCTTGAAGCGGCTTTGCCTTGAGAAAAAAGAAAATCCTCTTGGCGGGCGGGCCGTGTCGGGAAAACCTTTCGGCGGAAGGCCGCAAGGGGCGAACGATCCGTTGCGGTCGGCGGGCGGGCGGGGGACGGGCGGTCCCGCCAACCCGGCCCGCCACAGGCCCCGGCCGGTTGCAGCGGGCCGGGACAACTGCCACATCGGCCTCTGGATCGCCCGCAGGGCGCTGATGGCTGATGGAGGCGCATCATCATGACCGGACAGGTGGCCCTTTCACGGGTCCGCGCAGTTTCAGGGGCCCACGCGGTTTCACGACGCGGTGCGTTGACCCTTGCGCTCGGGGCGCTGGCGGCGGCGGTCGTGCCGCAATCCGCCCTTGCCGCGCTTGACGCGGCGGTGGCCGGGTTCACCGGCGGCGCGGCGGCGGTCGAGGCCGGGGGCGACGGGATCGTGCTGACGATGCCGGAACTGGCCGAGAACGGCAATGCCGTGCCGGTCACGGTCTCGGCCCCCGGGGCGGTGGCGGTGATGATCCTTGCCACCGCGAACCCGTTTCCCGACGTCTGCAAGGCGCGGTTCGGCCGGTTCTCGACCGGCAGTTTCACCACGCGGATCCGCATGGCCGCCACGCAGGAGGTGATCGCACTGGCCGAGATGCCCGACGGCCGGTTCCTGCGCACCTCGCGCATGGTGCCGGTGACCGTGGGCGGCTGTGCCGAGTAAAGCAGTTTCAGAAAAAGCCGACAGGTTTTTTCGGTTTGAAATTGCGGAAAACCAATGGATTAGAATTCGTGTTCTGACTCGATCAGAACACGAAAGGCTCCAGGGAGCAGAACCATGTCCGTAACCCCCCGCATCCGTGCCCCGCAGACCGCCGCCCCCGGCGAGACCGTCACCCTGCGCACCCTGGTCAGCCATCCGATGGAGACCGGCCAGCGCCGCGACCGCGACGGCAACCTGGTCCCGCGCCGGATCGTCCACCGTTTCAGCTGCACCTTCGAGGGCGAGGTCGTGATCGACCTCGACCTCGACCAGGCGATCGCCGCCAACCCGTTCATCGAGTTCGAGGCGGTGGTGGACGAAAGCGGCACCTTCCGCTTTGCCTGGCATGATGATGACGGTTCGGTCTACGAGGCCGAACACCGGATCGAGGTCGGCTGAGGGATTTTCCGGTTGTGCTGTGGTTCGATCGCGACGGAGGGCCGGGGTTGCCCTGTTCCCCGGTCCGGTGCATCCTGCAGGCAGGAACACGCGACCCCGGCAATGCGGGGAAGGCCCCGCGCGGGGGTCGGGACGGCAGGAGACCACGGCATGAACGCCCGGACGGACGCGCCGCGATGAGGCACGGGTGGGCGCTGACCACTTCGGCCGCGCTGCTGGCGGCGGCTGCGGCATTGCCTGCCGCGGCGAACGGCGCCGCCGTGGTGGCGGGGGCCGGGGCCGAGATCGGGGCCGGGCAGCCGGAACTGCCCCCGGAACTGCCCGGCGGGATCGACCCCGGGGTGCTGGAGATCGCGGGAGATACGGAATACGGCGAATACCTTGCGTCGGAATGCGCATCCTGCCACCGGGCCGGGGGGGCGGAACAGGGCATCCCGCAGATCCACGGCCTGCCGCGGCACGAGCTTGTCATCGCGCTTCATTCCTACCGCGAGGGTCTGCGCCGCCATCCGGGGATGGAGATGATCGCCCGCCGGCTCGGGGATCAGGAGATCGCGGCGCTTGCCGCCTGGTTCGCGCAGGCGGACTGAGCGGCGCGCGCGGGCGGGGCGTGACAAACGGAATACCGTTCCGCATAAGGGGGCTTCACCCCGGCGCGGAGAGCGGAGACAGACGGAACATAACATGCAGCGAAGACCAGTCCAAACGGGAGGAAACGACATGACACTGGACAGACGGGGCTTTCTCGGACGGGGCCTTCTGGGGGCGGTCGCGGCGGGCACGGCGATGCTCTCGGCGCCCGCGGTGCTGGGGCTGAGCCGCCCGCGCGTGGTGGTGATCGGCGGCGGTTCGGGCGGGGCCACGGCGGCGCGCTACATCGCACGCGACAGCGAGGGCGCCATCGACGTGGTGCTGATCGAACCCTCGCGCACCTATTACACCTGTTTCTTCTCGAACCTCGCCTTCGGCGGGTTCTGGGATCTGGAAAACACCGCCTTCACCTATGACAGGCTGGCCACGGCGCACGGGGTCAACGTGATCCACGATCTTGCCGTCGGGGTCGATCGCGACGCCCGGCTGGTGCGGCTGGGCGGTGGCGGCACCGTCGCCTACGACCGGCTGGTGGTGGCGCCGGGGATCGACTTTGTCGAAGGCTCGGTCGCGGGCTGGGACATGGGCGCGCAGGGCGCGATGCCGCACGCCTACAAGGGCGGCACCCAGGCCGCGCTGCTGAAGGCGCAGATCGAGGCGATGCCCGTGGGCGGCATCTTCGCCATGGTTGCGCCGCCGAACCCCTACCGCTGCCCGCCGGGACCGTATGAGCGGATCTCGATGGTGGCGCATCACCTCAAGACCCACAACCCGACCGCCAAGATCCTGATCTTCGATCCCAAGCCGGGTTTCTCGAAACAGGCGCTGTTCGAGGAAGGCTGGGCCAACCATTACCCCGGCATGATCGAATGGATCGGGCCCGAGATGGGCGGCGGCGATATCGCGGTGCAGCCCGCGACGATGGATGTGCTCGTGGGCGGGGTGGCCGAGCGGGTCGATGTCTGCAACGTCATCCCCGGCCAGCGGGCGGGCAATATCGCGGCTCTGGCCGGGCTGACGAACGAGGCGGGCTGGGCGCCGGTGGTGCCCGACGACATGCGCTCGCGCGTGGATGAAAACGTGTTCGTGTTGGGCGATGCCGCGGCGCAGGGCGATATGCCGAAGTCGGGCTTTTCCGCCAACAGCCAGGCCAAGGTCGCGGCCATGGCGATCCGGGGCGAGCTGACCGGCAGCCGGGTGTTCCCGGCGCGCTACTCGAACACCTGCTGGTCGCTGATCGGCACCGACGACGGGGTGAAGGTCGGCGCGAACTACGAGCCGACCGAGGAGAAGATCGCCGCCGTGGACGATTTCATCAGCCAGACCGGCGAGGATGCCGGGCTGCGCAAGGCCACTTTCGAGGAATCGATCGGCTGGTATAACGGCATCACCGCCGACATGTTCGGCTGAGGCGGCAAGCGCCGGGGGGCCAGCCCCCCCATCGCCATTGGTTTCTCGAACCAATGGCGAAACCAACGGCGATCCCCCGCCAGGAGGGTCTCCGACCCCCTGAGAACCCCCGGGAGTATTTCCGGCAAGATGAAGTCGGGGCGGGCTGGTTTCCGGCCCGCCTTTGCGTATCTTCGGCGGGTAATGGCAGGGGGGTGACATGCCGGACGGAACGGATGTGATCGCGGGAATGCGGGCCGAGGCGCGGCGGATTTTCGCGGCCGGGGTGGCGGCGGCCGATCCGGGCCGCGCGGTGGCCGGGGCGCTGGCGGGTCTGCCCGCGCCCGCGGGCGGGCGGCGGATCGTCGCCGTGGGCAAGGCGGCGCGGCGCATGACGGCGGCGGCCCTGGAGGTGCTGGGGCCGTGCCCGGCGCTGGTGGTCACGAATTACGAGAACGCCGAGCCGCTGCCGGGGGCCGAGGTTCTGGCCGCCGGCCATCCGGTGCCCGACGAGGCGGGCGCGCGGGCGGCGGAGGCGGTGATCTCCTTCCTCGCGCCCCTCGGCGCGGCGGATCAGGTGGTGGCGCTGATCTCGGGCGGCGGTTCGGCGCTGTTGCCCGCGCCGGTCGAAGGCGTGTCGCTGGCGGACAAGGCCGGGGTCAACCGGCTGCTGCTGGCCTCGGGCGCCGATATCGCCGAGATGAACCTGATCCGGCAGGCGCTGTCGCGGCTCAAGGGCGGCGGGCTTTTGCGGGTGGCCGCGCCCGCGCCGGTCACGGCGCTGATCCTGTCGGATGTGGTGGGCGACGACCTGCGGGTCATCGCTTCGGGCCTGACCGTCGCGCCGGTGGGCGGCCGGGCCGGGGCGCGGGCGGCGGTCGAGGCGCGCGGGCTGTGGGAGCGGCTGCCGGCCTCGGTCCGGGCGCATCTGGCGGCGCCGGAGTCGGCGCCCGCGCCGCTGCCCGGGGCCGACAACCGGCTGATCGGCTCGAACGCGCTGTCGCTTGCGGCGATGGGCCGGGCGGCGCCCGGGGCGCGGGTGATCGAGGCGCCGCTTGCGGGCGACGTGGCCGGGGCGGCGCGGCTTGTGCTGGACACCGCCGACGCGCCCGGCGTCTGGCTGTTCGGCGGCGAGACCACGGTGGTCCTGCGCGGGCAGGGGCAGGGCGGGCGCAATCAGGAACTGGCGCTGCGGCTGGCGCTGGAGGCGGAGGCGCGCGGGCTTTCCGGGCCGTGGGTGTTCCTGTCGGGCGGCACCGACGGGCGCGACGGGCCGACCGGGGCGGCGGGCGGGCTGGTCGATCCCGGCACGCTGGCGCGCGTGCGCGCGGCGGGGCTGGACCCGGCGACCCGGCTGGCCGACAACGACAGCCATCCGGTGCTGGCGGCGGCGGGGGATCTGCTGGTCACCGGGGCGACCGGCACCAATGTGGCCGATCTTCAGGTGTTCATCCGGGGGTAGTGCGGGCGGCGACCGGCGGCTCAGCCCGGGGCGAAGCCGCCGTAATGCCCGCCCGAGAACACCAAGGGCGCGCCGGGCCGGGCGAAGGCGCGCAGCACCCGGCCCACCACGATCAGGTGGTCGCCCGCGTCATGCACGGCCTCCTGTCGGCATTCGAACCGTGCCAGCACCCCGGGCAGCAGCGGCACGCCGCCCGCGCCGGTCTCGTGCGGCAGGTCGTCGAATCCGGCGCCGCCCCGGGTGAACCGGGCGCAGAGGTCGCGCTGACCGGCCGCCAGCACATGCACCGCGTAGCGGGGCGCGGCGGCAAAGAGCGCGATGCGGCGCGACGCCTTGGCCGGGCACCACAGCACCAAGGGCGGGTCGAGCGAGACCGAGGCAAAGCTGTTGGCGGTGATCCCGGCCGGGCCGTCAGGGCCCGCGGCGGTCACCACGGTGACCCCGGTCGCGAACCGGCCGAGCGCGGCGCGAAATGTCATCGCCGTGGCCGGGCCGGGCTCGAACGGAGCGGGATCGGGCTTGGGCGGGTCGCGCTCCGCTGTCATCTGGGTCTCCTGCCGTGTCGGGTCTGGGTAGCACCCGGGCGGGCGGGGTGCAATCGCGGGGGATTGCGGGCAGGGAAGGGGGCACGACAGAGGGCTGTGGCCGACCGCGGGGGACCGCTGACGCGCCTGTTCCGGGCAAGCGGGGAAGGGCGCGCTACGGTCCCGACGCAACCGGGGGCCTGTCCGGCCCTACGGCCGCAGCCGTCGTGCGCCGCCCCGGGTGGTCAGCGCCTCGGGCCAGCCCCAGAACAGTTCGATGGCGGCCAGCGCCAAGCAGACGCCCAGGATCGCCAGCACGAAATACACCTGCTTCATCGAGCGCATCTGCCGCGACCAGCGCGCCATGCGCAGAAACCACCCCGGACCCATCGGACGCCCTCCCGAAACCTTGCTGCCGTTCTCGCGCCGCGCGGGCGCGGGGGCAAGGGGCTTGCACCGCCGCCCGTCCGCGCGCCCGCCCCGGATCGCGGCAAGTTGAGCATGGCCGCGCCCGCCACGGCCCCCGGTGCTTTGACCATGGCCGCCTGCGCGCGTATATAGAGAGCCTGCAATGTTCCGGGGGTAATGCCAGTGCTGCGCTTTATCGGCTCCTTCTTCGGGGGGATCGTCAGTTTCATCACGCTCGGGCTGCTGTTCGGGGCGCTGACCGTGGGCGGCGTGATCTGGTATTTCGAACGCGACCTGCCCAGCCACGAAAGTCTTGCGCAATACAGCCCGCCGGTGATCAGCCGGATCTATTCCTCGGAAGGCCGCCTGATCGACGAATTCGCGCAGGAACGCCGGATCTTCGTGCAGATCGAGGACGTGCCGGATCTGGTGAAGGACGCCTTCATCTCGGCCGAGGACAAGAATTTCTACACCCACGGCGGCTATGACGCCACCGGCATCGCCGCCGCGCTGGTCGAGGCCGTGCGCAGCCGGGGCGAGACCCTGCGCGGCGCCTCGACCATCACCCAGCAGGTGATGAAGAACTTCCTGCTCGACGGCACCCGCTCGGGCGAGCGCAAGATCAAGGAGATCATCCTCGCCACGCGGATCGAGGAGACGCTTTCCAAGGACCAGATCCTCGAACTCTACCTGAACGAGATCTTCCTCGGCCAGAACTCCTACGGCGTGGCGGCGGCGGCGCAGACCTATTTCAACAAGATCCTGTCCGAACTGACGCTGGAGGAAGCGGCGGTGCTGGCCGCCCTGCCGCAGCGCCCGGCCCATTCCCACCCGGTGCGCAACCACGACCGGCTGGTGGCGCGGCGCGATTACGTGCTGCGGCAGATGCACGAGAACGGCTATATCGACCGCGCGCAGATGGAGGCGGCGATCGCCGCGCCGCTGCGCACCGTGCAGCAGGGCGACTATCCGGCCTTCCGCGAAAGCCTGCCGCCGCGCGACTATTTCACCGACGAGATCCGGCGCCAGCTTTCCGGCAGTTTCGGGACCGAGGAATTCTTCGGCGGCGGCCTCACGATCCGGGCCACGGTCGATCCCGGGATGCAGCAGGCCGCGGCGCGGGCGCTGCGCGAGGGGCTGGAACGCTACGACCGCGGCCTTGGCATCTGGCACGGCACCTATCCGGCGGTGCCGCCCGAGGCGCTGGAAACCGAGGACGGCTGGCGTGCCGCGCTGTCCGCCACCGAAGTGCCGCGCGACATCGACGGCTGGCACCCGGCGGTGGTGCTGGCGGCCGAGGGGAACGAGGCCCGGCTGGGGATCGAGGGATTCGAGGGCACTGGCCACCGCGTGCCCGCCTCGGACCTGAACTGGGTGCGGGGGGCGCGGGTGCCCTCGGACCTCGTGTCGCCGGGCGACGTGGTGCTGGTGCGCGCGGTGCTGCAAGGCGGCGAGATCGCCCACTGGTCGCTGCGCCAGGTGCCCGAGGTGCAGGGCGGTTTCATGGCGATGGATGTGAACACCGGCCGGGTGATCGCCATGCAGGGCGGGTTTTCCTACCAGGATTCGGTGTTCAACCGGACCACCCAGGCGATGCGCCAGCCCGGTTCCTCGTTCAAGCCCTTCGTCTATGCGGCGGCGCTCGATTCGGGCTTCACCCCCGCCACCATCGTCATCGACGCGCCGATCGAGGTGAACACGCCGCAGGGCCTGTGGCAGCCGCGCAACGCCTCGAACCGGTTCTACGGGCCGACCCCGGTGCGGACCGGGATCGAACAGTCGAGGAACCTGATGACCGTCCGCATCGCCGAGGAGATCGGCATGGACACGGTTGCGGAATATGCCGAACGCTTCGGCGTCTATGACCGGATGGGGCGGTATCTGGCCAACTCGCTGGGTGCCGACGAGACGACACTGTTCCGCATGGTCGCTGCCTATGCCATGTTCGCCAACGGCGGCGAGCGGGTGGAGCCTACGCTGGTGGACCGGGTGCAGGACCGCTGGGGCCGCACCGTCTATCGCCACGACCGGCGCGAATGCGTCGATTGCGATCTGGCCAGCCTCGACCCCGGCTTCGCGCCGCGCGTCGTGTCGGACCGGCAGCGGATCATGGACCCGGTGACGGCCTATCAACTGACCTCGATGATGCAGGGCGGCGTGCAACGCGGCACCGGCCGGAGCGCGGCCCTGAACGTGCCGGTGGCGGGCAAGACCGGCACCACCAACGAATCGAAGGATGTCTGGTTCATCGGCTATACCTCGAACATCGTCGCGGGCTGCTATATCGGCTACGACCAGCCGCGCAGCATGCGCGGGGCTTCGGGCGGGGGCATGTGCGGGCCGGTGTTCCGCGCCTTCATGGAACAGGCGGTCGAGAAATACGGCGCCGGGCGTTTCCGGGTGCCGCCGGGCGGCTATTTCATCAAGATCGACCGCTACACCGGCGCGCGCCTGCCGGACGAGGCGTCGGGCGAACATGTGATCGCCGAATATTTCCGCGAGGGGGTGGAACCCATGTTCGGCATGGGGATGCTGGTCGATGGTGGCTTCGGCATGGGCGCGAACCTGCCGCTGTTCGCGCGGGGCGAGACCGAGGACAGCACCGGCAGCGCCACCGTCACCACCTCGACCGGCGAGACGCGGGTGATCCCCGGCCGCGCCGATTTCGGCACGCTGAGTTCGGGCGGGCTGTATTGAGGCGGTGACCGGATTGAGGCGGTGACCGGACGCAACAGAGGGCAGCGGCCGACCGTTGCCCGGCGGCGCGTGCCGCGCCTTGAGTCCGGGCAAGAGTCCGGTCGGGGATCACCGCTCCGGCCCGCCGCCACCCTTGCCCCCTTGGGCGCATGGCGTTATCACCCGACGAAACCCACGCAGGCAGGAGCACCATGCGCGCCGAGACGCAATCCCATGTTGAAGCGATCCGCAAGTCGCTCGGGCTTCTGGCCCAGCGGATGGACCGGGAGACCGCTTCCCACCGGCTGGAGGAATTCGACGCGCTGATCGAGGCCCCGGACCTGTGGAACGACCCGCCCCGCGCGCAGAAGCTGATGCGCGAACGCCAGGCGCTGATCGACGCGGTCGAGACCTACAACCGGATCGAGGCCGGGCTTTCCGACAATGCCGAACTGATCGAACTGGGCGAGGCCGAGGGCGACGAGGAAATCGTGACCGAGGCCGAGGCGGCGCTGAAGGCGCTGGCCGGTGAGGCCGCCGCGAAGGAGATCGAGGCGCTGCTGGACGGCGAGGCCGACGCCAACGACACTTTCCTTGAGATCAACGCCGGCGCGGGCGGCACCGAAAGCTGCGACTGGGCTTCGATGCTGGCACGGATGTATGTCCGCTGGGCCGAGAAAAAGGGCTACAAGGTCGAGCTGATGTCCGAGGCCGGCGGCGAGGAGGCGGGCATACGCTCGGCCACCTACCGGATTTCCGGCCATAACGCCTATGGCTGGCTGAAGTCGGAATCCGGCGTCCACCGGCTGGTGCGGATCTCGCCCTATGATTCGGCGGCGCGGCGGCATACCTCGTTCTCATCGGTCTGGGTCTATCCGGTGGTCGATGACAATATCGAGATCGAGGTGGCCTCGAACGATATCCGCATCGACACCTTCCGGTCATCGGGCGCGGGCGGCCAGCATGTCAACACCACCGATTCGGCGGTCCGGATCACCCATATCCCGACCGGCATCGTGGTCACGAGTTCGCAGAAGTCGCAGCACCAGAACCGCGATATTGCGATGAACGCCCTGAAATCAAGGCTTTACGAACTGGAGCTGAGAAAGCGCACCGAGGCGATCTCGGCCGCCCATGACGCCAAGGGCGACGCGGGCTGGGGCAACCAGATCCGGTCCTACGTGTTGCAGCCCTACCAGATGGTGAAGGACCTGCGCACCGGGGTCGAGACCTCGGACACGCAGGGTGTGCTCGACGGCGCGCTGGACCAGTTCATGGCGGCGACGCTGGCGCTCGACCTCGCGGGCAAGAGCCGGGCCGAGGCGCAGGGGGAATAGGGACCCCTCGGCCGCGCTCCCGCAGGCTGTGCCGTAGGGTGCGCTTCAGCGCACCACACCCAGGCCCGGCCCTTCCGCGCCTTGTTCCGGGCAAGGGGCTTTGCCCGATCGTCCGGCGACGGCCCCCCCCCACGCCCCCGGCGATTCCCCGCCTGTCCCGAAGGACAGGTTGAGTGTTTGTGACGCTTTGGGTAAGGGACCGCCACGCCGTGCCCTCCGGCTGCTGCCGGAAGCCTCCGGCGGGGATATTTTCCTCAAGGCGAAAAGGCGGGCGTCCGGCAGGTATAAACGGGGTTTGGGGAAAGATCATGTTCGACCTGACAGGCAAGACCGCGCTGGTGACCGGCGCATCCGGGGGGATCGGCGCCGAAATCGCGCGGGCGCTGCACGGGGCGGGGGCGGCGGTCGGGCTGTCGGGCACGCGGGTTGCGCCGCTTGAGGAACTGGCGGCGGAACTGGGGGATCGCGCGCATGTGCTGCCTTGCGACCTTTCCGATCCGGCGGCGGTCGAGGAATTGCCGAAGGCCGCGGCGGCGGCGCTGGGGTCGGTCGATATTCTTGTCAACAACGCGGGCATCACCCGCGACGGGCTGATGATGCGGATGTCGGACGCCGACTGGCAGTCGGTGATCGACGTGAACCTGACCGCCACCTTCCGGCTGTCGCGCGCGGTGCTGCGCGGCATGATGAAGGCGCGCTGGGGGCGGATCGTCAGCATCACCTCGGTCGTGGGCGCGGCGGGCAACCCCGGGCAGACCAATTATGCTGCCGCCAAGGCGGGTGTGGTCGGCATGTCGAAAAGCCTCGCCATGGAGGTCGCCAGCCGGGGAATCACCGTCAACTGCGTGGCGCCGGGCTTCGTGCGCACACCGATGACCGACAAGCTGACCGGGGAGCAGAAGGACAAGATCCTGCGCGACGTGCCCGCGGGCCGGATGGGCGAGGCGGACGAGATCGCCGCCGCCGTGCTTTATCTCGCCAGCCTTGAGGCGGGTTATGTGACCGGCGCCACGCTGCATATCAACGGCGGCGGGGCGATGGTCTGAGGGCAGGGCGGCGGAAACCCGCCGCCGGGAATCCGTTTGCCTCGCCCCGGGACTGTGATATAGGCGGCGCTGATCCGGCCGGGTACCCCCGGCCCCCCGCGTTTTGCGGGGATCAACCGCTCTGATGAGCAAGGGACAGCAGGAGCGGGAAACCCCCCGCATGTTAAGAGGAAGAACCATGAGCGACATCGCGGATCGCGTGAAGAAGATCGTCGTCGAGCATCTTGGCGTCGAGGAAGAGAAGGTGACCGAGAATGCCTCGTTCATCGACGATCTGGGCGCGGACAGCCTCGACACCGTGGAACTGGTGATGGCCTTCGAAGAGGAATTCGGCATCGAAATTCCTGACGATGCGGCCGAGACCATCCAGACTTTCGGCGACGCGGTGAAGTTCATCACGGACGCCTCTGCCTGAGCGGGCGGACATCGTGAGATACGGAAACGGCGCCCCGCGGGGCGCCGTTTTCGTTTGGGGCCGGGCGTCTGGAGCGCAGCTTTCGCGCTGGGCACCCAGCCCGCTGCCGGGTGCGGGATCGGCGGGGGTGGCGGGCGGAATCGCCCATATCCTGCGGGTCCGGCGCGGAAAGCCCCCACGCCCCGGCGGGGCGGGGGGCCGGGCGGGTTATTCCCCGCCCGCCGGTTCGGCGCGCAGCACGGTCCGGTCGGCGCCGATCAGCAGCAGCGCGCCATCGGTGCCGATATCGAACCGGTCCACCGTCTCGAAGGCCGCAAAGATTCGCTGGTCCAGATCCATCGCGGGCCCGGCGCAGGCCATCATGGTGGCGCCCATCGGGCTGAGCCTCAGCCCCTCGCCGGTCAGATCATAGCCGCCGGCGAACCAGTTGCAGGCCGCCCGGCCGCTGACCCGGCCCTCGGCGGTAAAGCGCAGGGTCGCGGCCGCACCCTCTTCCGGCATGGGGTCGCCGCCAAGGCCGGTCAACCGCCATTCGCCCGCCAGCAGCGTCGCCGGATCGCCCGCGCAGCCCGCCAGCGAGTCTTCGCCTGTCCCCTCTCCGCCCGTCTCGATTCCGCCCGTCTCTATTCCGGCGGTCAGCGGATAGGGCATCCCGGTCATCGTATCGCGGCACAGCGCCTCGTGCAGGGTCAGGGCGAAGCCGTCGAAGGCAAGACGCAGCCCGCCATCCGCCACCGGGTCCGGCGCGACCATGGGGGCCTCAAGCCGGGTCTCGCCATAATTGCCGGTATAGACCGCGCGCGCGCTGTCGAGCGTCAGCATCCAGCCCGGTTCCTGCCCGCGCGCGTCAAGCGGCAGCAGCCCGGGGTCGATCCCGGGCAGGCACTCGCCCAGTTCCTCGCCGTCGAGCGCCACGGCAACCATGTTGCCGCGCGACCAGACCCAGGTGGTGTCGTCCGCGGGATCGGCATAGCGCGCGCCCGAGGCGGCGGGGGTGGGGGCCAACTCGCGCAGGCCCGCGGGCGTGCGCAGCCGCGCCCGGTCGCCCGCGAAGCCGATCCCGATCCGGGCGTCGCCGCAGCGGAACGGCGCGGCGAAGGACAGCGCCCGGTGGGGCGACAGCAGGATTTCGCCCAGGTCGAGGGGATCGCCGCCGGGTTCGATCGCGACCGGTTCCGACAGCCAATGCGCGGCCCCGCCCAGAATCAGCGCGCCGCGCAGCGTATAGGCCGTGTCCGGCGTGGCCGCGAAGGCGAAGGGCAGCGGCACCTGCCGCCCCCCGGCCTCCTCGCGCAGTTCGACAACCAGGGTGCCGGTGGCGTCGTGCAGTTCGACCAGCAGATGCGCATCGGGATCAAGCGCGATCCGCTGATGATAGGTCACGGCCCCGGCGATCTCGCGCGCCTCGGCGGAGAAGACGGGCGACAGCGCGGCGGAAAGGGCAAGGGCGGTAAGCAGCGACAGGCGCATGACACTGAATCCTTTGGTTCCGGTTTCCCCCGTTATCGGCCCCGCACCGGCGCCGGTCAACGCAATCCGGCGTGTTCTGCCCGCCGGGGGGATACCCGGCAAAAGGCTTGAGGCCGGCGGGACGCGGCCCTATGACGGGGCGCGGGGCCGCTTGCTGGAACTGGTAGACAGACCGGACTTAAAATCCGTTGCCCGTCAGGGCGTGTGGGTTCGATTCCCACAGCGGCCACCAGATATCAGAGGCAATGCGCAGGCCGGGACGGTCGGCAGGGGGCAGGGCGTCCGGGGTGCTACGTTCACCGGGTATCCCCCCGCCCGTAATCAAGGCGCGGCACGCGCCGCCGCTGCCCTCTGTTTCGCAATGCACTTGCCGCAGCGGCGGGCGGTCTTCAGGTCCGCCAGCCGAGGAAATACCGCTCTGCCCGGCCGATCAGCCAGCCGATGGTCAGCCCGAGGATCGACAGCATCGCCACCCCGGCGATCAGCTGTTCGATGGCGAACAGGGCGCCCGCCATCAGGATATAGGCGCCGATCCCGTATTGCGCGCCGATCATCTCGGCCGCGACCAGGAGCACGATGGCGATCGAGGCCGAGATGCGGAACCCCGACAGGATCGCCGGCAGCGCGCCCGGAATGATGATCTTGCGCACGATCGACAGCCACGAGAGGCCGAAGGACTGGCCCATGCGGATCAGATTGCGGTCCACGTTGTCGACGCCGCCATAGGTGGCGATCACCGTGGGAAAGAAGGTGCCGAACAGGATGGTCGCGACCTTGGAGCCCTCGCCGATGCCGAACCAGACGATGAACAAGGGCAGCAGCGCGATCTTCGGGATCGGGAACAGCGCCGACACCACCGGCGAAAGCCCGGCCCGCAGCGGCGGGAACAGGGCGATGGCAAGGCCCACCAGAACGCCGAGGATGGTCCCCCCGGTCCAGCCCATCGCCAGCCGGTAGAGGCTGGCCTCCATGTGGCGCCAGAGCATCCCGGTCTCGACCAGTTGCAGGAAGGCGGCGAAGGCGGCCGAGGGGGCCGGAAGCGCGATGGAACTGATGACGCCGGTCCGCGATCCCAATTCCCACAGCGCGATCAGCAGGACGAAGACCACCGGCGAGAGCCAGCCGATCGGGCGGAAGGTGAAGCCGCCGCCGCGGAACGGAACCGGGCGCATCTGCGGCGCCGGGCGGGCGGCGGGGTCATGCGACATGGGTCAGCTCCCGGTCGGCGGCCACGGCCTCCTCGCGCATCAGCGACCACAGGCGGCGCTGGATCGGCTCCAGCTCCACCGCCCGGTCGGCGCGTTCCGCCAGCGGGATATCGACCGGGACGATCTCGCGGATCGCGCCGGGGCGGCGCGACAGCACCACGATCCGGTGGCCGAGCCGCACCGCCTCGGCCAGGTTGTGGGTGACGTAGCAGGCCGAGAACCGTTCGCGCAGCCACAGTTCCACCAGGTCATCCAGCAGCAGTTCCCGCGTCTGGCTGTCGAGCGCCGACAGCGGTTCGTCCATCAGCATCACCGCCGGATGGACCGACAGGGCGCGGGCGATGGCCACCCGCTGTTTCATCCCGCCCGACAACTGCCGGGGCAGGGCGGTGCGGAAATCCGACAGTTTGGTGCGCGCCAGCACGTCGTCGATCACCGCCCGCGCGCGTTTGCCGCGGATGCCGTGGTCTTCCAGCACCAGCGAGATATTGCCCTCGACCGTCCGCCACGGCAGCAGCGCGAAATCCTGGAAGACATAGGTGATCGGGTTCAGCGACCCGGAGGGCGGCTCGCCCGCGATCAGCACCTGCCCGGCGGCGGGCCGTTCCAGCCCGCCGATCATCCGCAAAAGCGTGGACTTGCCGCAGCCCGAGGGGCCGATGATGCAGATGATCTCGCCCTCGCCCACGGTGAAGGAGAGGTCGCGCAACACTTCGGTGTCGCCGTAGCCGTGGCTCAGCGCGTCGATGCAGAGTTCCATGCGGCTCTCCTGTGGGGCGGGGCGGGGGCCGGACATCCGGCCCCTGCCCGGAGGTGGTTCAGATGGTCTCGACGTAGCTGGTATCGACCAGCGTTTCCAGCGTGGCGCTGTCGGGCACCAGCCCTTCCGAGATGAACCAGTCAAGCTGATCGGCCACGCTTGCCATGCTCAGCGCCGCATTGGCGTTGATGCGCATCGCGCCCGCGCGGATCGCCGGGTCGGCGGTTTCGAACGGCCGGTCGGTATAGACGTATTCGTGGATCATCGCGCTGATCGCGGCGGTCTCTTCCTCGGGCAGCGCGCCATCGACGAAGGCGGCGTTGTAATCGTCGGCCCCGCGCGAGAAGGCGGTCAGGAAGCGTTCCACCAGCTCGCCCCGGTCGGCGGCGATGGCCGAGGAGGTGAAGACCGTGGTCACCTGGTAGTTCTCGACGAAATCCGAGATCCGGCCGATCTCGAACACGTCGCCCGAGGCCACGAGGCCGCTGGCGATGTTCGGCACGATCGACCAGGCGTCCACCTGCCCCGAGCGCAGCGCGGCGATCACCGCGGGCACGGCGTTCAGGGGCACCAGCTCCAGCGAATCGCGGGCGATGCCGGCCCCGTCGGCGATCTTGTGCGCCATGTAGTGGAAGGAGGAGCCCGCCGTGGTGATGCCGAACCGCTTGCCCGCGAGACCGGCGGGGGTGGTCACGCCCGCCTCGTAGGCCGCCTTGGAGACGAGCACCTTCTGCCCCTCGACATCCGGGGTTTCCTGAAGCGCGCCGCCGATCACCTTGACCGCGCTGCGCTCGGCCAGGCTGATCAGGCCGCCGGTGACCGCCGTCACCCCGAAATCCACGTCGTTCGAGGCGATCGCCACCGCCATCGGCTGCGCCGCCTGGAACATCACGAATTCCGCATCCAGCCCCTGTTCGGCGAAATAGCCCCGTGCCCCGGCGATGATCGACGGCGCGTGCGAGGTCAGCGACAAAAGCCCCACCCGCACCCTGTCGCCCTGCGCGAAGGCGCCTCGCGGCAGCATCGGCGCGGCCAGCGCGCCGCCCATGGCAAGGCCGAAGCCCCGGCGTGACAGTGAAATCATGGTGTTCTCCCCTTCGGGTTCGGTTGTGGTTCTCGGTTTCGTGCAATGCCGCCCCGGCATGGCCGGGGGGTGTTCGGGGTCGGTGCTGAAAGCGTCTCTAGCGCCTTGGCCCGCCGATGGGCAAGGGTATGTCCGACCGGCGCAGCCACGCCCCGGCCCGGAACAGTCGCAAGGGTGCAGCCTTCGCCCCGGGCGCGCCGCCCGGAACCGCCGCGTCAGGCCGACCGCCGGTTCCACGCCGCCGCAGCCGGGAATATGTTGCCGATTTGCCCGGATCACCGCGCCGGACCGGCGATACACGATGATTTCAACCCGTTTCCGGCCAGCCGGGTTGCGATCCGGCCTGTCTTGATGGACAACGGAAACCGAATACCGCAGGCGGAAAATCGCCCGGCGGGACCGGCTGTCCGTGCGACATGGCATCTGTCGCGACGGAAACCACCGGCCCGGACGTAAAAGGCCCGGGTAAGCAGGTCCGGACAAACAGGGACGTAGCAGGAAAAGGCGCGAATATGGCGGCCTGGAAGCAGTTGGTGCTGACGCTGATCGTGCTTGGCGGCGCAATCGTCGCCTGGGTCGCCTATGTGCCCTCGGCGCTGCCGATGCTGGAACGCACCGGGCTGATGGAACGGCTGGAGCAGGCGGGCCTGCCGGTGCCGCGCGCCCGCCCCGGGACCGGCGCGGAGAGTGGCGGCGAAGGCTCTGCCCCCGGCACGGCGGTCGTGCTGGCCGCGGCCCCCGGAACCGGCATCGTCAACGACAGCGTGGCCGCCATCGGCAATGGCCAGGCGGTGCGCTCGGTCGTGGTCACCCCCGAGGTTCCGGGCCGGATCGCGCTGATCGAGGTCGCCTCGGGCGAACAGGTGCGCGCCGGTCAGGTGATCGCCCGGCTGGAAAGCGAGGCCGAGGAGATCGCGGTGGAGCGCGCCGCGCTGGTGCTTGACGACGCGCAGGTGCGCAACGAACGCGTGACCCGGCTGCGCGCGGCGGGCACCGCGACCGACATCCAGATCCGCGAGGCCGAGCTGGGCCTGCGGCAGGCCGAACTGGCGCTGCGGCAGGCCCGGTTCGACCTGTCGCGCCGCATCCTGCGCGCGCCGATCGCCGGCTGGGTCGGCATCCTCCACGTCGAGATCGGCCAGCAGGTCTCGGCCGCCTCCGAGATCACCCGCATCGACGACCGGTCCGAGATACTGGTGGAATTCCGGGTGCCGGAACGGTTCGTCGGCCTGATCGGCCGGGGCGACCATGTGGCGGCGCGGCCGCTGGCGCGGACCGATACCATGCTGGAAGGCGTGGTCAGCGCGGTGGACAACCGGGTGGACGAGACCAGCCGCACCATGCTGTTGCAGGCGCGGCTCGACAATTCCGGCGATGCGTTGCGGGCGGGCATGGCCTTCGCGATCACGCTCAGCCTGCCGGGCGAGACGCGGCCCGCGGTCGATCCGCTTTCGGTGCAATGGGGCAGCGAGGGCGCCTTTGTCTGGGTGGTGCGCGACGGGCGCGCGGGTCAGGTGCCGGTGCGGATCATCCAGCGTTCGGCCCGTGCGGTGCTGGTCGAGGCCAGGTTCGAACCCTCGGACAAGGTGGTGATCGAAGGGGTGCAGGCGCTGCGCCCGGGGATGCAGGTCACCGTCCGCACCCCGCGCGGCGACGGCAGCCACCTGCCCGAGGACGTGCGGGCCGGGATCGAGGCGTCGAAGATCTGACGCAGGGCGCAAAAAGGGGGGAGTGAAGCCGGTGCAGGGCCAGAACGCGATCCGCGGCAAGGCGTATCTGTCGGGCACCGCATTGTTCGTGCGCCGCCCGATCCTTGCCTTCGTGCTGTCGTCGCTGATCGTGATCGCCGGGCTGGCCGGGCTGTTCGGCGCCGAGGTGCGCGAACTGCCCGACGTGGACCGGCCGGTGGTGACGATCCACACCCCGTTCCCCGGTGCCGCGCCCGAAACGGTGGACCGCGAACTGACCTCGGCCGTCGAGGGGGCGGCGGGGCGCGTCGCCGGGGTCAAGGCGCTGTCCTCGACCTCGCGTTTCGGCGTGAGCCGGGTGACGATCGAGTTCAACGACAACGTGAACCTCGATGTTGCCGCCACCGATACCCGCGACGCGGTGGCGCGGGTGCGCCACCTGCTGCCCGAACTGATCGAGGAACCCCGCATCATCAAGGCCGACGCCAACGCCGATGCGGTGATGCGCATCGCCATCACCTCGTCGCGCCGCTCAGCGCAGGATCTGACGCGGATCGCCGAAGACCTGATCGAGGATCGGTTCCTTGCCGCCCCCGGCGTGGCCGACCTTCAGGTCTACGGCGCCCGCGAAGAGGTGTTCCGCATCGACATCGACCTGATGCAGCTTGCCAGCCGCGGGCTTACGCTTGCCGATATCCGCGACACGGTGCGCGACGTGGCCTTCGACGCCCCCGCGGGCGCGCTTTCGTCGGAAAGCCAGAGCATCGTCGTGCGCACCACCGCCGCCATCACCCGCCCCGAACAGTTCGAGGCGCTGGTGGTCGTGGACGACGTGACGCTGGGCGACGTGGCGCAGGTTACGCTCGGCCCCGCGCCGGGCGAAAGCGTGCTGCGCGCCAACGGCCAGACCGGGATCGGCATCGGCATCATCCGCCAGGCGCAAAGCAACACGCTGGACATCTCGACCGCCGTCCGCGCGGTGATCGACGAGGTGCGGCCGATCCTGCCCGAGGACGTGAGTATCTTCGTCACCAGCGACGACGCCACCTTCATCAACGGTGCGATCGCCGAGGTGATGAACACGCTGATCCTCGCCACCCTGATCGTGATCGGGGTGATCTTCCTGTTCCTGCGCGACCTGCGCGCGACGCTGATTCCGGCGATCACCATGCCGGTGGCGCTGATCGGCACGCTGGCGGCGATCTATCTGGTGGGATTCTCGGTCAACATTCTGACGCTGCTGGCGCTGGTGCTGGCGACCGGCATGGTGGTGGACGACGCCATCGTGGTGCTGGAAAACATCGTGCGCCGCCGCCGGACCGAGGGCATGGGGCCGCGCGCCGCCGCGGTGCTGGGTGCGCAGCAGGTGTTCTTCGCGGTGGTGACAACCACGGTGACGCTGGCCGCCGTGTTCATTCCGCTGTCGTTCCTGCCCGGGCAGGTCGGCGGGCTGTTCCGCGAGTTCGGCTTCACGCTGGCCATCGCGGTTTCGCTTTCGTCGGTGGTGGCGCTCACGCTCTGCCCGGTGCTGGCCAGCCGCCTGCTGCGCAGCGAGGACATCGCCGAGGGCCACGGTATCATCGCCTGGACCGGCCACCGGCTGACCGCGTTTTACGGCGCCACCCTGCGCATGGCGCTGGCCGCGCCCTTGCTGGTCATCGGCATCGCAACGCTGTTCGCGCTGATCGCGGCGATGATGTTCGGCATGATCCGCCAGGAACTGACCCCGACCGAGGACCGCTCGATCGCCGTGCTGTCGGTGACCGCGCCGCAGGGCGTGTCGCTCGACTTCACCAATGCGCGGATGCGCGACATCGAAGACCTGGTGCAGCCGCTGTTCGCGTCGGGCGAGGTGGTCAGCATCTTCTCCATCTCCGGCTCCTTCGGCCGCGACAACCGCGGCTTCGCGGTGCTGGCGCTGGCCGACTGGGGCGCCCGCGACCGCAGCCAGCAGGAAATCGTGGCCGATGTGCAGGAGCGGCTGGAACAGGTGGTCGGCGTGCGGGCCAGCGTGATCCAGCCCAATTCGCTGGGCATCCGCGGCGCGGGCCGGGGGCTGACCTTCGCGGTCGTCGGCTCGAACTACGACGAACTCGGCCAGGTCACCGCCGAACTCGTGCGCCGGATGGAGGAGAACGCGGCGCTGGGGCAGGTGCAGCTTGGCTACGACACCACCCAGCCGCAGCTTTTCATCGAGGTGGACCGGACGCGGGCTTCCGACCTCGGGGTGAATATCGACGGGCTGGGCGAGGCGATGCAGGCGGTGCTCGACGGCCGCACGGTGGGCACGCTGTTCATCGACGACCGCAGCTTCGACATCAAGATGGTCTCGACCTCGGACCCGGTGAACGACCCGGGCGATCTGGAGCGCATCTTCGTGCAGAACGACCGCGGCCAGATGATCCCGGTCTCCAGCTTCGTGCGGCTGCACGAACGCGCGGTGGCGCCGGAACTGGGCCGCGAAAGCCAGATGCGCGCGGTCGAGATCAGCGCCGGGCTCACCCCCGACATGGCGCTCGGCGACGCGCTTGAGGCGGTGGAGCGGCTGGCGGCCGACATCCTGCCCGCGGGCAGCCGCATCGTGCCGCTGGCCGAGGCCGCGACGCTGACCGAAACCTCCTCGGGCATGCTCATCACCTTCGCCTTCGCGATCCTGATCGTGTTCCTGGTCCTGTCGGCGCAGTTCGAAAGCTTCGTCGCGGCGGTGATCGTGATGGCGACGGTGCCGCTGGGGCTGGCCTGCGCGGTCTTCGCGCTGGCGCTGACCGGCGGCAGCCTGAACGTCTATTCGCAGATCGGGCTGGTGCTGCTGGTGGGGATCATGGCCAAGAACGGCATATTGATCGTCGAATTCGCCAACCAGCTGCGGGATCGCGGCGCCGATGTCTACACGGCGATCCACGACGCGACCATGATCCGGCTGCGGCCGGTGATGATGACCATGTCCTCGACCGTGCTCGGCGGGCTGCCGCTGATCTGGTCCTTCGGTGCGGGCGCCGAAGCGCGCGAGGCCCTGGGCTGGATCATCGTCGGCGGCCTCGGCCTCGCCACGCTCTCGACGCTCTACCTCACACCGGTGGCCTATCTGCTGCTGGCGGGATTCTCGGCCCCGAAGGCGGTGGAGGAGGAACGCCTGTCGCGCGAACTCGACGCCGCCACGGCGGGCGAAGCGGCGCGGCGCACTCCGGCGGAATAGGACCCCGGCTGACCGGGGTGGGGGGCTCCCTCCCCCTTGTGGCGCTGGCGCGCGACAAGGCGTTGGGCCGGGCGCCGCGCTGGCGCGCGGCGATCCGGGGCGCCCACGGGGCGCCCGTTCGCGGCTGGAACCTTCCACTGGAAGGTTCCCGAGACGCCGCCTCCGGCGGGAGTATTTTGGGCAAGATGATGTGAAAGGGCGCAGTTTGCCCACATCATCTTGCCAGAAATACTCTCGGGGGTGAATTGCGCGTGAAGCGCGCAAGAGGGGGCGGACAGCCCCCTCTCTTCGTTTCCGTCCGTGATATGGCCGGGCAGTCAGAGCCGCGCGGCCACGGCTTCCCAGTTCACCAGCTTGTCGAGGAAGTTCGCAAGGTAAGCCGGGCGCTTGTTGCGGAAGTCGATGTAGTAGGAATGTTCCCACACGTCGCAGCCCAGAAGCGCGGTCTGGCCGAAGCACAGCGGGTTGACGCCGTTCTCGGTCTTGGTGACCTTCAGCGCGCCGTCCTTGTCCTTCACCAGCCAGGCCCAGCCCGAACCGAACTGGCCCGCGCCCGCCGCCGAGAACTCTTCCTTGAACTTCTCGACCGAGCCGAAGGCTTCGGTCAGGGCGCTTTCCAGCGCGCCGGGGATCTTCTTCGCCTCGCCCGGCCCCATCACCTCCCAGAACAGGTTGTGGTTCCAGTGCTGCGAGGCGTTGTTGAAGATGCCGTTCTGCGCCACCGCGCCGGGCTGGTAGCTGCCCCTGACGATCTCCTCAAGCGGTTTGCCTTCCCATTCGGTCCCGGCGATCAGCTTGTTGCCGTTGTCCACATAGGCTTTGTGGTGGATGTCGTGATGGAACTCCAGCGTCTCCTGCGACATGCCCAGAGGCGCGAGCGCGTCATGGGCATAGGGCAGATCGGGGAGGGTGAAGGACATGGATTTTCCTTTCCTGATCGCGTTTCGGGTATCGTGGGGAATAAGGGGCCTCGGGCGCGGAAGGTCAAGGGGGCGCGGCGGAGGATCGCCCTGTTCAAACCGGCAAGGCGGGCGGTGGTGGTGGTGGTGCACGGCCCGCCGCCTTCCCCTTGCGCGGGTTACTCCGCCGCCCGCATCGTGGGGCCGGGGGCGTGTTCCCGCGCCGGTTCGGGTTCCGGCTCCGGCGGGCCGTCCTCGTCCCACAGGATCTCCGGCGGCCGCACCCGCGCCGCCGCGCGGTCGAGCGCGCGGTCGCGGGCCGCACGGCTGTCGCGCCCCATCGACAGCGCCATCAGCCCGGCGCCGGTGCGATAGGCGCCGGTGGCGATCCAGACCCGCAGCGCCAGCATCGCGGGCGTGACCACCAGCGTCAGCGCCGTCGCCACCCCGAGGCCGAACACCACCGCGGTGGCAAGCTGGGTCCACCACAGCGCGGTCGGGTTGTCGAGCGCGAAGCTGCCGTTGATGAAATCCAGCGACAGCCCCAGCATCATCGGCGCCAGCCCGGCCATGGTGGTGATCGTGGTCAGCAGCACCGGGCGGATCCGCGCCTCGGCGGTGCGGACGATCGCCTCGATCCGGGGCATGTAGCGGGCGTATTCCTGAAACGTGTCGATCAGCACGATATTGTTGTTCACCACGATCCCCGCCAGCGCAATGATCCCGGTGCCGGTCATAATGATCGAGAAGGTCTGGTCCATCACCAGCATCCCGATCAGCACGCCCGAGCTTGACAGCACCACCGCCAGCAGCACCAGCGCCGCGTTGTAGAAGCTGTTGAACTGCGCCAGCAGGATGATGAACATCAGCCCCAGCGCGCCCGCGAAGGCGGTGATCAGGAAGCTGCCCGATTCCTCCTGGTCCGCCATGTCGCCGAACCATTCCCAGCCCACGCCGTCGGGCAGCGGGTTGTCGTCGGTCAGCCAGTCCGCGATCCGGGCCATGCGCTCGTTCGGGTTGATCGGCTGGCCCGCCTCGTTCACCAGGCCGCTTTCCACCGCCGCGCGCACGTCATAGACCCGTTTCTGGTCCACCCGGTCGATCCGGCCGAGTTTCGCCACCGGCTCGCGGGTGATGAAGTTCGACATCGGCACCAGCCCGTCCATGGTGCGCAGCTTCAATGTGTCGAGGGTCGAGAGCAGCCGGTCGGCCTCGGGCAGGCGGACGCGGATGTCGATCTCCTCGTCCGAGGTATCGACCCGCATGGTGTCCAGCAGGATCCCCCGGGTGACAAGCTGCACCATGCCGCCCACCGTGGCCACGTCGGCGCCGAAGCGGCCCGCCTTTTCCACATCCACCCGCACCTGCCAGTCGATGCCGGGCAGCGGGCGGCTGTCTTCGATATCGATCACGCCCTGCATCGCGTTCAGCCGGGCGGTGACGATCTGAACCGCCCGGTCGAGATCGTCGAAACTTTCGCCCGACAGCCGCAACTGGATCGGCTTGCCCGACGCCGGGCCCTGGGCATGGGCGAGGATCTCGATCTGGATGCCGGGGATCTGCCGCAGGCTTTCCTCGACCCGGGCCATGATGGCATTGCCGCGCAAGCCCGGGTCGTGCGACCGGGCGTCCCAGGGCTGCATCTCAAGCTGGATCTGCGCCACCGTATCGCGCGGCGCCACCGCGCCGCCGGTGTTCCGGTTCAGCCCGCCTTCGCCCGCGAAGGCAAAGACGCTGGCGATGCCGGGGGTGCCCAGCACCCGTTCCTCGGCCTGGCGCAAGAGCGCGTCCTTCTCGGCCAGCGAAAGGTTGCCGCGGGCGCGGATATAGGCGATCGCCTGTTCGGGCTCGGTCTCGACGAAGAATTCGGTGCCGCGGCTGTTCTCGGCGTAATAGGCGAAGACGCCCATCATGAAGGCGGCGACGGCGGCCAGCGTCACCACCGGCATGACCGGGTTGCCGACGATGATGCGGATGAACCGGCCGAACATCGTGTGCCGCACGCCCGCCGCCAGCGGGCGCGGCCTGCGCGGCAGCCTGGCGGCATCCAGCGTGACCGCCCCGGCGATGCAGCCGATGACGAACATCACCGCGCCGGGCAGCGCCCCGGCAGCGCCGGGGGCAAGTGGTGCGCCGGTCAGATAGGCCGGATTCAGCATCTGAAGCGAGCCGAGGAAGGTCAGGTAGAGCGACGGCGCCACCAGCGCCGCCCGCAGCAGCCACGGCAAGGGCCGCAGCCGGTCGGCCCAGTGCCCGAAGGCGCGCGAGGCCCGCCCCGCGACCCCGCCCACCACCGGCAGGAACACGATGGCGACCAGGAAGCTGGCCGAAAGCACGAAGATCAGCGTCACGGGCAGCATCCCCATGAACTCGCCGACGATGCCGGGCCAGAACAGCAAGGGCAGAAAGGCGCAAAGCGTGGTGGCGGTCGAGGACGCGATGGGCCAGAACATCCGCTTCGCGGCCTCGACATAGGCGGTCATCGGCCCGGAGCCCCGGGCGATGCGCTTGTCGGCATATTCCACCACGATGATCGCGCCATCTACCAGCAGGCCCACGGCAAGGATCAGACCGAACATCACGATGTTCGAGATCGACACCCCCATCACCGCGAACAGCGCGAATGTGAGCATGAACGAGGTGGGCACCGCGAAGCCCACCAGCAGCGCGCCGCGCGTGCCCAGCGCCGCCAGCACCACGATCATCACCAGCGCGACGGCGGTCATGACCGAGCCCTCAAGCTGGCGCACCATGTCCCCGACCGGGATCGACTGGTCGAGCGAGGCCGTCGCCACCACCGCCTGTTGCAGCGCCGGATCCCAGCGGGCGCGTTCCTCTTCCAGCGCGGCGCGCACCTGCGCCGAGGTGTCGATCACGTTGAAACCCTTGCGCTTGACGATTTGCAGCGCCACCGTGGTTTCGCCGTTGAAACGCGCGGTGCCGGTGCGGTCCTCGAACGCCAGCCGGATATCGGCCAGTTCCCCAAGCGTCACCACCCGGTCGCCGTTCACCTTGACCGGCAGGCCGTAGACGTCGCGCGGATGATCGAACGAGGACGGGATCTTTACGGAAAACGCCCCGCTTTCGGTCTCGATCTCGCCCGCGGCGATCAGCTGGTTGTTGCGTACCACCACCCGGATCAACTCGTCTGCGGTGACGTTGTAGGCTTCCAGCCGCAGCGGGTCGATCACCACCTCCAGCATCTCGTCGCGGTGACCCGCGAGCTTGGCCTCGAGCACGGCGTCGATGCCCTCGATCCGGTCCTGAAGATCCTTGGCCAGACGCAGCAGGGTGCGTTCCGGCACCGCGCCCGAAAGCGCGACGATGATGATCGGGAACTCGGAAAAGTTGATCTCGTTGATGGAATATTTGTCGGCCCCCGCCGGGAACAGCGCCTCGGCGGTGTTCATCCGGTCGCGCACGTCGGCGATGGCGGACACCCGGTCCCAGCCGAATTCGAATTCCAGCACCAGCCCGGCATAGCCTTCCGCCGCCGTGCCGGACATGGTCTTCAGCCCGTCGAGGTCGGACATCTCGGTTTCCATGACCTTGACCAGCATGGTCTCGCTGTCGGCTGCGGAAATGCCGGGGAAGGGGACCGAGATGAACAGGGCGGGGATCTCGATATCCGGCTCGCCCTCCTTGGGCAGGCCGATATAGGCGCTGATCCCGGCGGCAAGCGTCAGCAGGATCAGCCCGAGCACCATCCGCGCCCGGTCGGCGGCCCAGTCCACGATCCGGGTCATTGCCCGCTGTCCTCCATGGTGACGGCCAGCGGCACGCCCTCGGCCACGTATTCCTGCCCGACCACAATCACCCTTGCGGCCTCGGGCAGGCCGGTCAGCCAGATCCCGGCGGGGGTGTCGCGCAGCACCTGCACCGGGGCGAAGCGGGCGCGGTCGTCCTCGTCCGCCAACCGCACCCCCAGCGTGCCGCCATCGTCGAGCGTCAGCGCCGAGCCCGGCAGCAGATGCGCCGAGGTGCCGGGGGTCGAGATCAGCATCTCGACGGTCTGGCCGTCGCGGATCGACAGGTCGGGGTTCGGGACGGTGACTTCCACGCGGAAGGTGCGGGTCTGCGGATCGGCGGCGCGCGACAGGAAGGTGACCTGCCCGGCGACCTCGCGCCCCCCGGCCAGACGCCCGCCCGCCGCCGTGCCCACCGTCACCCGGTCCACGTCGGCCTCGGGGACGAAACCCACCAGCCGCATCGGGTCAAGCTGGATCACCGTGGCGCAAAGCCCGCCGGGTTGCAAAAGCGAGCCGAGTTCGGCGGCGTCGTCCTCCAGGAGCCCGCCGAAGGGGGCCACGATCTCCAGCCGCTCGATCTCGCGCCTTGCGGCCTCGACCCCGGCTTCGGCCGATTGCCGCGCGGCGCGGGCCGAGATCACCATGGTTTCCGACGCATGGCCGCCCTGCGACAGCCGTTCGACATTGCGGGCGTTCAGGTCGGCCTCGGCCAGCCGCGCCTCGGCCTCGGCCAGTGCCGCGCCGCGCGGGCCGGGATCGAGACGGCAGAGGATTTCCCCGGCCTCGACCATCGACCCGCGCCGGGCGGGGTCCGAGATCACCCGGCCCGAGGTCTCGGCCCTTGCATCGACCGCCCGCGCCGCCTCGGTCCGGCCGCGCAGCAGCACCGCGTCATCCACCGGCCGGGCGCGGCTTTCGCGCACCACGACCGAGACCTGGCGCGCGTCCTCGGGCAGCCCGCCGTTCGAGGCGGTATCGCGGCTGCCGTTGCCGTTCGCGGCGGCAAGCTGCGCGGCCTGCGCGTCGCTGCCCGCCGCGCCGATCCCGGCGAAACGGTCGAGCGCCTCGCGCTCCATCACCAGCATATAGGCCGCACCCGTCACCAGAACGGCCGAGATCAGGGGCAGGACACGCATCGGGCAATCTCGCAAGAAGGGTCGACAACAAGGATCGGCAGGCTCGCTATATACAGGCTTGCTATATAATGGAATGCGGCGGGATTTCACCCCGGGGCCGCAGGGCGTTTCGGATCCGGGCGGGCGGGATCTTGCCGGGGCCGACGGGTTGTCCGGCGCAACAGAGGGCAGGGGCCGCCCGTGCGGGCAACCGGCCGCTGCCCGGGCCGCTGGCGCGGCTGTTCCGGGCAAGGGGGAAAATCGCCGAATTCCAGGCAGGGAGAGCGGAGGCGCCCCTGTCCCCGGCCTTGCGCCTGCGGCGGGCTTGCGTGTAAGACGGGCCGGACGAAAGCGGAGGTGCAGGGTGTCGAACTCCGACAGTTTCTTCAACGAGGTCGCCGAGGAGGTCCGGCGCGAACGCCTGTTCCGGCTGTTCCGCCGCTATGGCTGGATCGGCGCGGTGCTGGTCGCGCTGATCGTCGCGGGCGCGGCCTGGAACGAATGGCAGAAGGCGCGCGACCGGGCGGCGGCGCAAGCCTTCGGCGATGCGGTGCTGACCGCGCTCGACGCACCCGATTCGGCGGCACGGGCGGCGGCGCTTGCCGCGCTCGACGTGCCGGCCGGCAGCGATGAGGCGACGGCGCTGGTCGCGCTGATGATCGCGGGCGAGGCGGCGGGCGGCGACCCGGCGGCCCGTGCCGCCGCGCTGGCGGCGCTCGGCCCGGTGGCGGCGGACGAATCCCTTGCACCGCGTTACCGCGACCTGGCGATCCTGCAACGCGCGCTGCTGGACGATGGCGCCGATCCGGCGGCCCGCCGCGCCGCGCTTGAACCGCTGACCGCGCAGGGGCGACCCTACCGCAGCGTCGTGCAGGAACAGCTTGCGCTGCTTGCGCTGTCCGAGGGCGACACCGACACCGCCCGCAACCTGTTCGCGGCGCTTCAGGACGACCCCGAGGCCCCGCAGGGCTTGCGCCAGCGCGCGGCACAGTTGATTGTCGTGCTTGGCGGCATGCCCGCATCGTAGACGGGCCCGCATTGTAGACGGGGCGACACCGGCGGTGCCGGGACAGGCGGTATCGGGGCAACGGAAGGGCAGCGGCATGGTCATCTGGACAGGGACGGCAGGTCTGAACCGCGGCATCGGTGCGCTGGCGCTGCTGGGGCTGCTTGCGGCCTGCGGCGACCGCGAGGTGATCCTCGAAGGTCAGCGCTTCGGCCTGCGGGTGCCGCTGGAGGCCAGCGCCGGGGCCGAGACCGGCGCCACCGTGGCGCTGCCGCCGGAACTGAGCGGCGAACGGGTGAATGAATCCCGCCCCGTCAGCCTGCCCGCCCCGGTGGCGAACGCCGACTGGACCCACCGCGCCGGCAGCCCGTCGCATCTGATGCCGCATCTGGCGCTGTCGGCGGCGCTGCAACGGGTCTGGACCGCGAATATCGGCGCGGGCGACAGCCGCCGCCAGAAGATCACCGCCGCCCCGGTCGTGGCGGGCGGGCGGATCTTCGTCATGGACGCCGCCAATCAGGTCAGCGCGGTCTCGACCGCGGGCGAGGTGCTGTGGAGCGCCGACGCCACCCTGCCGGGCGAACGGGCGCAAAGCGCCTCGGGCGGCGGGCTGGGCTACGGCGAGGGGCGGCTCTTCGTCACCACCGGCTTCGGCGAGTTGATCGCGCTCGACCCCGCCACCGGCGCGGTCCAGTGGCGCCAGCGGTTCGAGGCGCCGGTGACCGGCGCGCCCACCGTGGCGGGCGGCATGGTCTATATCTCGGCCCGCGATTCGGGCGGTTGGGCGATCTCGGCCGCCGACGGGCGGCAACGCTGGGTGCTCAGCGGGGTTCCCTCGTCTTCGGGCCGCGCGGCACCGGCGGCGCCCGCCGTGGCCGGGGATACGGTCTATTTTCCCTTCGGCTCGGGCGAGATCGTGGCCGCCACCGCGGCACGCGGCGAGGAACGCTGGACCGGCGCGGTGGCGGGCCGCCGCCCGGGCCGGGCCGTGGCCTTCATCGGCGACATCACCGGCGACCCGGTGGTCGCGGGCGGCGTGGTCTATGCGGGCTCGGCCGCCGGGCGCACCGTGGCGCTGCGCACCGACACCGGGCAGGAGGTCTGGAGCGCGCCTGAAGGCGCCTATGGCCCGGTCGCGGTCGCGGGCGGCTCGGTCTTCCTTGTCAGCGACGAGGCCCGGCTGGTCCGGCTGGATGCCGCCAGCGGGGCGCCCGTATGGTCGGTCGGAATGCCGCTTTACGACCGCGACAACCCGCGCCGCCAGGTCGGCATCCACGCGCATTTCGGCCCGATCCTTGCGGGCGGGCGACTGGTCGTGGTTTCCGACGACCGGCTGATCCGGCTGTTCGCGCCGGAAAACGGCGCGCTTGCAGGCACGGTCGAACTGCCCTCGGGCGCGGCGGCCGCGCCCGCGCTGGCGGGCGGCACGCTTTATGTCGTGACCGGGAACGGGCAACTTCACGCTTTCCGTTGACGGCCCGAGGGTGTAACGGACAGGGTTTGGGCGGGCCGGGCCTCGAAGGGCCGGGCCGCGTCCGCCTGCGGAGACTGCAATGAGTTTCACCCTTGCCATCGTCGGCCGGCCCAATGTCGGCAAATCCACGCTGTTCAACCGGCTGGTGGGCCGCAGGCTGGCGCTGGTCGATGACCAGCCCGGCGTGACCCGCGACCTGCGCGAAGGCGATGCGCGGCTTTTCGACCTGCGCTTTACCGTGATCGACACCGCCGGGCTGGAGGACGTGCGCGACGACAGCCTTCAGGGCCGGATGCGGCGGCTGACCGAACGCGCGGTCGATATGGCCGATGTCTGCCTGTTCGTGATCGACGGCCGCGCGGGCGTGACGCCGACCGACGAGGTGTTCGCGGAAATCCTGCGCCGCAAGGGCGCCCGGGTGGTGCTGTGTGTCAACAAGGCCGAGGGCAAGGCGGGCGAGGCCGGCACGATCGAGGCATGGGGGCTGGGGCTGGGTGAGCCGGTGCCGCTTTCGGCCGAACATGGCGAGGGGATGGAGGATCTGCACCGCATCCTGTCACCCGTCGCCGCCGAATTCGCCGCGCGGGCCGAACTGGACGCGCCCGAGGTCGATGTCGATCTGCCCGAGGACGACGGGGAGGAGGCGCCCGCCCGCCCCATCACCCGCGAGAAACCCTTGCAGATCGCGGTGATCGGTCGGCCGAACGCGGGCAAATCGACGCTGATCAACCGCATCCTGGGCGAGGACCGCCTGCTGACCGGCCCCGAGGCCGGGATCACCCGCGACGCGATCTCACTGCGTGCCGACTGGCAGGGCACGCCGGTGCGGATCTGGGACACCGCCGGGATGCGCAAGAAGGCAAAGGTGCAGGAAAAGCTGGAAAAGCTTTCCGTGGCCGACGGGTTGCGCGCGGTGCGTTTCGCCGAGGTGGTGGTCGTGCTGCTCGACGCCGCGATCCCCTTCGAGACCCAGGACCTGCGCATCGCCGATTTCGCCGAGACCGAGGGCCGCGCCGTGGTGGTGGCGATCAACAAATGGGATCTGGAGGACGCGAAGCAGGAAAAGCTTGCCGAACTCAAGGAGATGTTCGAACGGCTGTTGCCGCAGCTGCGCGGCGCACCCCTGGTGACGGTCTCGGCCCGGACCGGGCGCGGGCTCGACCGGCTCCATGCCGCGGTGCTGAAGGCGCATGAGGTCTGGAACCGGCGGGTGACCACCGGCAGGCTGAACCAGTGGCTTGCGGCGGCGGTCGAGGCCCATCCCCCCCCCGCGCCCGGCGGGCGGCGGATCAAGCTGCGCTACGCCACCCAGGTCAAGACCCGGCCGCCGGGGTTCGTGGTCATGTGCTCGCGCCCCGATGAGATGCCCGACAGCTACAAACGCTACCTTGTCAACGGGTTGCGCGATGCTTTCGACATGCCGGGCACGCCGGTGCGGCTGATCTTCCGGGGGCAGGGCGACAAGAACCCGTGGAAGGACCGCAAGAAACCCGCCCCGTCGCGGCTGCGCAAACATCTGGACAAGCCGGTGCCGCCGGGGAAACGCTAGGCACTCCGCCGGTCCGTTTCACCGGGGCCTTTCGTGAGGGCATGTCCGCAAGCCGTGGTGATCGGCGGGGAAAAGCGGTATGCTGACGTGCCTCCACAGCCCCCCAGCCCGGAACAGCCGCGCCAGCGGCCGCTGACCTCTGTTGCGAAGCCGCCAACCCGGTTTCTGGATATCCATCATTCAACTTATTCGATTGCATGGAAATGCAATCGACAATACCAGACCATCAACGGCCCAACCCGCCGATCCGGAACGAGGGAAACCGATGCCCGCCAGACCCGAAGTCACCGCCTTTTTCGACCCGCGCACCTGGTCGGTGCAATATGTGGTGGCCGACCCGGAGGCCGGGAAATGCGCGGTGATCGACCCGGTGCTGGACTATGACGAGAAGTCCGGCCAGACCGCGACCACCCATGCCGACGAGATCCTGCGCTTCATCGCCGGCAAGGGCTATGCGCTGGAATGGATTCTCGACACCCATCCCCATGCCGACCATTTCACCGCCGCCGCCTATCTCAGGGAGAAAACCGGGGCGCCGACCGCGATCGGCGAGAAGGTGACCGAGGTGCAGGAACTGTGGAAGGGCTATTACAACTGGCCCGACTTTCCCGCCGACGGTTCGCAATGGGACCGGCTGTTCGCCGATGGCGATACGTTCCGGGTGGGCAATATCGACGCGCGGGTGATGTTCTCGCCCGGGCATACGCTGGCGTCGGTCACCTATGTGATCGGCGATGCGGCCTTCGTGCATGACACGCTGTTCATGCCCGACTCGGGCACGGCGCGCGCCGATTTTCCCGGCGGCAGCGCGAAGGTGCTGTGGCAGTCGATCCAGCGCATCCTGTCGCTGCCGGACGACACCCGCCTGTTCACCGGCCACGACTACCAGCCCGGCGGGCGCGAACCCATGTGGGAATCCACCGTGGCCGGGCAGAAGGCGACCAACAGCCATATCTCGGTCTACCGGACCGAGGAGGAGTTCGTCACCGCCCGCGAGGCCCGCGACCGCACCCTGCCGATGCCCAAGCTGATCCTGCACGCGCTTCAGGTGAACACCAACGCCGGGCGGCTGCCCGAACCCGAATCGAACGGGGTGCGCTATCTGAAGATCCCGCTCGACCTGCTGGCGGATGCGAACTGGGGCTAGAGGCGATGGCGGGGCTGACATGCGAAGCGGCGGGGATGAGGCAGAATGTCGATGAGGCGTCGGCGTTTCTCAAGAAACTGTCGAACCCCGACCGGCTGCTGGTCTGTTGCGCGCTGGTCGATGGAGAGTTGGGCGTCCGCGCGCTTGAAGACCTGCTGGGCATCCGCCAGCCCGGCCTGTCGCAGCAACTGGCCGAACTGCGCGAATCCGGGCTGATCGCCGGGCGCAAGGAGGGCAAGCAGGTGTTCTATCGCCTTGCCGACCCGCGCGTGGCCGGGTTCATCGCCACCATGCACCGGCTGTTCTGCACGCCCGGACAGGGGGCGGGGCAGGGGGCGGGTCTCGACAGCCAATGATGAATCACGTACATTCCTTATTGCGAATATACGCATGAACATTCCTGCCGGGGTCGCCGCGCCCCGCCTGCCAGCGAGGTATCGCCATGACCATCAATATCGGAACCCCCGACCGGATCGCCCGGGTGCTGCTCGGGCTGGTGCTGGTCCTGCTGCCCTTCGTCAGCGGGTTCGCGCTGTTCGAAAGCGCGTTCTGGCTCTGGGCTTCGGTTGTCGTCGGGCTTGTGCTGGTCGTCACCGGCGCACTGCGCTTCTGCCCGGCCTATCGGCTGATCGGCTTTTCCAGCGCGAAGGATGAGGGCGAATGACCGGGTTCACCCCGTTCCTGTCGCTGGCGGGCGGTGTGCTGATCGGCATCGCCGCGGTGCTGCTGATGGCCCTGCACGGCAGGATCGCCGGGATGACCGGCATCCTCGAAGGCGCGATGCCGCCCCTGCGCCCTGGCCGGGGCTGGCGGGCGGCCTTCATCGCCGGGTCCGTCGCGGCGGTGGCGCTGTTGCGCGGGGCGGGGGTCGATATCCCGTTTGAAAGCGCCACCCCGGCGCCATGGCTGATCGCGGGCGGGCTCATCGTCGGCGTGGGCGTTTATTACGGCTCGGGCTGCACCTCGGGGCACGGGGTCTGCGGCATGGCCCGGCTGTCGCCGCGCTCGATCGCCGCGACGCTGGTGTTCATGCTTTCGACCGGCGTCACCGTCTACCTTGTCCGCCATGTCTTCGGGGGGTTCTGACGATGCGCATCCTTTCGGCCCTGCTGATCGGGGCGGTCTTCGGCGCGGGTATCGCGCTTTCCGGCATGGCGAATCCGGCCAAGGTGCTGAACTTCTTCGATATCGCCGGGACGTGGGATCCGTCGCTCGCCTTCGTCATGGGCGGCGCGCTGGCGGTGACGGCGCTTGGCTACCGGCTGGTACTGCGCCGCCCGGCACCGCTGCTGGACGCGCGCTTCCACCTGCCCGGCACGAGCCGGATCGACCTGCCGCTGATCGGCGGCGCGGTGCTGTTCGGGATCGGCTGGGGCATCACCGGCTTCTGCCCCGGCGGCGTGATCCCGGCGCTGGGGCTGGCAGAGCATGACGCCTTCCTGTTCGTCGCCGCCATGATGGCCGGGATCGCGCTGGCCCGCGCCGCGGGCCGCCAGCGCGCGCCCCGTCCCGCCTGACCCCTGCACAGGAGACGCCCGTGCCGATCTGGCCCTTCACCCTGTTGCGGCGCGAGATCGGCGCGCGTGTCCGCCGGATCGGCCCGCAGCGGGCGATCTGCAACCAGATCCGCCCCGAAGAGGTCGAGGCCATCGCCGCGCTCGGTTTCCGCACCATCCTTTGCGTGCGGCCCGACGGCGAATCCGGCAACCAGCCCGCCTTTGCCGAGATCGCGCGCGAGGCAAGGCGCCACGGGATCAAGGCGGTGCATGTGCCGCTGTCGGGCTTTGGCGTGGGCCGGGCGCAAGCGGCGCAGGCAAAGAAGGCGCTGTCGAAATGCCGGGGGCCGGTACTGGGCTATTGCCGCTCGGGCGGGCGGGTGGCGGCGCTGTTCGCCGCGCTCGACCGCTGATCCGTGCCGATGCCGCCCCGGTCCTTTCCGCTGTCGCGGTATCTGCCGATCCTGCGCTGGGGCCGGGAATACGACCGGGCCACGCTGGGCGCCGACCTGCTGGCGGCGGTGATCGTGACGATCATGCTGATCCCGCAGTCGCTGGCCTATGCCATGCTGGCGGGGCTGCCGCCCGAGGTCGGGCTTTACGCCTCGATCCTGCCGCTGGCGGGCTATGCGCTGTTCGGCTCCAGCCGGGTGCTGGCGGTGGGGCCGGTGGCGGTGGTGTCGCTGATGACCGCCTCGGCGGTGGGCGAGGTCGCAGCGCAGGGCACGGCCGGTTATCTCGTGGCGGCGGCGGGGCTGGCGCTTGTCTCGGGCGGGATGCTGCTGGCGATGGGGTTCCTGCGGCTGGGGTTCCTCGCGAATTTCCTGTCGCATCCGGTGATTTCGGGCTTCATCACCGCCGCCGGGCTGTTGATCGCGGCGGGACAGGTGAGGCACATCCTCGGCCTGCCCGGCGGCGGCGAGACCCTGCCGGGAATGCTGGCGGCGCTGGCGGCGCAACTGCCCGCGACCGATCCGCTGACGCTGGCCATGGGTGGCGGCGTGCTGGGGTTCCTTTATGCCGCGCGGCGCTGGCTCAAGGCCGGGCTGGTGCGCATGGGCCTGCCGCCGTGGCCCGCCGACATGGCCGCCAGATCCGCTCCGCTTGTCGCGGTCGCGGCCACCATCGCGCTGGCCCAGGGGTTCGCTCTGGGCGCGCGCGGCGTGGCGCTGGTGGGGGAAATTCCGCAGGGGTTGCCCGCGCTCGGCCTGCCCGCGCTGCCGGTGGAGCTTGTCGGGGCGCTGCTGCTGCCGGCGCTGCTGATCTCGGTCGTGGGGTTCGTCGAATCGGTCTCGGTCGCCCAGACCCTCGCCGCCCGCC
>JBAYSY010000015.1:0-56521 GCA_041675885.1 Gemmobacter sp. | reverse complement strand
GGCGGCCTTCATAATTCACAATACTGAAGCTGCCGAAGCCGGGCAGTTTCTGCAAGGTGCCGATGATCGGCGGATAGCCGGTGCGGGTTTCGTAAAGCGCGAAGGGCAAGGTGACCAGCACGACCATCATGGCCCAGCGACAGAGTGCGACAAACTGTTCACGCGACCGGATATAGGCCCGCCCGATGAGATAACCGCCAAGGAATTCCGGCCCGAGAGAGCCGATCTGGGTCACCACCATATCGGGGTTGTTCACGGCAAGCGCCACCGCCGCCCAGGCGATATGCAGGAAGAACAGGATGTCGATAAGCAGGATGCGCCCGAAATGTCCCATCAGCAGCCGGATCGCCAGCGGCAGCACCAACACCAGCACCACCAGCCGCACGCTGGTCATGTAGAGCGGGCCGAGCCGGAAGGTTATCGGCAGCAGGATGGCGATCAGATAGATGGCCATAGGCAGCGGCAGCATTCCCTTGAGACGGGTTTCAGTTGTGTGAAGGGGGCGCGCCAAGCCAACCAGCATCTGTTGGCCCGTACTCTGCTCGGCCACCGTCATCTTGTTACGTTCCTCGTGCAATCATTGTGCCAAGAGCTTGTGTGACTGTTGGCGATACTTTAGCCACTACACTCTCCTTTGTGAGCCGTGCAGAAACGTGCAGTCTTCGTATCTGCAATTTTTGGCGTTTTTGGGCCACATCATGGTTGCAACGGGCAGCTTGCCTGATTCTGGTTGTTGTCGATAGGGTCCAGCAGCTACCTATATGTGTTGCGACATTAAGCCAAGCCAGCTTCGACCAGCGCATTTTCGTTGGCATCGGCATCCGGAAAGCGTCCGTCGATGATCACAATGTCGCTACGCACAATCTGCGCCGGATTGCCTGCGACAAGGGAGCGTGGCGGCACTGATTTCGTTACGACAGAGCCAGCCGCAACCAAGCTGCCAGCCCCGATCTCCACTCCAGGCAAGATCAGACTGCGTCCGCCTATGAAGCAGTTTTCTCCGATATGAGTGTGGAGGTAGAGACCGCGTGTTCTATCATGGGTCATGATCCGTACCTCAAAGGCAAGACGTGCGCCTCGGCCGATATGCACCCCCACGGGAAAGGTCTTGTCCATCTTGGCAGAGAGTGAAATGACAGTACTAGGATGAATGTCCATCCCCCAGACGCGAACAAGCCACAACCTTCTGATCTTCATGAGCAGATTGCGTATTTCCTTGAACCAGTTGAGGCCCCGGCGCTTGGCCTTGCGGTAGGTCGGTGGCAGAGCTTGTGTCATCAGATCGCCTGAGTATGTGCTTTAACCTCGTCGGACAGATTGCCAGAACTCATGATCGGTGACCAGACCCTGACCGGCCGTGTAGTATGGACTGACGATGAAGGCAGATGGGAGCAGACCTTTCCAAGGTTGGCTATCATAAGATGGTTTTCCTTTATTCATCATCATGCTACCCACCTGCCCATGACGCCTGCTCAACTGCTTGCCTATCTTGGTCCGGCGACGATCTATGCCGGGATCGCGGCATTGATCGTTTTTGGCCTCCTGCGGCTGCTGGGGCGGGAGGTAGACCGCCGACACTTTCTGACACTATATTTGGTGTTTTTCTTTCTCACACTCACCCAACATCCATTTCCAGACCGAGACTTGCTCGACTGTTCGGATGGCGGCCCCCAACCGATTCTGCGCCCTTTTGCGACTCTCGATCATGTTTTCCAGTTGTTAGAGCGTTCACGCGACAACCCGGAGATCGGCATCAGAGTATGGCTTGGAAACAAGGTGATCCAAGCCGCTGCGATGAACTTTTTTCTCTGTGCTGTAATTGGTGCCGCGCTCGCGCAACATGTCGAAGGGCGACGTCCTTGGTTGTGGGCGCTTGCTCTTGCCGTCCTGCTTAGTGGCGGGGCGGAGGTTACACAGCTTACTGGGATTTTTGGATTCTACCCTTGCGCCTACCGGCAGTTTGACGTCGATGATATAATTTTCAATGTAAGTGGCCTTCTTTTTGGGTTCACTCTGGCTTTCCGGCTATCTGCTCGGCGCAGATAGCCGATTTAGGGCTTCAAACAATATGACGCAGGTGATTTACCTGCTTGTGGTAGCGTCCGATCAGGCCACCATCGCGACATCGTCCTGCGGGGCTGCCCACTGTTCGATGAAATCGAAATCGTCGCTGACCCGGAAGTCGTAGATATCCCCTTCGAAGAAGCGGTTCCACGCGGTTCCGAGGGTCCAGCCCCATTCGTAACCGCCGGCGCCGACGAAATCGAGGTCGGTGTTCTGCTCGTCGATCACCACCTCGTCGTTCAGGATGACCTGAAGCCGGTCCTGTTCCGCGTCGATCAGCACCGTGACCGAATCCGGTCCGTCCTTGCCCAGTTCGACACCGGTCGCGCGGAACGCCTTGAAGCCTTCATCCGCGGTGGCGACCTGGACCATGAGGGCGTTATCCATGACGGTCAGCCCGGCCTTCATGTGGTTCCAGACCAGTCGCGCGCCGGTCGAGGGGATCTCGCCCGTGTCGAACTCCACCGAAAAGCCGATCTGCTGTGACTGTTCGAACTCCTCCAACCGGCCTATTCTGGCATAATCCTTGTCGCCGTCGAGCCGGATGGCCTGGCCGTGGGCCGTGTCCACCAGATGCGCATCGTCGTGCAGGATGCTCTGATCCTTGCCCGCCGCCGTGGCGAAATCGAACACGAAACCATCGAACTCCGAAGGTACAAGATGCGTCTCGTCGGGCGGCTGGGTGGGGTCGTCTTCCGATGCGGGCGGCTCATTCGGGGAAGGCTCCGGCGCGGGTTCTTCCGGTGCAGGGGGCCGTGTCTCTTCGGGCGCCGGTTGCACGGGCCCGGGCGTGTTGTCCTGCGGGCCGGACTCATCGGTGGCGGGCTTGTCGCTGATCTGGGAGATGAACAGGGGATCGCCGCTGTAGACCGGGTAGTCGGGCCGGGTGGCGCTCAGATCGAAGCCGGTCAGGATGCCGTCGAAGTTCTGCGCGTTCCACGGGCTGCCGAAGGCGAGATCCCAGGATCCCATGTCCGGCATCGGCGCGTTCACCACATGGCTTGCGACCTGCCGACCGTTGACCGCCAGCGTCACCAGACCCGTCTCGGGGTCGAGCCGGACGGTGACATGCTGTTCGTTGCCGTCATTCACCCGCACCCCGCTGTTGAGGGTGATCTGTGCGCCATCGGCGGGAAACAGCTGGAAGGTCAACTGGCCGTTGGCATTGACCCCGGCGATGAAGGAGGAATGCAGGCGGACGATCTCGCCGGTTCCGGTGCCCTTGAAGGACATCGAGAGTTCGAAATTGTCCGTGCCGAAGAAATTGCCCAACTCGCCGCGCCCGACGCTGGCCTGGGTGCCCGGATCGCCGAGGCGCAGCCCGTCGCTGCCGGGCAGGCTGAGCGCGGCGGCAAGGTTCTGTTCGTCGAAGCCGTGGGTGACGAAGCCGCCCGAGGCGCTGTCGAAGGACACGATCCGGTCGCCCGAGATGCCGACCTCGTAGCGCGCATGGCTTTCCTGCCCGTCCTTGCCGATCACGGTCAGCCCGACCTCATAGCGGCCGGGGGTGTCGTAGCGGTGTTCAACCACCTGCCCGGTGGCGGTGGTGCCGTCGCCGAAGCTCCACAGGAAGGTGGCGTCGTCCTGGCCCAGCAGGCCGGAGGGGCCAAGCGTGAGCGAGGCGTCGAACACGACCGCCCCGGTCAGGTCGGGGTGCGACAGGACGCCGAACAGCGGGATCACCGCATCTGCCGACTCTCCGAGGATATTGCGCGCCGCGCCGACCTGGAGCTGTTCGACGATGCTGCCGGGAAGGGCAAGGAAATTGTGGCTGCCCTCATGCGCTTGCAGGCCCGAGGTGGCAAAGACATTGCCGTAGTAGTTCGGCAGAGCGGGGTTGCTCCATTGCAGGATCACGTTCTGGCCCACCGTCCAGCCGGTCTGGCCGTCGTAGCCCTGGACGTCTGCGCCGGTGATGTTGCTCTCGACCGTCACCCCGGTCGAGGCCGTAGACACGCGGATCGTCGGAATCGACACTGCTCCGGAAAGCCCGTTCGCCAGATCGTTGACATGCAGGACCGAGTTGTTGCGGATCGTCAGCCCGTCGGTCTCGCCTACGGTGATCCCGTGCAGGTGGCCGTTGTAGATCGTGTTGTCCTCGATCAACACGTTGCGGTAGAACATCTCCTGACCGGCGCGGCCGTTATCGACCTCCTCGTTGCGCATGAAGATCGACTGGGTCCACCATTCCTCGCCTGCATCGAGGATATTGCCGCGAATGATGATATCGGTATTCGGTGCTTTGGTTCCGTTGGTCCAGAACTGGATGAAATCGCGATGATCGGTGGAATCCGGGGAAGCCAGAAAGTTGTGAATATGGTTCCCTTCGATCAGCACCCCCTGAACTTCGGAGAAGTTGATTCCGTCCGAACGTATGCTGTGGATATCATTGCCGCTGAACACGACATCCTGAGATTGCGATGTGACCGCACCGCGATGCCAGGTCGTGAACTCGTTGTCGGAGATCGTGACGGATTTCGATCCCCGGATTCCAAGGCCGTAACCGGTGCCATAGCCGTCGTCCACCGCCGAC
Source organism: Gemmobacter sp. (assembly GCA_041675885.1). Classification (GTDB taxonomy): domain Bacteria; phylum Pseudomonadota; class Alphaproteobacteria; order Rhodobacterales; family Rhodobacteraceae; genus JBAYSY01. Next base: position 51,924 of record JBAYSY010000015.1, on the reverse strand, counting down.
ATACCCGATGCCACATCGCCGTCGAACAGCGAATTTGTGATGGTGATGTTCTCGCTGTTCAGTACCTGAAACGGGCGGATATGGGTCGGATCCCCGCTCTGGAAGGTGTAGTCGAACACCAGGTTGTCGAAGGTCACGCCCTGAGCGCCGTTGACGTTGAGGCCGGTGATGACCGCCCGCGCATCCGGGTCGGCCGAGGCGATCGTTACGGGGATGCCGCTGGTGTTGCTGAACCCGGCCTTCTGCGACAGTGATACCGACCCGTAATCCCCCGGCGCCAGCAGGATCGTGTCGCCGCCGTTGGCGGCCCGGATCGCGGCGTCCAGTTCGGCTGCGGTCGATACGTTATAGGTCTTGCCCGACATTCAACTGCTCCCACATGCAGGCCCCTGCGCCGAATCGGACGAGTGGCTGTTGACGGGTAGCATTTCCGCACAGGGATTGGGCCTCACCGCGGCGTGAATGGGACGGATCGGCAGGGCTCCGCCCAAGGCGCGCCACGGTTCCGCCGCAAATTGCAAAGCGTGGTTAACCCGTGCGGCGTGGTTTGCCGCCGTTACTCCGGCACGAAGCGCGGCAGGTAGGGCAGGCTTTCGGCCATGAACTCCTGCAAGCGGGTGTCGGCGGCGCCTTCGGGTTCGCCCGGATGGATCGGGGTGATGAAGCGCACCATCGCCCCGTCGGTGCGGTTCATCGCGATACTGTCGTAGACCACCGAGAGTTTGGCGTGAAAGTCGTTGGTGATCCGCTTGCCGCGCTGTTCGAACCAGTAATAGACCAGTTGCTCGGACAGGCCCTGACGGATCACCGCGCGGTTCACCGGGAAATTGCCGTAGATCGTGCCGGGGATCTCGATCTCCTGCCGGTCGAAGGTGAAGATCTCCCACCCGCCGGCGGGCAGGCAGACCTCGGGCGAATGGATCGCGTTGCCCTCGTTCTGCTTGTCGTAATAGGCGACGAACAGGTTGACCGGCAGGCTGGTGGCCGGGGTGCGGTAGGTGATGTCGATATAGTCGGTCGCGCCCAGCACCCGCGCCACCTCGGGGTCGAGCATCGAGGCCGCGCCGTGCCAGCTACCGATCTGGCGCGGGAACAGGGTGAAGGGCTCGCGGTCGGCCACCATCGCCGGGCTGTTGCTGCGCAGCCCCCAGGCGGCCGAGACCGCCAGCGTCAGCACCGCCGCCACCGCCAGCGCCGCCGAGGGCCGGATCGCCCGCACCCGGCCGAAGATCGGGCCGAAGCCGGTGGTGTCGAGGTCGATCGCCTGCGACAGCGGCAGCGGGTTCGGCGTCAGCCGTTGCAGCGCGACCGCCATCAGGAACAGGATGCCGATGCAGGAGATGAAGATCACCCAGCCTTCGAAGAAGTGCAGAAAACCCTCGGCATGTTCGATGCCATAGCTGTTGACCAGCACCCCGATCATGCCGATGCGGAACGAGTTCATCAGCACCGTGAGCGGCGCGGCCGCCAGCAGCAGCACCGCCTTGTGCCAGATCGGCCCGCGGTAGAGGATCGCGAACAGGTAGGAAAAGGACAGGATCGGGAACAGGTAGCGCAGGCCGGAACAGGCTTCGGCCACCTGCAACTTGTAAACCCCGAGGTCGATCACGTTGCCTTCCAGGAACACCGGCACCCCGGCAAGCGCGACGAACCAGACCCCGATCTCGGACGAGACCATTTGCAGGAAGATCGTCAGCTTCCAGTAAACGAACTGCGGTAGCGGCAGCATGAAGATCAGGTGCAGCACCGGAAGCTGGTGCCGCTTGCCGCGATCCCAGCCGAATACGGTCAGCACCACGCCGCCCACCCAGACGATCATGCCATAGGTCACGATATCGGCGATCCGGGTCAGGTTCCCGAGCATGGCGATGGTGATCCCGAGCAGGATCACCGCGATCCCCGGCCAGCGCCGCCCGGCGGGGCCGGTTTCTTCGGGATATTGCCGCAGCTCGCGCAGAAAGAGGTAAAGCGAGATGATCGGGATCAGCGGCCCGTGGCTGTATTCCGGCGTGGTCCAGGCCCGGCCGAGCGATTCGAGGCCGATCCAGAACAACGGCACCGACCCCAGCACCAGCAGGCCGAACCAGAACAGCCCGGCAGGGTTCAGCCGCCGCGCGGGGAGAGTGGCAAGGGATTCCGACGATACCGACATGGGCTGACTCTGTACCTTTCCCTGCGACCCGGCTGACCGGGGCACACCATTATAGCTTTGCTGTTGCGCTTCTGGCGATCACAGCCGCGTCATGTCCGGCGGCTCAGAAGCGGACGGTGAAATCGCGCCCCAGTGTCACGAAAACCGCGTTCGACCGGGCGGTTCCCGCATTTTCCGAACGGTAGCGGTGTTCGTAGCCGGTCGAAACCGACCAGTCTCGGGTCAGGGCGCGATTGTAGCTGGCCCGGAACATGGCGTTGTCGTAATCGCGCGAGCGGCCCGAGCCGGTATCGTCCTGGCGGATGTAGTCGCCGCGCAGGTCGATGCTCGACACCGGGTCGAGTATATGGCGATAGCCCAGCGAAAGGCGGGTCGATTCGATCTCGTTGTCCTGCGAACTGGTCAGCACCCGCCGGTGGAGCGAGGCAAAGAACGATCCGTCCAGCGTGTCGTGGCGGTAGTCGATCCCGCCGACCGGCACGGTCTTGCCGAAGGCGGTGCGGGTGGCGCCCAGCGTGGCGGTCAGATTGCCGCGCGGCAGGTCGTAGGAGCGCGTCGCGGAAACCGTGCTGCGCGCGCCGTGTTCGGTCTGCACCACGTCGAGGTTGGCGCCCGCGTAGCCGTCGGGCAGGGCGCGGCGGGCGCCCAGCGAGCCCATCAGCCCGTCGCGTTCGATCAGCGTGCCGGTGATGTCGCGGGTGTGGATGTCCTGATAGCCCAGCGTGACGTCAAGCGCCGTCGCCTCGTCAAGCTGGTGGCTGACCCCGAAACTTGCCGTGCGGGTGCGGCGTTCGAATTCGGCGGCGTTGTCCTCGTGGTAGTCTTCCTGCCGCAGCCGGAACCGGCCCTCGGTCACCGGCGAAAACCGCAGCCGGACCCCGGCGCCCACCGACTGGCGCCGCGTGTCGAACAGGCCGGGGTCGGTGGTGCCGCTGTAGCGGCGGCCGTCGTGCCTTGCGTCCAGTTCGAAGCCCAGCGGCGCATCGCGCCGGAACTCGCCCCGGATATAGGCGCTTTCGATCGTGCGGTCGCCCCGGTCGGAAATCAGGTCGGTCTCGTCCGGCACTTCGGGAAAGCCGGGATCGGGGAAGAAATCGTCCAGAAACACCCCGCGGCTGACCGGCAGCCGCCGCCAGCGCGCCCCGGCCTCGATCCGGGAATCCACGGTCTCGCGTTCATAGTGCAGCCGTGCGCCGGGTTCGGTAAAACCGCTGTCCTGGTCGCGTCCGCCGCCCGCCCGCAGGATACCGTCAAGCCCGAACCGGAACAGCCCGGTGCGGGTCCGGGTCTGATAGTCGAGCGACAGCGCGTTATCGAGCGACAGCGCCGAACGCCCGCCGCTGATCCGCAGGTCGGGGTTGTCGTTCGCTACCAGCGAGGTCCGCAGGCCAAAGGTCAGTTGCGATCCGCCTTCCTGTGCCGCGGGCGTCTGGGCCGGGGCGGGAATGACGAACAGGCCGGAAAGGCCCAACACAATGCCGAAGGCGGCAGCCTTCGGCATTGAACGGGCCTTGTGATGCAGCAGGGGTATCGCCTTCACTTCCGGCGCCCCCTCACTCGAACAGCCGCCGTTCGGGCACCACGATCACATCGCCGGGGGCAAGCACGGTCATGCCGCTGATGCCACCCTGTCCGCCGCGGGTGCGGTAGTTGAAGCGATAGATGTTCGCGCCACCGCCTTCGGCTGCGCGGTGCAGTTCGATCCGGCGGTCGGCGGCAAAGCGGGTGAAGCCGCCCGACTCGGCCAGGAACTGCAACAGCGTGGTGCCGGGCCGCACTTCCTTGCGCCCGGGGGCCGCGACCTCGCCGATGACATAGACATCCATCATGCGCTGCGCGGCGGGGCCGGTGGCGCGGCGCTCGGCCAGGCCGCCGATGCTGACGAAGACGCTTGCGGGCACCGCGAAATTCGGCGCCAGCGCGTTGGACAGCGCCGCCCCCACCTGATCGACCGTGCGCCCGCCGGCGCTGACCGTGCCCACCAGCGGGAAGCTGAACGAACCATCCGGCAGCACAAGCACGTTGCGGTTGAGGTTCGGGTCTTCCATCACCTCGACCCGCAGCGTGTCGCCGGGCCGGATCTGATAGCCGTTCTGCGCCACGGCGGGAGCCGCCAGCGCCATCGCAACCACAAGGCCCCACAGTATTCTGAACATCGCCTCTGCCCTCGCTTTATTACCGGCAAGCTAACAGCCGATCCGCGCCTTCGCCAACGGCCGGTTGTGCCGGTCACATATCTTTTTGCGGGATTGCGGTAGATTTGCCGCGCTTCCCGCCCCGAATCATCCGTCGTATCGTCAGTCGGCGCCCCCGCCTTCACCGTTCCCCGCAGTGTCGAGGCGGGCCAGTTCGGCCTCCAGCCGGTCCATGAAATGCGGCCGTTCGCCGGTGGGCACCATCTCCTGCACCCGGGTGAACAGGTCGCGGGCTTCCCCGCTGCGGCCGAGTGCCGCATAGGTCATGCCAAGATGGAACTGCACCGCCGGGTCGTCGGCCAGCGCGGCGGCGGCGGGTTCCAGATGGGCCAGCGCGTCGTCGAGATCGCCGCGCAGGAAGGCGATCCAGCCGTAGGTGTCCTGAAACGGCGGCACCTCGACCCCGCGCAACCGCCGCGCGACGTCATAGGCGCGCTCGACGCTGGCCGGATCGTCGGCGTGCAGCATCGACAACATGCTGGCGTAGTTGTTGGCGATCACCGGCACGTCGCTGTGGCGGGAATAAAGCCCTTCGTAAACCGTCAGCGCGCCCGCGATGTCGCCCGCGCGTTCCAGCAGCCCGGCCCGGGCCCAGTGCAGCCGCAGGCTTTCGGGCAGGGCGGCCAGCGCCTCGTCCAGCACCTCCTCTGCCGCCCCGGTCTCGCCCTGGATGGTCTTGAGCCCGTGCAGCGCCAGCCAGACCTGTTCGGCCTGTGGCGCATCGGCCAGAATCCCGCGATAGAGCGTTTCGGCCTCGTCATGCCGCCCGGCGACGATCAGCGTCGCGGCATGGACATAGCGCGCGGCGATACTGTCCGGATCCTGCTCGACCATCGTGGTGGTGAATTCCAGCGCGCCCTCGACATCGCCTTCCGACAGCCGCAGCCGCACCATGTCGGCCAGCGCGCCAAGCCCGCCCTCGCCGCGCTCGATCACCTCGCCGAGGAAACCCATGAGATCGTCGCTGCGCTCCTGCGCCGCCAGGCGGCGGGCGGTCAGCTGGTCGGCCTGGCCGCGGGCCTGCGGATCGTCGATCCCGCGCAGCGTCGCGATCACCTGGTCCAGCCGGGGCCAGTCGGTGGTGCGCAGGTAGAGTTCGCCCAGCGTGCCCAGCAACTGCATGTGGTTCGGGGCAAGGCGCAGCGCCTCGACCAGCACCTGTTCGGCCGGGGCCAGCCGGTCGGCGGTCATCAGGTGCCGGGCATAGCGCAGCGATTCGTCGGGGGCGCGGTTCGACGCCTCGACCGCGAGCGCCAGCATCTCGGCCATCAGGTCGCGGCTGCCCTCGCGTTCATGCGCGCGGGCCAGCGCGGTCAGGATCGCCGGGTCGCGCGGGCTCTGGCCCAGCGCCTCGCGCAGGGCGACGATGGCCTCCTGCGTCCGGTCGCCCTCGATCAGCCAGTCGGCCTTGAGCTTGAGCGCCTCGACATGGGTCGGGTCGCTTTCCAGCACCTCCTCGACCGTGGCCCGGGCGCCGACCGGGCTGCCGGTGGCGATCAGCATCCGCGCCAGCATGACCTGGAAATTGCGCCGGTCGTCCGAGGGTTCGGTGGCGGCGATCAGCGCCTCCATCCCGGCGATCGCGGTCTCGTGCCCGCCGGTCTCGAAGTCGAGCAGCGCCCGCAGCGCCCGGAACCGGCCGGGCGATTCGGTCTCGGGGTCGGCGATGATCCGGTCGAATTCGGCCCGCATCGCCTCTTCGCCTCGCGCCTCGCGCAGGAACTGGAGCAGCACCACCCGCCCTTCGTCGGTCACTGCCACACGCTCGCGCATATGCGTCTCGGCCCGGTCGGTGTCGCCCTGCGCCAGATGCCAGCGGACCAGCATCAAGGGCAGGCTTGCATCGTCGGGGAAACGCACCAGCATGTCCTCAAGCTGGGCCTCGACCTCGGCCAGGCGCCCGAGGCGCTCAAGCGTGCCCAGCCGCATCCGGTGCAGGTCGGGCGCGTCGGGTTCGGCGGCGATGGCGGCATCGACCGCCTCGATCGCGCCGGACAGGTCTTCCTCGCGCAGGCGGTCGTCGATCGCCACCCGGTGCGCGACCCCCAGTTCGGGGTGGGCGGCCGCGAGTTCGCGTGCCCGCGCCGCCGCCTCGTGCCGCAGCGCCACGTCGCGTTCGCGCAGCGCGGTGGAATAATCGACGCTGGCCATCAGCGCCCGGACATCGGGCCGTTCGGGCGCAAGCTCATGCGCGGCGGTGGCGTGGCGGGTCACCTCTTCCCAGTCGCCGCGGGTCATCGCCAGTTCGGACAGCGCGACCCGTGCCGCCACCTCTTCGGGATATTGTTCGACCACGCGCAGGTAATGGCCATAGGCCGAGCGGACATCGCCCCGGTCGCGTTCGATCCGGGCATAGGTCATCCGCGCTTCAAGGTGATAGCCGTCAAGCTGGAAGACGTTGCGGAATTCGACCAGCGCGCGTTCAACGTCGCCGGCTTCAAGCAGTGCCATCCCCGACTGGAAATGCTTTTCCGCCCGTTCCTCGGCGGTGTCGCAGGCGGCAAGCGAGGCGAAACCGGCAAAAGCAACGGCGATCAGGGTCAGTCGGGACATGGCGCACTTCAACATCTGGGCGCGTTCCGTGGCCTTGCGCCACGGGCTGCGCGGTCATTCCTTTTCCGGCTTCAGTAGCCGGTGCAACGCAGCACCACCCCTGCCGTGCGCCACAGGATAGCCAGATCCGCCCGCAGCGACAATGTCCGGTCGTATTCGGTATCGAACCGGGCACGTTCCGCAAAGCTCGACTCGTTACGTTCGGACACCTGCCAGAGCCCGGAAATACCCGGACGCAACCTGTAATAGGCCGTGCCGGGATAAAGCGCCTGCTGGCAGGGCATCATCGGCCGGGGGCCGATCAGCGCCATGTCGCCGCGCAGCACGTTCCACAGCTGCGGCAGTTCGTCGAGCGAACTGGCCCGCAGGATCTGGCCGACCCGGGTCACGCGCGGGTCGTGCTTGAGTTTCTGGGTCTCGTCCCATTCGCGGCGGGCGGCGGGGTCGGCGGCAAGATGCTGTTCCAGCAGTTCGTCGGCCCGGGCGACCATCGTGCGCAGCTTGAGGATATGGAACACGCGCCCGTTGCGCCCGATGCGTGCCTGCCGGTAGAAGGGCCGGTGGCCGTCGGTGGCGGCGAGAAGCGCCAGAATTGCGATCAGCGGCAGCACGAAGGGCGCCGACAGCAGCACCAGCGCCAGGTCGATCGCGCGCTTGCCGTGGTTGCGGTAGAACCATCCCCGGGTGGGCTGGTGCGCCAGTTCGAATCCGCCATGCTTCGGAAAGCTGGACTCGGGAAAATCTCTCATAGCCATGGCGAACCCTCGTTACTCAGGGACCGTAATGAACACACGGTAAACCTTAAAGATCAGGACATCCGCCTGGAAATCACATGTCTGTGGCGCGGCGTCCCGTTAATTATGTCTTAACAGTGGCGGCAATCAGGCGCAAAGGGAGTCTCGTCAACCAGAGCGAGAAATCGGCTTAACCCATTCGTTTTGCTGGCATTTGCAGATTCCAGGAAAGATGGCCCCGGGCGGGGTGGGGCCGGGTTGTTCAGCGTTCGGGCGTATTCACGCCATATTCCGCCGACTGTTGCCGAACCGCCCCGAATCGCTTGCGGACGCGGGACCTTTTGCAGCCTCCGGGCGAATCGGCGCCAAAGCGCCGAAGGGCCCCGCCGCAGACCCCTGCGGGAGGGTCGTTGGCTAAAGTTGTTGATAAATCGGAAACGGTTAACCGCTCCACAGGCGCACTGTGGCGATATCGTCCAACATGTGCCATAAATCCGCCGCCTTGCCACGAAAGAAATTCCGGGTCGCCCAACCGCGCGAAGTTGCGGGGGAAGACGCGGGGATTGTCTCTTTTCCCACCACAATGAAACGAAGAACAGGCAACGCGATCTGCGGCTGAGGGGCAGGATGCTGAGGGGCAGGATGACGGCACGGACAGAAACTTCCTATTCGGTCGCCCTGCGCCGGTTGCGCGGCGCGTTCGTGACCGTGGGACTTATCAGCGCGGCGATCAACATCCTGATCCTGACCGGGCCGGTCTACATGTTGCAGATCTACGACCGGGTGCTGTCCAGCGGTTCGGTCGCGACGTTGCAGGGCCTGTTCGTGATCGTGGTCGTGCTTTATGCCTTTCTGGGGCTTTACGAATTCCTGCGTGCCCGCCTGCTGTCGCGGGCGGCCCACCGGCTGGATGAACTTGTCGGCGAAGACGCCTTCCGCTGCTGGATCGACCGGGCGCGCGGCGGGCGCGAGGGCGGGCGCGACGGCCATCCGGTGCGCGACCTTGAAATCGTGCGCGGCTTCATGGCCAGCCCGGCGATCCAGGGGGTGTTCGACCTGCCCTGGATGCCGTTCTTCCTGCTGATCGTGTTCCTGATCCACCCCTGGCTGGGCTGGCTGACCGTGGGGGGCGCGGCGGTGGTACTGGCGCTGGCGCTGCTGAACCAGTGGCTGACCCGCACCTCCATCGCCGAGGCGATGGCGCTTGACGGTGACGAACGCGGTTTCGTCGAACGCACCCAGCGCGCGGGCGAGACGGTCCATGCGCTGGGCATGGCCGGGCGGCTGTCGGCGCGCTGGCGGGCGCTGCATCAGGCGGCGCTGGCGCGCGGCCAGTCCGGGGCGGAGCGTTCCGAAGGATTCTCGGCCTTTTCCAAGGCGTTCCGGCTGCTTCTTCAATCGTCCTTGCTGACGCTCGGGGCCTGGCTCGTGTTGCAGCGCCAGCTTTCGCCGGGGATGATCATCGCCGTTTCGATCATCGCCGGGCGGGCGCTGGCGCCGATCGACCAGGTGATCGGCCAGTGGCGCTCGATCGGCCGGGCGCATGAGGCCCACCGGAGGCTGCAAGCGGCGATGGCGGCCATGCCCGCCCCCGCCACCGATGCGCAGCGCACGGTGCTGCCCGATCCCAGGGGCCATATCGAGGTGAAGAACCTGACCCTGCTGCTGCCCGGCGACGGTCCCGCCGCCAGCCGCGGCAAGGCGCTTTCGGGGGTGAATTTCGCGCTTTCCCCCGGCGATGCGGTCGGCGTGATCGGCCGCAGCGGCTCGGGCAAGACCACGCTGGCGCGGCTGCTGGTCGGGGCGCAGCGCCCCGACGCGGGCGAGGTGCGGCTGGACGGGGCGACGCCGGATCAATACGGGCCGGAACAGCTTGGCCGCGCCATCGGCTATCTGCCGCAGACGCTGGACCTGCTGCCCGGCACCATCGCCGAGAACATATCGCGCTTCGACCCCGGGGCCAGCGACGAAGCGGTGATCGCCGCCGCGCGTATGGCGCGGATCCACGACATGATCCTGAACCTGTCCGAGGGCTACGCCACCCGGATCGGCGGCGCCGTCTCGCCGCTGTCGGGCGGGCAGGCGCAGCGGGTCGGGCTGGCCCGGGCGCTTTACGGCAATCCGAAACTGATCGTGCTGGACGAGCCGAACTCGAACCTCGACACCGAGGGCGACGACGCCCTGACCGAAGCGGTCGCGGCCATGCGCAAACGCGGCAGCGTCGTTGTCGTCATGGCCCACCGGCCCAGCGCCATCGCGGCGGTGAACAAGGTGCTGGTGCTGCATCAGGGGGCGCAGGTGCAGTTCGGCGACAAGGCCGATTTCATCCGGCCCGCCGCCGCTGCACCGGCCGCCCCCGCCACGCCGCCCCGCCCCGCCCCGGCAGCCGTCGCGGCGGTGGCCGCCCCCGCCCCCGCCGCCGCCGCCCCTGTCGCCACGGCGGCCTATGACGTGAAGGTGACGCCATGACCGCCCCCTCCGCCCCCCGCACCGGCCTGCGCTCTCCCGCCCGTCTCGCGCTGCTCACCACGGTGATGCTCGGCGTGATGGTCGCCGCCGGCGCCTATGGCACCCGCATCAGCGGCGCGGTGATCGCCCCGGGCGAGGCCGTGGTGCGCGGCAAGCCCAAGACGGTGCAAAGCTATGACGGGGGCATCGCCGCCGAGATCCGCGTCGCCGACGGCGATCTGGTGGAAAGCGGCGAGGTGCTGATCCGGCTCGACCCGATGCTGGTGCGGATCAACCTCGACATCCTGCGCAACCGGCTGGCCGAGGAACGGGTGCGCGCCGCAAGGCTGATGTCGGAACAGGCCGGGCTGGAGACGATCGCCTTCGACTACGACCGCGAGCATCTGGAGGGTATCGACCTTGACCGGATCAACCGGGGCCAGGCCGAAATCTTCGATGCCCGTCGCGCCTTTCTTCACGGCCGCAAGGAACAGCTTGTCGAACAGGGCCACCAGATCCTGAACCGCATCCAGGGGGTCGATGCGCTGATCGACGCGCGCACCGATCAGCTTGGCTATGTCGAGCGGGAACTGGACAACGTGCGCCGACTGCACAGCCAGGGCCTTGCCCGCGAATCGCAGATGATGGAGCTGCAACGCGCCCGCGCCGGGCTTCTGGGCGAGATCGCCGGGCAGAAGGCCGAGCTTGCCCAGTTGCACAATTCCTTCCGCGACAGCGAGATGGAGATACTGCAAAGTGAACGGCAGTTCCGCGAACAGGTGGTCACCGACCTGCGCGAGGCGGTGATGGGCGCCGAGGAACTGGTGTTGCAGATCGTCACCGCGCGCAAGCAGCTTGAACGGATCGAGATCACCGCCCCGGTTGCGGGCATCGTCCACGAGATGCGGGTCTCGACCGTGGGCGGCGTGGTGCCGGTGGGCGAGACCCTGCTTGAGATCATTCCGGTTTCCGAGGGGCTGGACTTCGAGGTGCGGATCGAGCCCAAATCCATCGACCAGGTGTTCGTGGGCCAGTCCGCGCGGGTGCATTTCCCGGCCTTCGGCCGCGATGCGGCGCCCGATCTGGCGGGTCGCGTCACCGCGGTTTCGCCCAGCACGATCACCGACCCGATGACCCGGCAGGGGTTCTACCGGGTCAGCCTGACCCTGCCGCCCGAGGAACTCGCCCGGCTGGGCGATGCCACGCTGGTGCCCGGGATGCCGGTCGAAGCCTTCCTGCAACAAGGGGAGCGGTCGCTGCTCAGCTTCCTGACCCGGCCGATGACCGCCCAGTTCAACCGCGCCTTCCGCGAGGACTGATCCGGCGCATCCCTGCGGCCCCGGTCGTGCAGGCGGGGTGATGCAGGCAGGGCACAAGGCCCGGCCGATCCGGCGCCTGTGCTGCTGCGGGCTTGTGCGACATGTGGTTCTGCCGCATCCTCGGCCCGGGCAGAACCGCGCGAAGTGCGACCGGAAGACCGGCGCGGCGCGGGCAGATACAGGTTGACCGATGACCGACAGCAGTGTCCGGCGCAGCGGAAGATACGGTCCGTGGCTTTTCGCCGCGAGTGCCGCCTTGGCGGGTTGCGCCCCCGGCACTGGATATCACACGCCGGAATTTCCCTTTCGCAACGCCTTTACGGGTGCGCCGTCTTCGGTCGCGCCGGTTCTGCTGACCAACGCCGACTGGTGGCGGCAGCTTGACGACCCGGTGTTCGATGCGCTGGTCGGGCGTGCGCTTGCGGGCAACATCAGCCTTGCGCTTGCGATCGAGCGGGTGACCGAGGCCGAAACGGGACTGCGCGGCATCGCGCCCGAAGCCTCGCTCGATACCGAACTTTCGGCCCGGCATGAAGGCGGCGGCGGTGTGCCGGACCGCACCCGGACCGAGGCCCGGCTGGCGTTCGACTGGCTGTTCGACATCCACGGTGCCCGGCGCGAACAGCAGCGCGGCGCGCGGGCGCGCATCGAGGTGGCCGATACCGAGGTCGATGCGGCACGGCTCTTGCTGCTCGGCAATCTGGCCAATGCCTATGTCGATCTGCGCCACTCCCAGCGCCTGCGCCAGTTGCGGCGGCAGGAACTGGCCTCGCGCCGTCAGACGCTGGAACTGACCCGCACGCTTTACGCGCAGGATGCGGCGACGCGGCTCGATCTGGTGCAGGCCGAGGCGCTGGTCTCCGACACCAACGCCGCGTTGCCGCAACTGGATGCGGCAATCGCCGCGCGGCAGCACACGATCGCGGCGCTGCTCGGGACCGCGCCCGGCCTGCTGGGGATCGACCTCGACCGGGGGATCCGCCAGCCGCGCCCGCCGCTTTCGCCCGAAGTGGGCATCCCCGCCGACCTGCTGCGCAACCGCCCCGACATCCGCATCGCCGAACGGCGCTATTACGCGGCCCATGCCGATCTCGGCGCGGCGCGGGCCGAGGAACTGCCGCAGCTCAGCCTTTCGGGCACGCTGTCGCTGACGTCGGCGCAGCGGTCCGGGCAGCCCGCCCATGTGTTCGGCCCGGTGCTGCGGCTGCCTGCGGTGCCCGGCTCGCCACGCCGGGCCGCGACCGAGGCGCGGGAATCGCAGCTCAGGCAGGCGCGGATGATCTGGGAACAGACCGTGCTGGACGCCATCGCCGAGGTCGAGACCGCACTGGCGGAATATGGTGCAAGCCATCGTTCGCTGCGTTCGGCCGAACGCAGCGTGCAGCTTTATGCCGAGGCCGTGTCGCTGACCCGGGCGATGATCGAAGGCAACGGCGGCACCCTGCGCGACCTGATCGACGCCGAGTTGCGCCTTGCCACCGCCAACAGCCAGCGGACCGAGAACCAGCGCCAGCTGGGGCGCAGCTTTGTCGCGCTCAACGTCAATCTGGGATCGGGCAGCAGCCACGTCCGTGGCGCAGCCGCGGATTAGGGGCCCGTTTCAGCCCCGGGCCGACCGCCGCCGCAGTCCGGCCAGCAGCAGCATCGCGCCGCCCAGAAGCAGGCCGGGCAGGGGAAGCGGGATCGGCGCGACCGGCGGTTCGGGATCTTCGCCGCCCCCATTCGAGCCACCGCCACCGCCGCCGCCTCCACCGAAGACGGGCGGAAGAACCGGGGGTATGTTGGTCAGCCGGTTGTTGTTTCCCGGCGGGATCGACCCCGTTCCCGGAGCAAAACCGCCGGGCGGAAGCGCGCTTCCCCACGGGGAGGCGTCGGCATCGGGCACACCCGCCGAGGACACCATGGGCAGGTCGAGGCAGGGGCCAAGATGATGCGTCCCGTTTTCGCCCGGGTAGTGGCAGATATCCACCGTATGCGTGCCCATGCAGCCGCTCACCCGGTTCGGCGCGGCGGGCAGGTTGCCGTCGGCCGCGTGGCTGATCCGCGCCGAGGACTGCGGCCCGGTCAGGCCGGCATCGAAAATCCCCGAGATATAGACCTGCGACACCTCGCCTTCGGGCGAATAGGCCACGAACACCCGGTCGGTGTGCGACACGAACCCGCCCACATCCCGCAACCGCCCCAGATAGAGCGTTTCGGGCTGGTCGTTCATCCCGCAGGCGCGCATGTCCTCGGGGGTGGCGATATGTTCGTCGCCCTGTTCGGCGTCGAAGCTCAGCCGGATCTCGCTGGTGACCGGCATGGCCGGAAGCGGGGCGTCGGCCAGCCCGGCGGCGCAATCCGCAAGCGCGGCAAGGTCGGGGGCGGGCAGCAGGTCGCTGACCTGACGTCCGGTGTCGCGCGACCGGGCGCTGAGCGTGGCGGCGGTGCCGTCGCGGAAAGCGGCGGCAAGCGCCGCGGCGGCGGCGCCGGTCAGCCAGAGACTGTCGCCGCTGGGTTCCAGCGCCGCGGCGACGTCCCATTCCTGCCCGCCGGTGGCAAGCATCGCGGGCGTGCCGGGCGCGAGGTTGTATTTCAACTGGATGCGGAAGCCCGGCGCGTCGCCCGACATGCCCCCCGACGTGCCCGCGGGTCCGGCAACGGCCTGGATCGAACTGGCGGAACTGCGGAGGATCCGGTCGAAGGGCACCACCTCGCCCGTGGGGGCGCGGTAATCTGATGTCTCGATCCCGATCCGGCGGCTGGCGACGCAGCTTCGCCCCTCGCGGGTGGTGACGATCGAGACATTGCCGCCCGATTCGGAGCCGCCCGATTCGGATGTGATGTCCAGAAAGTGCTGTTGCACGGGTTCGCCCCGGATCCCGGCACCAGGATGTTCGGGTCCGACCGGCGCGGCGCCGACGGTGCAAGGGATCGTCAACCCTGCGATGATGAGATACTGATACTTGCGCACAGCGTTACCCCTCCGGCCGAAGCGCGCCATAATGCTGTCAAACAAATGACACGAACCCGACCAATGGCTTAATCAAATATGGCAAGACTCAAGGGAAATCAAGCGATTTGCAACTCATCTCCAGGTTGTGCATCCGATGTCGGCAGCTTGATTTTTCTGCCGTTTTTCCCCATCCATTGTCCATGAAGCAGCACCGGAACCGGCCCGGAGCGGCATTTCTGCCGCGTCTTGTCAACAATGCCGGTCTGATCGGCATCCTGATGCTGTGCCTGGGGGCCGAGCTGGTTCTGCTGGGGGCCGACCTGGGCTGGTGGGGCGGCGGGCGCTGGCGGGCGCTGGCCTATCACAATGGCGGATTCTGGGTCGGGCTCTTGCGCGACTGGCGGCCGAACTACCCGGCCCAGCCCTGGGCGATGTTCGTCACCTATGGCTTTCTGCACTCCGGGCCGGTGCATCTGGCGGTGAACATGATCACGCTGGTGTCGCTGGGGCGGGCGGTGCAGGCCCGGCTGGGGCAGGGGCGGTTCCTTGCGGCCTATGCGCTGTCGGTGCTGGGCGGTGCGCTGGGTTTTGCCCTGCTGTCGTCGTCGCCGCAGCCCATGGTGGGGGCTTCGGGGGCGCTTTTTGGCCTTGCAGGGGTGATTCTGGCGCAGGAATACGGCGACCTGCGCGCGGCGCGGGCCCGGCCCTGGCCGGTGGTCTGGGCGGTGCTGCTGCTGCTGGCGCTGAACGTGGTGATGTATTGGGCGATGGACGGTCTGCTGGCCTGGCAGACCCATCTGGGCGGCTTCGTCGCGGGCTGGCTGTTCGGGATGTTCTGCCGGGCGGGCCGGGGGCGGGCGGGGCAGGGACCGAATCGCCCGCCGCAGGGCTGAGCGGAACGACCCGGCGGGGGCCGCGTGGAAGGGCGGGGGCCGTCCGGACGGGGCGGCAACCGTTTCCGGCGGCGCCACGATCCGTCCGCGCGGGGCGGATTTCGCGGAATCCGTGTCCACCATCAGCCTTGGGTTGAATGATCGCTGTGCGGGGCCCGGAGTCTGTGGCAGGATAATGGCGGAAGTTGGACGGCTCCGGTGCCGTATCCGGTCCGGCGGCATGGTTCATCCGGTCCGGCGCGGGTGCCGGAGCACGGGGTGAAGACGGAACATCGCCATGTTACTGCGCTGCACGATTGCGCGAAAATGTGGGAAATCCGGGTGCATACCCCCCCGGAATGGCGTAAGGACCTGTATGCGGGGCCGTCATGCGCCCCCATATGCCTGCCGATAGGGGCCGTGACAGGGAAATGTCTCTTTCCCGGCCCAGTGGTGCCCGCTTTGTGTTGTCATTCCGGAGTGCAGTTCCGGCAAGAGTGTCTAAATGTCGTCCAGGGATCTCTACACCGAATTTTTCGGCCTGACCGAGCGTCCGTTCACGCTTCTGCCGGATCCGGGGTTCCTGTACTGGGCCCCGCAGCATCGGCGTGCCTTCTCGGTGCTCGAATACGGCCTCCTGTCGCGCGCGCCCATCACCCTTGTCACCGGCGAGATCGGTTCGGGCAAGACGACGCTGGTGCAGGAACTGCTCAAGCGGATCGAGGGGGACGTGACCATCGGCCTGATCTCGAACGCGCAGGGCGGGCGGGGCGAACTTCTGCAATGGGTGCTGAACGCGCTGGGGGTCGAGATCGACAACACCACCAGCTATGTGCAGAAGTTCCAGACCCTGCAAAACTTCCTGATCGAGGAATATGCCGAAGGCCGCCGGGTCATCCTGATCTTCGACGAGGCGCAGAACCTCTCGTTCGAAGGGCTGGAGGAGTTGCGGATGCTGACCAACATCAACGCCAACAAGGATGAGCTGATCCAGCTCATCCTCGTCGGTCAGCCCGAGCTGCGCGACATGGTGCGCGATCCGCGGATGCAGCAGCTTGCCCAGCGTGTCGCCGCAAGTTTCCACCTGTCCGAGATGGACAGGCCGACGGTGGATCACTATATCGCCCACCGCCTGCGTACGGCGGGCGGCACGGGCGAGGAATTCGCGCCCGACGCCCGTGCGCTGGTTTATGGCGCGACGCATGGCGTGCCCCGGCTGGTGAACCAGCTGTGCGACATGGCCATGCTTTATGCCTGGAGTGAGGAGTCGCCTGTGGTGACGCGGAAGATCGTGGCCGATGTGTTGGAAGACGGGGTGTTCTTTGCCGCGCGGCCCGTTGCCGTCGCGACCGAAAACCGGGGGAAGATCGCCTGAAATGACCGATGCCCGTTTCTATCTTTCGCTGTTTTTCCGCAGGTCGCATTATTTCCTGCTGATCTCCATGGTGGTTGCCGCGGTGGCGGTGACGGTGGCCATGACGCTGCCGCCCGCCTATGTCGCCCAGACCCGGCTGCTGATCGAGGCGCCGCAGATTCCCGCGGAACTCGCCACCTCCACCGTGAACCAGCCGGTTCAGGAACAGCTTCAGATCATCGAACAGCGGCTGATGACCCGGGCGAACCTGCTCGATATCGCCCGGCGGACCGAGGTGTTCGACGATCTGGCGCGGATGAATGCCGACGAGATCGTGCGGGCGATGCGGGCGCGCACCGATATCCGCAGCGCGGGCGCCCGCGATGCCGCTCCGCTGATGTCGATCAGTTTCGAGGCCACTTCGGGCACCAGGGCCGCGCGGGTGCTGAACGAATACCTGACGCTGATCCAGCGCGACAACGTGACCTTCCGCACCGCCCGCGCCGGTCAGACGCTGGAATTCTTCGAGCGCGAGGTCGCCCGTCTTGGCGAGGAACTCGACCGGCAGAGCGCGCGCATCCTTGCGCTCAAGACCGAGAATTCCGACGCGCTGCCCGATGCGCTCCAGTTCCGGCTGACCCAGCAGGCGTCCTTGCAGGAACGCCTGTCGCAGATCAGCCGCGACATCTCCATGCTGACCGCCCAGCGTGAGCGCACGGTCGAGATGTTCCACGCCACCGGCCGCACCACCACCGCGCCGGCGCGCGCCCTCACCCCGCAGGAGCGTGAGCTGGAGCGGATGCAGGGCGAACTCGACGACCTGCTTCTGGTGCTCAGCGAGGAAAACCCCCGTGTGCGCATGGCCCGCGCCCGGATCGAACAGCTTGAAGCGGCGGTGCGCAGGCAGGCGGGCGTGCCCGTGGGGGATGATAACGGCGGGCTGTCGATGCTGGACGTGCAGCTTGCCGAACTTGATACCCGCATCGCGCTGCTGCGCGAACAGCAGGCCGAGACCGAGGTGCGGCTTGATGCTCTGGGCGACGCCATCGCCCGCACCCCGGCGAACATGATCGCGCTGGATGAGCTGAACCGCACCTACGAGAACCTGCAACAGCAATACAACACCGCCGTGGACCGGCTGGCCCGCGCCAGCACCGGCGACCGGATCGAGGCGCTGTCGCAGGGGCAGCGGATCTCGGTCATCGAGCCGCCCGCGACACCGGACGAGCCGACCAAGCCGAACCGGGTGCTGATCGCCGGGGGCGGCAGCGTGCTGGGGGTCATGCTGGGGCTTGGCTTCATCGTGCTGCTCGAAGTGTTGAACCGCACCGCCCGCCGCCCCGAGGATATCGTCAACCGGCTCGGGGTGCAGCCGCTTGCGGTGATCCCGCACATGCGCACCCGGCGCGAGGTTCTGGGCAAGCGTTTCGTCCGCAGCTTCGTGCTCACCGCGATCCTGCTCGGGGTGCCGCTTGCGGTCTATGCGGTGCATCAGTTCTATCTGCCGCTCGACCTGCTGGCCGACCGGGCGATGGACCGGATCGGGGTGCGCTGGTAAGGGTGGCCGCCGCGATGGCGCGCAACGAGGAAGGGGTTTTCTGAGAATGGAACGCTTGCAGGTCGCCGTGGCGAAGGCGCGCGAGGCGCGCAACCGGGAACGTGCGGAAAGGCCCGCCCCCGCCCCGGGGCAGGCCGCCGCCGTGCTCTCCTCCGCCGCGCCCACCACGCCCGAGGTGGTCACCGCCGCCTGGCAGGCGCTGGCCGAGATGAAGGTGGACCGGGCGCAGCTCAACCGCAAGCGGGTGGTCTCGATCGAGACCGGCCCCGAGGCAGGCCCCTACGACCTGCTGCGCACCCGGATCATCCATCAGGCCCAGACCCACGGCTGGAAACGGGTGGCGGTGGTCTCGCCGCATTCGGGCTGCGGCAAGACCACGACGGTGGCCAACCTCGCCTTCAGCTTCGGCCGTCAGCGCGATCTGCGCACCATGCTCATCGACGTGGACCTGCGGCGGCCCGCGCTGGCGACGCTGCTGTTGCAAAAGCCCGCCCATACCATGGCCGATGTGTTCGAGGGGCGCATCCCCTTTGCCGAACACGGGCTGCGCTACGGCGGCAACCTGGCCTTCGGGCTGAACCGGGGGCCGGTGCGCAACCCGTCGGAACTGCTGCAAAGCCTCCAGACCCGGCAGGTGCTTGAGGATCTGGATGAAACCTACGCCCCCGACCTGATGATCTTCGACATCTCGCCGCTGATGGCCAGCGACGACAACATCGCCTTCCTGCAACATGTCGATTGCGCGGTGCTGGTGGCGGCGGCCGAACGCACACCGATGGACCAGATCGACGTGGCCGAACGCCAGATTTCCGAACTGACAAACGTGATGGGGATCGTGCTGAACAAGTGCCGCTATTCCGGCGGGGCCTACGGCTATGACTACGGCGGATACTGACGAGGCATCCGGCGGGCCGGGGGGGCCGGATGCCGCCCCCTCGGCCGCGATCATCGTGCCGCATTACAACGACCTGCCACGGCTGGAACGCTGCCTTGCGGCGCTGATGCGCAACGACCTGACCGGGTGCGAGGTGGTGGTGGTGGACAACGGATCGGACCCGCCGCCCGACGCGCTGGGGCCGCTGTTCCCGCAGGTGCGCTTTGTCTCCGAGCCGGGCCGGGGTGCCGCGCTGGCGCGCAACCGGGGCGTGGCCGAGACCACCGCGCCGCTTCTGCTGTTCATCGACGCCGATTGCGTGGCCGCGCCCGACTGGGTGACGGTGGCGCGGCAGGTGGCCGGGCGGGCCGACCTGATCGGCGGCCGGGTCGGGGTGTTCGACGAAACTCCGCCGCCGCGCAGCGGCGCCGAGGCGTTCGAGATCGTCTTCGCCTTCGACTTCCGCAATTATATCGAGGTTCAGGGCTTTACCGGCACCGGCAACCTTGTCACCCGCCGCGACGTGTTCGAGGCGGTTGGCCCGTTCCGCACCGGCGTGTCCGAGGATCGTGACTGGTCGTTCCGCGCCACCGCCATGGGGTTCCGGCTGATCTATGAGGACGGGCTGCGCGTCGGCCATCCGTCGCGCTCCGACTGGCCCGCGCTGCGGCACAAGTGGCGGCGGCTGACGCAGGAGATGTTCGGCCAGGCCATCGCCGACCGCAGCCGAAGCGCGGGCCCGCGGCTGCGCTGGGCGCTGCGCGGGCTGGCGATGCCCGCAAGCGCGGTGGCGCATCTGCCCCGGGTGCTGGCCAGTCCGCGGCTGAACGGACCGGGCGAGCGGGCGCGGGCGGCGGCGGTGCTGTTCCGGCTGCGCTGCCTGCGCATGGTCTGGATGCTGCGGCAGGCGGCGGGCGGCAGGGTCTGATTGCGCCATGACCCGGGGCGCCGTCCCGGGTCATGCAAAAGGGCCGCGCGATGCGCGGCCCTTTGCGTGTTTCCGTAGCCTTTGTGGCTCAGGCGTCCTTGCGACGGCGGCGGATGACCGCCAGCCCGCCAAGCGCGCCCATCAGCAGGAACCCGGCCGCCGGAAGCGGGATCGGCGTGGCCTGGATGTTCGAGAACTCGAAGGAGTTCTGGTCGGTCACGAACACCACCGAGTCGAACAGAATGTCGCTGATTTCCACGAGCGATGCACCCGTGCCTGCAGCACCCGGCGGAGTAAGTATCGAGCCAGTCAGGCTGTTAGCCGCGAAAGGGCCGCCGTGACTGAATCCGGTCACCTCGTCGTCGCCCAAGAAGAAGCGCAGCGTGTTGTAGCTGTCGATCGAACCCCAGACGAGGCTGAACGCGGTCTGAGTCTTGTCGAACGCCAAGGTGATCGGGCTCGCGTCAGCATCAACGCTGAAATACGGGAGGGCAGGGGCGTCAGCGGGCTGGACCATGACATCCGGGAACGGCGACCTGTATTGGCCGTCAACGCTACCGGTCACAGTGGCAGCCGCATCGCCCGCCCAGGAGGCACCGGCAGGCAGCAGCGCCGTCACGCTCGCGTCCAGGTTCACCCCTGCGGCAATAAAGTCGCCATGGGTGTTCAGCACCGTCTGGCTCACGGTCGCCGCCGACGCCGCAAGCGGTGCAAAGGTCAGCGCAGCCGCCGCCACCGCACCATATGCAAATTTCTTGATCATGATTCTCACCTCACACAGTATGGGTATCCCAACCGGCTATGAATATAGCGTGCCGCCGGGCGGAGGGTAAGCGAATTCTGCGATTTCGCCGCAAATCGGGCCTGATTTCGCCATAATTCCGGTTGCGTTTTCGGCGGAGGCACAATCAGGGCGCGATTTTCGTTGTATTGTTGTCTGATAGGCAACAAAGAGCGTCATGGAGCCCGGTTCGGTTCGGCCCGGAAACGACGATGATTTCCTCCCGCCGTCCGATTCGCTCTGCCCCCAAATGCGGAAAAGCGCCCCCGCCGCAAGGCGGCATGACCCGGTGCGGCACTCCGGAAAGCGAAACGGGCCGGCAAGCGAAACGGGCGGCCCCGCAGGCCCGCCCGTTCTGTCTTTTCCGATTGCGCTGTGCCGTCAGGCCGTCTTGCGCCGCTTGCGGGCCGCAAGCCCCAGCCCGCCGAGCGCGCCCAGCATCAGGAACCCGGCCGCCGGAAGCGGGATCGGCGCCACATTCGCGGTCACGAGGTTCTGGCTGTGTTTCGACTGGAGGAAGGTCATCTCGTAGTTTTGCGTCGCATCCCCGTCGAGGCCCTTCAGCAGGCCGTTGGCGAAATTCACGGCGGCAGTATCGCCGGATGCTTTGAATTTGCCCTTGCTGACATCGAACTTGTTACCGGTTTCATACACCAGTTCCCACAGCGCCAGCTGGAACCCGGCGGATTCCGCGTTCTCGTTCAGATCAAGCGCCGCGTAGGCGGTGTTGAACAGCTTCTGGATATTGCCAATCACCTTCTCTGACAACGAGTTCCCGCTGAACGGGCTGTCGGTCACCGTGTAGTTCTTGCCCGGCGTCATGGTGGTGGCCAGATCGAGGCACCAAGCCGCGAAATCCCCCAGCGAATCCGCATTCAACGCAAAGGCCCCGGCACTGACCGGGTTCGCAACCGGAAGCTTTCCGGGGGCGGTCAGCGTGACCGTTGCCTTGCCGTAGCTGCCATGTGCGGTGTTGCCCTGATAATCGACCTTGATCGTCGAAGCCGCAGCGCCGCCCGCCATGACCACGGCAACGGCGGTGGCGGCGACCAATTCCTTAACTCTCATTCCTTCAACTCCCAGTTTACACAACGGCCTGCGGTGAAACCTGCCTGCCTGCAACGGCCGGGATGTGCCCATCCGGCACCATCAACTTGCCGCAATTTTGCCGTGATTGGCAAGTTTCCCCGCCATTTTACAATCCTGGATTGCGTTTCGCCGGATTGCCTGGCAGGCGTTTCGCGCCAGGGGTGAAAATGCGGCGGTGATGGCGATCCCGATCTGGGAGACTCACCCGGAAGTTGTGGCGAGGCGATTCGTTTTTCAGGGATTTTGCGTGAACAATCAATTATATATCTAGATACTGTATCAAATAAGGAAACGATGCCCGGGCCGTGCCGCGCCCCATGCCGTCCGGAACAACCGTTGCCGCTTGCGCGCGTCCCCCGCGGTGACTAGGTTGGGGGCAACCTGAAATCGGAGGGCGGCGATGACGCCCGAGCGTCCCTTGGGTGCGGACGCGATCCCGAGTGCCCCGTTCCCCGAGGGGGACGGCAAGCCGGTCGAGACGTCCGGCACCCCGCCGGGTTCCGGGCCGCAACTCTATGCGGCGCTGGACCTCGGCACCAACAGTTGCCGGATGCTGATTGCCCGCCCGGAGGGCAGTCAGTTCCGCGTCGTGGACAGTTTCTCGAAAACCGTCCACCTCGGCTCGGGGCTGGAAAGCTCGGGCCGGTTGTCGCGTGCCGCCATGGGCCGCACGGTGCAGGCGCTGCGCATCTGCCAGCACAAGCTCCAGTCGCATGGCGTGACCCGGATGCGCTTTGTCGCCACCGAAGCCTGCCGCCGCGCCATCAACGGGCGCGAATTCTCGCGCCATGTCCGGCGCGAGACCGGGCTTGCGCTGGAAATCATCTCGCCCGAGGAAGAGGCGCGGCTTGCCGTCGTCTCCTGCGCGCCGCTGGTCTCGCGCCGGACCGAACAGTTGCTGGTGGTGGATATCGGCGGCGGCTCGACAGAACTGGTCTGGATCGACCTGACCGCCGTGCCGCCCGCCGAACGGCCTCGCGCGCTGATGCGGTTCCGCGACGGGCTGACGGTTTCCGGCCCCGGCCCGGCGGCGCGGGTGGTGGACTGGATCTCGGTCCCGCTCGGCGTCGCCACGCTGCGCGAGCAGTTCGGCGATGTCGATGACGACGCGGCCCGCTTTGCGCTGATGAGCTGGTTCTTCGAGGAAAACCTGTCGAGCTTCTCGCCCTACAACGCCGAGACCGTGCGCGAGGGGTTCCAGATCATCGGCACCTCGGGCACGGTGACCACGGTGGCGGCGTCCTGGCTCGGGCTGCGGCGCTACGACCGGACCAAGGTCGACGGGCTGCACATGACCACGGGCCAGATCGACGGGGTGATCCGCGATTACCTCGCGCTCGGCCCGGACGGGCGGCGGCGCGATCCGCGCATCGGCCGCGACCGGCATACGCTGATCATGTCGGGCGCGGCGATCCTGCAGGCGCTGATGCGGGTCTGGCCGACCGAGCGGCTTTCGGTCGCGGATCGCGGCCTGCGCGAGGGGCTGCTTTTCGCACAGATGAGCGCCGATGGCGTGCTGGAGGACGGACCGATCCGATGAAGACACCGAAGGGCACATCAGGGCGCGGCCAGCGCGATCTTCAGGTGCGGGTCAAGACCGCCAAGGGGCGCAAGCTGTCCTCGACCCTGTGGTTGCGGCGGCAGCTCAACGACCCCTATGTGGCGCGGGCCCGGCGCGAGGGCTATCGCGGCCGCGCCGCCTACAAGCTGATCGAACTCGACGACCGTTACGGCTTTCTGAAGCCGGGCGCGCGAGTGGTCGATCTCGGCTGCGCACCCGGCGGCTGGTCCCAGGTCGCGGTGGCGCGGGTCGATGCGCTGGGCGAAGGCAAGGGCCCGCAGGGCCGGGTGCTGGGCGTCGATCTGCGCGAGGTCGAGCCGGTTGCCGGGGCCGAAACCCATGTGCTCGACTTCCTCGCCGAGGGGGCGGATGCGCAGGTCAAGGACTGGCTCGGCGGCAAGGCCGACGTGGTGCTGTCGGACATGGCGGCGGCCAGTTCGGGCCACAAGGCGACCGACCACCTGCGGATCGTCGCGCTGTGCGAGGCGGCGGCGGAATTCGCCTTCGACGTGCTGGAGGAGGGCGGCACCTTCGTGGCCAAGGTGCTGGCGGGCGGGGCCGAGAACACGCTTCAGGCGCTGCTGAAGCAGAACTTCCGCAAGGTGGCGAACGTGAAACCCCCGGCAAGCCGGTCGGACAGTTCCGAGAAATTCGTGGTGGCACAGGGCTTTCGCGGCCGGACGGCCTGAGCGGGGAACTCCCGCCCGTCGTTGCGCCCCGCTGCGCGGTGCGCCTCCCGTTGGGCCGGGCGCGCCCTTCGGGCGCGGGCCGCAGGCCGGGGATGTGGCGTGCTTGCCCGGGCGGTGGACAAGCGGCGGCTTCGTTCGCAGGGGAATGTCTCCACCGGAGACATTCCTGATCCTGCTCATCCTCCGGCGGGGATATTCAAGAGACAGGAAATGAGAGGAGCGTGCCTCGTTCACTTTCTGTCCTCAAGTATCCTCGGGGGTGAGCCGCGTCAGGAAAGGCTTCCAGTGGAAGGCTTTCAGCGGCGAACAATTGGCCTCGGGCCAAGAGGGGGGCAGACGCCTCCTTGCCCGGCCCGCCACGTGCGCGCCCCGTCCGCGTTGCGCCCGCCCGGCCGATGCGCTATGCGCGCCGCAACGCCAGCCTTGGGGATATGCCATGACCGCAGGAAAGAACGGGCTCACCTATGCCGACGCGGGGGTGGATATCGACGCGGGCAACGAACTGGTCGAGCGGATCAAGCCCGCCGCCAGGGCGACCCGGCGGCCGGGCAGCATGGCCGGGCTCGGCGGTTTCGGCGCGCTGTTCGACCTCAAGGCGGCGGGCTACGCCGACCCGATCCTTGTCGCCGCGACCGACGGGGTGGGCACCAAGCTGCGTATCGCCATCGACACCGGCGAGTTCGACACCATCGGGATCGACCTCGTGGCCATGTGCGTCAACGATCTGGTCTGCCAGGGGGCGGAGCCGCTGTTCTTCCTCGACTATTTCGCCACCGGCAGGCTCGATGTGGACCGCGCCGCCCGCATCGTCACCGGCATCGCCGAGGGCTGCCGCCGCTCGGGCTGTGCGCTGATCGGCGGCGAGACGGCGGAAATGCCCGGCATGTATCACGGCGACGACTTCGACCTCGCCGGTTTCGCGGTCGGGGCGATGGAGCGCGGCACCGGACTGCCCGCGGGCGTGGCCGAGGGCGACGTGCTGCTGGGGCTCGCCTCGGACGGGGTGCATTCGAACGGCTATTCGCTGGTGCGCAAGGTGGTGGAGCATTCCGGCCTCGCATGGGACGCGCCCGCGCCGTTTGCCGATCTGCCTCTGGGCCGCGCGTTGCTGGCGCCGACCCGGCTTTACGTGAAATCCGCACTGGCGGCGCTGCGGGCGGGCGGCGTCCATGCGCTTGCCCATATCACCGGCGGCGGGCTGACCGAGAACCTGCCGCGCGTCCTGCCCGAAGGGTTGGGGGCCGAGGTCGATCTTGCCGCATGGGAGCTGCCGCCGGTGTTCCGCTGGCTGGCGGAGACCGCGGGCGTGGCGGAGCCCGAGCTGCTCAAGACCTTCAACTCCGGCATCGGCATGATCGCCGTGGTGGCCGCCGACCGCGCCGGTGAACTGGCCGCGTTGCTGGAGGCGGAGGGCGAGACCGTGGTGCCGATCGGCCGCGTCACCGAGGGGCAGGGGGTGCGCACTTCGGGCCGCCTGCTGTGATGCGCGTCGCCATCCTGATCTCGGGGGGCGGCTCGAACATGGTGAAGCTGGTCGAGAGCATGACCGGCGATCATCCCGCGCGCCCGGTGCTGGTGGCGTCGAACGACCCCGGGGCCGGGGGGCTGGCGCGGGCGGCGGCGTTGGGCGTGGCCACGGCGGCGGTCGATCACCGCCGCTTCGGCGCCGACCGCGCCGGGTTCGAGGCGGAACTGCTGAAGCCGATCCTCGCCGCCCGGCCGGATATCCTCTGCCTTGCGGGCTTCATGCGGGTGCTGACCCCCGGCTTCGTCGCGCGGTTCAAGGGGCGGATGCTGAATATCCACCCGTCGCTCTTGCCGAAATACCCCGGGCTGCATACCCACGCGCGCGCGCTGGAGGCAGGCGACGCCGAGGCCGGATGCACCGTCCACGAGGTGACCGAGGCGCTGGACGCCGGGCCGATCCTCGGTCGGGCGCGGGTGCCGGTGCTGCCCGGCGATACGCCCGAGGCGCTGGCCGCCCGGGTGCTCGCGGCCGAGCATCGCCTTTACCCCGCCGTGCTGCGCCGCTTCGCCGGAGGCGGGCGCGGGGTGCTGAACCTCTGACGCCGCGCTTGTGGCTGGCCGGGCAGGGGGGCCGCCTGCCCCCCTCTTGCCCGGCTTCGCCTCACAATTTTTCGCCGCTGAAAGCCTTCCACTGGAAGCCTTTCCTGACGCGGCTCACCCCCGAGGATCTTTCCATCACGGTGAAGAGCATGAAGAGCATGAAGCGCCCTCCTGTGCTTCACCGTGAAACAAATATCCCCGCCGGAGGCTCCCGCACGCACCACGGGCACAAGGCCGGGCAGGGGCGCCCCGGCCTTGCACAAGCGCCCTTCTTCACGCCGCCGAAAGCAGCCCGGCCTCCCAGCCGCGCAGGCAGGGGCGGGCGGTTTGCGGCTGCGCGGCCAGCGGGCCGGAGAGTTCGGGAAACAGGTGCAGCAACTCCCGCCGCTGCGCCGGGTCCATCGCCGCCAGCCCCATCTGCCCCAGATGCAGGCTTTCGGTCGCGATTCCTTCGGCCAGAACCATTTCATGCCGGTCGAAGGCAATATGCAGATAGGTGACTTCCGGCATCATCCGCCGCGTGATCGTGGTGCCATCGACCAGGTGCCGGGCGGCGACCAGCACCTCTCCGGCACCGAACCACAGGTCGGACCGCCAGTCGCGGATCAGGAATCGGTGCTGCGGCGAGACCAGCAGCGCCCGCCGGTTGCCGAGTGCCCCCGCCGCGACATGCACCGGCGCGAAAGGCCCGATCCCCGCCACCTGCCGCCGTCCGGTCCACAAGAGCGGCTGCGGCCCGTGGTCGAGCGTGACCACAAGATCGCCCGGCCGCAGCGTCTCGACCGCCCGCATCCCCCGGGGCGTCAACAGCCGCGTTCCGGGGGTGAAACAGGGCACCGCGGGCGGCTCGTCGGGCAGCGCGTCGAAGGTCAGCTTCTCGTTGAGCGGCGGGTGGTTGCCGGGGCCGTATCGCACCGTGCCGCCCGTCAGCCCGTTCAGGTCGAACACCACCTTGGCCGGGTGGCTGAAAATCTGGTGCGTGCCCGAAGAGGCGCGGCCCTGGAACATGTCGTGTTGCGGGTTGAGGTTGGTGAACAGCGGCGGCGCGGGCGGCTCGGTATCGGGCCAGGCGTAGATATCCACCTGCTGGCCGTTCTGGAATGCGCTGTCGCCGGGGTTGTATTGCCGCACCACGATGCGGAACGTGTCCGAGGCGTTGCCCAGCGTCTGGATGCCGTTCAGCGTTACCTGGGTGCCGTTGTTGTTGCCCTGCTGGGACGCACTCGCATAGGTGGCGATCTGGTCGCCACGGAGGAAAAGCTCCATTCTCAACGCCCCACATCCGGTTGCGTCGCGAAGCCCATCCCCCCGGAAGCTCTTCGACAGTTCGCCGCACCTGTCCGTGCGACCCGGGCAACAGACAGCAATCCGCCCCCGGTGGCAATGGCGCCGCGCCGCGGCAGGGGAGGTTTGCGGCCTTCTGTGGCAGCATTGCCGCAACCCTTTTCTTCTTCGCCTTTTCTTCGCGGCCGAATGCGCCTAAGAGGGCGCAGCCCGCTGGGGCAACGCCGATCTGGACCCGGAGCCGCATGAAGACCATCACCACCACCGACGATCTGGCGGCCTTCTGCGCGGCCGCCAAGGCCGCGCCCTATGTCACCGTCGATACCGAGTTCCTGCGCGAACGCACCTACTGGTCCCGGCTCTGCCTGATCCAGTTGGCGCTGCCGGGCGAAAAGGGCGAAAAGGGCGCGAAGAACGGGGGCGGGGACGGCGGCGAGGCGGTTCTGGTCGATCCGATCGCCGGGCAGGACATGTCGCTGGAACCGCTTTACGACCTGTTCCGGCACGAGGGCACGGTCAAGGTGTTCCACGCCGCGCGGCAGGATCTGGAGATTTTCTTCGTCGAGGGCGGCGTCTTTCCGGCGCCCCTGTTCGACACCCAGGTCGCCGCCATGGTCTGCGGCTTCGGCGAGCAGGTGGGCTACGAGACGCTGGTCAGGAAGATCGCCCGCCAGCCGCTCGACAAGACCTCGCGTTTCACCGACTGGTCGCGCCGTCCGCTGAGCGAGGCGCAGAAACATTACGCGCTGGCCGATGTCACCCATCTGCGGGTGATCTACGAACACCTGTCAAGACAGATCGACCGTTCCGGCCGTCAGGCCTGGGTCGAGGAGGAACTGGCGGTCCTTACCGATCCCGCCACCTATGTGGTGGACCCGGCCGAAGCGTGGCGGCGGGTCAAGACCCGCACCGGCTCGGGCCGGTTCCTGGCAGTGGTGCGCGAACTGGCCCGGTTCCGCGAGGAATACGCCCGCGCCCGCAACATCCCGCGCACCCGGGTCTACAAGGACGACGCGCTGCTGGAACTGGCCTCGACCCGGCCGCAGAACGCCGAGGAACTGGGCCGGGCGCGGCTCCTGCTGCGCGAGGCGCGCAAGGGTGATATCGCCGAGGGTATCCTTGCCGCGGTCCGCGCCGGGCTGGAGGCGCGGCCCGAGACCCTTCCGGTGCCCGAGAACGGCCGCGACCAGATGCAGGTGAACCCGGCGCTCGCCGATCTGCTGCGGGTGCTGCTCAAGGCGAAATCCGAGGATTCCGGGGTCGCGGCGCGGCTGATCGCCTCGGCCGCCGATCTCGACGCCATCGCGGCGGGTGAACGCGACCTGCCCGCGCTGCGCGGCTGGCGGCACGAGGTGTTCGGTGCCGATGCTCTGGCGCTGTGCCGTGGCGAGATCGCGCTGTCGGCCATCGGCCAGGCGGTGCGGGTGGTGCGGCTGTAGGTCGCCGGGGCGGTGCGCTGAAGCGCACCCTACACCCGCGCCCCCGCCGTAGGGTGCGCTTCAGCGCACCGCTCCACGAGCCCTCCGCCACGCCCTACTCCCCCCGCGCGGCCAGCGCCTCGATCTGGTCGCGCAGCGCGGACAGGTTGTAGCCGAAACGCGCGGGCAGGGCGATCAGTTCCCCGGTCGGGCGGGCGCCTGCGTTGGCCAGCGCCCAGAGAACCGACGAGCGGTTGCCCGAGGCGCAATAGGCGAACACCGGCCCCGCCGATTCCGCGATTGCCCGCGCCTGGGTCGTGATATGATCGAGCGTCAGGTAACCATGGCTCAGCGGGTTGTCGATGAACACCAGCCCCGCCGCCTCGGTCGCCGCGCGCAGCGCCGCCGCCTGCTGGCCCGGGGGCACCTCGGTGTCGGGGCGGTTGTTGATGACGGTGGTGAATCCCGCAGCGCGGACGGCCGCGATATCCTCGGGGGTGATTTGCGGGCTGACGGCATAGCTGGGGGTGATCGGTCGGATGTCCATGCGTGGTTCTGGGCCTGGTCCTGGTGGGGGCACAGGGTGCGGCGGGTGCCGCCGCCCTGGCGGGGCCGACCATACCGGGCCGTGGCGGGGGAATAAAGCCGTGCCGGGGTACCGGCCCGCCGATTTTCGGCCTGATTGACCTGTGTCAAGGACATCGCCGCCCCATCGGGCAATCATGATGTCGGTCGGAAAGGGGGCGCTGCCTTCGGGGTGCCCTGCTGCCCCGGCCGGAGAAGAAGACCGGAGAAAGGGGGATACGATGGACCGCCGTGCGAAAGCTGAACGGGTGGCCGTGCTGGCGCAAGCCGCGGCCGATCTGCCCGAAGCGGCGCGAAATGGCCAGCTTGCCGCGCTGCGCGCCGAGATGGAGGCATTGCTGCGCTGCCTGCCGGGTATCGGCGCGGGGGCGCTGGCCGGGGAAGACGCCGGGGAGGCGCGTTTCGACAACATGCCCGTCTGAAACAGGGGCATCTGAAATCTGGCTGTCCGAACGGGGCGGCGGGACGGCCTTTGGGCCGCTTTCAGAACCCTTCGCCGAAGCAGTCGGCCACTAGGGATTCCAGCGCGTCGGCCAGTGCCCCGGCCTCGGGGCCCGAGGTCTCGACCTCGATCGTGGTCCCGCGCGAGGCCCCGAGCATCAGCAGCCCCATGATCGAATCGCCCGCCACCCGCATTCCGTCGCGGGTGACCATCGCGTTGGCGTCGAACGATTCGACCTGTTCGACGAATTTCGCCGACGCCCGGGCGTGCAGCCCCTTTTCGTTGACGATGCGCAGGATGCGGGTGGTGGTCGTGGTCATTGCAGCTCCGTCAGCGGCCCATTTCCAGGCTGTCGATATATTTGCGCCCGGCCGTAAGCGCCGCATCCACCGCTGCGGGCACCGGCAGCGCGCGCGACTGGGCCAGCTTGATCAGCATCGGCAGGTTGGCACCATAGAGGATATGCCGGTCGGTGGCGTCGCAGGCCAGCAGCGACAGGTTCGAGGGCGAGCCGCCGAACATGTCGGTGACCACCACCACGCCCGAGCCGGTATCGACAGCATCGGCCGCGGCGCGGATCTCGGTCTGTTTGGCCTGCCGGTTGTGGTCGGGCTCGATGGCGATGGCGCGGATACCCGGCTGCGGGCCCATCACATGCTCGACCGCGGCGAGGTATTCCCGCGCCAGCCCGCCATGTGCGACGATCACGATTCCGATCACTCCGCGCCTACCTTCGCACCGCCGCCGCCCGGGGCGTCCCGCCGTTCCAGTTCCCTGTGCCGCTTAGACACCTGCCAGCCTGCCTCCGCAAGCCTATCGGCCAGTTTCTCGGCCATTGCAACCGATCGGTGCTGCCCGCCGGTGCAGCCGAAGCCGATGCTCAGATGCGCCTTGCCTTCCTCGATCTGGGCGGGCAGCAGCATCTGCACCAGATCGGTCAGTTTTTCGAAGAAGGGGGCAAAGCGCGGGTCGGCCTCGATATGTGCCGCCACGCGCGGATCGCGGCCATCCAGCGCGCGCAGCGCCGGTTCCCAGTAGGGATTGCGCAGGAAACGGGTGTCGAACACCATATCGACCCCGCGCGGCACGCCGCGCTTGTAGGAAAACGAATGCACCGCCACCGCCATGCGCTGCTGCGGCGTGGTGCCGAACCAGCGGGCGATCTCGGCCTTGAGGTCATGCGGCGAGAAATCCGAGGTGTCGATCAGCACATCGGCCCGCACCCGGATCGGGGCGAGCAGGTCGATCTCGCGGGTGATGCCGTCGATCAGCGCCTCGGCGGGGGAAAGCGGATGGCGGCGGCGGGTTTCCGAAAAGCGCCGGATCAGCGCCTCGGGCCGCGCGTCGAGATAGAGAACCTCAAGCGCGACCCCCGGATGGTCGGTCAGCCGGTCGATCAGTTCGATCAGCGCGGTGGCCGAAAAGTCGCGGTTGCGCACGTCGATACCCAGCGCGATGGCGCGGGGCAGGGCGTCACCTTCCAGCAGCCGGGGGATGAGCGAGATCGGCAGGTTGTCGATCGCCTCGCAGCCCAGATCCTCAAGCGCCCGGATCGCGGTCGTGCGCCCGGCCCCCGAAGGGCCGGTCACCAGCAAAAGCCGCTGTCCGGTGCGGTGATCTGGTGCAGGGTGGGTCGCCGGATCGGTCATGGGGTTCACGCCTGTCTTCCCGCCTTGATATATTGCATGATCGCGGCGGGGAAATGGCCGGTTTCGGGCCCGTGAACGGCCTCGACCGCGATCCCCAGCAGGCTGCGGCTGTGCCGGGGCGGCAGGCGGCCGGTCTCGACCGCGCCCAGATCGGCGATCAGCGCCACCCGCGCGCCGGGGGCGAGGGCGGCGTTCAGAAGCCCGATCCCCCGCGCCTCGATCAATGCCGGAAGGCCCGGCGGGGCCGAGGCGACCAGCCCTTCGCCGCGCCGCACGATCAGGGTGCGGTCATCCGCGACCAGCGCGGCCCCCAGCGCCATCAGCCGCAGCCCCAGCGCCGATTTGCCCGAACCCGAGGGGCCGCAGATCACCACGGCATCGGGACCGAAAGCAACGGTGGTGGCATGAAGCACGATCCTGTCGCCGTCCCTGGCACCCATCAGACCGGCAGGCCCACCACGAAACGTGCCCCCAGCGGTTCGGAGGTCACGTCGTCCTGGGTGGGGCGGATGTTCTCGGCCCAGATCACCCCGCCGTGGGCCTCGACAATCTGCTTGGAGATCGCAAGGCCGAGGCCCGAGTGGTTGCCGAACTGTCCGGCCGGGCGTTCGGAATAGAAGCGGCGGAAAATCTTGGCCAGCGCCTGTTCCGGGATGCCGGGGCCGGTGTCCTCGACCACCACCAGCACCCGGTTGTCGCGCCGCCGCACCCAGACCCGCACCGCGTCGCCGTCCTCGCAGAACGAGATCGCATTGGTGATGAGGTTGACGAAGACCTGTGCCAGCCGGGCCTCAAGCCCGTTGATCAGGATGGGCTGCGCCGGAAGGTCGGTGATGTATTCGACGCCCTGTTCCGCCGCCTGCTGGCCCAGATGGGCGTTGATGTTGGAAAGGGTGCGGATCAGGTCGAACTCCTCCTCCTCCTCCTTCACCAGTTCGCTGTCGAGCCGCGAGGCGTTGGAGATGTCGCTTACCAGCCGGTCGAGGCGGCGCACGTCATGTTCGATCACGTCCAGCAGCTTTTCGCGCTGGTCGTCGCGCTTGGCGACCCGCAGCGTGCCCACGGCCGAACGCAGGCTGGCCAGCGGGTTCTTGATCTCATGCGCCACGTCGGCGGCGAACTGTTCGTTGGCGTCGATCCGGTCGTAAAGCGCGGATACCATGCCGCGCAGCGCCACCGACAGCCGGCCGATCTCGTCGGGCCGGGCGGTCAGGTCGGGGATGCGGATGCGGCCCGGCGCCATCTTGCGGGCGTTGCGGTCGCGCCCCAGTTCCGCCGCCGCCGCAAGGTCCGCAAGCGGGTTGGCGATGGTCGAGGCCAGCACGAGGCTGAGCCCGACCGAGACCATCAGCGCCAGCACGAACATCCGCAGCACCTGTTCGCGCTCGTAAAGCACCAGCCGGTCGATCTCGCCCTCGGCGCTGGCCAGCGCGACCGCGCCCGCCACCTGCCCGCTGTGCAGGATCGGGGTGGCCACGGTGAAGATCGTGCCGCCTGCCGCGTCGCGGCCGGTGGAAAGCGCGGTCTCGCCCGCCAGCGCCTGCGCGACCAGACCGTGGGCAAGGGCCTCGGGGTCGGCCCCGGCCGGGGGCGGGGCCTGTCCGGGCAGCAGCCCGGCCATGCCGTTCCAGACGCTGTTGAGAAAGTCGATGAAAACGGTGTTGCGGATCCGGTCTTCATCGACCGGCGGGATGCGTGGCCGATCGCCCAGCCCGGTGGCCACAAGGTTGCCGCCCGGATCGAAGACGAAGACCTCGGCCCCTTCGGGCAGCGGGATCCGGCCCAGCGTTCCGGGGATGTCGATCCCGTCGCCCGCCGCCATGTTGACCGGGCCCGAGACCGGCATCCGCGCCTCGATCACCCCGGCCACCAGCCGGGCGTCGGACACCAGCGCCTGTTCGCGCTGCAACACGAGGCTGTCGCGGAACGGGTTGAGGAACAGCACCCCGGCGACCAGCACGATCAGCGCCATCAGGTTGAAGACGATGATCTTGCGCGCCAGCGGCGAGCGGTTCAGCGACACGAACCCGCGCCGTCGCCGTCCGGCACGGATCGCCGGATCGGTCGCGCCCTCGGGGGCCACCCAGTCCTCGCCGATCAGCACATCGCCGCGCCCGGCAGCCGGGACGGCCCCGGGCTGATCGCCAGCGGCATCCGCCGCAGCCCGGCGGGTCGATCCGGTCTCGATGCGCGATGCGATGGTCATTCTTCGTTGTAGCGGTAGCCGATACCGTAAAGGGTTTCGATCGCGGTGAAGTCGGAATCGACGGTGCGCATCTTCTTGCGCAGCCGCTTGATATGGCTGTCGATGGTGCGGTCATCGACATAGACCTGATCGTCATAGGCCACGTCCATCAGCTGATCGCGGCTTTTCACGAAACCGGGCCGCTGGGCAAGGGCCTGCAACAGCAGGAATTCGGTGACGGTCAGCGTCACGTCGCGGCCCTTCCAGCAGACCGAATGGCGCAGCGGGTCCATGGTCAGGCTGCCGCGCTCCATCACCTTGTTTTCCTCGGTCACCGCGACCTCGCCGGTGGCGATGGCATCCTGGCGGCGCAGCAGCGCCCGGATGCGTTCCACCAGAAGGCGCTGCGAGAACGGTTTTTTCACATAGTCGTCGGCGCCCATGCGCAGGCCCAGAACCTCGTCGATCTCGTCGTCCTTCGAGGTGAGGAAGATCACCGGCATCGTGGTCTTCTGCCGCAGCCGTTGCAGCAGGTCCATCCCGTCCATGCGCGGCATCTTGATATCCAGCACCGCCATGTCGGGCAGCCGCTTGTTGAAGGCATCCAGCGCGGACTGGCCGTCGTTATAGGTCTCGACCTCGAAACCCTCTGCCTCCAGCGTCATGGCGACCGACGTCAGGATATTCCTGTCGTCGTCCACAAGGGCGATCCTTGACATGATGGGTGTCCTCGTACTTTTGCTGCTCGTATTTCGCGTCATAATCCGTTTTCCGCCTTATGGAATCAACACATAACTGCGAATCACCCCCGGGTGAGTGTTTCAGGATTGTGGAAAATCCCGGATGGTTGGCCAAATTGCCGCACATTTGGGGATGCTGGCGGGGATACCGGCAGGGTGTCGGCGGGGTGGTGGCGCTAACCGCTTGCGCCAACGGACCTGTGGTTGCGCTAACTGCGGGAAGCGGCCTGTTCCATTTGCGAAGCGGCATGTTATAGGCCGGGGGCCGACCCCGCCCGGGGGCCGGCCGGTGTCCGGCCCGCCCGGCCGCGCCACCGCCAGAGAAGGGGAGCGCCGCACGCGGCGAGCAGGAGCAGACAGCATGGAAATCGGACGTGTGAACCCCGCCAGACGGCTGGAGGACCAGGGGATCGCAGGGCTCGGCAATGTCCATTACAACCTGATCGAGCCCGCGCTGGTCGAGGCCGCGCTGATGCGCGGCGAAGGCACGCTGGGCAGGGGCGGCGCCTTTCTCGTCGCCACCGGCAGCCATACCGGGCGTTCGCCCAGGGACAAGTTCGTGGTCCGCTCGCCCCTGGTCGAGGACACGATCTGGTGGGAAAACAACGCCCCGATGGACCCCGCGGCCTTTGACCGGCTGTACCGGGACATGCTGGCCCATATGCAGGGGCGCGACTATTTCGTGCAGGATCTTTACGGTGGTGCCGACCCGGCGCACCGGCTGGATGTGCGGCTGGTGACGGAACTGGCCTGGCACGGCCTGTTCATCCGCCACCTGCTGCGCCGCCCCGCGCGCGAGGAACTGGATACGTTCGACCCGGAATGGACGATCCTGAACTGCCCCTCGTTCAAGGCCGACCCGGCGCGGCACGGCTGCCGGTCGGAAACGGTGATCGCGCTGGACTTCGACCGCAAGCTGATCCTGATCGGCAATACCGCCTATGCGGGCGAGAACAAGAAGTCGGTCTTCACGCTCTTGAACTACATCCTGCCCGGCAAGGGGGTGATGCCGATGCATTGCTCCGCGAACCACGCGCCGGGCGATCCGGCCGACACGGCGGTGTTCTTCGGCCTGTCCGGGACCGGCAAGACCACGCTTTCGGCCGACCCGGACCGCGTGCTGATCGGCGACGACGAACACGGCTGGTCGGACGAGGGCACCTTCAACTTCGAGGGCGGCTGCTACGCCAAGACCATCAACCTGTCCGCCGAGGCCGAACCCGAGATCTACGCCACCACCAGCAAGTTCGCCACTGTGGTCGAGAACATGGTGTTCGACCCCGAGACGCTGGAACTGGATTTCGAGGACGACAGCCTGACCGCGAACACCCGCTGCGCCTATCCGCTGGAGTATATCTCGAACGCCTCCGGCACCGGGCTGGGCGGGAACCCGAAGAACATCATCATGCTGACCTGCGACGCCTTCGGGGTGCTGCCGCCGATCGCCCGGCTGACGCCCGCCCAGGCGATGTATCACTTCCTCTCGGGCTTCACCTCCAAGGTGGCGGGGACCGAACAGGGCGTGACCGAGCCGCAGCCCACCTTCTCGACCTGCTTCGGCGCGCCCTTCATGCCGCGCCGGCCCGAGGTCTACGGCAAGCTGTTGCAGGAAAAGATCGCCCGCCACGGCGCGGCCTGCTGGCTGGTCAACACCGGCTGGACCGGCGGCGCCCATGGCACCGGCGAGCGGATGCCGATCAGGGCCACCCGGGCGTTGCTGACGGCGGCGCTTGACGGCTCGCTGGCCGGGGTGGAGTTCCGGCGCGATCCGAACTTCGGCTTCGAGGTTCCGGTGGCGGTGCCGGGGGTGGATGCGGGGCTGCTCGATCCGCGCTCGACCTGGGCCGATCCGGCCGGGTACGACGCGCAGGCGGCGAAGCTGGTGGCGATGTTCGCCGACAACTTCGCGCAATACGTGCCTTATATCGATGAGGACGTGCGGGCTGCGGCCATCGGCTGAGCGGTCGCGCGGGCGGAGAGCGCCGGGGGTTTCACACCCCCGGACCCCCGTGGAGTATTTCCGGCAAGATGAAGGGAAAGGGGTGCGCTTTTGCCCCTTTTCGATTCATACCACGAAGGCGCGGCGCAGCAGGTTGAGGGCGGTGAGGCACAAGAGGACCAGTGTCCAGAACCGGAAGCGGCCGGGGTCGAGCCGGTCCTGAAGCCGGAAGCCGAGCCACATCCC
This sequence comes from Gemmobacter sp., assembly GCA_041675885.1. GTDB lineage: Bacteria > Pseudomonadota > Alphaproteobacteria > Rhodobacterales > Rhodobacteraceae > JBAYSY01. Next base: position 15,327 of record JBAYSY010000015.1, on the reverse strand, counting down.
CAGCGCGGCGGGCAGGATCAGCGCGGCCGAGAACGGCAGCGTCACCGCGTTCAGCACCCCCGATTGCAGGTGGGCGAGCATCAGCACCCCGGCGCCGATCAGGTACACCACGCCCTGCACCCGCACCATCTCGCGCTTGTCGGCGCCGACCGACAGCAGAAAGACGATCAGCGGCGGACTCCAGACCCCGGAAATGCCGCCGTAAAGCCCGGCGATCGTGCCGAAACCGTATTCCGCCCGTTGCCGGTGTTCGAGCCGCAGCCGCAGCACCTTGCCGCCAAGCTGCGCCAGCGCAAAGAGAAGCGTCGGCAGGCCCAGAAGCGCCAGCATCACCCCCTGCGGCAGCCAGGGCACGAATTGCGCCGAGATTACGATGAACACCACCATCGTGCCGATCAGCCGCCGGTAGGCCATGATCGCTTCCCGGGCCGCGGGCAGGCCGTGGCGCAGCGCCTGGTGGATGTTCGTCGTGAAAGTCGCAAGGATCAGCCCCGCCAGCGCGGTCTCGGGCGGCATGAACGAGCCGAAGGCCGAGATCATGATCAGCGGCAGGGCAAAGCCGATCGCGCCTTTCACGAATCCCCCGAACAGCGTGATGCCGCAGGCCGCCCAGAAGGCAAGCGGGCCAAGCCCGCCATAGAAGAAATCCATCACCCTGCCTCGCTGTTCGCAACATCTGTTCTATAGCGCGCCGGGACGGGCGCCGCATCTGCAAAACCCGGGCGCGAATGGAGGCGACAGATTCGTGCGGTTGCTGTTGTGGAGTTGAATTAATATTGCGCTGCACCTGCAAAGTGCCTATCCCCTGCGGGATGGATTCGCAGGAGACCACGCCAATGCCCCATGATGGACAGGACATCGCCGCCCCCGCTCTGACCGCACTGGCCGAGGCCGCATGCGTGCCGCTGGGCGAGTTGCTCGACCGGGCGGTGGTGCGGGTGCGCGAGGCGGTCTCGGACGGGGGCAAGGTCAGCGCCGCGGCGCTGGAGGAACGGCAGGCGATGGTCCACGGCCTTGCCTGGCTTGCGACCTATGTGGAATCGCTGCGGCAGATGGCGGGCTGGGCCGGGCGGCTTCAGGCCGGGGGGCGCTTGGGCGAGATGGAGGCGCTGATCCTGCGCATCGGTTTCGGCGAATACCTGACGCAGATCGCGGGCGGCATTCCGATGAACCAGGGCGAGTTCGTGCGGCCGCGCGATCTTGGCCTTGCGGCCGGGGACATGGTGCTGCTGGAGACGCCTGCGCTGCGCGACCTTGCCGCCGGCAACACCCCCGCCGCCCGCGCCCGGCTGGTGGCGCTGATGCGCGAGAACCACGGGCGGGCCAGCTTCGGCGCCACCGGGCTGGATGAGGAACTGGAGATGATCCGCGACCAGTTCCGCCGCTTTGCCGACGAAAAGGTGATCCCCCACGCCCACGACTGGCACCTGAACGACGAGCTGATCCCGATGGAGATCATCGCCGAACTGGCGGAAATGGGCGTGTTCGGCCTCACGATCCCCGAGAACCTCGGCGGGCTGGGGCTTTCCAAGGCCAGCATGGTGGTGGTGTCCGAGGAACTGTCGCGCGGCTATATCGGCGTGGGTTCGCTCGGCACCCGCTCGGAGATTGCGGCCGAACTGATCCTCTGCGGCGGCACCGATGAGCAGAAATCGCACTGGCTGCCCCGGATCGCCTCGGGCGAGGTGCTGCCGACCGCGGTCTTCACCGAACCGAACACCGGCTCGGACCTCGGCAGCCTGCGGACCCGCGCGGTGCGGGACGGCAGCGGCGACTGGAAGATCACCGGCAACAAGACCTGGATCACCCATGCCGCGCGCACCCATGTCATGACGCTGCTGGCGCGCACCGACCCGGACACGACCGACTACCGCGGCCTGTCGATGTTCCTTGCGGAAAAGACGCCGGGCGACGATGCCGACCCGTTCCCGACCCCCGGCATGACCGGGGGCGAGATCGGCGTGCTCGGCTATCGCGGGATGAAGGAATACGAACTGGGGTTCGACGGCTTCCACGTGAAGGGCGAAAACCTTCTGGGCGGCGAGACCGGGCAGGGGTTCAAGCAGCTCATGCAGACCTTCGAGAGCGCCCGGATCCAGACCGCCGCGCGGGCGATCGGGGTGGCGCAGAACGCGCTGGAAACCGGGATGCAATATGCAGAGGACCGCAAGCAGTTCGGCAAGGCGCTGATCGAGTTCCCGCGCGTCTCCGACAAGCTCGCGATGATGGCGGTCGAGATCATGGTGGCGCGGCAGCTCACCTATCACTCCGCCTGGCAGAAGGATCACGACAGGCGGTGCGATCTGGAGGCGGGGATGGCCAAGCTCTTGGGAGCGCGGGTGGCCTGGGCGGCGGCGGACAACGCCTTGCAGATCCATGGCGGCAACGGGTTCGCGCTGGAATACCGGATCAGCCGCATCCTCTGCGACGCGCGCATCCTGAACATCTTCGAGGGCGCGGCCGAGATTCAGGCGCAGGTGATCGCGCGGCGGCTGCTGGGCTGAGGTTCAGGGACCGCCCTTCGCCCGGAATCAAGGCGCTTCAGCGCCGCCGGGCAGCGGCCGACCGCCCCGTCACGCCGGAGGCGTGCCTTCGGCACGACGGCGGCCGCTATTGCAACGTTGCGGCATGTACAGGCGTCGGGGTATTCGGCACCATAAACTGCCAGACCACCACCGTCGCAGCGGCCCCCCGCGGCCGGCCGCTGCCCTCTGTTGTAATAGATTGGCTGAGGGCAGATATCCCGACCAATCTGAAACTGCCTCAGCGGGTCGGCACCGGGGTCTCGCCCCGGTAATCGTAGAAACCGCGCTGGGTCTTGCGGCCCAGCCAGCCCGCCTCGACGTATTTCGTCAGGAGCGGGCAGGGGCGGTACTTGGTGTCGGCCAGCCCCTCGTGCAGCACGTTCATGATCGCGAGGCAGGTGTCGAGCCCGATGAAATCCGCCAGTTCCAGCGGGCCCATCGGATGGTTGGCGCCCAACTTCATCGACTCGTCGATGGAGCGCACGTTGCCCACCCCCTCGTAAAGCGTATAGACCGCCTCGTTGATCATCGGCATCAGGATGCGGTTGACGATGAAGGCCGGGAAATCCTCGGCGCTGGCGGCGGTCTTGCCGAGGTTTTCCACGACCTTGAGCAGCGCCTGATAGGTTGGCTCGTCGGTGGCGATGCCGCGGATCAGTTCGACCAGCTGCATCACCGGCACCGGGTTCATGAAGTGGAAGCCCATGAACTTCTCGGGCCGGTCGGTGCGCGACGCCAGCCGGGTGATCGAGATCGAGGAGGTGTTCGAGGTCAGGATGGTATGCGGCTTGAGATGCGGAAGCAGGTCTTCGAAGATCGCCTGTTTCACGGTCTCGCGCTCGGTCGCGGCCTCGATGATGAGGTCGAGCGGCCCGAGATCGGTCAGCGTCAGCGTGGTGCGCAGCCGCCCCATCGCCGCCGCCTTGTCCTCGGCGCTGACCTTGCTGCGCGCCACCTGCCGGTCGATATTGCGGTCGATGAGCGCCACCGCCTTGTCCAGCGCCTCCTGGCTGATGTCGGTCAGCAGCACATCATATCCCGCCAGCGCGAAGACATGGGCGATGCCGTTGCCCATCTGCCCCGCCCCAATGATCCCGACCGACCGGATTTCCATCGCCACCTCTCCTTCATATTCCGCGCGACCATAGGACGGGGCCGGGGGCGCGGCAAGGCCCGCCCGGCGGGGTGGATCGGGTGAATTTTAGCATTAGCGATTTGGCAACCCGGAGCGGCGAATCTGTTCCCGGGTGAACTTTCAGGGTGGGCGACATGACCTACGAATATCCGGGTGCCGGGGCGCTCGACTATCAGCCGTGCCGGTATGGCCGGTCGAAACTCGTGTTCCGGGGGCCGTCGGTGCGGCTCGACGTGCCCTATGACGTGGCGCTGGGCGGGACGGAAACCTATGGGAAATTCATCGCCCAACCCTTTGCGGCACAGGTGGGGGCGAAGACCGGGCGGGTCATGCTCAACCTCGGCGGGCTCAGCACCGGGCCGGATTGCTGGCTTCATGATCCGATCCTGCCCGAGGTGGCGGTGCGGGCGCGGGTCAAGGTGGTGCAGGTGACGGGGGCGCATAACATGACCAACCCGCTTTACAGCGTCCACTGGCGCCGCAACGACCGATTCCTTGCCCCCACGCCCGCGCTGCGGCGGCTTTACCCCGAGGTGGATTTCACCGATTTCGCCTTTACCGGGCACCTGCTGGCGGTGCTGCGGCTGCGCGGGCGCGGCCGGTTCGAGGAACTGGCCGGGGTGCTGCGCCGCAACTGGATCGCGCGGATGGGGGAACTGCTGGCCCGGCTTGGCGGTCCCTGCGTTCTGCTGTGGATGGCCCGGCAGCCGCCACTGCCGCCGGGCCGGACCCCGCCGGGGCTGGACGATCCGGTTCTGGTCGATGCCGGGATGCTTGCCGCGCTGCGGCCCCGGGTGGCGGCGGTGGTCGAGGCGGTGGCCCCCCCGCCCGCCGACCCGGCCGAGGGGATGGTGTTCGCCCCGCTTGAACGCGCGGCGGCCGAAGGTCTGCCCGGCCCCTGCGCGCATCGCGCGGCGGCGATGGCATTGTCGCCGGTGGTGGCGGGGCTGGGGGGTGAAGGCGATGTCTGCTGACCATGTCGGTCTGCCTTGTAACAGAAGGCAGCGGCCGCCCGTGCGGGCGGTCGGCCGCTGCCCGGCGGCGCGTGCCGCGCCTTGATTCCGGGCAAAGGTGGTGCCCCGGACAGCCCTGCCCCTTGCTGATCAGCATGGTCAGCAGACATTGCCAGAATGAACAAAAAAGGCCCGCGCCATGGCGCGGGCCTTTGCCGTGGCTCCGGCCTGCCCGGAGTCAGAGCTTTTCGGTCAGTTCCGGCAGCGCGGTGAACAGGTCGGCCACAAGGCCGTAGTCGGCGACCTGGAAGATCGGTGCCTCCTCGTCCTTGTTGATGGCGACGATGACCTTCGAGTCCTTCATCCCCGCCAGGTGCTGGATCGCGCCCGAGATGCCGACGGCGATGTAAAGCTCCGGCGCCACGACCTTGCCGGTCTGGCCCACCTGCCAGTCGTTCGGGGCATAGCCCGAATCCACCGCCGCGCGGGATGCGCCCACCGCCGCGCCCAGCTTGTCGGCCAGCTTCTCGATCAGCGCGAAGTTCTCGTCCGAGCCCAGGCCACGACCGCCCGAAACCACGATCCCCGCCGAGGTCAGTTCCGGCCGGTCCGAGGCCGCGACCTTGTCCTCGACCCATTCCGACAGGGCCGGGTTCTCGCCCGCCGCGATGGTCTCGACCGGGGCCGGGCCGCCTTCGCCCGCCGCCTCGAAGGTCGAGGTGCGGATCGTCACCACCTTCACCTTGTCCGACGATTTCACCGTCTGGACCGCGTTCCCGGCATAGACCGGACGCTCGAACGTGTCGGCATCCACCACGCCCGAGGCGTCCGAGATGACCATCACATCGAGCAGCGCCGCGACCCGGGGCATCACGTTCTTGGCGTCGGTCGTCGCGGGGGCCACCACATGCGTGTAACCCGAGGCGAGTCCGGCGATCAGTGCCGCGGTGGGCTCGGCCAGACGATGGCCGTAAAGCGCATCCTCGGCCACCAGCACCTTGGCCACCCCGGCGATCTTCGCGGCCTCGGCCGCCGCATCGGCCGCCCGCGCGCCCGCGCAGAGCACCGTCACATCGCCCAGGGCACCCGCCGCCGTCACCGCCTTGGCGGTCGCGTCGCGCGAAAGCACCCCGTCCGTCACTTCGGCAAGCAGAAGAACAGCCATCAGATCACCCCCGCTTCGTCTTTCAGTTTCGCGATCAGCTCATCGACCGAGCCGACCTTCACGCCCGCCTTGCGGCCCGCCGGTTCCACCGTCCTGACCACCGTCAGCCGCGGCGTGACATCGACGCCGTAATCGGCGGCGGTCTTTTCATCCAGCGGCTTCTTCTTCGCCTTCATGATGTTCGGCAGCGAGGCATAGCGCGGCTCGTTCAGCCGCAGGTCGGCGGTGACGATCGCGGGGAGCTTGACCTTGATGGTCTGAAGCCCGCCATCGACCTCGCGCGTGACCAGCGCATGATCGCCCTCGACCTGCACTTCGGAGGCGAAGGCCGCCTGCGACCAGCCCAGGAGTGCGGCCAGCATCTGCCCGGTCGCGTTCATGTCGTTGTCGATCGCCTGCTTGCCGGCGATCACCAGCCCGGGCGCCTCTTCCTTGACCACCGCGGCCAGCAGCTTGGCCACCGCCAAGGGTTCGATGTCCTGATGCACGTCCTCGGCCGCGACGATCAGGATCGCCCGGTCGGCGCCCATGGCGAGCGCGGTGCGCAGCGTCTCGGCCGCCTGCTTGACGCCGATCGAGACCACCACGACCTCCTCGGCTGCGCCCTTCTCCTTCAGACGGATCGCTTCCTCGACCGCGATCTCGTCGAACGGGTTCATCGACATCTTGACGTTCGCAAGATCGACCCCGCTCCCGTCCGCCTTGACGCGGACCTTCACGTTGTAGTCGATCACCCGCTTCACCGGGACCAGTACCTTCATCTCCGGATCTCTCCCATTTTGCTGCGCTGCCGCGCCGTGTCCGGCGCCGTGTTACCTGCAAATTCCGCCGAAAAACAGGGCAAAATCGACGCATGTCGTGCGCGGGACGCCGTGTTCGTTCCGAAAGGCGCTATCGGGTCAGCCCCGGCACCCACAGAACATCGGTCGTGCCGTCCGCGTTGGCGATCCGCCCGGCGACGAAGAACCAGTCGGACAGGCGGTTGAGATAGCGCACCGCCTCGGGGTTGACGGATTCCGCCGCCGCCAGTGCGACCGCCAGCCGTTCGGCCCTGCGGCAGGTGGTGCGGCACAGGTGCAGATGCGCGGCAAGCGGGCTGCCGCCGGGCAGGATGAAGCTGCGCAAGGGCGTCAACCGGGCGTTCATCGTGTCGATCTCGGTCTCCAGCCGTTCGACCTGCGCGGCGATGATCCGCAGCGGCACATAGCCCGCTTCCGAATCGCGCTCCATGTCCGGGCGGGACAGGTCGGCGCCGAGGTCGAACAGGTCGTTCGAGATCCGCGCCAGCGCCGCGTCGGTCTCGCCCCCGGTATGCAGCCGGGCAAGGCCCACGGTGGCGTTCACCTCATCGACGGTGCCATAGGCATTCACCCGCGCCGAGTGTTTCGGCACCCTTTGGCCGTCGCTCAGCGCGGTTTCGCCCGAATCGCCGGTGCGGGTGTAGATTTTCGACAGGACGACCATCAGTTTCCTCCCATGCCGCGCAGCACCACGAAGCCCACGATCAGGGCCACCGCCACGGCCTGGGCGACGATCCGGTAACGCATGATGCGATTGGCGTGTTTGCGATTGAATTCGCCCCCTTTGGCGAAGCCGCCGATCCCCAGCATGAGGATCGCCAGCACCACGAATGCCGCAAGGGCGGCGATGATGAACAGCGGATCGGAGAGCAGCATGGCGGAAACCCCTGTAGCTGCCCCATGATCTAGCGGATGCGCGGGGAAAAGCGAACCCCCGGTATCGGTTTTGATGTGCCGCCCCTGCCGCCCCGTGCCCAGATGTTTCGGCGGTGGCTGTCCTGCGTGTTGGTCGGGCCGTCAGGAGCGCCACCTTTGCCCGGAATCAAGGCGCGGTACGTGCCGCCGGGCAGCGGTCGGCCGCTGCCCTCTGTTCCGCTTTTGTGGCAACTGCCGGGGTCAGGACGAAATCCAGACAGACCAGCACGCAGGACAGGCGCCGCCATTCCAAACCGGAAAACCTGTCAACCTTCTTTCGGAAATGCCTTAACGCCCGGTGCAGCGCAGCACCACGCCCACGGTGCGGGTCAGCACTGCGGCGTCGGTGGGCAGCGACAGCTCGGCCTCATAGGCCGCATCGAACCGGGCCCTTGTGGCGAAGGTGGTGCGGTCGCGCCCGGCGATCTGCCAGTAGCCGGTGATGCCGGGGCGGATGCGGTAATAGGCCAGCCCGGGATAGAGCGGCTTCTGGCAGGGCATCATCGGCCTTGGGCCGACCAGGCTCATGTCGCCCTTCAGCACGTTCCACAGTTGCGGCAGTTCGTCGAGCGAGGCGCGGCGCAGGAAACCGCCGAACGGGGTGATGCGCGGATCGTCGGCCAGTTTCTGGTAGAGATCCCATTCCGTCCGCGCGTCCGGGTCGGCGGCAAGATGCGCCTGCATCCGCGCATCGGCGTCCACCACCATGCTGCGCAGCTTCCACATGCGGAAGATCCGGCCGCCCCGGCCGACGCGCGGCTGGGCGTAGAACGGGTTGCCGCCGTCGCGCGCCACGATCAGCGCGAGAATCGCGACAAGCGGCAGCACGAAGGGCGCCGAGAGCGTGACCAGAAGGATATCGAGCAGCCGCTTGCCCGCACGCCGGTAGAGGCCGCCGGTGGCCGGGCCAGTGGCGGATTCGGGGCCGGAAAACGGGGAAACCACGTCGAGACCCGCTTCCGGCTTGTCCGCGGAAGGGGGGACGATCTTTTCAAAGTCTGAAAAGCGAATGGTCATTGTTCACCAATCTGAAACAGTAAGAGCAATTACAAATACCGAACCAACCCATACCCCTTCGGACTTCGCCCCGATATGCGGCAAAGCCGGACCGACCCGGGAAAAGTGGCCAGATTGCGGCGCCCGCCGCGCTGCGCCATCCCCGTGTTCCGCCCGTATCCCGATTGTAACCTGTAACCCCCCAAACGGAACCGGAAATCTCGGCCCGGGGGCCGGGGGTGCAATGGTTCGGTTCCGTCAGTCTGCCATATTTTCGCCACAAAAGCACCCCGAAAAGGCCGCGCACAACCCTTGCGCGAACGGAGATGAGGGGGCCGCCCCCGGGGTTATTCCCCACCCGGGCCCCACCCGGGGCGATTCGCGCCGCCGTGCCCGCTGTCTGGCCCCGGAGCGGAGGCCGGGGCAGGGGCGGGGTGTCGGTCGCGGTCGGGAATTTTCCCGGGGCGACTGTTTCCGGGGTTGCGACAGATGCCTTGGGGCTGGAAAGGCAGGGGCCGCCCCGAAGGGCGGCCCTGCGTGTCGATGCCGTGAAGGCGATCTGGAGCGGGCGATGAGATTCGAACTCACGACCCTTACCTTGGCAAGGTAATGCTCTACCCCTGAGCTACGCCCGCTCGCTGGCCGGGTGTTAGCTTATGTGTGTGGCGGGGGCAAGGGGGCTGTTTTCCCGGAAACGGGATTTTGCCCCGCCCCCCGCCGCGCTTGCCGATATGCGGCCCGGGCCGCTGGCGCGGCTGTTCCGGGCGAAGGGGAAAGGCCGCCCCCGTAGGGTGCGCTCACGCGCACCGCGCCCGGGCTTCGGGCCTCAGGCCGTCGCGCGCGGGCGCAGTGCCAGCCAGATCAGCGCGCCGCCCGCCAGCACGAGGAAGGGCAGCATGGCGATGTTGACCGCGTGCCAGCCCTCTTCCGCCGAACCGCCGGTGCAGTTCATCAGCCCGCCCGACGAGAGCGAGGCAAAGGTCACGCCGCCGAACACGATCAGGTCGTTCATCCCCTGCATCCGCCCGCGTTCCTCGGGCGCATGGGCCGAGGCCAGCATGGTCGTTGCGCCGATGAAGCCGAAGTTCCAGCCCACGCCCAGCAGGATCAGCGAAACAAGGAAATGCTCCATCTCCACGCCCGTCAGCGCGACTGCGCCCGCGCCCGCAAGGATCGCAAGGCCCAGCCCCACCACCTTCTCGGCCCCGAAGCGGGTGATGATGTGGCCGGTGACGAAGGCGGGGGCATACATCGCCAGAACATGGGCCGAAACCACATCGGCCGCGTTGCCGGTGGAAAAGCCGCAGCCGACCATCGCAAGCGGGGTCGAGGTCATCACCAGGTTCATCAGCGCGTAGGAGACGGTGGCGCAGATCACCGCGACCGCGATCTTCGGGTTCGAGATCATCTCGCGCCGGCTGCGGCCCTTCGGCGCGCCTGCGACGGGCCGGACCGGGCGCGGGATGTCGAGAAAGGCGAACAGGAACACGCCCACGACATTCAACGCGATCACCGCGAGATAGCTGCCGAGGAACGGCACCACCATCGCCTCGGCCGTGACCTTGACGATCTGCGGCCCGACGATCGCCGACAAGAGCCCCCCGGCCATCACCCAGGAGATCGCCTTGGGCCGGAACGCCTCGGACGCGGTGTCGGTGACGGCGAAACGGTAGAAACCCTGCGCCGACATGTAGATGCCGGTGAACAGCGCCCCCAGCACGAACAGCGTGAAGGAGCCGGTCATCAGACCCCATGCCCCCAGAACCGCGCCGACCGTGCCTCCGGCCGCGCCGATCACGAACCCCGTGCGCCGCCCGAACCGCTGCATCACCGCCGCCAGGGGCGTCGCCGTCAGCATCGAACCCAGCACCAGCGCCGAGATCGGCAGCGTCGCCCAGCAGGGGTTCAGGGCCAGCGTCTGCCCGGCAAGCCCGGCCAGCGTGAACACGATCGGAAGCTGCGCCCCCAGCACGCCCTGTGCGGCGATCAGCACCCAGACATTGCGCCGGGCGCGGGCGTCGGGATCGGCGGGAGTGGCGGCGGCTTCGGTCATGCGCCATGGGTAGGCCCGCCGCCGCGCGGCCGCAAGGGGCAAACCGGCGCGGGGCAGGGCGGGGCGGAAAGTGCCGCCGCACCCTTGCGGGGGGCGGCGCGCGCCACTAAGACTCTGGCAACCCGAAGGGGCGATAGTGACCATCACCGGGCAGGCGGCCGCGTCGCCGCCCGGCAGCGGAACGGACAGCAGGCGGACAGGATGAGAGACCCGATCGACACCTACATGAACACGCTCGTCCCGATGGTGGTCGAACAGACCTCGCGCGGGGAACGGGCCTATGACATCTTCTCGCGCCTGCTGAAGGAGCGGATCATCTTCCTCTCCGGGCCGGTGCATGACGGCATGTCCACGCTGATCGTGGCGCAGCTGCTGTTCCTGGAGGCCGAGAACCCGAACAAGGAAATCTCGATGTATATCAACAGCCCGGGCGGTGTCGTCACCTCGGGCCTGTCGATCTACGACACGATGCAGTATATCAAGCCCAAGGTCTCGACCCTGGTCGTGGGGCAGGCGGCCTCGATGGGCTCGCTGCTGTTGACCGCGGGGGAAAAGGGGATGCGCTTCGCGCTGCCCAACAGCCGGGTGATGGTGCACCAGCCCTCGGGCGGGTATCAGGGGCAGGCCACCGACATCATGATCCACGCACGCGAGACCCAGAAGCTCAAGGACCGACTGAACGAGATCTATGTCAAGCACACCGGCCAGGACATCGCCACGGTCGAGTCCGCGCTGGAACGCGACAACTTCATGTCGCCCGCGGATGCCAGAGACTGGGGCCTGATCGACGAGATCGTCGAAAGCCGCGGCAAGGCCGAGGCCGAATCGCAGTGACACGCCCGCGCCCCGCGGGCCTGACGATTTGACGTTGTGAACCAGGCAGGGCTGGCCTAAGGTTTCCAATTGGCAGCCCGGTGCGGGCCTTCGGGGCCGCGCCCATGATGGAATGAGCCGCAGAGGTTGAGAATATGGCGAACAGTTCCGGCAGCGACAGCAAGAACACCCTCTACTGCTCGTTCTGTGGCAAGAGCCAGCATGAGGTGCGCAAGCTGATCGCCGGTCCCACGGTGTTCATCTGCGACGAATGCGTCGAACTGTGCATGGACATCATCCGCGAGGAAACGAAATCCTCCGGGCTGAAATCCACCGACGGGGTGCCGACGCCGCGCGACATCTGCAAGGTGCTGGACGATTATGTCGTCGGGCAGGACCATGCGAAACGGGTGCTCTCGGTCGCGGTCCACAACCATTACAAGCGGCTGAACCATTCCGGCGGCAAGGCCGGAGAGGTCGAGCTGGCGAAGTCGAACATCCTGCTGATCGGCCCGACCGGCACCGGCAAGACGCTGCTGGCGCAGACGCTGGCGCGCATCCTCGACGTGCCCTTCACCATGGCCGACGCAACCACCCTGACCGAAGCGGGCTATGTCGGCGAGGATGTGGAGAACATCATCCTCAAGCTGTTGCAGGCCAGCGAATACAACGTCGAGCGCGCGCAGCGCGGCATCGTCTATATCGACGAGGTGGACAAGATCACCCGCAAGTCGGACAACCCCTCGATCACCCGCGACGTGTCGGGCGAGGGGGTGCAGCAGGCGCTTTTGAAGATCATGGAAGGCACGGTCGCCAGCGTTCCGCCGCAGGGCGGGCGCAAGCATCCGCAGCAGGAATTCCTTCAGGTCGATACCACGAATATCCTGTTCATCTGCGGCGGCGCCTTCGCCGGGCTCGACCGGATCATCGCCCAGCGCGGCAAGGGCGCGGCCATGGGCTTCGGCGCCGAGGTGCGCGCGCCCGAATCCCGCAGCGTGGGCGAGTTGTTCATGGAGCTGGAGCCCGAGGATCTGCTCAAGTTCGGGCTGATCCCCGAATTCGTCGGCCGCCTGCCGGTGATCGCCACGCTGACCGACCTTGACGAGGCGGCGCTGGTGACCATCCTGACCGAGCCGAAGAACGCGCTGGTCAAGCAATACCAGCGGCTGTTCGAAATCGAGGAGGTGAAGCTGACCTTCACCGATGATGCGCTTCTGGCCATCGCCCGGCGCGCGATCAAGCGCAAGACCGGCGCGCGCGGGCTGCGCTCGATCATGGAAGACATCCTGCTTGACACCATGTTCGACCTGCCGGGCATGGAAGGGGTCGAGGAAGTGGTGATCAACGAAGAGGCCGTGACCTCGGAGGTGAAGCCGCTGCTGATCTACGCCGATGCGCGGAAGAAAAAGGAAACCGCCAGCGCCGGATAAGGCGCGGGCGAGGGGCCGTCAGGAACGCAACTTTCGCCCGGGAGCGCACAGCCCGTAACAGCCGCTTCAGCGGCCCGGGCAGCATGATTGCCTTGGGCAGCCATGCCTGCCATCCCGGCCTTGCCAACATTGCCCGATCGTTTGACGGACCCGCCGCAGGCGTTGCGCTCAGCGCAGCGGAACCGGCTTCAGGCCGATGCGCTTTCCGCCCGGGCTTCAGCCCCGCGCAAGGTTGCAAGGAAAGCGTCCACCTCGGCCTCGGTCGTGGCCCAGGAACAGACCAGCCGGGCGCCGCCGGGGCCGTGGCGGTAGTATCGCGCGCCCGCGGCCTCGGCGCGGTCATGCGCCTCGGCCGGCCATTCGGCAAAGACGATATTGGCCTCGACCGGCTGGAGCACCCGCCCGCCGGGCTGCGCGGCGATGCCGACCGCCAGCCGCGCCGCCATGCGGTTGGCGTGTTCGGCCAGCCGCAGCCACAGCCCGCCCTCCAGCCAGCCGTCGAACTGCGCCGCCAGGTAGCGGTGTTTCGAGAACAGATGCCCGGCGCGCTTGCGGCGCAATTCGAACTCCCACGCCCTGGCGGGATCGAAGATCACCACCGCCTCGGCCCCCATAAGGCCGCCCTTGGTGCCGCCGAAGGAGACGATATCCACCCCGGCGCGCCAGGTCATCTCGGCCGGGCTCGCCCCGGTCGCCGCCAGCGCATTGGCCAGCCGCGCGCCGTCCAGATGCACCGGCAGCCCCTGTGCCCTGGCCACGGCGGCAAGCGCGGCGATCTGCGCCACACTGTGGACGCTGCCCGCCTCGGTCACATTGGTCAGCGATACGGCGCCCGGCTGCACCATATGCACGTCGCCCCGGCCCACGATCGCCGCCTCCAGCGCCCCGGGGGTCATCCGCCCTTCCGTGCCGCGCACCAGGATCAGCTTGGCCCCTCCGGTGAAGAATTCGGGCGCGCCGCATTCGTGTTCCTGCACATGGGCCTGTTCGTGGCAGTAGACCGCGCCCCAGGGCGGGCACAGCAGGCCGAGCGACAGAGCATTGGCGGCGGTGCCGGTGGCGACCAGATAGACCGCCGCGCCGGGCGCCTCGAACAGATCGCGGATCCCGTCGGCGACGCGCCCGGACAGCGGGTCGTCGCCATAGGGCAGCGCCGGGCCCTCGTTGGCGCGGATCACCGCGTCCATCACTTCGCGCGGCACCGGGGCGCCGTTGTCCGAGGCAAAGAACATCTCAGGGGGTCTCCTCGATGATATGGTCTTCCCAGTCCTCTTCCGGCACCGAGAATTCGGGCAGGGTCCAGCCGCGCACCGACATGCCGGCGGCATGGACCGATTCCGGGTCGCCGGTCAGCAGCGGGTGCCAGCCGGGCAGTTCGCGCCCCTCGTGCAGCAGCCGGTATGCACAGGTCCGGGGCAGCCACCAGACCACGTCCTCGATGGTGCCGGGGGTCAGCCGCACGCATTCGGGCACATAGCGGTGCCGGGTCTCGTAGCGGGTGCAGCGGCAGGTCTCGCCGTCCAGCAGCTTGCAGGCGATCCGGGTGAAGGCGACCTCGCCGGTGTCCTCGAACTCCAGCTTGTTGAGGCAGCACTTGCCGCAGCCGTCGCACAGCGCCTCCCATTCCGCGGGGGTCATCTTCCCGAGGGGGATCTGTTCCCAGAACCGGGGGCGGAGAGGGGGGCGGCGGCTGTCCATGGGTGCAGGGTGCGGGATCGGCTTGGAAAAGGAAAGGGTCAGGCTTCGGCGGCAAGGATGGCGCGGGCGCGGGCGCAATCCTCGGTCATGCGGGCGACCAGCGCGTCGAGCGTGTCGAACTTCATTTCCGGGCGCAGATATTCCACCAGCGCCACCGAAAGATGCGCGCCGTAAAGATCGCCCGAGAAGTCGAACAGGAAGGTCTCCAGATTGGGCTGGTTCTCGCCGAACATCGGCCGCACCCCCAGGCTTGCCGCGCCGCCGTAGCTGCCGCGATGCGGGCCGGTCAGCACATCGGCCTTGACCGCATAGACCCCGAGCCGGGGCAGGTGCAGCCCCTCCAGCCCCATGTTGGCGGTGGGAAAGCCGAACTCGCGCCCGCGTTTCGCGCCGTGCAGCACCGCGCCGTCGATCCGGTGCCAGTGGCCGAGCATCGCCGCCGCCTCGCGCGGGCGGCCCGCGGCCAGCGCCGCGCGGATCGCGGTCGAGGAGACCTCCTGCCCGCCCGCGTTCACCAGATCGGCCACGGTCACGTCGAACCCGTGCGCGGCGCCGAGGCGGCGCAGGTCCGCCGCCGACCCGGCCCGGCCTTTGCCGAAGCGGAAATCCGCGCCGACCACCACATGCGCGACGCCGAGCCCCCCGGCCAGCACCTCATGCGCGAAGGCGTCGGGGCTGAGTCCGGCAAGGGCGGTGCCGAACGGCAGTTCGTAAAGCCGGTCAACCCCCAGCTTGTCCAGCCGGTTCGCCCGCGCCTCGGCGTTCATCAGCCGGAAGGGGGCGGCGTCGGGGGCGAAGAACTGGCGCGGATGCGGCTCGAAGGTCACGACGCCGAGCGGCAGGC
>JBAYSY010000014.1:0-57028 GCA_041675885.1 Gemmobacter sp. | reverse complement strand
TCCCTGCGCGTCGGCCCGGAAGTCGGGTTTCAGGGGAACGACGACGTGAAGGTCCGCGAGGTTGGTGCGGTCGCAGAAATTCCGTACGGCCGGAACTGGCTGGTCCTGCGCGGCGGGCAGGCGACCGAGGATTACGGCGGAGGGCGCGAGGAGTCGCGGCCTTACTTCAGCGTCGGGATCTCGCGCTCGTTCTGAGCCGGAGCCCGAGCGCGAGCCCGAGCCGGTGGCGCAGCCGCAGCCGGAACCGCGACCCGTCGCCGAACCGGAACCGCAGCCGCAACCGGACCCCGAGCCGGTGGCGGAGCCGCAGCCCCAACCGGAGCCGGAGCCGCAACCGCTGCCCGAGGCGCAGCCCCTGCCGCTGGCCGAACCCGCCCCGCCCGCGCCGCTCACCCCCGATGCCGCGTCGCGCCCGCGCCCCCGCCCGGTCGAGCGTGTGGCGCCCGAGCCGGTCGAGGCCCCGCCGCCCGAAGTGCAGATCGCCGAGACCGAGACCCCGGTCGTCATCCCGGACCCGGAACCGGCGCCCGATCCGCTGCCGCCCGAACCCGAGCGCGAGGCCACCGCCCGCGAGGAGGCGACCACCGAGATCGTCACCGAGGCGACCGAGACCGAGGAAGAACCCGCGCCGCGCATCGCCGGGGCGCCGCCGTCGAGTCCGCGCCCGCGAACCCGCCCGGACGCCCCCGCCCGGACGGCCGAACCCGAACCCGCGCGCCCGGCGCAGACCGTGACCGCCCCCGAGCCCGAACCAGAACGCCCGGCAACCCGACCGGATGCCATGGCCGATGCGGTCGCCGCCGCCGTCGCCTCGGCGGTGACGGGGACCGGCGGCGCGGGCACCGCGCCCTCGGGGCCGCCGCTCACCTCGGGCGAGATCGACGGGCTGCGCCGGGCGATCCAGCAATGCTGGTCGGTGGGATCGGCCTCGACCGACACGCTGCGCTCGATAGTCACGGTGGGGATCAGCATGAACCGCGACGGCAGGCCCGAGAGCGTGCGCCGCATCAGCGCCCAGGGCCCCAGCGACGCCGCCACCAACACCGCCTACGAGATCGCCCGCCGCGCCATCCTGCGCTGCGCCGCCAACGCGCAGCTTCCGGCCGACAAATACGACCACTGGCGCGAGATCGAGATCGAATTCGACTATAACGGGATGCGGCTGAGATGAGCGGAACCCGGCCGGAACCGCCCGCCCGCGCCGGCGTGATCGTGCCACGGGCCCGGCCGCTGCCGGGTCGGCGCGCGAAAGTGACGGGCCGTGAGCGTTTCGGCGGTGTGCCGCGCGGTCATGGTGCTAAGAAGGTTGAGGAACGGGGGCCTGCGCACCCCGAGAGCGAGAGGATCAGAATGAACCTGTCCCGGAACTTCCCCCCGCTGTTCGCGGCCGCGGCGCTGGCCGCGGCGCTGGTGCTGGCGCTTGCGTCCGTCGCGCAGGCGCAGTCCGGCCCGCTGCGGCTGCGGATCGACGAGGGCGTGATCGAGCCCTTGCCCTTCGCCGTCCCGGACTTCATCGCCGAAAGCGGGGCGGCGGCCGAGCCCGCGCGCAACATCGCCCGCGTGGTGGCCGAGAACCTGACCGGCACCGGCCTGTTCCGCGAGATCCCCGCCAGCGCCCATATCGGCCGCATCACCGGCTTCGACGCTCCGGTGCAATATGCCGACTGGCGGGCGATCAATGCGCAGGCGCTGGTGACCGGCTCGGTCTCGGTGCAGCAGGGCGGGCGGCTGGTGGTCAAGTTCCGGCTGTTCGACGTGTTCACCGGCCAGCAGATGGGCGAGGGGCTTCAGTTCGCGGGGACCATGGAAAGCTGGCGGCGCATGGCGCACAAGGTTTCGGACGCGGTTTACAGCCGGATCACCGGCGAAGGCGGCTATTTCGACAGCCGGGTGGTGTTCGTCGCCGAATCCGGCCCCAAGAACGACCGGCGCAAGCGGCTGGCGGTGATGGATTACGACGGCGCCAATGTCCGCTATCTGACCGATTCGAACGCGATCGTGCTGGCGCCGCGGTTCTCGCCCGCGGGGGACCGCATCCTTTATACCTCCTACGAGACCGGCTTTCCGCGCATCTACCTGATGGACGTGGCCACCGGCCAGCGCCGGGCGCTGGACGACCAGCCGGGGACGATGACCTTCGCGCCCAGGTTCTCGCCCGACGGGCGCACGGTGGTGTTCAGCCTGGCGCAGGGCGGCAATACCGATATCTACCTGCTCGACCTCGGTTCGGGGCAGCGCCAGCGGCTGACCTCATCGCCCGCGATCGAGACGGCGCCCTCGTTCTCGCCCGACGGCAGCCGGATCGTGTTCGAGAGCGACCGTTCCGGCACGCAGCAGCTTTACGTGATGCCCGCCACCGGGGGCGAGCCCCGGCGGATCTCGAACGGGCCGGGCCGCTACGGCACCCCGGTGTGGTCGCCGCGCGGGGATCTCGTCGCCTTCACCAAGCAGCATCAGGGCCGGTTCCATATCGGCGTGATGCGCGCCGACGGGTCGGAGGAACGGCTGCTGACCGCCGCCTTCCTCGACGAGGGGCCAAGCTGGTCGCCCAATGGCCGGGTCGTCATCTTCACCCGCGAATCGGCGGGCGCGGGCGGAGAGCCGGCGCTTTACTCGGTGGACATCTCGGGGCGCAACCTGCGCCGGGTGCCGAGTGCGGGCCCGGCCTCGGACCCGGCCTGGTCGCCGCTGCTGCCGTGACGCGCGAGGGGTGGGGGGCCGCGTTTCCCATCCCCGCGCAACCTGCTATGATCGGGCGTATTGCCGCGCCCGAAGCCACAATCGAACCGGGCCCGGCGTTCCGGGCATAGTCTAAGGAAACCATGCGATGACGCTTTCGACCACCTACCTTCCCCGGGCGCTGCTTCTGGTGGCCGTGCTCGGCCTTGCCGCCTGCAACAACCCCGGCCGGTTCGGCGCCGGCGGCGTCGGGGCCGATGGCGGTTTCGGCGGCAGCGACATTTCGCAATCGGGCCTCGGCGACCCGTCGGACCCGACCTCGGTCGCCTATTTTCAGCAGACCGTGGGCGACCGGGTGTTCTTCGCCGTCGATCAAAGCACGATATCGCCCGAGGCGCGGGCCACGCTTGACGGTCAGGCCGACTGGCTGTCGCGCAATCCGGGCTACGGCGTGATCATGGAAGGCCATGCCGACGAACAGGGCACCCGCGAATACAACCTCGCGCTGGGCGAGCGCCGGGCGAACTCGGCGCGCGACTATCTGGTAAGCCGGGGCGTCGCCTCGAACCGGGTCCGCACCGTCAGCTACGGCAAGGAACGCCCGGTCGAGGTCTGCTCGACCGAAGCCTGCTATTCGATCAACCGCCGCGCGGTCACCGTGCTGTCGATGGGCGCGGGGATGTGATGCGGGCGCTTCTGGTCCTGCTGGCGCTGGCCTTCGCGCCCGGGCTGCCTGCGGCGGCGCAGGACCGGGACGCCACGCTGGCCGACATCCGCCGCGACCTCGGCGTGCTCGGGGCCGAGATCACCGGGCTGCGCCGCGAACTGGTCGAGACCGGCGCGGTCTCGCAGCCGGGCGGCGGCGACATGCTGGAACGCATGGACGCGATCGAGGCCGAGCTGATGCGCCTGACCGGCAAGGCCGAGGAGATCGAGATCCGCCTGAACCGGGTGGTCGCGGACGGCACCAACCGCGTGGGCGACCTCGAATTCCGGCTGGTCGAGCTGGAGGGCGGCGACGTCTCGCAACTGGGCCAGACCCCGCCCCTGGGCGGCGAGGCCGCGCCGGGTGCCGCCTCCGGCCCCGATACCGGCGGGCCGCAGCTTGCCATGGGCGAACAGGCGGATTTCGACCGGGCCCGGGAGGTGCTCGGTCAGGGTGACTTTCGCACCGCCGCTGACCTCCTTGCGGCCTATGCCGAGACCTTTCCGGGCGGTCCGCTGACCGGCGAGGCGCATTTCCTGCGCGGCGAGGCGCTGGAACAGATGGGCGAGACCGCATCCGCCGCGCGGGCCTATCTGGAAAGCTTTTCGGGCGTGCCGGACGGGTCGCGCGCGCCCGAGGCGCTGTTCCGGCTTGGCCGCTCGCTTGCGCAGCTCGGGCAGGTGCCCGAAGCCTGCGTGACGCTGGCCGAAGTGAACGCCCGCTTCCCCGGCAGTCCCGCGGCGGGCGATGCGATCGCCACCATGGGGCGGCTGGAGTGCCGGTAGAAGGCGCCCCGGCGCTTTCGGCCGGGGATGCGTTCCTGCTGCATGTCGCCGGGCAGGCGTTCCGGCCCGGGAGTCCCGGCCGGATCGGCCTTGCCGTCTCGGGCGGCAGCGATTCCATGGCGATGCTGCATCTGATGGCCCGCGCCGCGCCCCATGCCGGCTGGCAGGTCCATGCGGTGACGGTGGATCACCGGCTGCGCCCCGAGGCGGCGGCGGAAGCCCGTTTCGTCGCCCGCGCCTGCGCCGGGCTCGGGGTGCCGCATGACACGCTGGTCTGGGAACATGGCGCGGTGGCGGGCAACCTGATGGATGCCGCGCGCAAGGCCCGCTACCGGCTGATCGCCGGTTGGGCGCGGGCGCAGGGCATCTCCCATGTCGGGCTTGCCCATACCGCCGACGATCAGGCCGAGACCTTCCTGATGGGGCTGGCCCGCGAAGCCGGGCTGGACGGGCTTGCCGGGATGCGCCGGGACTGGACCGAGGCCGGGATCGTGTTCGGCCGCCCTTTTCTGTGCCAGACCCGCGCCGAATTGCGCGGCTGGCTGACCCGGAACGGGCAGGGCTGGGTTGACGATCCCTCGAACGACGACGACCGCTTTACCCGCGTCAAGGCCCGCCGCGCGCTGAAGGCGCTGAGGCCGCTGGGAATCACCGTCGAGCGGCTGAACTCCGTGGTGCAGCATCTGGCCATGGCGCTGTCGGTGGTGGATCGCGCCACCGCCGAGGCGGCCGACCGCCTCGCGCAGGAGGCCGCCGGGGCGCTGGTGCTGGATCGCAACGGGTTCGGCGAACTCGGCCCCGAACTGTCCCGCCGCCTGCTGGTCGCCGCGCTGCGCTGGATGTCGGGGGCCGGGCATCCGCCGCGCGCCGCCTCGGTCGAACGGGTCGAGGCGGCGATCCGCGCAGGCCGCGTCGCCACGCTTGCGGGCTGCCGTATCCGGCCGTCCGGGGCGGACATCCGCCTGACGCGCGAGCCGAAGGCGGTGGCCGCCGCGACCGCCGCGCCGGGTGCGATCTGGGACCACCGCTGGCACCTGACGCCGCCCGAAGGGCAGGAGGTCGAGGGGCTGGAGATTCGCGCCCTCGGCGCCGCGGGCCTGCAGGCGTGCCCGGACTGGCGCGCCACCGGCCACAGCCGCGATGCGCTTCTCGTGACCCCCGCGATCTGGCGCGGTGACAGGCTGATCGCCGCCCCGATGGCCGGAAAACCCGCGGAATGGACGGCGGAGATCGTCCCAAGCCTGCAAAGGTTCATCTTATCGCATTGAACCCCCCGCACGAATGTCTATTTTAAGGCGCAAGGTCGCCCGCCCGGTGCGCGGCGCATTAGGGAGTTCTTCGTGGGCAACGCACGCAACATCGCCTTCTGGGTCGTTCTGTTCCTGCTGATCCTTGCATTGTTCAACCTGTTCGGCGGCGGGCAGACGACAACCTCGGCCCGGTCGATCTCGTATTCCGAGTTCATCCAGCGGGTCGACAGCGGCGAGGTCGCCTCGGTCACGCTGGACGGCGAACGGGTGATGGTGCGCGGCCGCGACGGCAGCCAGTATATCGCGATCCGGCCCGAGGGCGACAACCTCACCGAGCGGCTGATCGACAACGACGTCGAGGTGCGGGCCGAACCGCAGCAGCAATCCGGCTTCCTTTCGGTGCTGTCGCTGTGGCTGCCGTTCCTCGTGCTGATCGGCATCTGGATCTTCTTCATGAACCGGATGCAGGGCGGCGGCAGGGGCGGGGCCATGGGCTTTGGCAAGTCCCGCGCCAAGCTGCTGACGGAAAAGCACGGCCGCGTCACCTTCGACGACGTGGCCGGGATCGACGAGGCCAAGGAAGAACTGGAAGAGATCGTCGAATTCCTGCGCAACCCGCAGAAGTTCAGCCGTCTCGGCGGCAAGATCCCCAAGGGCGCGCTGCTCGTGGGTCCGCCGGGCACCGGCAAGACGCTTCTGGCCCGCGCCATCGCCGGTGAGGCCGGGGTTCCCTTCTTCACCATCTCCGGCTCGGACTTCGTGGAAATGTTCGTGGGCGTCGGCGCCTCGCGCGTGCGCGACATGTTCGAACAGGCCAAGAAGAACGCCCCCTGCATCGTCTTCATCGACGAGATCGACGCGGTGGGCCGGGCGCGCGGCGTCGGCATCGGCGGCGGCAACGACGAGCGCGAGCAGACGCTCAACCAGCTTTTGGTCGAGATGGACGGGTTCGAGGCCAACGAAGGCGTGATCATCGTCGCCGCGACCAACCGCAAGGACGTGCTCGATCCGGCGCTCCTGCGCCCCGGCCGCTTCGACCGGCAGATCCATGTGCCCAACCCCGATATTCGCGGCCGTGAAAAGATCCTTTCGGTCCATGCCCGCAAGGTGCCGATCGGCCCGGATGTGGATCTGCGGCTGATCGCCCGCGGCGCGCCCGGCTTCTCGGGCGCCGACCTTGCCAACCTCGTGAACGAGGCCGCGCTGATGGCCGCCCGCGCCGGACGCCGCTTCGTCACCATGGACGATTTCGAACGCGCCAAGGACAAGGTGATGATGGGGGCCGAGCGGCGCTCGATGGTGCTGACCGCCGACCAGAAGGAAAAGACCGCCTATCACGAGGCCGGCCATGCCATCGTCGGGCTGAACCTGCCCAAATGCGATCCGGTCTACAAGGCCACCATCATCCCGCGCGGTGGCGCGCTGGGCATGGTCGTAAGCCTGCCCGAGATGGACCGGCTGAACATGCACAAGGACGAGGGCAAGCAGAAGATCGCCATGACCATGGCAGGCAAGGCCGCCGAGATCATCAAATACGGCGAGGAAGGCGTGTCCTCGGGCCCCGCGGGCGATATCCAGCAGGCATCGTCGCTGGCGCGGGCCATGGTGATGCGCTGGGGCATGTCGGACAAGGTGGGCAATATCGACTACGCCGAGGCGCATGAGGGCTATCAGGGCAATACCGCCGGGTTCTCGGTTTCGGCCCAGACCAAGCAGATGATCGAGAACGAGGTCAAGGAACTGATCGACGAGGGCTACGAGACCGCCCGCAGGATCCTGATCGACAAGGCCGAGGATTTCGAACGTATGGCCAAGGGCCTTCTGGAATACGAGACCCTGACCGGCGACGAGATCCGCAAGGTGCTGGCGGGTGAGCCGCTCGATAGCGGCGAGGACGATGAGACCCCCTCCGGCGGCGATGCCCCCAGCGTGACGGCGATTCCCAAGACCCGGCCGCGCCCGCCGAAATCCGACGACGGCGGGATGGAACCCGAACCCTCGGCCTGAATCCCGGGCACTGTACAACACCGGCGGCCCCCTTTCCGGGGGCCGTTTGTTTTTGGCGGTGCCTGTCTTGCGTGTTGGCATGGACATCTGGAACGCTACCTTTGCCCGGAATCAAGGCGCGTCAGCGCCGCCGGGCAGCGGCCGACCGCCCGCACGGGCGGCCGCTATTGCGACGTTGCGACATGCACTGAACGTGGAGTCACCTGCACCATAAACTGCCAGGCCACAGGTGTTGCAGCGGCCCCCCGCGGTCGGCCGCTGCCCTCTGTTGCAAAAGATTGGTATCTGACAGCCTTGTCGACCAGCACGCAAGGCAGACGCCGCCTTGTTTCCGCGCCCTGCCGGTTTCTTCTGCCCGGGAAATACCCCCCCGGAGGGCCGCGCGGCCACGGCTCCGCTTGCCGGGGAGGCGGGCCTCCCATCGGAAACCCCCGGCGGCGCAATCCGGCGCATATCGGTCGCAAACACGCTTCTCCCCCGGCTGCGGCGCCGCTATGCATGAGCAACTGCGCGCGGCGATGAACCGGCCCGTGCGCGCACGGCCCGAGGGGAGCAGGCATGACATTCAAGACCGATATCGAGATCGCGCGCGAGGCGCGCAAACAGCCGATCCAGTCGATCGGCGACAAGCTGGGCATCCCGGCCGAACACCTGCTGCCCTACGGCCATGACAAGGCCAAGGTCGGGCAGGCGTTCATCGACAGCCTTGCCGCCCGGCCCGACGGCAAGCTGGTGCTGGTGACCGCGATCAACCCGACCCCGGCGGGCGAGGGCAAGACCACCACCACCGTGGGCCTCGGTGATGCGCTGAACCGGATCGGCAAGAAGGCGGTGGTCTGCATCCGCGAGGCCAGCCTCGGCCCCAACTTCGGCATGAAAGGGGGTGCCGCGGGTGGCGGCCATGCCCAGGTCGTGCCGATGGAAGAGATGAACCTCCACTTCACCGGCGATTTCCACGCGATCACCAGCGCCCACAACCTGCTGTCGGCGATGATCGACAACCACATCTACTGGGGCAACGCGCTGGATATCGACCCGCGCCGGGTGACCTGGCGGCGGGTGATGGACATGAACGACCGGGCGCTGCGCGACATGGTGGTCAGCCTCGGCGGCGTCGCCAACGGCTTCCCGCGCCAGACCGGCTTCGACATCACCGTGGCGTCGGAGGTCATGGCGATCCTCTGCCTGTCGCGCGACCTGGAGGACTTGCAGGAGCGGCTGGGGAATATCGTCGTCGCCTACCGGCGCGACCGCAGCCCGGTCCACGCCCGCGACCTCAAGGCCGACGGGGCCATGACGGTACTGCTGAAGGACGCGATGCAGCCGAACCTCGTGCAGACGCTGGAAAACAACCCGGCCTTCGTCCATGGCGGGCCTTTTGCCAATATCGCCCATGGCTGCAACTCGGTGATCTCGACCGCCACGGCGCTGAAACTGGGTGACTATGTGGTGACCGAGGCCGGTTTCGGCGCCGATCTCGGGGCCGAAAAGTTCTTCGACATCAAGTGCCGCAAGGCGGGTCTCAGCCCGGCAGCGGCGGTGATCGTCGCCACGGTGCGGGCGATGAAGATGAACGGCGGCGTCGCCAAGGAAGATCTGGGCCCCGAGAATGTCGAGGCGGTGGAAAAGGGCTGTCCCAACCTCGGCCGCCACATCGCCAACGTCAAATCCTTCGGCGTGCCGGTGGTGGTGGCGATCAACCATTTCCACTCCGACACCGAGGCCGAGATCGCCGCGGTCAAGGATTATGTCGCGGGGCAGGGCGCCGAGGCGATCACCTGCCGCCACTGGGCCGAAGGCGGCGCCGGGGCCGAGGATCTGGCGCACAAGGTGGTGGCGCTGGCCGAATCCGGCGCGGCGAACTTCGCGCCGCTCTACCCGGACGAGATGGGGCTGTTCCAGAAGATCGAGACCATCGCCAAGCGCATCTATCACGCCGACGAGGTGCTGGCCGACAAGGCGGTGCGCGACCAGCTCAAGGCATGGGAGGCGGCGGGCTATGGCGATCTGCCGGTCTGCATGGCCAAGACGCAGTATTCCTTTACCACCGACCCCAACCTGCGCGGCGCGCCCACCGGCCATTCGGTCCCGGTGCGCGAGGTGCGGCTTTCGGCGGGGGCGGGCTTCGTGGTGGCGATCTGCGGCGAGATCATGACCATGCCGGGCCTGCCGCGCGCGCCCTCGGCCGAGGTGATCCGGCTTGACGGTGAAGGCCGGGTGACCGGGCTGTTCTGACGCCTTGACCCCGGCCCGGCGGTCACGCAGAAAGCGGGCCGAAGCCGCAACCCGGGGGGAGAGGGGCAGAAGAATGAAGACACCGGCGGAATGCCGCAACATGGCCGAACTGCGGGCCGGGATCGACGCGCTGGACGCGCGGATCGTGGCGATGCTGGCAGAGCGGGCGCGCTATATCGACCGCGCCGCAGCGCTGAAACCCGGCGAGGGGCTGCCCGCCCGGATCGACGACCGGGTGGAGGCCGTGGTGGCCAATGTGCGCGCGGCGGCCGTGGCCGGGGGATGGGACGCCGATCTGGCCGAGGAGTTGTGGCGGCGCATGATCGACTGGTCGATCATGCGCGAGGAACGCCTGATGGGGGGCAAGGGGTAAGCGATGGCTGCGGATGTGATCGACGGCAGGGCTTTTGCGGCGCGGCTGCGGGGCCGGGTGGCCGAGGCGGTGGCGGGGCTGAAGGCGCAGGGCGTGGTGCCGGGCCTCGCGGTGGTTCTGGTGGGCGAAGACCCGGCCAGCCAGGTCTATGTGCGCTCCAAGGGCAAGCAGACGGTTGAGGCCGGGATGGCCTCTTTCGAACATCGGCTGGCTGCGGACACGTCCGAGGCCGAGCTGCTGGCGCTGATCGAGCGGCTGAACGCCGATCCGGAAGTTCACGGGATTCTCGTGCAGTTGCCACTGCCTTCTCATCTGAATTCCGACCTGGTGATCAATGCGATCGACCCGGCCAAGGATGTCGATGGCTTTCACATATCGAACATCGGCCTGTTGGGCAGCGGCCAGAAGGCCATGGTGCCCTGCACGCCGCTCGGTTGCCTCCTGCTGCTGCGCGACCGGCTGGGATCGCTGGCCGGACTCGACGCCGTGGTGGTCGGCCGCTCGAACATCGTCGGCAAGCCGATGGCGCAGCTTCTGCTGCGCGAAAGCTGCACCGTGACCGTGGCCCATTCGCGCACCCGCGACCTGCCCGGGGTCTGCCGCCGCGCGGATATTCTGGTGGCGGCGGTGGGCCGGCCCGAGATGGTCACCGGCGACTGGGTGAAACCCGGCGCCACGGTGATCGACGTCGGCATCAACCGGGTGGAGCGCGACGGTAAACAGGTGCTGGTGGGCGATGTCGATTTCGCCTCGGTGGCCGGGGTCGCGGGCGCGGTGACCCCGGTGCCGGGCGGGGTCGGGCCGATGACCATCGCCTGCCTCCTGGCGAACACCGTCACCGCCTGCTGCCGCGCCAAGGGCCTGCCGGAGCCCGGGGGAATGGGACTCTGAAGGCCGCTTCAACTTCATCTTGCCAAAAATACTCTCCGGGGGTCGCCATTGGATGCGCCGTCGCCAGTGGTTTCTCGAACTGGTGGCGCAACCACTGGCAACTTCAAGCCAATGGCGACGGGGTGGAAAACCCCGCTCCCGCACCCTCTATCCCGTGCAACGGTCGAGATGACGGTCAGGCGTCCGGTGCCACCGGGACCATGGTGCCCTGAAGGATGGCGATCAGGGCTTCCTTTCCGTCTTCCACCGCCACCACGTCCGCGCGCACCACCACCAGCCTGCGGCCGGGTTTCACCACCTCGCCGCGGGCGATCAGCCTTTCGCCCCGTGCCGGGCGCAGCAGGTTGATCTTGATCTCACTGGTCATCACCTCGGTCCCCTCGGGCATCAGCGTCAGCGCCGCATAGCCCGCCGCGCTGTCGCCGAGCGCGAAGGCAAGGGCGGCGTGCCCCGCGCCGTGCTGCTGGGTCACCGCCGGGGTCACCGGGGCCGAGATGCTGCATCGGCCGGGCGCCGTTGCCTCGACCCGGGCGCCGAGGGTGATCATCATGCCTTGCCGGGCGAAGCTGTCGCGCACCCGTTCGTCGTAGCTGTCTGCGGTCATTTGTCATCCCCTTTGCCTGTTCCGCCCGCAGCATTGCCGAAAGCGGGGTTTGATGGTATCGGTCAGGTTGTTGAGTTGCGATGGCCCAGCACGGTATGATACAAGGTTTTTGTCAAGGCTTCCGGTCGGAAGTCCTTTCGCCCCCGGTGTTCGGGGTGTGGGCTTTTTACAGCATTCTCATGGCCTTGTCCGGCCCGTTCGGGAGTTACGGATACGCCGGCCCGGTCACGCGGCTGCTGTTCTGGGCTACGGTGGTTTTACTCGCACTGGTTGCGGGGGCGGTGGTCCGGCTGCTGTTGCGGTGGCTTGCCGGGGGAAACAACTTCTGGCGCCACGGGCCGATCTCGTCCTTCACGGTTGCGGCGCTGCTCGTGCTGCCGTGTCACGCAGCGGCGCAGACGCTGATGGCGCCGCCGGGGCAGGTGGTGCCGGGGCGGCTGGAATTCGCGGCTTTCCTGTTCTTTCTGGTGCTGAGCGGCTGCGCCTTCCGGCAGGCTTTCCGGCAGGAGGCGGAGCGCGTCGGGGCGGAGCCGGTGGTCGCCGAACCCGTGCCCGGACCCGTGGCCGATGTGCCGCTGCCGGAGTCTGAAGCCCCCGCCCTGCCGCGGTTGATGCAGCGGATCGACCCGGAACTGCGGGCGCCGCCGCTGCGCATGTCGGTGCGCGACCATTACGTCGATCTGGTAACCGAGGCGGGGACGGCCAGCATCCTGATGCGGTTTTCCGATGCCATCGCCGAGATGGAGGAGGCGGACGGGCTGCGGGTCCACCGCTCACATTGGGTGGCGGCCCCGGCCGTCGTGGCGACCGGGCGCGAGGGCGGTCGGCCGTTCCTGGAGCTTGCCGACGGCAGCCGGGTGCCGGTCAGCCGCCCCTATGTCGCGGAGCTGGAGGCGCGGGGGCTGATGTGAAGCGTTTTGGCCGTTCGTCGGAACGGCCAAACGCTTTGTGCTGTTGTTTTTCCGCAATTTCGAACCAAAAAATCTGTCGATTTTTCTGAAATTGCTTCAATGCGCGATCGCCTCCTGCCGCACGAACATGTTGGCCCAGGCGCGGTCGATCAGCTCGGGGGTCATCTGGTAGGGGATGCCCTCGAAGTCGCAGATCGCGATCATCTGGTCGATCAGGAAGGTCGGCTGGTAGTTGGCGTAATTGTTTTCGATCGTCGGATATTTGACCTTGAGCAGGTGGAGCAGCGCGGCCTCGTTCAGCGGCATCTTCTTCTTGCGCGCCACCATGGCGAAGATCTTGAGGAAACCTTCCTGATCCGGCCCGTCGATCTTGATCTTGAAGAAGATCCGCCGCAGCGCCGCGCCGTCGAAAATCTCGTTCGGGTGGAAGTTGGTCGAAAAGATCACCAGCGTGTCGAAGGGCACGGTGAATTTCTCGCCCGATTGCAGGGCGAGGATGTCCTTCGCCTCTTCCAGCGGCACGATCCAGCGGTTGATCAGCTTTTGCGGCGGATCGACCTGACGGCCAAGGTCATCGACGATGAACACGCCGCCGGTGGCCTTGAGTTGCAGCGGCGCCTGATAGGTGCGCGCCACCGGATTGAATGTCAGGTCGAGCATGTCGAGCGTGAGTTCGCCGCCGGTGACGACGGTCGGGCGCTCGCAATAGACGTAGCGGTTGTCGAACCGGGTCGAGGTGCGGCGCAGCGAGGTCGGGTCATCGACCGCGGCTTCGGCCTTGGAATGCACGATCGGGTCGTAGACGGTGATGACCTGGCCCGAGTATTCCAGCGCGCGCGGCACGTAGATGCGGTCGCCCAATGCGTCGCGGATACCGTTCGAGATGCTGGATTTCCCGTTCCCCGGCGGGCCATACATCAGGATCGACCGGCCCGAGGTCACCGCGGGCCCGAGGTGGTCCAGCAGCTTGTCGGGCAGGATCAGGTGGCCCATCGCGCCGGTGAGTTCGCCGCGGGTAAGCTGGATGTCGCGGATCGACTGGCGCTTGACCTGTTCGGCATAGTCGGCCAGCGGCACCGGCATGGCGCCGTAATATTCCGACTGTGCCAGCGCGTCGAGCGCACGGGCCTTGCCCGCGTCGGTCAGCTGATAGCCCATCTCGTTGCCGGAATTGGCGTGGAGCGTGCCGGTCGCCTCGATCAGCCGCTGTTCGCGGGCCAGATCGATCAGTTCCTGCGTCACGCCCACCGGCACACAGATCGCCCGCGAAAGTTCGGAAACCAGATCGAGGTTCATGCGGAACATGGTCTTGAGCAGGATATCCCGCATCATCACCGCCGAAAGGCCGGTGTCGGCCATGGTGCGCGGGCTGACCGGGGCCTGCACGGGCGCGGGGCCGGGGGCCTGCATATCGGGGGCGGGCTGCATGTTCATGGGGCGATCCCTGGGTTCGGGGCCGTGCTGTGGGGCCGGGCTGCCGGTTTCGTGGCCCGGCCACCTTTACCGGCGAATCTGGCGAATCCGGGGCGGCGATCCGGCATTCTGCGGTCCGCCGTGCCCCCGGTGTGCAGCAGGGTTCAGGCCCCGAAGCGCAGCGCGGCGACGAGATACATCACCAGTGCGCCGCCCAGTGCGAGACCCATCGGGAACTTGTGATGCGTCCATGACACCCAGTCGGGCGTCGCGTTGCGGAAGGCGGGCCATGCGCGCAGCAGCCGATGGGCAAGAAAGGCCCCGAGCAGCGCCGCCGCCAGCAGCCCCATGAACAGCCCGAGATCGCCAAGCGCGATGAAGGGCGCCATGGCGGCGGCGAACTTGGCGTCGCCCGCGCCGATCATGGTGGCCATGCTCATCAGGAAACCGATCACCAGGACCACGGCAAGGTGGGTCCAGCGCCAGCCCCATTCGGCCAGCGGCAGCGCGATCGGCCCGACCACAAGGAACACGGCGGCAAGCGCCAGCACCGCCTTGTTGGGGATTTTCATGAATTTCATGTCGCTCCACGCGACCCAGATCGCGATCGGCACGACGAAGGGCAGGAACCAAAGGGCGGTTGCAGCGGTCGTTTCCATGGTTCAGCCCGTTGCTCCGGAATCGAGGGCGCGCAGGCTGCGCACCGCGGCGTCGAAATGTTGTGGGTGGGTGTCGATGGCCTCTTGCAGCAGGCCCTTGCCGACGTTCACATCGCCCGACTTGACGGCGGTCAGCGCCAGCGTGTGCAGAAGCTGCGCCCGCTCGGTCTGGTTCATCTGGATCACCGGCAGGTCGTATTTGCGCTGGGCACCACGGGCCATGACCAGGTTGTTCTTGGCGGTGAACAGGCCCGGATCATAGGTGATCGCCTCGGCGAACAGCCGTTCCGCCCCCGCGTGATCGCCACGGGTCAGCTTGGAAAAGCCCCAGTTGTTCAGTACGCCGGACGGCCGGTTGGTCAGCCCGGCGGCGATTTCATAGAAACTGTCGGCCTTGGCCCAGTTCTTGTTCGCATCGGCCACCATGGCCTCAAGCCGGTAGCGTTCGAAGGTTTCGTGGGTGGGGGGGATGCGGTTCAGTTCCGCCTCGGCGCGGGCCCATTCGTTGTTGCGAATGAGCGCCTCGGCCAGTTCCACCCGGTCCTGCGAGGTGCCCTCGGGCCCGTCGGCGATCTCGGTCCAGATCGCCGCGGCTTCCGGGGCGTTCCCGGCGCGGGCAAGCGACTTGGCCAGCCCCCGGCGCAGGTCCACCCGGTCGGGGTGTTCGGCGCTGGCGCGGGTGAACCAGGCGGCCGCTTCGGCCGGGTCGGCCACGGTCAGCATGATCTCGGCCATGTTGTTGTCATCGACCAGGTTCATGCTTTCGATGGCGCGATTCACGTCGGCGTTCGACGACCGATCGCAGGCGGCCAGACCTGCCATGCCCATCAGGCACAGCGCAACGATACCGGGATGGCGCATCCTTCTGCGTCCTTCACTGCTCGACCTCATTGGCGCGAAAGAAGCAGATATTGCCCGTGCCCCCGCCGCACCAGCGAGAAATTATGATTTTCATTGGGGTCATCGTAACCGGAATCCGCCGTCCGCGCGATAGCGAGTCGCAGGTTTTCGCGGATGGAGTCCGAATTGCCACTATCGAGCGCATAGGCTTGCTGGAAGACGCGCCGCGCCTCGCCGGTCGCGCCGCGTTCCATCAGCACCACGCCGAGGTTGTTGAGCGCGGGGACGAAGGCCGGGTCAACCTCCAGCGCCCGGCGCAGGATCTGTTCGGCCTGACCCAGCCGCCCCAGCCGCAGGTTGGCCGAGCCGATGGCGGAAAGGACATCGACATCCGCGCCCCGTTCCGAGGCGGCGCGCAGATAGGCCCGCAGCGCCAGTTCGTGTTCGCCTGCCTCCATCAGCCGGTGACCGACGGTCAGCCCGTCCACCGCCTCGCCCCGCCGGTCGGCGCCGGGGATGGTGTCACCGCCGGGCGCCGCACCGTTGGTGCAGGCGGCGAGGCCCAGGCCGAAAGCGATGAGCCAGACGGCTCGGGGGGGGCATGTCACGTCAGAAATTCGTGGCTATGGTCTGCGATATTCCGTGCAGCGACGGCCCGATCAGGATGATGAGCAGCGGCGGCACGGTGAACATCATTGTGCCCAGAGTAAGCTTGGTTGGCAAGACGTTTGCCTTTTCCTCGGCGCGCAGCACACGCTTGTCGCGCATTTCCGAGGCATAGACCCGCAGTGCCTCGGCGATCGAGGTGCCGAAGGTGGCCGACTGCACCAGCGTGGTGACGAAAGACGCGATATCCGGCACGCCTGCCCGTTCGGCGAAGTCGCGCAGCACCTCGATCCGCTCCTTGCCCGCCTTGATCTCATGCGAGACCAGTTCGAACTCCTCGCCCAGCGCGGGATAGCCGATGCTGATTTCCTTGGCGACCCGGATGATCGACTGGTCGAGCGACTGCCCGGCCTCGACGCAGACCAGCATCATGTCGAGTGCGTCGGGGAACCCCTCGATCATCTCCTGCTGGCGGGTTTGCAGGCGGCGGTTGACCCAATAGACCGGCACATAATAGCCGATGGCGCCCGGCAGCAGCGCATAGATCGCGATCTGCTGCATGCTGAGATCGAGGCTTCTGGCCGTCAGCAGGGCATAGATCATCCCGAGCACCAGTAGGGACATGCCAAGGATGAACTGCGTCGCATGGAACATGCGTACCGCGTTTCTCGAACGGTAGCCCGCGCGGAGCATCTTGAGCCGGGCCGAACTGAGTTCGGCCGCGCTCTGCGGTTCGAGGAAGTTGGCGAACTTGTCGAGCTTGTCGCTCTTGCCGCCGTGACGCAGCGGCTGGCCGGGGGCGGCGGATGCGTGGCTGGCCTTTGCCGCCTCGCGCAGCTTGTCGAGCGGGTCGGCCTGTTTGTGCAGCATGGCCGGCAGCGTGATCAGCACCAGCAGAAGGCCAAGCCCGCCCACCGCGATCATGGGACCGAGCGGGCCGAGCATGTCCGTCAGCAGGGTATTGAAGGTTTCGAGGGCTTGCATGGCGGTGCCTCAGACTTTGATGTTGACCATGATCTTCATGTAGATGACGTTGACCACCAGCAGCACGCCGACGATCAGCGCCGCCGGAATGAAGGCCGAGGTCTCTTTCACCTCGTCGAAATAGTCGGGCTTGATGATGGTGATCATCACCATGGCGACGATGGGGAAGGCCGACAGGAACATCCCCGACCATTTCGCCTCGGCGGTGATCGCCTTCACCCGGCGGAACAGCCGGAACCGGGCCCGGACCACCTGCGCGAGACCGGCGAGGATCTCGGCCAGGTTGCCGCCCGACTGCTGCTGGATCGTCACCGCGACGGCAAGGAAACGCAGATCCTGCATGTCCATCCGTTCGGCCAGCGCCTTGAGGCTTTCGGAAATTTCGCGCCCGTAGGCGGCTTCGTCGGCGATCATGCCGAACTCGGTGCCGAGCGGGTCGGGCACCTCCTTGGCGACGATGCCGATCGCCGAGGAGAACGGATGGCCGACGCGCAGCGACCGGACCATGAGTTCGACCGCATCGGGAAGCTGTTCCTCGACCAGGGCGAGACGCTTCTTCGCCTTGCCGTTGACCCAGAAATAGACGCTGCCGACCCCCATGGCGATCGCCACCAGCACCCGGATCGGGGTTTCGGCCTCGGTGCCGATGGTCAGGGCCAGATAGGCGACGACGGCCAGCAGCACCATGATGCCGATCAGTGCCGCGGGCGAGAAGGCGATATTCGCCTTCTGCGCCTTGTCGGCCAGAATCGCGTAAAGCGGGATCGAGCGGGAATTCATGTGCTGGCTCATCTCCTTGCGGAGCTGTTCCAGCACTTCCTCGCGGTTGCCGCCCTTTTCCATGAGCGCCAGCCGGCGGTTGACCTTGTTGTTGAGGCTGATCGACTTTCCGAAGACGGTCAGATAGATCCCCTCGACGAGCGCGAGCACGCCGACGAAGATCAGGATATAGATGAGGGGTTCGGCGCTGATCTGCATGGCGGGCCTCAGGGCGTGGGTTCGTAGATCGACGCGGGCAGGTCATAGCCCCACTGGCGGAACCGGTCCGAATAGTAGGAACGGATGCCCGTGGCGTTGAACCGGCCGATGATCTTGCCGTCGGGGGCAAGGCCAAGGCGTTCGTAGCGGAACAGTTCCTGCATCGAGATCACTTCGCCTTCCATTCCGGTGATCTCGGTGATCGAGGTCATCCGGCGCGAACCGTCCTGCAACCGGCTGGCCTGCACGATCAGGTTGACGGCGCTGGCGATCTGGCTGCGCACGGCCTTCAGGGGCATCTCGATCCCGGCCATGGCGATCATGTTTTCCAGACGCGACACGCCGTCGCGCGCAGAGTTGGCGTGGATCGTGGTCATCGAGCCGTCATGGCCGGTGTTCATGGCCTGGAGCATGTCGATCACCTCCTCGCCCCTTGTCTCGCCGACGATGATCCGGTCGGGGCGCATCCGCAGGGCGTTCTTCAGACAGTCGCGCTGGGTGACGGCGCCCTTGCCCTCGACGTTGGCCGGGCGGCTTTCCATCCGGCCCACATGGGTCTGCTGCAACTGGAGTTCCGCGGTATCCTCGATGGTCAGGATACGTTCCGAGTTGTCGATGAACGAGGACAGCGCGTTGAGCGTGGTGGTCTTTCCCGAACCGGTCCCGCCCGAGACGATCACGTTCAGCCTTGTGGCCACCGCCGCCTGGAGAAAGGCGGCCATTTCCTCGGTGAAGGCGCCGAACCTCACCAGGTCGTCGATCGACAGCTTTTCCTTCTTGAACTTGCGGATCGACACCAGGCTGCCGTCAACCGCGATCGGCGGCACCATGGCGTTGAAACGCGAGCCGTCGGCAAGGCGGGCGTCCACATAGGGGTTCGATTCATCGACCCGGCGGCCCACGGCGGATACGATCTTGTCGATGATCCGCAGCAGGTGGCGTTCGTTCTTGAAGGTGATGTCGGTCAGTTCCAGCTTGCCCGACCGTTCGACGAAAATCTGCTGCGGCCCGTTCACGAGAATGTCGTTGACGGTATCGTCCTTGAGCAGCGGCTCCAGCGGGCCAAGGCCCATCACCTCGTCGTAGAGTTCCTGGTTGAGCGTGGCGCGGTCGTCCTTGTTCAGCACCACGTTCATTTCGGCCAGCGCCTCGGCGGAGATCTCCGAAATCTCGCTCCGCAGGCTGGATTCGGTCGCATGTTCCAGCGCCGCCAGGTTGAGGTCGTCAAGCAGCCGCTTGTGCAGTTCGACCTTGAGGTCGCTCAGCCGGTCCTTGCGCTTCTTTTCCTTGTCGACCGCCACCGCCTGCGCCGCCGGGCGATGGACCTGCGGCCCGGAGCGCATCGGCGTGGGCGCGCGCGTCGCCGCCGTCTGCGGGCCGGCATTGGCCGCCTGCGCCGGGGCAGCCGGGGCGCTGGCGGATTTGGTTCTCTTGCCGAAAAGCATCCCTGGACCCTCAGTTCCGGCCGGTCTCGACCGCCTTGTTCAAATCGTAAAGCGACTTGGCGAGCTTCTGGATTTCCTTGCGCAACGGGTTCTTGGCCGCGGTTTCGGCCAGCGGCAGCCCGTGGTCGTTCGCCTGGGTGACCTGCTTGCCACCGTCGGGAAGCTGCAACTCGATGTCGATCGACAGGCTTTCGGCCAGCTTGCGCACCCGCGACTTGCCCGACAGATCGGTGAACTTCGGCGCCCGGTTCAGCGCGAAGCGCAGCTTTTCATGCGGCATGTCCTCGGCCTTCAGGGCCCGCACGAAGCGCAGCGCGTTCTGGGCCGAACGCATGTCCAGTTCCAGCATCGCGAAATAGACATGCGCGTGGTTCAGCATCGTCTCGGTCCATTGCACGATGGTCTTCGGCATGTCGATCACGACGAAATCGAAATTCGCCCGCGCCATGTCGATCAGCCGGCCGATGTCCTCGCCGCTCACGAAGTCGAGCGGCAGCATGTCGCCCGGCGCAGTGAACACATGCAGCCGGTCGTTGAAGGTCAGCATCGCCTGAATCAGCGTGTCGCTGTCCATGCTGGCGGTATCCGACAGAACCTCGAAGATCGCCTCGCGCCGGGACAGGTCGAGATAGGTCGAGACGCTGCCGAATTGCAGATCGAGATCGAGCAGGCAGACCCTCGGCGGGTCGCTTTTCTGCACCGTGGCGATTTCCCACGCCAGGTTGGTGGCAAAGGTGCTGGAACCCGTGCCGCCCGCAAGCCCGTGGACCGGCAGCACCACCCCGTCGCGGTCGCCGCGCGGCTTGAAGCCCGGGTGGTGGAGCCCTTCATCGGGCGCCTGGGTCGGCACGGCGGCAAGGACGGGGGCCTCCCGCGCGCGGCGCATCCGCTCCACCGCGTCGTGCAGGGCGCCTTCGGGCAGCGGGTAGGGCACGAAATCCTCGGCCCCGAGCCGCATCAGCTGATGCAGCGCCGCCGGGCTGATCTGATCGACGATCAGCACCACCATGATGCCCTTGTCATGCGCGGCCTTGACGATGGTGGCGATCTGCTGAAGGTCGGTCTCGTCCTCGCCGTTCACGGCGATGGCGACGAACTCCAGCGGCTCTGATTCGGGCTGGTGGAAGAAGGCAAGCGCATCGGTGAAGGCCAGATCACCCCAGCTCTCGCCCATCTCGGCTTCCATGTCCTCGATCAGCAGGTCGAAGTTCTGGATGTCGCGGGAAATCGTACAGGCCCGGATCGGCGCGGGTTCCGGCTGAAGCGCGGCTACACTCGTCATTGCGTCGGTTCCTTTCTCGGAAGGGCCCTTGCCCTGCGGGTCGTTGCCGGTTCCGTCCTGACTGGTCATCGCCGATACCATCTGTTTCTGGCCGGGCCCGGCACGGCCCATGCGTATGCAATTCTCTTGCTGGCAAGCTGGGCGACAATGGTGGCGAGAATTGGGCCAAAAAGCTGTCATTGTTCGGTAATAAGAGGCAAAAGCGGTTAAGCCGCGCCATTATTGACGGGAAACGGAAACGCCGCCCCGAAGGGCGGCGTCCTGTTTCGTATCGTCTGCGGGGGGAAGGGGGACGTTATTCGAACCCTTCGAGCCGGGTCTGGTGCCCCGGGGCCGCGCTTGCGACGTATTCGCGGAAGATGACCTCGGCATATTTGCCGTTCAGCACGGTCGGATGGCGCTGCACGAAGCCCGTGACCTCGGTCACCGTGCGCCGGTTGCGCCGTTCCTCGGCCGTGGTGGGCACCACGGGCCGGGTCCGGCCGTAGGAGGTGACCGCCTCAAGCCGCGACCGGCTGATCCCGCGCGATGCGAGATAGGCCACCACCGCCTGCGCCCGGCGCAGACCCAGCCGGTAGTTGTAGGCATCCGACCCCACGAGGTCGGTATGGCCATAGACCCGGAACCGCACTTCGGGGAACTGGCGGATCCAGTCGGCCTGACGGTCGAGCGTGGCGCGCGCCTCGGCATCCAGCACCGTGGAATCGAAGGCGAAATTCACCGTGTCGGTCACCTCGGCGGCAAAGCGGCTGCCAAGCTGGACCACATAGTCCTTCTGCCCCGAATGAATCTGGGTGTTGTTCATCGTGGCGTTGCCGAAATGGCCGCTGTCCGCTTCGGCACCCAGTTCGCGATCGGCACAGGCGGCAAGGGCGGCAAGGGCCGCGGCGGCGATCAGGGGGCGCATCAGGTTCCGCATGGCGCTACTCCATCACATAGCCGTAGGGGCCCGAAAAGTCCTGCCGCGCGACCTCGCCCGCGGCACCCTGGGTGGGGGTGCGCCCGCCGACCTGGCCGAAAAGGAAGAACTCGCTCTCGCTCGGCAGCCGGACCCGGTCGGTCGGCAGCGCCAGCGCCTCGCCCCGGGTGGGGGTGACCAGATGCGGCGTGACGATGATCACAAGCTCGGTCTGCGCCCGCTGGTAGTCGGCCGAACGGAACAGCGCGCCCAGTACCGGGATGTCGCCCAGCCATGGCACCTGCCCGCTCGAATTGCGGAAGTCGTCCTGCAACAGCCCGGCGATGGCAAAGCTTTCGCCGTCGCGCATCTCGACCGTGGTCGAGGTGTCGCGCCGTTTGAAGGCATTGACCGAGAACCCCGCGTTCTGCACCGTGACCGTGGGATCGAGCGAGGAAACCGCCGCCTCGATCATCAGGTTGATGACATCGCCGTCCACCACCCGGGGGGTGAAGGCCAGCTCGACCCCGAAGGGCTTGTATTCGATGGTGATTCCCTCATCGTCGGCCACCGGGATCGGATATTCGCCGCCCGCCAGGAAACGCGCCTCCTGCCCCGAAAGGGCGGTCAGGTTCGGTTCGGCCAGCGTGCGCACGACGCCCTTCGACTCCAGCGCCTCCAGCAGTACGGAAAATTGCAGGCTGCCCGCCGAGAAACCAAGCCCGAGCGCGCCCGCGGCATTGGGGTTCATCGGCATGGTGTTGGGGTTGAACGCCGACGACGGGCCGCCGGTGCCGGTGAAGTTGCCGCTGCCGCCGATGGCGCCGACCCTGCCGCCGCCGGTGGTGCGGATGCCCAGCGACGATGACAGGTTCTTGGCCACCGACCGCTGCATCTCGGCAAAGCGGACCTTGAGCATGACCTGCTGGGTGCCGCCCACCGACATCAGGTTCGACACCCGGTCCGGCGCGTAGCGTTCGGCAAGGTCGAGCGCGCGGTCGAGCCGGGCGATGCTGCTGACCGTGCCCGAAAGCACCAGGCCGTCATTCGCGGTGCGCACCTCGATCTGCTCGTTGGGCAGGATCTGGCGCAGCCGTTCCTTGAACTCGGCCACGTCGGGGGTGACATGGACCTCGATGTTCGAGATCAGCCGCCCCTCGCCCGACAGAAGCGTAAGCGTGGTGCGCCCGGGCGTCTTGCCCAGGACATAGATCGAACGGTCGGACAGCGAAGAAATGTCGGCGATGCCGGGATTGGCGATCGACAGTTCGGCGAAAGCGACGTCGCTTTCCACCACCACCGCGCGGTTCATCGGCACCTGAAGCGCCGAGGAGGGTGCGCCGCGCATGACTCGCAACGCCTCTGCCTCAAGAGGGGCCGGGGCGCTGACAAGTGCCGCGGCAAGGCCGACGATTCCGGCCTGACAATAGACTCTGATACTCATGTGACCTGCCTCGCTCGGATCACGTTTGCTCGCGGGTCTTGGTGCCCGGAATTCCCGCTACTGTGCCGGAAGCGGCGTTTCTTTGCAAGAATCAAAGCATTGCAGGCGATATTCAATGTGCTTCACAGGCTATGTGCCGGAAGTTGCGGGGCAATTGTAGCGTGTTCCCGATGCCCGGCTACCAGATCGGCCAGCCTCGGGGGTCATTTCCTGTTGCGAAAATGTCGCAGGATGTGCAGCCGGATCGCCCCGGCCAGCCCGGTGTCGGGGCCGCGTTCCGCGTCGATCTCGGCCGCGAGCCGGTTTACCGCCATGCCCCGTTCGGCGGCGATCTCGCGCAGCGCCTGCCAGAACTCCGGCTCCAGCGAGACGCTGGTGCGGTGCCCGTGCAATGTGAGCGAGTGTTTTTCGGGGCGCGTGCTCATGCCCCTGTCATAGCGCGTGACGGCGGACGGCAAAAGCCTTCGAAGGCTTTTGCGGATTTCTTCGAAGAAATCCGCCTCACACCAGCAGGCGCACCGGGTCTCGGTTGCAGAACACGATGAACTGACCGGCGTTTTCCGCCACGCGGTAGCCGCGCCGACGTACCTCGTGCAGGAAGCGTTCGCGGCCGATCAGCCGTTCGACATCGCGCACCTTGCGGCGGACGATACCGCCTTCGGCGACGGCGCGGGCGCTGAAGATCTGGATGATCCAGCGATCCGGGCTGAGGTGGGCGGGCAGGTGATGCATGGCGGAACCTCCGCCATGGACACTGACCCGGAAAGGTTAATCGCCGGTTGACGGTGCTTCGCGCCGGTGGCCGTCCAGCCCGGCGCGGGCCTTTTCGGCCCTTGCCTGCTCCAGCGCCTTCTGTTCCTTCGTGCGGCCGAACTTCACCGCATTCGCCTCGGCCCCGGCGCGTTTCTCGGTGCGCTGCCGGTCCTTGCGGAAACGGTTGAGGTTGACGGGTTCGGCCATCTCAGCCCTTCGGCCCGATCATGTCCTCGGGCCGCACGATACGGTCGAAGGTCTCGCCATCGACGAAGCCGAGCGCGATCGCCTCTTCCCGCAGGGTGGTGCCGTTCCTATGCGCGGTCTTGGCCACTTTGGTCGCGTTGTCGTAGCCGATGGTCGGCGCCAGCGCCGTCACCAGCATCAGCGATTCCTTCATCAGCTTGTCGATCCGCGCGGTATTCGCCTGCGTCCCCACCACCATGTTGTCGGTGAACGACCCGGCGGCATCGCCCAGAAGCTGCATGGATTGCAGCACGTTGTAGCTCATCATCGGGTTGTAGACGTTCAGTTCGAAATGCCCCTGGCTGCCCGCAAAGCCCACCGCCGCGTCGTTGCCCATCACATGGGCGCAGACCATGGTCAGCGCCTCGGCCTGGGTGGGGTTGACCTTGCCGGGCATGATCGACGAGCCGGGTTCGTTCTCGGGCAGGATCAGCTCTCCCAGCCCCGAGCGCGGGCCGGACCCCAGCAGCCGCATGTCGTTGGCGATCTTGAACAGGCTGGCCGCCACGGTCTTGAGCGCGCCCGAAAAGGCCACCATCGCGTCATGCGCCGCCAGCGCCTCGAACTTGTTCGGCGCGGTGACGAAGGGCAGGCCGGTGATCTGTGCGATTTCGGCCGCCACTCGTGTATCCCAGCCGACGCGGGTGTTCAGCCCGGTGCCGACCGCGGTGCCGCCCTGCGCCAGTTCGTAGATGTCGGGCAGGCCGGCCTTCACCCGCTCGATCCCCTTGGCCACCTGATGGGCGTAGCCGCCGAACTCCTGCCCCAGCGTGAGCGGCGTGGCGTCCTGGGTATGCGTCCGGCCGATCTTGATGATGTCGCGGAACTCCTGCGACTTCGC
Source organism: Gemmobacter sp. (assembly GCA_041675885.1). Classification (GTDB taxonomy): domain Bacteria; phylum Pseudomonadota; class Alphaproteobacteria; order Rhodobacterales; family Rhodobacteraceae; genus JBAYSY01. The sequence continues at coordinate 32,198 of JBAYSY010000014.1, read as the reverse complement.
CGCCAGCGCGGCGTGCAGCTTTTCCAGCCCCGGCAGCAGCAGGTCGCGCGCGTGGCAGCCGATCGCCACATGCATCGCGGTGGGGAAGGTGTCGTTCGATGACTGCCCCATGTTGACGTGATCGTTGGGGTGGACCGGCTTTTTCGAGCCCATCTCGCCGCCCAGCATCTCGATGGCGCGGTTCGAGATCACCTCGTTGGCGTTCATGTTCGATTGCGTGCCGGAGCCGGTCTGCCACACCACCAGCGGGAAGTTGTCGTCGAAGCGGCCGTCGATCACTTCCTGCGCCGCGGCGGCGATGGCGTCGGCCAGGTCCGGGGCCAGATCGCCCTGCGCCTTGTTCACCTGCGCGCAGGCTTTCTTGACCACGCCGAGCGCGCGGATCACCGGCACCGGCTGGCGTTCCCAGCCGATCGGGAAGTTCCGGATCGACCGCTGGGTCTGTGCGCCCCAGTATTTGTCGGCGGGAACTTCCAGCGGGCCGAAGCTGTCGGTTTCGGTGCGGGTGGCGGTCATCGGCGGGCCTCCTGAAGGGTTCGCCGCCGTATTAGGGGGATGCGCGGGTAAAATCAATCGGCATACACCGGCATACCGTGCCCGCCCGACCGCTACTTGCGGAACTTGTCGAGGCTGACCACCTCGGCCTCGCGCTGCGGGGCAGGGGGGGTGTCGCCGCCGTCATCGTCGCCGTCGGGTTCGTCCTCGTCCCCGTCTTCCTCGCCCTCGTGGGTTTCGAACCGCAGGCCGAACTCGACCGAGGGATCGACGAAGGTGCGCAGGGCGTCGAAGGGGATTTGCAGCGGTTCGGGCTGGTTGCCGAAGTTGAGCGTGACGGTGAAACCCTCGTCGGTGACGATCAGGTTGTCGAACCAGTGCTGGATGACGATGGTCATCTCGCCCGGGTAGCGTTCGCGCAGCCAGTCGGCCATGGCGACATCGGGGTGGGTGGTGTCGAAGGTGATGAAGAAATGATGCGCCCCCGGCAGGCCGTGGTCCGCCACATCAGTCAGAACCTGCTGGATCAGCCCGCGCATGGCGCGATGCATCAGGTTTCCATAGTCGATCGGCTGCGCCATTCTGTCTCCCCGTCCGGTTGCGGCCAGCATAGGGGATTCGGGGCTGAAAGTAAGGGGCAGGTTTCAGGTTTTTTCCGCTGCCCGGGCGGCCTCCCGGCTCAGCCCACCGGGGCCGACAATTCGCGCAGGATCTTGATGCGGATCGCCCGTGCATAGTCCAGATGCCCGCTTGCCGTCACCACGAAGCCGCCCGGCGAGATCACCCAGCCGCGATAGAAATTGGTGATGGCGACGCCGATCCGCTCGATCGCCAGTGCGTTGATCTCGATCCCCGCCGCGATGGCCTCGCGCCGGGCGCGGGGGGTGCCGAAACCCACGTTCTCGGCCCCGTCGCCGGAAAGGTCGATCACCTTGCGCTCGCAGTCGGCCACCTCGGGGAACAGGGCGGCGGCGAAGGCGATCGCCTCGCCCACCCCGGTCTCGCCGCGCAGCCAGGCGCGCGGCATGATCGAGACCTCGTGGCGGAAGCGGTCGATCCCGGCCTCGGACAGCATCCGCCGCCAGGGGATCGACTGCTGCTGCTGGCCGAGGCCCGACCACTGCACCACCGTCAGCGCCACCTGCCCGCGCAGCATCACGTCGCGCACCGCGCCATCCGCAAGCGCGGCGGTCAGCCCCTCGACCTGTAGCCGGTATTCCCCGGCATCGATCGAGCCCGAGACATCCATCGCCAGCACCAGCGCGACCTCGCAGCCCATGGCGGGGCGGGCGATCAGGGCAAGGGCGAGGGCAAGGGGCCGCAGCATGGCCGGATGGTGCGGTGCGACCGCGCCCGAGGCAAGGAAAAGAAGGGGAAGGTGCAGGTTTCTGTTGCCAGGTACCTGCGAACCCCGCCTTACGCTGCTAGGCGCAAGGGCTTAGGTTTCGGTTTGGTTGCTGCTTACGCAGCAACGGCCACCGGAGCACGGTTGTCGTTGGCAACTATGCAGTTTGCACCGATGACGGTGGTAGCTCACCGAGCGAAAGCTGGCCCCTTTAGACGTTCGTCGATCCTGTTTCGGCCCCATGATCCGCCAACGACGGGGATTTGGTGGAGCCGCCGGGTACCGCCCCCGGGTCCGATCCGCTTATTACGGGTGCGTTTATCGCCATAGTCCCGGTTGCCCGTGACAGGATGAATATAGGGCGGCGGCGGCGGCGGTGCAAGCGGTGGCGCAACCGCCGTCTCATCCCCCGGCCAGCGCCAGGACCAGCACGCCGCAGGCGACCACCGCCGCCGCCGCGACCCGCCTGCTGTTGCGGCCGATCATGCCGGGCTTCCACCTTCGCCCGCCCCCTGCGGCCGGCCCGCCTTTCCGACGCCCGGTTCCGGCAGCGCCCAGCCCCGCTCCGATGCGGGCACAAGCGGGGCCGCGCTTGCGTGGGCGGGCCGGTTCGCGCCTTGCCCCGAAGCCCCCGGCCGTTGCCGCACAGATGTGGCAGGGGGGCGGACGCGCCTTGAGGCCGGGCAAGGGGGCCTTCTGCCCCCTCTTGCGCCTGACGGCGCAATTCACCCCCGAGGATATTTCCGGACAGAAGAAGACGCGCCTTCGTCCTTCTTCCGCCCCGCCGGGAATGTGTCGGCGCCATATCCGGCCACTGGTCCCGGCCCGCGCTTCGCGCCATAAGGGCCGGATGAGCGAGGCCCTGCCCATCGACGCCGTATTGCCCGAACTGCTTGCCGTGCTGACCCGCGCCGGGCAGGCGGTGTTGCAGGCGCCGCCCGGCGCGGGCAAGACCACAAGGGTGCCGCTTGTGCTCATGGAGGCCGGGCTGGTGCCGGGCCGGATCGTCATGCTGGAACCCCGCCGCCTTGCCGCCCGCGCCGCCGCCGAGCGGATGGCGGCGACGCTGGGCGAGGCGGCGGGGGCAACCGTCGGCTACCGGATCCGGGGCGAGGCGCGGGTCTCGGACCGGACCCGGATCGAGGTGGTGACCGAGGGTATCCTGACCCGGATGATCCAGTCCGACCCGGGGCTGACCGGGGTGGGCGCGGTGATCTTCGACGAGTTTCACGAACGCTCCCTGAACGCCGATCTGGGGCTTGCGCTGGTGCTCGAATCCCGCGCGGCGCTGCGTGAGGAGCTGATCCTGCTCGTGATGTCCGCCACCCTCGACGCCGCGCCGGTGGCAGACCTCATGGGCGGCGCGCCCATGATCACCGCCGAGGGCCGCGCCTTTCCGGTCGAGACCCGCTGGCTGCCCCGCCCCCTGGTCGCCGGAACCCGGTTCGAGCCCGCGCTGGCCGCGCTGGTCGAACAGGCGCTGGCCGAGACCGAAGGCGGCGTGCTGGTGTTCCTGCCCGGCGAGGGAGAGATCCGCCGGGCGGAAACCCTGCTGCGCCCGCGCCTGCCGGCAGGCTGCACCCTGCACCCGCTTTACGGTGCCATGGAGTTCCGCGCCCAGCGGGCCGCGCTTGCGCCCCCGGCGCCCGGGGAGCGGCGCATCGTGCTGGCCACCTCGATCGCCGAGACCTCGCTGACCATCCCCGGCATCCGGGTGGTGGTCGATGGCGGAAGGGCGCGGCGGGCGCGGTTCGACCCCGGCCCCGGCATGTCGCGGCTGGTGACCGAACGGGTGAGCCGGGCCGAGGCCGAACAGCGCCGGGGCCGCGCCGGGCGGGTCGCGCCGGGGGTCTGCTACCGGCTCTGGGCGCGGGCCGGGGAAGGCGCGCTCCCGGCCCATGCCCCGCCCGAGATCGCCCGGGCCGATCTTGCCGGGCTGGCGCTCGAACTCGCGCTCTGGGGCGCGGGCGACGGGGCGGGGCTTGCCTTCCTCACGCCGCCCCCGGCCCCGGCGCTGGCCTCGGCGCGGCATCTGCTCGGCAGTCTCGGGGCGCTTGACGGGGCGGGCCGGATCACCGCCCACGGCAAGCGCATGGTGGCGCTGCCGCTGCACCCGCGTCTGGCGCATATGCTGCTGGCCTGCGGCAGGCAGGCCGCCACGATGGCCGCGCTGCTGGCCGAGCGCGACCCGCTGCGCGGCATGGCCCCCGACCTCGCCCGCAGGCTCACCGCGCTGGACAAGGGCGACCCGCCGCCCGATCCCGGCACCGCCGCCCGCATCCGTGCCGAGGCGAAGCGGCTTGCCCGCCTGGTCCCGCCCGGCGAACGCCCCTTTTCCCCCGGCGCGATGGCGGCGCTGGCCTACCCCGACCGGATCGGGCTGCGCCGCAAGGGCGAGGCGCCGCGCTGGGTGCTCTCAAGCGGGCGCGGCGCGGCGATGGAGCCGGGCCAGCCGCTTTCCGGCGCGCGGCTGATCGTGGCGACCGACCTCGACGGCGACGCGCGCGAGGCGGCGATCCGGCAGGCGGTGGCTGTTTCCGAAGCCGAGGTGCGCGCCCTGTTCGCCGACCGCCTGCGCTGGCACGAGACCTGCGAATGGTCCCGCCGCGAGGGCAGGGTGGTGGCGCGGCGGCAGGAACGTCTGGGGGCGCTGGCGCTCGACGACCGGATCTGGCCGGACCCGCCCGAGGAGGCGCTGGCCCGCGCCGCGCTCGACGGGCTGCGGGCCGAGGGCCTGTCATGGACGCCCGCCGCCCGCCGCCTCCGCGCCCGGATCGAGCTGTGCCGCGCCGGGGGCGAGGGCCTGCCCGCGATGGACGACGACAGCCTGCTCGCCACGGCGGAGGACTGGCTGCTGCCGCATCTCTCCGCCTGCCGCACCCGCGCCGACCTGCGCGCGCTCGACCTGACCGAGCCGTTGCGCCAGCACCTCGGCCGGGACGCCTGCCAGCGGCTCGACCGGCTGGCGCCGCCCCACTTCACCACGCCGCTCGGGCGCAAGGTTCCCGTCGATTACGAGGGCGAGGCGCCGACCGTGGAACTCCGGCTTCAGGAACTGTTCGGCCTCGCGACCCATCCCACGGTCGGCCCGGCCCGGCTGCCGCTGCGGCTGGTGCTGCTGTCGCCCGGCGGCAAGCCGGTGCAGGTGACGACCGACCTGCCCGGCTTCTGGGCCACCACCTATGCGGACGTGCGCAAGGACATGCGCGGCCGCTATCCCCGGCATCCGTGGCCCGAAGACCCGGCGCGGGCGGCACCCACCATGCGCGCCAAACCGCGCGGCCGCTGACGGTTTACAACCCGCGCGCCCCGCGCTATGCAGCGCGCATGATCGCCCGGCACGCCCTTTCCCGCCTGCCCCGACGCCGACGCACCCGCGTCTGAGCGCCGATCCCTGCGCGCCCGCCGCGCGCCCCCCACGATACGTTGACACGCCCGGCCGCCTTTGGCACCCCTAGGGCTTCTTGCAAGGGAATCCCCCATGATCGCCTCGCTCCTGCCGACCTACAACCGCGTCCCGCTCGCCTTCGAGCGCGGCGAGGGAAGCTGGCTTTTCACCGCCGACGGCACCCCATGGCTCGACCTCGCCGCGGGAATCGCGGTCAACGCGCTCGGCCATGCGCATCCGAAGCTGGTCGCGGCGCTGACCGAGCAGGCCGGGAAGCTGTGGCACACCTCGAACCTCTACGAGATCCCGCATCAGCAACGGCTGGCCGACCTGCTGGTCGAACATACCTTCGCCGACACGGTGTTCTTCACCAATTCCGGCACCGAGGCGGCGGAACTGGCGATCAAGATGGCCCGGCGCCACGGGCTGGCCGAGGGCCGCACCGGCATCATCGCCTTCGAGGGCGCGTTCCACGGCCGCTCCACCGGCGCCATCGCCATGGCGGGGTCCGAGAAACTGGCGGGCGGGTTCGGCCCGCTGATGCCGGGCTTTTCGCAGGTGCCGTTCGGCGACATGGCGGCGCTGCGCGCGGCGGCGGGGCCGGAGACGGCGGCGGTGATCGTGGAACCCATACAGGGCGAAGGCGGCATCCGGCCGCTGACCGACGCGCAACTGCGCGAGTTGCGGGCGATCTGCGATGAAGCGGGCGCGCTCCTGATCCTCGACGAGGTGCAATGCGGCATGGGCCGCACCGGCAAGCTGTTCGCCCATGAATGGGCCGGCATCACGCCCGATATCATGATGGTGGCGAAGGGGATCGGCGGCGGCTTCCCGCTGGGCGCGCTGCTCGCGACGGAAAAGGCGGCGGCGCCGATGACCGCGGGCAGCCACGGCTCCACCTATGGCGGCAACCTGCTGGCCTGCGCGGTGGGCTGCGCGGTGGTCGAGACCGTGGCCGACCCCGGCTTCCTCGCCGACGTCAGCCGCAAGGCCGGGCTCCTGCGCCAGGGGCTGGAGGCGCTGGCCGCCGCCCATCCGCAGGTGTTCGAGGAGGTGCGCGGCGCCGGGCTGATGCTCGGCCTCAAATGCCGGGTGCCGAATACCGATGTGGTGGCGGCGGGCTATGCCGCGCATCTGCTGACGGTCCCGGCGGCCGACAACGCGGTCCGGCTCCTGCCCGCGCTGAACATCCCCGAGGCGGACATCGCCGAGGCGCTTGCGCGGCTCGACCGCGCCGCCGCGAGCCTCGCCCCGGCCCCGGCCGACGCATGACCCCGCTCCCCTCTTCATCTTGCTGAAAATACTCTCGGGGGGTCCGGGGGGCAGACGGCCCCCCGGCGCTCTCCGCCAGACCGGACCCGGCCGCGAAAGGCGCCCCATGAACCATTTCCTCGACATCCACACCACCGACCCCGCCGCATTGCGCGGCATGATCGACGCCGCGCTGGCGATGAAATCCGCCCGCAACGGGTTGCCCCGCGGCACAAGCGACGCCGAGACCCCGCTGGCGGGCCGCATGGTGGCGCTGATCTTCGAGAAACCCTCGACCCGCACCCGCGTGAGCTTCGACGTGGGCGTGCGGCAGATGGGCGGCGAGACCATGGTGCTCTCCGGGCGTGAGATGCAGCTCGGCCATGGCGAGACCATCGCCGACACCGCCCGCGTCCTTAGCCGCTACGTCGATCTCATCATGATCCGCACCTTCGAGGAGGCGACGTTGCAGGAAATGGCCGAACACGCCACCGTGCCGGTGATCAACGGGCTGACGAACCGCACCCACCCCTGCCAGATCATGGCCGATATCATGACCTACGAGGAACATCGCGGGCCCATCGCGGGCAGGAAGGTGGTCTGGTCAGGCGACGGCAACAATGTCTGCGCCAGCTTCCTGCACGCGGCCGGGCAGTTCGGCTTCGACTTCACCTTCACCGGCCCGCCGACGCTCGACCCCGAGGCCGGATGGGTGAAGTTCGCCCGCGACAAGGGCGTGCGGGCCGAGATCGAGCGTGATCCGGCAAAGGCGGTGGCGGGCGCCGATCTGGTGGTCACCGATACCTGGGTGTCGATGCACGATCCCGAATCGGCCAAGGAGCGCCGCCACAACCAGCTTCGCCCCTATCAGGTCAACGAGGCGCTGATGGCGCAGGCGAAACCCGACGCGCTGTTCATGCACTGCCTGCCCGCGCACCGCAACGACGAGGTCACCAGCGCGGTGATGGACGGCCCGCATTCGGTGGTCTTCGACGAGGCCGAGAACCGGCTCCACGCGCAAAAGGCGATCATGCGCTGGTGCCTCGGCCTGTAGGGGGCAATCCGCCCGCCGCCCCGCCGGTTTCCTGTCACGACAGAGGGCAGCGGCCGACCGTCGTGCCGAAGGCACGCCACCGGCGTTCCGGGCGATACCGCCCGGAGCTAGTCCTCACAGGCCGGGATCAGCGCGCCCTCGGCCCCGGCGACGATGCCGGCGGCGTTGGCCTCGTCGGTGTCGATATGCATCTCGGTGAAGGCGTTCGGCTGGATGCGCACCACGGTCCTGGCGAAGGAGATCCCGCGCCCGGTCCCGGCCACCCGCACCTCGACCTCCTCGCGGTCCTTCAGCCCCATGCGGGCCGCGTCGTCCGGGTGCATGTGGATATGCCGCGCGGCGATGATCAGCCCGTCGGTCTCGACCGTGCCGTGCGGTCCCGCCAGCCGGATCCGCGCCGTGCCGTCGAGATCGCCCGAAAGCCGCACCGGCGCCTCCACCCCCAGCGCGAAAGTGTCGGTGCGCGAGACCTCGATCTGGGTGCGGTCGCGCGTGGGGCCGAGCACGCGCACCCCTTCGATCCGGCCCTTGGGGCCTTCGATCACCACCCGCTCGACCGCGGCGAAATTGCCGGGCTGGCGCAGTTCGAATTCGGGGGTCAGCGTCCGGCCCGGGCCGAACAGCGCCTCGACATGGGCCTGCGACAGGTGCACGTGCCTGGCCGAGACCGCGACCGGCAGGGCAAGCGGCGCCCGTGCCGGGGCGGCCAGCGCGGCGCGGACCTCGCGGGCGATCTGCAACTGCTCGGCGGTCTCGGTCACGATCACCCGCACCCGCGCGCCGTAAGCCTGGATCTCCGGCGCGGCGTGGTCGGCCAGATCGACCCGCTGGTTGCGGTCATGGTCGAGCCGCAGCCCCATGAACTCCAGCCCGTCGCAGATGCGCCGCCGCATCGAGGCCGAATTCTCGCCGATGCCGCCGGTGAACACCAGCGCGTCCACGCCCCCCATCGCCGCCGCATAGGCGCCGATATACTTGCGCGCGCGGTAGGCGTAGATCTCGATCGCAAGCTGGGCCGCCGGGTCGCCCGAGGCGGCGCGGTCCTCGGTGTCGCGCATGTCGGACGAGCCCGCCAGCGCCTTGAGCCCGCTGTCACTGTAAAGCGCGGCCTCGATCTGCTCGATCCCCAGCCCAAGCTCGCGCGACAGATAGCCGAAGGCGCCGGGGTCCACGTCGCCCGAGCGGGTGCCCATCACCAGCCCTTCGAGCGGCGTGAGCCCCATCGACGTGTCCATGCTTTCGCCCCGGTTCACCGCGCAGACCGAGGCGCCGTTGCCCAGATGGCAGGAGATGATCTGAAGCCGCCCGACCGGCTGGCCGATGACCTCGGCGGCGCGCAGCGCGACGTATTTGTGCGAGGTGCCGTGAAAGCCGAACCGGCGTAGCCCGGCGGCGCGCCAGTCCTCGGGCACGGCGTAGGTGGTGGCGAAGGCGGGCGCGGTCAGGTGGAAGGCGGTGTCGAACACGCCCACCTGCGGCACCTCGGGCCAGACCTCCATCGCCAGCTGGATCGCCGCGAGATTGGCGGGGTTATGAAGCGGCGCAAGCGGGGTGAGCTTTTCCAGTTCCGCCAGCATGGCCGGGTCGATCCTGACCGGCGCGTCATGCGCCGCGCCGCCGTGCACCACCCGGTGGCCGACCGCATCCACCGGCCCCGGCGCATGTTCCGCAAGCACCCCGGGCACGGCGGAGATGGCGGCGGCAAGGTCGGCATGATCCGCGCGCCCTTCGTGCACCTGTTCGCCGGTGACGAAACGGTAGTCGCAGCCGCCGTCCCGGAACCGTTCGAACTGGCCCTTGAACAGATGGGCCTCGGCGCCCTCGCCGTTGCCGGTCTCGAACAGGCCGAATTTCAGGCTGGAACTGCCCGCGTTGAATACCACGATCCGCATGTCGTCTGTCTCCGATCCGGTTTCGCGCAGGGTGCCCTGCGGCGGCGCCGATGAAAACCCCCGCCGTGGCGGAAGGGCGGCCGGCCGGGCAGGGCGGCATGCCCGGAACAGCCGCGCCAGCGGCCCGGGCAAGGGGATCGGTCGGGTCCGCGTTGCGCCGCACTCCGGGACAAGCGCCCGGCCCCCCTTTCCCCGGCCTGTGTCGTTGTTATATTGTGGGGCAACCGATCCCCGCGCGAAATCGACAGGAGCGACCGCCTTGGCCATGGCCCCCCTTCGGACGTCCCCCTTTCTGATGGCTGACCGCAAGGACGGCCCGGGGGGGGATGTCTCGGTCGTCACCAAGACCCGCACCCGGACCCAGCGGCCGCCGATGTTCAAGGTGCTGCTGCTGAACGACGACTACACCCCGATGGAATTCGTCGTGCATGTGCTGGAGCGGTTCTTCGGCCTCAGCCATGCCCAGGCGTTCGAGATCATGCTGACGGTCCACAAGAAGGGGCTGGCGGTGGTCGGCGTGTTCTCCTTCGAGGTGGCCGAGACCAAGGTGGCGCAGGTGATGGACTTCTCGCGCCGCCACCAGCATCCGCTGCAATGCACGCTGGAAAAGGAATAGCCGCCGATGCGTGCTGCCCGGCTTGACCATGCGCTCGGCACGGGTGCGCTTTCGCTGCCCGAAGGGCGGATCGCGGTGTTCCGGCCGCGCGCGGGGGACGACCTGTCGGCGCTGCCGCGCGAGCGGGTGCAGGTGGTGACCGGCTTCCGCCCCGATCACGACGCCTTCGTGGCGCAGGGATACCCGGTCGCCCGCCGGGCCGAAGGCGATTTCGCCATGGCGCTGGTCTGCCTGCCGAGGGCGCGCGACCACGCAAGGGCGCTGGTGGCCGAGGCTGTGGCGGCGGCACCCGTGGGCCTTGTGGTGGTGGACGGGCAGAAGACCGACGGCGTGGACGCCATGCTGAAGGCGCTGAAGGCGCGGGGCGTGGCGGTGTCGGAGCCGCTTTCCAAGGCGCATGGCAAGCTTTTTTCCTTTTCCGCCAAGGGTGCGGACCTTTCCGACTGGGCCGCGCGCGAGACCCGCACCCCCGAGGGGATGGTCACGCTGCCGGGCGTGTTCTCGGCCGGGGGGGCGGACCGGGGCTCGGCCCTGCTTGCGGCGCATCTGCCGCCCCGGCTGCCGCCGGTGGTCGCCGATCTCGGCGCGGGCTGGGGCTGGCTCTCGGCGGCGGCGCTGGCGCGCGAGGGGCTGCACGAACTGCACCTGATCGAGGCCGAGGCCGATGCGCTCGACTGTGCCCGGCGCAATGTCGCCGACCCGCGCGCGCGGTTCCACTGGGCCGACGCGCGGACCTTCCGGCCGGAACGCCCGTTCGACGCGGTGATCTGCAACCCGCCGTTCCACGAAGGCCGGGCCGCCGACCCGGTGCTGGGGGCGGCGTTCGTGCGTGCCGCGGCCGGGATGCTGGCGCCCGCGGGGGTGCTGTGGCTGGTTGCCAACCGGCACCTGCCCTACGCCAGGGTGCTGGCCGGAGCCTTCCGCGAGGTCGAGGAAGCGGGCGGCGATTCCGCCTTCCGCATCTGGCGGGCGGCGCGGCCGGTCCGGCGGTAGGGGTTATCCTTCCGGGAACTGCGCCCGGCATTGCGCCACCGCCGCATCGGCGGTGCGGGCCAGTTCGGCGCGTTTCAGCCGCAATTCGTTCAGGTTGCGCCGCTCGGCCGCAAGGTCGATGGCGCGCGGGCGGCTGACGGTGCGCACCGTATCGTCCAGACACATCCGGTGCACCGGCCGGTAATGGCCGCGCCGGTCGCCCCTGCCGGGCACATAGACATAGCTGGTGCAGGGCACCCAGCGGGTTTCGGGAACCTGATAGTAATCAACGGTATAGCCCCGGGCAAGGTCACGCTCCAACCCGGAGATCAGCCCTTCGACCACGCGCAGGTCGCGGGTGGCGGTGTCGATGCAGCGTTCCTGCGGCGTGCCGCAGGCGGCAAGCAGGGCGGCGAAAGCGAGGGCAAGGGGTGCGCGGGGCATCGGCTTCTCCGGATGTTTCTTCCGATACGATAGGGCAGGGGGCCGGAAGGTCAATCGCACGGCTGGCGGGTTTTTGTCGCGGCTGCTAAGAAGACCGCCGGAGGACCGCGCCATGACCAACCCCACGGATGATCCCGCAGACGACCGCAAGACCCGGGCCGCCGACTGGTTCTACAGCCTGCGCGACCGGATTGTCGCGGCATTCGAGGCGCTTGAGGACAGCGCGGGGGATGGGGCCGGTGGTGGGGCCGTCACCGCCCCGGGCCGGTTCGAACTGCGCGAGACCCGCCGGGCCGAAGACGGCGGGGGCGGGCTGATGAGCGTGATGCGCGGCGGGCGGGTGTTCGAGAAGGTGGGCGTCAATGTCTCGACCGTCCATGGCACGCTGGCGCCGCGGGCGCAGCAGGCCATGGCGGCGCGCGGCGTGCCGGGGATGGAGGACGACCCGCGCTTCTGGGCCTCGGGGATCAGCCTTGTGGCGCATATGCAGAACCCGCATGCGCCTGCGGTCCACATGAACACGCGGATGTTCTGGACCCCGGGCGCGGGCTGGTTCGGCGGCGGCGCCGACCTCAACCCCTGTATCGAATATGCCGAGGACACGGCGCATTTCCACGCCGCCCTGCGCACGGCCTGCGATGCCCATGACCCCGCGTATTACGACCGCTTCAAGACATGGGCCGACGAATATTTCTTCATCCCGCACCGGGGCCGGGCGCGCGGCGTCGGCGGCATCTTCTACGACGACCTGAACAGCGGCGACTGGGAGGCCGATTTCGCCTTCACCCGCGCGGTGGGCGAAGCCTTCCTGCCCGCCTTCCTGCCGCTGGCCGAACGCCGCCACGCGCTTGCCTGGGGCGCGGAGGAACGCGAGGTGCAGTTGATCCATCGCGGACTCTATGCCGAATACAACCTCGTTTACGACCGGGGCACGAAGTTCGGGCTGGAGACCGGCCACGACCCCGACGCGGTGCTGATGAGCCTGCCGCCGCTGGCCCGCTGGCCGTAAGGGCCTTGTGTGGTGTCAGTCTTCTGTGTTGGCAGCTTTGCCGAACGGGGAAATGATCACATAACGGAGGGCAGCGGTCGGCCGCTGCCCGGGCCGCTGGCGCGGCTGTTCCGGGCCGGGAGCTCCGGGCAAAAGTTGCGCTCCTGATGGCCCTGCCTCCCGACCTGCCAACACAGAAGGCAGACATCCCCAAGGCATTCCGCCCTTCCGGGCCTCAGCCCGCCACCGCCTCCAGCCGCAGCCGCAATTCGTCAAGCAGCGCCTGCGGCCAGCTTCGGTGATAGAGGTAAAGCACAATCCCGGTCGCGACGCAGAAGGCAAGGCCGACCCCGCGCAGCGCGGTGGCCTGTTCGCCCGCGCCTTCGGCGCTGACCCACAGCAGGCCGAACACCAGAGCCGCCACCCCCACCCCCAGCACGCCATACCAGGGCCGGGGTGTCAGTTCGACGGAGATCCGGCTGCGCCCCGGCCCGGCGGTCTCGATCCGCGCCCGGCCCGCATAGGGTGCGCCGGTGCCGCTGAAGATGTTGCCGCCCTTGCGCAGCGTGAACACGACCCCCCGGGCCGGATCGCCGGGCGCGGCATGGCCGCCCATCCCGGCCAAGGCCGTGGTGAAGGCCCGCGCCGCCGCTGCCCGGCCGCCCGCCATGCTGAATTCGTCCTGTGTCATCGCGCCTCACCCGCTGCCGTGACGGCCTCCTGTCAGACGGCCCCGCCGTCTCCAACCCGGACGGGGTGGCTCCCGCCCCCTTCCGTGCCTGCCGCCCGGACCGGATCAGACCCGGCGGCCCCAGAGGTCGTAATCGCCTGCCTCCTCGATCTCGACCGTGACGATATCACCCGGGACCAGCCCCGCGAAACCCTCGTCCAGAAACAGGTTGCCGTCGATCTCGGGCGCGTCGGCCATGGTCCGGCAAGTCGCGCCCTCGTCATCGACGCTGTCGATGATCGCCTCCAGCCGCCGCCCGACCTTCGCGGCCAGCTTCGCCGCCGAGATCGCCTGCGCCTTCCGCATGAAGCGATCCCAGCGGTCCTGTTTCACCTCGGCGGGGACGTGATCCGGGAGGGCGCCCGACCGCGCGCCCCTGACGTTCTCATATTGAAAACAGCCCACCCGGTCGAGCTGCGCCTCGTCCAGCCAGTCGAGCAGCGTCTGGAATTCGGCCTCGGTCTCGCCCGGAAAGCCGACGATAAAGGTCGAGCGCAGGGTGATGTCCGGGCAGATCGCGCGCCAGCGGGCGATCTCGTCCAGCGTCCGCGCTGCCGCCGCGGGGCGGGCCATGCGTTTCAGCGTGTCGGGATGGGCGTGCTGGAACGGGATGTCGAGATAGGGCAGCACCAGCCCTTCAGCCATCAGCGGGATCAGGTCGCGCACATGCGGGTAGGGATAGACGTAATGCAGCCGCACCCAGGCCCCCAGCGACCCGAGATCGCGCGCCAGATCGGTGATATGCGCCCGGTGGCCCCGGTCTTCGGCATGTTTCAGGTCCACCCCGTAGGCCGAGGTGTCCTGCGAGATCACCAGGAGTTCCCTGACCCCGGCCGCGACCAGCCGTTCGGCCTCGCGCAGCACCGCATGTGCCGGGCGCGAGACCAGCTTGCCGCGCATGTCGGGGATGATGCAGAAGCGGCACTTGTGGTTGCAGCCTTCGGAAATCTTCAGGTAGCTGTAGTGCCGGGGTGTCAGCTTGATCCCCGCCGGGGGCAGCAGGTCGATGAACGGATCGGGTGCGGGCGGCACCGCGCCATGCACCGCGTCAAGCACCTGTTCGTATTGATGCGGGCCGGTGACCGCCAGCACCTTCGGATGCGCGCCGGTGATGTAGCCGGGTTCGGCCCCGAGGCAGCCGGTGACGATCACCCTGCCGTTTTCCCGCAATGCCTCGCCGATCGCGTCGAGCGATTCGGCCTTGGCGCTGTCAAGGAAACCGCAGGTGTTGACGATCACCGCATCGGCGCCCGCGTAGTCGGGGCTGATCGCATAGCCCTCGGCCCGGAGCCGGGTCAGGATGCGTTCGCTGTCCACCAGCGCCTTGGGACAGCCGAGGCTGACCATGCCGATGGTCGGCTGGCCGGGGCGGCGGGCCTCGGGCACACCGTTCCCGGATAGGCGGGCGCGGGCGAGGTCGGGGCGGAGATCGGGCGGGTTCTCGTGCATTGGCGCCATATAACGACGGCGGAGGCGGCAGGAAAGGGGCTGTTTGGGGGCGGCCCGGACAGGCGTTTCCGCCATGCCGGGACGGTGCGGAACCTCTCCGGGGGCGGGCAATATGCCTGTCACCACCGAAAGCCGCGCGCCCCGTGTCCGATAGCTGATGCCCGATAAACAAAGCCCGGCGCCCGGGGACGGACGGGGAAGGGCCGGAGGCTTGCGCGCCCCGGCCCCCACTCGTCACCGACATACCCTTTACCCACCCGTTGCCGCCTTGCTCCGGACCGACCCGTTCCGGGCCGCCCTGTTCCGGCGCCCCGCCTGCGGTGGATGCGGCCGCGGCGGTTTGCGCGCAACATAAGCGAATGTCGTGGAGGTTGATCCCTGAATCCGGGGAAAACGCCGGAGAATCTTTCTTCTGTGGCGAAAGTGCCGGCGCTTTTCGGGATATCCTGTCGTGAAGCCGTGTCGTGCGGCCTGCGGGTTTCCCGGCAAGTCCCCCGACAAGTCCCCTGTACCCGAACTCCGGGTGCCCGGTGACCGTGCTGTGCCGATTGCATGGTGCCGGCCGGTCGTGCGCCGCGAACCGCGCGCCGTTTTTGTGGCGCGCGATCCGGGCCCCCTCGCAAGCCGGTCGGCTGTCGGGGGCGGCTGAACGGGCCGTCAGTCGTCGCTCGACCAGCCCGAGATCGCCTTGACCTCAAGGAATTCCTCGATCCCCCAGACCCCGCCTTCGCGCGCGCGGCCCGACATGCCGATCCCGCCGAAGGGCGCGCCCGCCGCCCGGGGCTGGCCGTTCATCTCGACCATGCCCGCCCGCAACTGCCGCGCCAGCCGGTTGCGCCGGGCGCCGTCCTGCGACTGGACGTAGTTCGTCAGCCCGTAGGGCGTGTCGTTGGCGATCCGCACCGCCTCCTCCTCGGTCTCGAAGGGGATGATCGACAGCACCGGGCCGAAGATTTCCTCGCGCTCGATGGTCATCCCGGGCTCCACGTCGGCAAATACCGTGGGCCGGACGAAGAAGCCGCGGTTGAAGCCCTCGGGCCGCCCGGTGCCGCCCGCGACCAGCCGCGCGCCCTCGTCGATGCCCTTCTGGATCAGCGCCTGAATCTTGTCGAACTGCACCTTGTTGACCACGGGCCCGATGTGGCGGCCCGATTCGCTTGCCACGCCGACCTTGGTGGCCTCGGCCACCTCGCGCGCGGTCTCGACCGCCTGCTCATAGACCGAGCGTTCCACCAGCATCCGCGAGGGCGCGTTGCAGGACTGGCCGGTGTTGTTGAACATGTGCTGCACGCCGCGCTTCACCGCCGCGTCGTCGGCATCGGCAAAGATCAGGTTGGCGCCCTTGCCGCCCAGCTCCAGCCCCACCCGCTTGAGCGTATCCGCCGCGGCCTTCGAGATCGCGATCCCGGCCCGGGTCGAGCCGGTGAAGGAGATCATCTGCACGTCCTTGTGGGTCGAAAGCTGGGTGCCCACCCCCGCGCCGTCGCCGTTCACGAGGTTGAACACCCCGGCCGGGGTGCCCGCCTCCTCCATGATCTCGGCGAAGACGATGGACGACAGCGGTGCCTCCTCGGAGGGTTTCAGCACCATGGTGCAGCCCGCCAGCAAGGCCGGAATCACCTTGAGCGTGACCTGGTTCATCGGCCAGTTCCACGGCGTGATCAGGCCGACGACGCCGATGGGCTCCAGCGCGATCCGGTCGTTCGGCGCGTGGGGGCCGAGCGGGCGGACGAACTCGATCTTCTTGAAGGCGGTGATGAAGTTGCCGATGTGCCAGACGCCCGCGCCCGCCTGGCTGGCAAGCGCCATGTCGATCGGTGCGCCCATCTCCAGGCTGATCGCCTGCGCCATGTCCTGCGCCCGCGCCTGATAGACCTTGAGGATGCGCTCGGCCAGTTCCAGCCGTTCCGCAGGGTCCGAGACCGACCAGCCCGCGAAGGCGGCCCTGGCGGCGGCCACCGCGGCGTCGGTATCGGCCTGCGCGCCGAGCGAGATCACCGCGCAGGGTTCCTCGGTCGAGGGGTCGATCACCGCATGGTTGCGCGGGGCGGCGGGCGCCACCCAGGCGCCGTTGATGTAGAAGTCGCGTTTCTCGATCATGGAAGCCTCCTCATGCGTCGCGGCATTTGCGCGCAACCATACCAGTTGAGTTGCCGGGCGCCACCCCGGCTGATGCCGATTGCAACAGAGGGCAGCGGCCGACTGCCGGGGGGGGGCAGTCGGCCGCTGCCCGGCGGCGCAAGCGCCTTGATTCCGGGCAAGGGGAAAGGGGGCGCGGATATTCCCCTCCCGCAAACCGCCGCCGCCGATCCTCTCTGGCACCGGGCCGCGTGCGTGCTTATGTTGCCGCGCATGACCGAGACACCCGCCCCCCGCCCCGGCGCCGCCGATACCCCCGCCCGCCGCCATGGCCGCGACGTGCTGCGCACCGAGGCGGCGGCGATCCTGACGCTGGCCGATACGCTGACCGACGCCTTCGACGCCGCTGTTGCGGCGATCATGGCGGCGAAGGGGCGGGTGATCGTCTCGGGCATGGGCAAGTCGGGCCATGTGGCGCGCAAGATCGCCGCCACGCTGGCCTCGACCGGCACGCCCGCGCATTTCGTCCACCCGGCCGAGGCGAGCCACGGCGACCTCGGCATGATCACCGCCGGGGATGTCTGCATCCTGCTGTCGAACTCGGGCGAGACGCGGGAACTGCATGATCTGGTCTCTTACACCCGGCGCTTCGCGATCCCGCTGATCGGCGTGTCGAAGAACCCCGAAAGCACGCTCCTGCGGCAGTCCGACATCGCGCTGGTGCTGCCCGACGCGCCCGAAGCCTGCGCCATCGGCATGGCGCCGACCACCTCGACCACCGTGAGCCTTGCGCTTGGCGATGCGCTGGCGGTGGCGGTGATGCAACTGCGCGGGTTCGAGCGCGACGCCTTCCATCTGTTCCACCCCGGCGGCAAGCTGGGGGCGCAGTTCCTGCGGGTGGCCGACCTGATGCACCGGGGCGACAGCCTGCCCACCGTCCCCGAGGACATGCCCATGCCCGAGGTGCTGATCGAGATGACCGGCAAGGGCTTTGGCGTCGCCGCACTGGTGGAGGACGGCCGGTTGACCGGCATCATCACCGACGGGGATTTGCGCCGCAACCTCGACGGGCTGATGGCGCGCGCGGCCCGCGACGTGGCCACCCGCACCCCCCGGACCATCGGCCCCCGCGCGCTGGTCAGCGAGGCGGTGCGCGAGATGAACCTCAACAAGATCAGCGCGCTTTGCGTGGTGGGGGATGACGGAAAGCTGGCCGGGCTGATCCGGCTGCATGATTGCCTGCGGGCGGGGGTGGTGTGATGGCCGATCCGAAACGCGTGATCCTGATTCCGGCGCGCCACGCCTCGACCCGCTATCCGGGCAAGCCGCTGGTCGGGCTGGCCGGGGCGACCGGACTGCGGCGCAGCCTTGTCGAACGGTCGTGGCGCGCGGCCCGGGCGGTGGCCGGGGTGGATGCGGTCTGGGTCGCGACCGACGATGAACGGATCGCCGGGGCCGCGCGGGATTTCGGTGCCGATGTGGTGATGACCGATGAGGCTTGCGCCAACGGCACCGAACGCTGCGCCGACGCGCTGGCGCGGCTGGGCATCGCGCCCGAGGTGGTGGTGAACCTGCAAGGCGACGCGCCGCTCACGCCGCCATGGTTCGTCGAGGCGCTGATCGCCGCGATGGACGGCACGGTTCAGGTCGCCACCCCGGTGCTGCGCTGCTCGCCCGAAATCCACGCGCGGTTCCTCGACGACCGCCGCAACGGCCTTGTCGGCGGCACCACGGCGGTGATGGATGCCGAAGGCGACGCGCTTTACTTCTCGAAGGAGGTCGTGCCCTACACCGGCAAGACCTATGCCGAGGGCGCGCAGGTGCCGGTGTTCCACCATGTCGGGGTCTATGCCTACACCCCGGTGGCGCTCGCGGCCTATGGCGCGGCCGGGGCCTGCGATCTGGAAAACCTCGAAGGGCTGGAACAGCTCCGGTTCCTGTGGAACCGCATCCCGGTGCGCTGCGTCGAGGTCGAGGCGCGTGGCCGCGAGTTCTGGGAACTGAACAACCCCGCCGATGTCGAACGGATCGAGGCGGTCTTGCGCGCGGAGGGGATCGAATGACGGTGGAAATCGGCAATGCGGTGTTCGGCAACGACCGGCCCTTCGGGCTGATCTCGGGGCCGTGCCAGCTGGAAAGCCTCGACCATGCGCGGATGATCGCCGGACATCTGGCCGAGACCTGCGCCCGGCTGGGCATCCCCTTCGTGTTCAAGGGCAGCTACGACAAGGCCAACCGTTCCAGCCTGTCGGGCAGGCGCGGCATCGGCATGGATGCGGGGCTGGAAATCCTTGCCGCGATCCGTGATGAATTCGGCTGCCCGGTGCTGACCGACGTACACGAACCCGGCCATTGCGCCCCGGTGGCCGAAGCGGTGGATATCTTGCAGATCCCCGCCTTCCTCAGTCGCCAGACCGACCTGCTCCTGGCCGCCGGGGCCACGGGCAAGGCGATCAACGTGAAGAAGGGCCAGTTCCTCGCGCCCTGGGACATGGCGAACGTGGCCGACAAGATCGCCTCGACCGGCAATAGCCGGATCATGCTGTGCGAACGCGGGACGAGCTTCGGCTACAACATGCTGGTGTCGGACATGCGCGCCCTGCCGATCATGGCCCGGACCGGCTGTCCGGTGATCTTCGACGCCACCCATTCGGTGCAATTGCCGGGCGGGCAGGGCACGTCGTCGGGCGGGCAGCGCGAATTCGTGGCGCCGCTCGCGCGTGCCGCGCTGGCGGTGGGCTGCGCCGGGCTGTTCATCGAGACGCATCAGGACCCGGACAACGCGCCCTCGGACGGGCCGAACATGGTGCGGCTGGACGAGATGGAGGGGCTGCTGTCGCGGCTCGTGGCCATCGACCGGCTGGTCAAGGGGTAAGGCGGGCGCAAGGCTGGGCGGAATCGCCCGTCCTGCGGCCCCCTACCGGCAGTACGGCCCGTTGCGGTGGCGGGCGGTGTCGAAATGCAGGTGGTCCTCGTGCATCCCGTCCGAGCCGGGGCCCAGCGTGGTGCCGAAGATGCCGCAGGCCGAGCGATGGGCGGCGCGCAGGATGTTGCCATGTGGTCCGCGCCAGTCGCGCAGGATCGAAAGCCGCTGGCCGCTTGCCAGCATCACGCCGGAAATGTCGATGGCCCGGCCCTTGCCGTGTTCGCTGATCCGCGCGCCTGCGCGGTGGTTGCGGGTGCGGCAGACGTAATGCCCGGCCACCTGCAACTGCACCACGCCGCCGCCGGTGCGGCCCACGGTGGGTTTGAGCCCGCGCTGCACCCAGGTGTTCAGCGCCTGCGCGGTGCCGCAATCCATCACCGCCGGTTGCGAAAGCTGCACCCCGTCCACGGCGGTGATCCGCACCGGCTCGGCCACGCCGCAGCCGCTGACGCGACCGACGATCCGCGGGATCGATTCTCCCTGGATCGCCGGATTGCCGCATTGCACGCCGCGCGGACCGCGCAGCGCGGCGGTGCCGGGCTGGCTGCGCACGGCGGGGGCGGAAACGGTCTGGATCCGGGCCGGAGGCGTGGCGGGCCGGGCCTGCGGCCGCGGCGAGCGGGTCAGGGCCGCAACGGAGGCGACGGCAGGAACCGCCACCACCTGCATTAACGGCGCGGGCCGGGCCCGGGGCCGGACCGGGGTATTGCGGGTGGCCACCGAAGCGGTTCGGGGTGTGGCGCGCGGCAGGCTGCGCGGCGGGGGCGGCACCAGCATTGCCGCCAGCGCCCCCGCATCATGCGGCGCGGGATCGGCGGCACCCGCCGCCCGGTCGCCCTGTGGCGACGGCACCGGACGGACGGGGCTTTGCATGGCGGCTTCGGGGGCAGGAGTGGGGGCGGCGGTTGCGGGCCGGGTCTCGGGCCTTGCCGAACGATCCGGCGGGTTCGCCCCCGCCGCCATCGCCATCGCGAAGATCGCAAACACCCCCGCGAGCCATATTACCGGCCTTGTCCCTGTCCGCACTGTGTCCCGTCCTTGTATTGTCGGCCCCGCCTTGTCCGGCCCCTATGCGCCCTTCCGTGCAGCGGCCGACCGCCCGAAGTCCGGGGCGTCGGTATCCTGCCCGGCCTCGATGATTCCGCGCCGGATTGCCCTTGTCCGGGTGAAATAGGCGTGCAGGTGATCGCCGTCGCCAAGCCGGATCGCCCGTTGCAGCGCGAACAATTCTTCGGTGAAACGGCCGAGAATGTCCAGTGTCGCCTCCTTGTTGGTCAGGAACACGTCGCGCCACATGGTCGGATCCGAGGCCGCGATCCGGGTGAAGTCGCGGAAACCCGCCGCCGAATACTTGATGACCTCGCTGTCGGTCACGCGGCGCAGGTCGTCGGCCACGCCCACCATCGTATAGGCGATCAGGTGCGGCGTGTGGCTGGTGACGGCAAGAACGAGGTCGTGGTGCGCGGCGTCCATGGTCTCGACATGGGCGCCCATGCCTTCCCACAGTGCGGTGAGGCGGGCCACGGCCTCCGCCGGGGCCTCGCCCGGAACCAGCAGGCACCAGCGGTTCCGGAACAGCGCGGTGAAGCCCGAGCGCGGGCCGGAATGTTCGGTCCCGGCCAGCGGATGGCCGGGGATGAAATGCACGTCTTCGGGGATATGCGGGCCGACCGCCTCGATCACCGCCTGCTTCACGGACCCCACATCGGTCACCGTCGCGCCCGGTTTCAGATGCGGCGCGATCTCCGCCGCCAGCTTGCCCATGGCGCCGACCGGCACGGCAAGCACCACCAGGTCGGCGCCCTCGACCGCCCCGGCCGCGGTCTCGTGGACGGAATCGCAAAGCCCGATCTCGCGCGCGATGTCGCGGGTCTCGGCGGTGCGGGCGTGACCGGCGACATGGCCCGCAAGCCCGGCCTCGCGCATCGCATGGGCCATCGACGAGGCGATCAGCCCCAGCCCGATCAGCGCCACCCGGTCATAGACCCGGCCCATCAGCGGGCGCCCTTGAACTGTCCGATCGCATGGGCGACCCGGCGGCACGATGCCTCGTCGCCCACGGTGATGCGCAGGTGATGCGGCAGCTTGTAGCCCGCGACCCGGCGCACGATGAGGCCCTGCGACTTGAGCCAGTCGTCACAGGCTTCGGCCTCGGCGGTGTCGGCAAAGCGGGCAAGGATGAAGTTCGCCGTGGAAGTATCTGATGGAACGCCATATTCCGCCAGTGCCTCGGCCAGCCAGGCGCGCAGCCTTGTGTTGTCGGCCCGGCATTTCGCGACGTAATCCTGATCGCGCACCGCGGCTTCGGCGGTTTCAAGTTGCACCGTGGACAGGTTGAACGGCCCGCGCACCCGGTTCAGCACATCGGCCACATGCTGCGGCCCGTAGCCCCAGCCGATCCGCAGACCCCCGAGCCCGTAGATCTTCGAGAAGGTCCGGGTCATCACCACGTTGTCGCGCGACTCGATCAGCGCGGCGCCGCCGTCGTAACCCTCGACATATTCGGCATAGGCCCCGTCGAGAACCAGAAGCGCCTGCGGCGGTAGCCCCTCGGCCAGCCGGGCGATCTCGCCCATGCCGATCATGGTGCCGGTGGGGTTGTTGGGGTTGGCGAGGAACACCAGCCGCGTGCGCCGGGTGCAGGCCGCGAGCAGCGCATCGACATCGGTCGTGCGCTCGCGCTCCGGCGCCTCTACGGGGGTGGCCCCCGCCGCCAGCGCCGAAATGCGATACATCAGAAAGCCGTGTTCGGTATAAAGCACCTCGCTGCCCGGCCCGGCGTAGGCTTGGCACAGGAGCGAGATGATCTCGTCCGAACCGGCGCCGCAGACGATCCGGCCGGCGTCCAGCCCGTGCATCTCGGCGATGGCCCCGCGCAGGGCGGCATGATCGGACGACGGATAGCGGTGCAGGCTGTGACCGGCGCGGCGGAACGCCTCCATCGCCTTGTCGGAGGGGCCGAAGGGGTTTTCGTTCGACGACAGCTTCACCACGTTGGCGATGCCCGGGACATGGCTCTGCCCGCCTTCGTAAAGGTCGATATCGAGGATGCCGGGCTGCGGGCGGATCTGGTCGTTCATGGCTACCTCCCAAGGCTGGCGCGGTTCTAGCCGCCCCCGCCCGCCTTGACCAGCGGGTTCTCGCCGATGGCGGGGCGCGGATGGCGGCAGGTTACCGCATGAGAGAGCGGGCAAAAGAAAAGGCCCGCCGGGCGGCGGGCCTTCGATTCCCTGCGCCCGAAAGGCGGGATCAGTTCTTGGCGTAGTATTCGACCACGAGGTTCGGTTCCATCATCACCGGATAGGGCACGTCGCCCAGTGCCGGGGTGCGCACGAAGGTCGCGGTCATCTTGGAATGGTCGGCCTCGATATAGTCGGGCACGTCGCGTTCGGCCAGTTGCACGGCCTCCAGCACCACGGCGAGCTGGCGCGACTTGTCGCGCACCGCCACCACGTCGCCTTCCTTGAGCCGGTAGGAGGGGATGTTCACCCGCTTGCCGTTCACCGTGACATGGCCGTGGTTCACGAACTGGCGCGCGGCAAAGACGGTCGGCACGAATTTCGCGCGGTAGACCACGGCGTCCAGGCGGCGCTCCAGCAGGCCGATCAGCATCTCGCCGGTATCGCCGCGCAGCCGCTCGGCCTCGCTGAAGATGCGGCGGAACTGCTTTTCGGTCAGGTCGCCGTAATAACCCTTGAGCTTCTGCTTGGCGCGCAGCTGGGTGCCGTAGTCGGACAGCTTCTGCTTGCGGCGCTGGCCGTGCTGGCCGGGGCCGTATTCGCGCTTGTTGACCGGGGATTTCGGACGGCCCCAGATGTTTTCGCCCATCCGGCGGTCGAGTTTGTACTTGGCAGAGGTGCGTTTGGTCACCGCTGATCTCCTTCAGGTTCGTGAAGGGCGTTGTCCTTTCCCTTGCGGGCGACAGGCATCCCCTTGCGGGGGCCACCAACACCAACGACTGCCCCCGGGTCGCCCCGGGAACGGGCGGCTTATACAGGCGCCATCCGGGGTGTCAATGCCTTCTGCGCGGCCCCGTAACCTCTGCGCAGGCCCCCTGCATCCGTTGCGACGGGCATTCCGCCCGGATTGCGCGGCAGATTGTAGCCCGGATGCGGCATTATGCGCATATTCCGGGTTTCTTCCGGCCGTGAAAGGCCGGAAACTCGGGGCCATGACAGACTGACCATGACAGCCTCTGGCCACAACAGGCTTTGGGCCACAACCCGCAGATGGAGCCACCATGCCCGAACCCCGCATCCTGATCGGCGTGCCCACGGACAGCGGCCAGCGCCGCCCCGGCTGCCTGATGGGGCCTGCCGCCTATCGGGTGGCAGGGCTGGGCCCGGCGCTGGAGGCGCTGGGCCATGCGGTCGAGGATGCGGGCGACCTGACACCGGCGCCGGCCGGGCCGCCCGACTGCCCGGAGCCGCCCGACTGCCCCAACCCGGCGGTGCATTCGCTTGGGGAGGTCGTGGGCTGGGCCCGGGCGGTGGCCGGGGCCGCGGAGGCGGCGATGGCGCGGGGCTTTCCGATCTTCATGGGCGGCGACCACAGCCTGTCGCTGGGATCGGTCGCGGGAGTCGCGGCCCACGCGCACAAGGCCGGGCGGCCGCTGTTCCTCCTGTGGCTCGACGCACATGCCGATTTCCACACGCCGCTCAGCACTGCCTCGGGCAACCTGCACGGCACGCCGGTGGCCTATATCGCCGGGCGCGACGGTTTCGACGTCTTTCCGCCCTTTCCGGCGCCGCTGCCGCCCGGGAACATCTGTCTTTACGGCCTCCGCTCCATCGACCCGGCGGAATACCGGGCCTTGCAGGCTTGCGGCGTGCCGGTCACCGACATGCGCGATCTGGACGAACACGGTATCGTCGCACCGCTGCGCGCGTTTCTGGACCGGGTGCGGGCGGCGGGGGGGATGCTGCATGTCTCGCTCGACGTGGATTTCCTCGATCCCTCGATCGCGCCCGCCGTCGGCACCACCGTGCCCGGCGGCGCCACCTTCCGCGAGGCGCATCTGGTGATGGAGCTTCTGCACGAATCGGGCCTTGTGACCTCGCTGGACATGGTGGAACTGAACCCGTTTCTCGACGAACGCGGCCGTACCGCGAAACTCATGGTCGAACTTGCCGCCAGCCTGATGGGCCGCAAGGTGTTCGACCGCCCGACCCGCAGCTTCGGATGAGTGCCATGACCAAGCCCTCGCGCCTTGCCCTTGTGCCTTTCATAAGTGTCGCCAACATGATGCGGCTGGTTCTTCATCTGGGAACAGAGCGGGTTCTGGCCGATCTCGCCGCGCGGATCGAGGCCGATTTCCTGCGGTGGGAGACGTTCGACAAGACCCCGCGCGTGGCCTCGCATTCGCCGGTGGGGGTGATCGAGCTGATGCCGACCTCGGACGGGGAGTTCTACGGGTTCAAATACGTGAACGGCCATCCGAAGAACATCCGCGAAGGCTTGCAGACCGTGACCGCCTTCGGCGTGCTGGCGCAGGTCGAGACCGGCTATCCGGTGCTGCTGTCCGAGATGACCCTGCTGACGGCGCTGCGCACCGCCGCGACCTCGGCGCTGGCGGCAAGGCATCTGGCGCCCGAGGGCGCGCGGGTCATGGCGATGATCGGCAACGGCGCGCAGGCCGAGTTCCAGGCGCTGGCCTTCCGCGCGGTCTGCGGGATCGCCGAGGTGCGGCTGTGGGACATCGACCCGGCGGCGACGGCGAAATGCGCGGCGAATCTGGCGGGCAGCGGGCTGCGCGTGGTGCCCTGCACCAGCGCCGAGGAGGCCATCGAGGGGGCACAGATCGTCACCACCTGCACCGCCGACAAGCAATATGCGACGATCCTGACCGACAACATGGTGGGCAGCGGCGTGCATATCAATGCCATCGGCGGCGACTGCCCGGGCAAGACCGAACTGCACCGCGATATCCTGCTGCGCTCGGACATCTTCGTGGAATACCCGCCGCAGACGCGGGTGGAGGGCGAGATCCAGCAGCTTGACCCCGACCATCCGGTGACCGAGCTTTGGCAGGTGATCGCGGGCCGGGCGCCGGGGCGGCGGAGCGCGCGGGCGATCACCCTGTTCGACGGGGTGGGCTTTGCCGTCGAGGACTTCAGCGCCCTGCGCTATGTGCATGACAAGGTTCGGGAAACCGGATTTTGCCAGCAGCTCGACATGATCGCCGACCCCGACGACCCGCGCGACCTTTACGGGATGCTGATGCGCGCCGCCGGAGGTCAAGGCAATCTCGGTAAAAGTTGACAGACTTTTTCGGTTCGAAATTGCGGAAAGCAATAACCTGAAACGCTTCGGGCCGGGCGCCGCGGGCTGGACAGGGCCGCGCCGGGCGCTAGCTTCGGGGGCATGAGCATTTCCGGCCGATCCCCGCTGTCGCCCGCCCGCAGGCGGTTCCTTGGCCATGCGGGGGCGGGGGCGGCCTGCCTGCTGGCCGCGCCGCTGATCCCGCGCCGCGCCCATGCGCAGGAAATGCGGATCGCCCCGGTCGCCACCGGCCTGACCGAGCCTTGGGCGCTTGCCTTCCTGCCCGACGGCGGCTTTCTGGTGTCCGAGCGCGGCGGTCGGCTGCTGCGGCTGGGCGCCGGGGCCGGGGCGGTCGCGATCGGCGGTGTGCCGCGGGTGGCGACCGGCGGGCAGGGCGGTTTGCTGGATATCATGCTGCCGCGCGATTTCGCCGAGACCGGGCAGGCGTTCCTGACCTATGCCGCCCCGCAGGAGGGCGGCGGGGCGGGCACGGCGCTGGGGGTCGGGGGGCTTGACGGCGACCGGCTGGCGGATTTTGCCGTGCTGTTCGAGGCCGCGCCGGGCGGGCGGGGCGGGCGGCATTTCGGCGGCCGGGTGGTGGAACTGCCGGACGGCACGCTGGCGCTGACCTCGGGCGACCGGGGCGTGGACGAACGCGCGCAGGATCTGTCGCGCCATGAAGGCAAGGTGCTGCGGATCGCCCGCGATGGCGGGGTTCCGGCCGACAACCCGTTTCGCGATACCGAAGGTGCGCGGCCCGAGATATTCAGCTATGGCCACCGCAATCCGCAGGGCGCGGCGCTCGATGCCGACGGGCGGCTGTGGGTTTCGGAGCACGGCGCGCGCGGCGGCGACGAGATCAACCCGATCCGCCCCGGGGCGAACTACGGCTGGCCGGTGATTTCGTACGGGACGCATTATTCCGGCGCCCGGATCGGGATCGGCACCGAGGCCGGGGGGATGGAACAGCCCGCCCATTACTGGGATCCGTCGATTGCGCCTTCGGGCCATGTGATCTGTTCGGGGCGGATGTTCCCCGACTGGCGCGGGCACCACCTTGTCGGCAGCCTGAACGCGGATCACATCGCCCGGCACGACCCGGCCAGCCCCGGTCCCGGTGGCTGGGCGGGGGCGCGGATCGCCACGGCGGAAACCCGGCGGGTGCGCGACATCCGCGAGGCCCCGGACGGCGCCCTGTGGTTCCTGTCGGTCGGGAATGGCGCGGTGTTCCGGCTGGCGCGGCCGGGGGCATGAGCGGAGGGGCTTTCCCATCCTTCAGCCTCCGCGCGCTTTCGGGCGGTGCATCGCCACCCCGGCCCGGCCACCGCGCTTGGCCACGTAAAGCGCACGGTCGGCGTCGGCCAGCATCCGGTCGGGGTCCGGCGCGTCGTAGAGGGTCGAGGCGGTCATGCCGATACTGGCCGAGATGCTGCAATCGCGGTCGCGATAGGGGATCGGGCGGGACAGGCGGTCGATCATGCGCCTTGCGATCACCTCCATCGCCGCCGGATCGGTGAGGCCGGGGAACATGATCACGAATTCGTCACCGCCCACCCGGGCCAGCATGTCGCCGGTGCGGGTCTCGGCCCGCAGTGCCCGCGCCACCTCGCGCAGCACGTGGTCGCCCGCCGCATGGCCCAGCGTGTCGTTGACCTGTTTGAAATAGTCGAGATCGACATGCATCAGCCCGAAAGGGGTCGCCTTTGCCGCCACCTCGGCCATGATCCGGTCCATCGCCCGGCGGTTGTAAAGCCCGGTCAGCGTGTCGGTCTGCGCCTGTTCCTCGGCCGCGATCCTTGCGCCCTGAAGCCTGCGGTTGAGGTCGCGCAACTCGGCCATGACCGCGCTTTTCGCCTCGACCAGGTAGAGCAGTTCCACGGCAAGGTCGGTCGCCGCGAAATCGGTGTCGGTCAGCGCATGGTCGCGCACCGCCTGCGCAAGGTCGATGCCGAAGGAAAGGTTGAGGATCAGCCCGCCGTTTTCCTGCCCCCCGCCTTCCGGTCCCCTGCCTTGCAGCGGCATTGCCAGGCCGCGCAGCCCGGTCTCCGGCACCGCCCGCAGGTTGAGGTAAAGCCGCGCCCCGGCCCGGCGGGCGAGATCGCCGGGGGTGGCGATGCCGCCCGGCTGGCGGATCTCGAACAGGTCGAAGAAGGCGCCGCCCGCAAGCGGTGCGCCCGCGATCTTGGCCAGTGTCGGCCCCGCGCTCAGCACCGCGCCGGTGCCGGACAGGCACAGATGCATCGGCATCAGCCGGTCGAGCGCCGCCATGCCCACCGCAAAGCCCCCCGCCGCCGTCATCCCCGCGCGCCTTCCGGCGTGGAACCCCGGGCCGGGTCCGGGCCGGCGGCCAGATCGAACGGGCGCCCGGCGGCGAAACGGCTGTCGAGCAGGTGGATGGAGATCCGCTCCTCCCCCGCTGTGGCCCCGGCGTGGTCCACCAGCGCCAGCGCGCCGTAATCGTCGGCCATCGCCCGCAGCATCCCGGCGACCACATGGCCGATCCCGGGCGGGCCGCCGCGGCAGATCAGGTCGTAGCGGCCCGGCCCCGCCTGTTCCGCCAGCTTCAGTTCCGGCAGGTCGAGATCCGGCACGGCAAGACGGCCCCGTTCCGGCAGATCTTCGAGCGAATGGAGGAAATCGGCAAAGCCGACCCCGCCGAAACGCAGCAGCCGCCGCAGGAATTCCGGCCCGGGATGCGAGATCAGATAGATCCCGAGGTCTTCGAGCACCGCCTCACGCGGGCGGCGAAGCTGCCCGGCGGCGGCGTCGAGCATGGCCCCGGTCAGGGCGTCGTCGTAATGGAGCATCGTTTCGAACCCGCCCGGGCCGACCCCCGCCGCCCGCGCCACCGCGGCCCAGCAACCCGGCCCGTAGGTGTCGCGCAGAAAACACTGGATCGACCTGTTGACCAGACCGTGCATCGCCCACCCTCCGCTTTTCCGCAACAGGCTAACCGGATGGTCTTGAGAAAAGGTGAACGGATATGGTCCGGGTTTCCGTTGCAAATCCGCTGGAAAACGGCTGCCGGGCCGCCCGGATCATGTCCCGGATTTGCGGATGATGGTAGCGGAGGAGGGACTTGAACCCCCGACACGCGGATTATGATTCCGCTGCTCTAACCAACTGAGCTACTCCGCCACGCGATGGGTGGTCACTATCCGCCAGCCCGGCGGGCGTCAAGAGGGTTCCGGCAGGGTTTTCAACGGGTGAATCCGACCGTGAGGGCCAGCGTGAACGGCCCCGGCCCGAGCGTCGCGGGGGCAGGGGGAAAACGCCCGGCGCGGGTGACGGCCTCGGTCGCGGCGCGGTCGAGCGCGGGGTGGCCGCTGGGGCGCGCCACGCCGACCCCGAGCAGCGCGCCGTCGGCGGCGATCCGCAGGTGCAGTTGCACCTGGCCGCGCGCCGCGCTGTTGGGGCGGCGCTTGGCGCGGTCGATCCGTGCATGGATCGCGCGGGCCCAGTCGAGGCGCTGCCGCTCGGCCCCGGGGATATCCGTCGCGGCCGTGCCGCCCCGCCCGGCAGGGGCGGCGGCGCCGGTTCCGGCAGGGCCGGATGCGGGCGCGGGTGTGGGGGCGGGCGCCGGTGCGGGGCTTGCGGTCTCCTCCGGGCGCGGGGGCGGCCGGGGCGATTGTTCCGGCGCGGCGGGGGGCTCCGAGTCCGAGATTGCTTCCGGCGGGGGGGCCGGGGCGGGTTCCGGCTGTGGCGGCCGTGCTTCGGCGGCGGGCTCCGGGGGGCGATCGGAAGGTGCGGCGGTTTGCGGCCGGTCGGGGGCGGGCATGACCGGCGGGGGGGCCTCGGGCTGCGGCAGCGGTGCGGCGACCCGGGGGAGCGGTATCGGAGCGGGCCGGGGCGGCAGCAGTTCGGGCCGGGTGGGCAGCGCCTCGGCCGCCGTGGCGGGGATGACCGGCGGAGCAGGGGCGGCGATTGCGGGCTGGCTTTCGTGCAGCGGCGGCACGAGCGGGACCGGGACGGGTTCCGGCGCGGGGCCGGGGGCGGGCGCGCTCCCGGACATGCCGTCCGGCACCTGCTCCCAGGTGGCGACCAGCGCCGCGATTCCGTCTCCGGCGATCTCCAGCCCCGGCGTGCCGCCCTCGGGGATGCCCGCGCCGCGTTCGCCCCCCGGTTGCCGGTCCAGCAGCAGGGCCGCCCCCAGATGCAGCGCGACCGACAGCGCCAGCGCCGCCACGGCCACGGCCCGGCTGCTCATGCCCCGTGTCTCCCGGACGGGGCCGGGGCGGGCGGCGCGGGCGGGGCAGGGCGGGCGGTCATCGGGCGCGGTCCATGAAAGCGGTGCTTCCGGCCTAGGCAGTCGCCCGACCGCTGTCAAATCCCCTTGCCGCGAGGGGTGCGGGGCGTTCGGGCTTCGACCTGCCCCCGGCGGTGGCGTGCGGGCAAAGCACAGGGCGGTGGATGACCGTGGGGGCAATGCCGGAACCGCACAGGAAAGATATGGGAACGGCCATGTCCCTGTGGCCATGGCCGCCATGGCTGGCTATATATGCACCTGTCGGCGCGCGCGGCAGGGTGGAGTCATCGCCATGAACCGCTCTTGCCTCCCGCATCGGCCGCAAGTGTTTCACCGGGATCCTCGTGCCGCCGTTCCGGGGACAGGGGCCGCGGACCCCGGCAGGGTTTCGCAGGGGGGCGGTGTGTGCTTGATCGGGGCGAAACCGGCCGCGGGCCGGAAGCCGCCACAACCGTGCCCGAATCTCGCCGCAGCCATGTGTTTGATCCGGGGTGTCAGGAGTTCTCAAGGAGGAAGTCATGCCCGCTGCCGCCGAAGCCGCCGCCGAATACGAAGCCCTGTTTTCCGCCCTTCGGGATGCGCGCGATGCCTACGGCAACCTGCGCCGCATGGGCCGTCGGCTGAGCGACCGCGAACTTGCCCGGGACGAGAACTACCACCGCTTCCACCAGTGCGGGATGCGGATCGCCTATATCGGCGGCGAGGCCGCGATTCTCGGCGCGATCCGCGCCATGTCGAGCGAGGGTGCCGACGAGGACGACCTGCAACGCTACTGGGCGGGCATGGGCACCTGGACGCACTGAGGGCGCGGCGCCCGGGCCGGGAGTCCGAGGCCCAACCCCGGAGACCCGCCATGCCGGTCACGCTTTCCACCGCACCTCCGGACGCGCCGCATGAGGTGCTCGATATCGTCGGCGCGATCGGTACGACGACCGGAGGGGCGTTCTCGGGCGGCCCGCGCCTGAGCGATGCGCTCGACGACTGCAAGGTGAACCTGCGCGCCCGCGCCGAAGAACTCGGCGCCGACGCGGTGGTGTCCTGCGGGTTCGAAACCACCTATGACTCGCGGAGCATCAACATCGCCGCCTATGGCACGGCGGTGAAGTGGCGGTGACCGGACCGCCGGTGCGTGCCGCGCCTTGAGTCCGGGCATGGACAGAGAGGCCGGTTCGGGCCGATACTCCTTCTCGCGCCCATCAAATATTGGCTATTCGTTTCGAGCGGTGGATCGTAGGTGTTGATTCTATGTCGGTAAATTCTCTGCTGTCCGAACCCGGGCGGTCGGTTTGTCCATTTGGCACGGGGTTGCTGGCCATTGAAAGGTTCAAAAAAATGCCGCCCGAAGGCGGCAGTGCCGATAGAACCCCGGAGTTGCCGGCGATCGCCTGAAACGGTGATCGGCTGGGGGGAGAACCAGATAGACTCCGGCCGGTTCTTATGGCCAAGTCGGTTGCTGGAAGACATATCCGTGCAGAAGGTGCCGGTTGTCCGGGTGCTGTCGGATGGGCATTGTTGCAGCACTCAGCTGTGAGGCGGGATATGCCCTTTTCCTTTGAGTTCATGCCACGCGTTCGATCTCGGCGGTGCCGGGTGCGTTAAAGCGGTTGATGAGCGCGACGCGGATGTGGATTTCGGCGGTCTGGCGGCGCGGGTCTCGTGATGCGATGCGTTCGCCGAAGGCTTTGAGGCCCCGCATCCTTGCGTCGATCCGACTTCGGGCATGATAGCCGGACCAGCGCTTCCGGATAGTTCTGCCGAGGCGTTGGGTGGCCCTCAGGGTTTCATTGTGCGCCCTGGCGGCGGGGCAGTCCTCCCGCCATCCGCGTCCGTTCCTGCGGATCGGGATGATGGCGGTGCCACCTCGATCGAGGTTCGCGGTGTGGCAGCGCCTTGTGTCGAAGGCGCCATCGCCGGTCACGGTGCCGATCTGTTCATCGGGCGGGATCCGGTCCAGCAGATGGGGCAGAATGGGGCTGTCGCCCTTGTCGCTCGAGGTGAACTCCACCGCGCGGATGTCGCCGGTGGCCGTGTCCATCGCCAGATGGACCTTGTGATACCGGCG